>JBAZXW010000043.1:0-39825 GCA_041659605.1 Sinimarinibacterium sp. | reverse complement strand
CGCACGCATTGCCTTCGCGCTGATGAAAAACCAAACCGACTATCAACCACAGATCCTCAGCCCAGCCGCTTGAGGGTGAACATAGAATCTCCTACAGGGGGCGGGCGGACATCATGAACCCGTTTGCGGGCCGGCGATTGACTTGCATCAACGCTGGCGGGCGGGGATGGCGGCATCGTGTCGGCTGTCAGGAGGTGGACAATGGCGCATACCAGGATTCTGTTCCGCAGCGAGGCGCGCGAGAAGGTGCTGCGCGGCGCAACGCAGCTGGCCGATGCCGTACGCATCACGCTCGGGCCGAAGTCCAAGTCGGTGCTGATCCGCAAGAAATGGGGTACGCCGATCGTGTGCAACGACGGTGTGACCATCGCCAAGCAGATCGATCTGGAAGACGCCGAGGAGAATCTGGGCGCACAGATGCTGCGCCAGGCGGCAGAGAAGACCGGCGACGCGGTGGGCGATGGCACCAGCACGTCGACCATCCTCGCGCATGCAATCTTCGCCGACGGCGTGCGCAACGTCGTCGCCGGCGCCAGCGCGATCGATCTCAAGCGGGGCCTGGATCGCGGGCTCAAGGCGGCTGTCGACGCGCTCAAGAGCCTGTCGCGGCCGGTGAAGACGCGGCTGGAGAAGGCGCAGGTGGCGACGATCTCCGCGCACAACGATCCGGAAGTCGGAGAACTGGTCGCGCAGGCGATGGAAAAGGTCGGCGGCGAGGGCGTGATCACGGTCGAGGAATCGAAGACCACCGAAACCGTGCTCGACGTCGTCGAAGGCATGCAATTCGACCGCGGCTATGTCTCGCCGTACTTCGCGACCGACGCCGAGAAGATGGAGTCCGTGCTCGACGAGGCGCTGGTGCTGGTCACCGACCGGCGCATGAACGTGCTCAAGGACGTGATCCCCGTGCTGGAGCAGGTCGCGAAGCTCGGCAAGCCGATCCTGTTCATCGCCGAGGAGATCGAGGGTGAGGTGCTGGCGACGCTGATCGTCAACCAGATCCGTGGCGTGCTGCGTAGCGTCGCGGTCAAGGCGCCGGGCTTCGGCGACCGCCGCAAGGAGATGCTGCAGGACATCGCGACTCTTACCGGTGCGCAGGTGATCTCCGAAGATCTGGGTCTGAAGCTCGAGAGCGTGGAGCTGGGTCAGCTCGGGCGCGCGCACCGCGTCGTCGTCGACAAGGAAACGACGACGATCATCGGTGGCGCCGGCGAGAAGAAGGCGATCGATGCGCGCATGCAGCAGATCCGCGCCCAGGTCGACAAGGCGACCAGCGATTACGACAAGGAGAAGTTGCAGGAGCGCCTGGCGAAGCTCGCCGGCGGTGTCGCGGTGATCCGCGTCGGCGCGCCGACCGAGGCGGAGATGAAGGCCAAGAAGGACGCGCTTGACGATGCGATCGCGTCGACCAAGGCCGCGGTCGCCGAGGGCATCGTGCCCGGCGGTGGGCTCGCGCTGCTGCGCGCGGTGCCGGCGATCGCAAAGCTCGAGGCCGAGGCGGTGGGCGACGAACGCACCGGCTTGGTGATCCTGCGCCGCGCACTCGAGTCTCCGGCGCGCACGATTGCCGACAACTCCGCGGTCGATGACGGCGTGGTCGTGCAGCGCATGCTGGCGGACTCCGGCAACATCGGCTTCGACGCCGCCGCGAACAAGTACGTGGACATGTACGAGGCCGGGATCGTCGATCCGACCAAGGTCGTGCGCATCGCGCTGGAAAACGCGGTGTCCGTCGCCAGTGTGCTGCTGCTGACCGAGGCGACGATCACCGAGCTGCCCGAAAAGGAACCGCGCGAGCCGGCGATGCCGGAATAGAAATCATCTCGACAGTTCCCTCTCCCCCGCGAATGTGGGGGAGAGGGTTAGGGTGAGGGGGTCTCGCAAGGCACGAGCAGTTTGCCCGCCGACTGCGTCGGCGCCCCTCACCCCAGCCCTCTCCCCACTGCCGTGGGGAGAGGGGGTAGTTCTTGAGTGCGGTACGGCACTATTGTTTCCATGCGCGTGACCCCGATACCGGAAGCCCTGCCTTCGCCGACTGTCAGTCAGCCGCACGCGCAGGCTGCACCGTCGGTGCTGCAGGCGCTGCGCACGTCGACGCAGGGTCTGGACGTACGCGAAGCGGATGAACGCTTGCGGCGCTTTGGTCGCAACGCGCTGCCGCGCGCGCGGCAGCCGAGCCTTGGCGCGATCTTCCTGAACCAGTTCAAGAGCCCGCTGATCTCGTGCTGCTGGCGGCAGTGGGCGTGTCGCTCTCGACCGGAGCATGGTCGGACGCTGGATTCATCTTCGTCGTCCTGCTCAGCAATGCGGCCATTGGCACTTATCAGGAGCACGGCGCGGCGCGTTCCGCGCATGCCTTGCAGCAGCTGATCACGGCGCGTGCGATGGTCGTGCGCGGCGGCGATACACACGATGTCGATGCGGAGGAACTGGTGCCCGGCGACATCGTGATGCTGGAATCCGGTGCGCGCGTGCCGGCGGACTTGCGTCTGCTGTCTCAGCACAACCTGAACATCGACGAGTCGCTGCTGACCGGCGAGTCGCTGCCGTCGGCGAAAAGCTCCGATCTCGTTCTGGCGCCGGCGCAGCCGGTCGCCGAACGCACGAACATGGCCTTTGCCGGGTCGCTGGTCGCGAGCGGGCGCGCCAGTGGGGTCGTGGTCGCCACCGGCATGGCGACGGAGCTGGGGCGCATCGCGCAAAGCGTGTTGGGGCAGGCGCTCGCAAAACCGCCGCTGTTGTTGCGCATGGAGCGCTTCTCGCGGCTGATCGCCATCGCGATCGGCTTCGCAACGCTGGCGGTTGCCGCCGTGTCGTATGCGCGCGGCGTGCCGTTTGCCGAGATCTTCACGCTGGCGGTGGCGCTGGCGGTGTCGGCGATTCCGGAAGGACTGCCGGTCGCGCTGACCATTGCGCTGGCGGTCGGCATGCGTCGCATGGCGCGGCGCAACGTGATCGTGCGACGGCTGGTGGCGGTGGAGGCGCTCGGATCCTGCACCTGCATTGCCTCGGACAAGACCGGCACGCTGACGATCAACCAGCTCACGGTGCGCGGCGTGCAGTTGCCGGACCAGCCAGTGTGGGAGGTGACCGGGGAGGGCGTCGACCCCGAGGGCAGCTTCGTGCTGCCGCAGGGGGCGCGGCTGAGTGACCACAGCGCGGCTCTGGAACGCTTGTGCCGCGCGGCTGCGCTTGCCAACGAGGCGACGCTTGCGCATATCGACGGCACCTGGATCGGTCACGGCGATACGGTCGACGTCGCCCTGCTCGCGATGGCGCACAAGGCCGGCATGCGACGCGCGGAACTGCAGGCCCTGGCGCCGGAAGTCGCGCGCATTCCGTACGAATCCGAGGTACGTTTTGCCGCGAGCCTGAACCGCTACGCCGAAGGGACGCGAGTCTCGGTGAAGGGCGCCATCGAGACCGTGCTGCCGATGTGCGCGCGCAGGGCGACCGGCGACGGCGAGGACACCCTGGTGCCGGACGAGATCTTGCAGCAGGCGCATCTGCTGGCGGCCGATGGCAACCGCGTGCTCGCGCTCGCCGAAGCACCACTGGTCCTGGAGGCCGGGCAAGTCCTGTCGGCCGAACATCTGCGCGACCTGTGCTTCGTCGGCCTGGTGGCGATGACCGATCCGCTGCGTCCGGAGGCCGGCGCCGCGGTCGAGGCCTGCGGCCGTGCCGGTATCGTCGTGACCATGATCACCGGCGATCACCCGGCCACGGCCGGTGCGATCGGTCGCGAGCTGGGTCTCGTACAGCGGCAGGAGGACGTGGTGACCGGGCCGCAACTGGCCGCACTGCTCGATGCGGATCGCGCAGAGTTTGATCGCCGGGTCGCCGGTGCGCGCGTGTTCGCACGCATCGAGCCGCGCATGAAGCTGGAGATCGTGCGCTCGCTGCAGCGGGCGGGACACTTCGTCGCGGTCACCGGCGACGGCGTCAACGACGCGCCGGCGCTGCGCGCGGCGCAGGTGGGCGTCGCGATGGGCTTTGCCGGCACCGACGTCGCCCGCGAGACCGCGGAGCTGGTCCTGACCGACGACAACTTTGCGTCGATCGTCGCCGGTGTCGAGGAAGGCCGTGTCGCCTACGCCAACATCCGCAAGGTGATCTTCCTCGCGATCTCGACCGGCGCCGCCGAACTGGCGCTGTTCGCATTGGCGCTGGCGGCAAACCTGCCGCTGCCGCTGCTCGCGGTGCAGCTGCTGTGGCTGAACCTGGTCACCAACGGCATCCAGGACGTGTCGCTGGCCTTCGAGCCGGCCGAGGGCGACGAGCTGTCGCAGCCGCCGCGACCGCCGCAGGAGCGAATTTTCAACCGGCTGATGATCGAGCGCGTGGTGCTGTCCGCCGCGGTCATCGGCGGCTTGGGTTTTGCCGCCTACGCGCTGCTGCTGGCGCAGGGACACAGCATCGAGCATGCACGCAACGGCACGCTGATGCTGATGGTGCTGTTCGAGAACGTGCAGGTCTTCAACTGCCGCTCGGAAACCCGGTCGGTGTTCGCGCACAACCCGCTGCGCAACCGCCTGCTGCTGTTCGGGGCGCTGGCGGCGCAGGGTGTGCACATCGCTGCGCTGTACACGCCCGGCCTGAGCGGGGTGCTCGGCGTGCAGCCGCTGTCGCTGGAGCTGTGGCTCGACTTGCTGCCGTTCGCGCTGGTCCTGCTGCTGGTGATGGAAGCGCACAAGCTGCTGCACCGGTTTTTGCGCCGCAAGCGCGCGGATTCGCGGCGGCCGGGTTGATCCGCATCAACGCACGGACCGCCGGGTACGCCTAAGGTCGAAGTCGGCATTCCGCGCGAGGACGCAGCGATGGCACAGGAATTTCCGGTGATTGGCCAGTGGTACCGCCGCGTCGACGAGGCGCAGGCGTTCCAGGTCGTGGCGGTCGACGAGCTGGAAGGCACGGTCGAGGTCCAGTACTTCGACGGCACCGTCGACGAGCTGCGGCTGGCGCAGTTCGTCGGCCAGGACATCGAGCGCTGCGAGGCGTCGCCGGACTGGACCGGCGCGTACGACGGCGTCGCGCGCGACGATCAGGGTGCGACCGAGGCCGATATGGCACCGGAAGATTGGAACGAACCCTACCGCGGCGCCGAGGGCGCGAGGCGCGAGCCGGCGCCGGAGGAGGAGCCCCCGCCCGATCCGGTGCTGCTCTCGCGCGAAATGCTCGAGAACGCACCGGCGAGCGAGGCGCTCTATGCCCGGCCGACCGGCCACGAGCGCGCGCCGCGGCGGCGCAAGTAGTGTCCGCTCCCGCAATGGCCGTCGCGTCCGAGGAGCATGCGCACGTCGCCAGCTTCTATCACCTGCGCGACGAGGTGCAGGGCAGTGCGCACGCCTGCCGCGGCCTCGCCTGTTTCGCGGCGCGCAACGACGACCCGACGCTCTGGCAGGCGGCGCAGCGCGAGCCGTGGCTGTATTGCCTGGGCCAGTGTCACCGCGCGCCGACATCGGGCGTCGTTCCGGGACCGGAAGCGACGGTGCGAGTGCAGTCCCGTGCGCCGGTGCTGCTGGAGCGCATCGTCGCCGGCGGTGCGACCAACCTGGACGCTTACCGGCGACTCGGTGGCGGTCGTGCCCTGGAGATCGCGCTCGCGTTGCAGCCGACGGAGCTGGTGCAGCGGATCGAGGCGTCCGCGCTGCGCGGCCGCGGCGGCGCCGGTTTTCCGGCCGGACGCAAATGGGCGGCGGTGGCGCAGCAATCGGCGGCGGACAAGGTCGTCGTCGCCAACGCCGACGAGGGCGACGCCGGTTCGTATTCGGACCGCGTACTGATCGAGCATGATCCGTTTCGCCTGATCGAGGGGCTGCGCATTGCCGCGCATGCGGTGGGTGCGCGCCGCGGCTACGTCTATCTGCGCAAGGAGTATCCGCGTGCCGCGGCCGTGCTGACGGCGGCGATTGACGCCGCGCACGCGTCCGGCTGGCTCGCCGGCCTCGAGCTGACACTGGTGATCGGGCAGGGCAGCTATGTCGCCGGCGAAGAGACCGCGTTGCTCAACTCGATCGAAGGCCGCCGCGCGCAGGCGCGCCTGCAGCCACCGCGCGTCGCCGAGCACGGGTTGTTCGGTGCGCCGACACTGGTCAATAACGTCGAGACCCTGTGCGCGGTGCCGTGGATCGTCGAGCACGGCGCCGCCGCGTATGCCGCACTCGGGTTCTCCAGGAGCCGCGGCACCAAGCTGCTGTCGCTCAATTCGCTGTTCGGCCGGCCGGGTGTGGTCGAGGTGGAGTTCGGCCTCGCGCTGCGCGAACTGGTCGAGGACATCGGCGGCGGGCTGCGGCGCGGTGAGCTGCGCGCACTGATGGTCGGCGGCCCGCTCGCGGGCCTGCTGCCGCCGTCGCTCTTGGACACGCGGCTCGGCTTCGAGGAAATGGCCGCGATCGGCGGCGCCGTCGGCCACGGCGGCGTGATCGCATTGTCCGACGACACCACGATCGCGGAAGTCGCCGCGCAGATCTTCCGCTTCGGCGCCTACGAGTCCTGCGCCCGCTGCGTGCCCTGTCATCGCGGCACACCGAGGATCGCCGCGTTGTTCGAGCGCGCGCTGCGCGGCGAGCGCGGCGACGCACAGGAATACCGGGACTGCATCGAGGCGCTGGCGGCAACCAGCTTGTGCGGCCACGGCCGCGGGCTCGCCGAATTTGCCGCCTCGCTGGAGCGTCACTTTCCGCAGGAGTTGGCCGCATGCCTCGCCTGACGGTCGACGGCAGCACCATCGCCTGCGCGGACGGGCAGACGCTGCTTGAAGCCCTGCAGGCCGCGGGCATCGGCGTGCCGCATCTGTGTCACGACGCGCGGCTCAAGCCTTACGGCAGCTGCCGCCTGTGCGTCGTTGAGATCGACGGTCATACGCGCCCGGTGGCGAGCTGCAGCGAGCCCGCGGCCGAGGACATGGTTGTGCGCACGCACAGCCCGGCGCTGGAGCGCCTGCGGCGCACGAATCTGCAGCTGCTGGCGGCGGACTATCCGGCCGCAGCGGTGACGGACCAACCGGAGCTGCCGCTGCATCGGCTGTTCGCGACGTACGGTATCGAGACCGAGGATTCACATCCTCGAACGGCGCCGGTGTTTCGCGACGACACCCACCCGTACCTGGGCGTGGACATGACGCGCTGCATCCACTGTGGCCGCTGCGTGCGCATCTGCGACGAGGTCCAGGGCCAGTCGGTGTGGCAGGTCTGGGGCCGTGGATCGCAGACGCACATCGCGCCGCGCGTCGGCGCGACGCTGCTCGAGTCCGGCTGCGTGTCCTGCGGCGCCTGCGTCGACAGCTGTCCGAGCGGCGCGATCTACGACAAGCGCAGCCCCGGCACGGCCGAGCGATGGACGCGCACGACCTGCGCCTATTGTGGCGTCGGCTGCCAGATGGACGTCGGCACGCGCGACAACCGCATCGTGCAGATCCGTCCTGCGGACGCGCCGGTCAACCGCGGACATCTGTGCGTGAAGGGGCGCTACGCCTGGGAGTTCGTGAACGCAGCGGATCGTGTGACGTCGCCGATGATCCGCCGCGACGGCGACTGGCAAGTGGTGTCGTGGGACGAGGCACTCGATTTCACGGCGGCGCAGTTGCGCGCGATCCGCGACCGGGCCGGCGCCGACGCGATCGGGCTGCTGGGCTCGGCGCGCGCAACCAACGAGGAAAACTACCTGATGCAGAAGTTCGCGCGCGTCGGGCTCGGCACCAATAACGTCGACACCTGCGCGCGCGTCTGCCACACGCCGTCGGCCAAGGCGCTCAAGGAGATGCTCGGCACCGGCGCGGCGACCAACCATTTCGACGACATCGAACTGGCGGCGACGATTCTGATCTGCGGCTGCAACCCGACCGAGTGTCATCCGGTGGTCGGTGCACGCATCAAGCAGGCGGTGCGCCGCGGTGCGCGCCTGATCGTGATCGATCCGCGCCGCATCGAGCTGGCCGATCACGCCGATCTGCATCTGGCGCTGACGCCGGGCACGAACGTCCTGCTGCTCAATGCGATGGCGGCGGCGATCATCGAGGAAGGGTTGGTCGACGCCGACTACATCGCAAAGCGCGTCGACGACCTTGACGCGTATCGGGCCTTCCTGAGCGACTACGCGCCGGAGGCGGTGGCCGGGCGCTGCGGCGTGCCGGCCGAAGCGATCCGCGCAGCCGCACGGCTGTACGCAAGCCACGGTCCTGCGATGTGCTTCCACGGCCTGGGCACGACCGAACATCTGCAGGGCGCCGAGGGCGTGATGTGCCTGATCAACCTCGCGCTGCTGACCGGCAATCTGGGCAAGGCCGGTGCCGGCATCAATCCGCTGCGCGGCCAGAACAACGTGCAGGGCGGCGCGCACATGGGCTGCGATCCGGCGACGCTGCCCGGCGGGCAGTCGTTCCAGCAGGGCGCGGCGCGCTGCGAGGCGGTGTGGGGCAAGCCGCTACCGTCGGCGCGCGGACTCAACCTGATGGAGATGACCGATGCCGCGGCGGCCGGGCGTCTGCACGCACTCTGGGCCTTCGGCTACGACGTCTACCTGACGCTGGCGAATGCGCAGGCCACGGGCGCGTCGCTGGCGAAGCTCGACTTCGTGATCATCCAGGATCTGTATCTGAACGAGACCGCCAAGACCTTCGGCACCGTATTCCTGCCGGCCGCGGCCTGGATCGAGCGCGACGGCACGTTCATGAATTCCGACCGCCGCGTGCAGCGCATCCGCAAGGCGGTCGACGCGCCGGGCGAGGCGCGGCCGGACTGGTGGATCATCCGCGAAGTCGCGCGCCGGGTCGGCGGCGACAATGGCACTCTCTCTCCCCACAACAGTGGGGAGAGGGCTGGGGTGAGGGGCTTCGACTTCGACACGCCGGAAGCGATCTGGGACGAGGTGCGTGCGGTGTGGCCCGGCGGCGCGGGCCTGTCATATGCACGGCTGGAGACCGAAAATCCGCACTGGCCCTGTCCCGACGAACAGCATCCGGGGACGCCGGTGCTGCATATCGACCGCTTCGCCGGCTTCGAGCGCGCGGCGCTGCGCCGCATCGACTATATCGCCAGCCCCGAACAGTGCGACGAGCATTATCCGCTGCTGCTCAACTCCGGCCGCACGCTGGTTCACTTCAACGCCGGCACCATGACCGGCCGCACGCCGGACATCGAGCTGCAGCCGACCGATGTGCTCGACATCTCGTCCGAGGATGCCGAACGAATGGGACTGGCGGATGGGCAGATCGTGCGCGTGGTCAGTCGCTACGGCGAGGCCGAGCTGCCGCTGCGCGTCGGCCCGTCGGTGCAACCGGGCCAGCTGTTTGCGTCTTTCCACGATCCGCGGCGCTTCGTGAACCGCCTGACCTCGCCGGTGCGCGACCGCCTGGTCGGCACGCCGGAGTACAAGCGCACCGCGGTGCGGATCGAGGGGATGGACGGCGGGGTGTGAAGCACCTTCCTGCTGTCGTGCCCGCGCAGGCGGGCATCCAGGAACGTGGCACGGACCACTGGATTCCCGCCTCGGCGGGAATGACGGCTCCTACAGCGTCAGCGGCACCGGCTCGCCGAGGCGCTCGAAATCCGCGTAGCTCATGCGGATCAGCTCGCGGTGATTGCCGGCGTTGAAGCAGATCATCTCGTCCTCGGCCAGGCGCGGCGACACGAACACCTCGATGCCGAACAGCTTGCCGAACGGCGGCATCGCGCCCGGCTCGCAGTCCGGGAAGCGTCCGCTGAATTCGGATTCGGTTGCCAGCACGAGCTCCTGCGCACCGATCGCCTTGCGCATCGCTTCGGTGTGGACATGCTGCGTCGACGGCAGTACCGCCATCACCAGCCGGCCGTCGGCTTTGAAGATGACGGCCTTCGCCAGCTGCTTGCCGGGAATGTGCGCGGACTGCGCGATTTCCGGTGCCGTGAAGGCCGGGGAGTGCGTGATCACCGCGTAACGGACATGGTGAGAGTCGAGAAAATCCCGCAGCTTCTTCGTGGCCATGAGCATCCTCCAGTGGTTCGCCGGTCGGCGGTCCCAAGGAACGTCGTCAACCGACGATGTGGTGCTTGCCGACAGTGTGCACCGTCGTTGCTTGCGGGCCAAGCTCGCCGGCTTCCTCGGCGAAGCGCACCTCGTCGCCGACGCCGAGGCTGTCGAAGTCGCCGTCGACAACGCTGTTGCGGTGGAAGTAGATCCTGCGGCCGTCTGACGTCTCGATCTGGCCGTAGTCGGGAGTCAGCTCGGCAACGCGGCCGTGCGGCGGAGTGTCGTGTGCCTTGACGTCGCCGCGCCGCCGGCGCACCTGCTCTTCGAGCTGGCGTCGCAGCGAATCGAAAGCGTCGCGGATCGCAACGTAAACGTCCTCGTGTGCGTGGTGCGGTGTCGCCCCGCGCCCGGACGCGAACTCGGCGCCCGGCGTCCTCAGATCGATACCGACGTGATACAGATTGCCCTGATGTTGGTGGCGGCTCTGCATCTCGACGACGACGCGGCAGCTGACGACATCCTGATCGAAGCGTTCCAGACGCTCGGCAAGGCTGCGGATCCTGGCCTCGACCGCCGGCGACGGATCCATGTTGCGGAAGGTGATCTGCAGCGGAATCTGCATGGCAGCGTCCTCGTCAGTGCTCGATGCCGTGGCGCTCGTCGATCTCGTGCTCGGCCGCGTACCAGTCTTCATTTGGATCGCCGCCGTTGAAGCCGCGGTTGAGCGCGCGGTAGTAGGCGGCCTCGGCAATCATGTGGTCGCGCAGCTCGCCGTCGGGCTTGTCGGCGCCTTCGGCGATCTGTGCGGCGATGTCGACGCCGTCGATCGGGGCCGGCGGCATGCGCGCGATCTTGACGGCGTGGGAGCTGCGATGCGAAGGGGACTTGCGGTGTGGCATGACGGTCTCCGGAAGGTAGAGCGGTTGACGGCGGTGGCAGCTCGCGCGCTCACGGCACCCCCTCATTGTCCGGCCACCTGCCGCGCCCGCACTGATCTGGGTCAACGGGGCACTGCGCGGAGCAGCCGGCGCAGCGCGGCGAGCGGGCGCGTGTTGACGACGTCGGCGGCGCCCAGCCCGGCGCGGCGCGCTTGGCCGACGCCGTAATGCAGCCACTGGAAATCACGCGGCCCATGCGCGTCGCTGGCGATGCTGATCAGCACGCCCTGAGTGCGTGCCTGCTCGCAGTCGCGTTCGGCGAGGTCCATGCGCTGCGTCTGCGCGTTGAGCTCCAGCCAGCGGCCGTGCTGCGCCGCCGCCGCGATGACGGCTGCCATGTCGATATCGATCGGCTCGCGTTCGTTGATCAGGCGGCAGCCTGGATGGGCGAGGACGTGCATGTGCGGATGGGCCAGCGCACGCTGCAGGCGCCGGGTCTGCTGTCGACGCGACAGGCCGAAATGGCTGTGCACGGCGCCGACGACGAGGTCGAGGCGCGCGAGCACACGGTCCGGCAGATCGAGCCTGCCGTCTTCGAGGATGTCGACTTCGACGCCCTTGAGCAGGGTGATGCCCTTGAGGCGCTCGTTGAGCGCGTCGATCTCATTCATCTGGCGCAGCAGGCGCTTCTCGTCGAGGCCGTGCGCGATGCGCAGATGCTGCGAGTGGTCGGTGATGGCCAGGTATTCGAGCCCGGCCGCGCGTGCGGCTTCCGCCATCGCTGCCAGCTCGGCGGTGCCATCGCTGCTGCGGGTGTGCACGTGCAGGTCGCCGCGCAGATCGCCGCGCTCGATCAGCTGCGGCAGCCGGCCGCGGGCTGCTGCGTCGATCTCGCCGCGGTTCTCGCGCAGCTCCGGGGCAATGAACGGCAGGTCGATCGCGCGGTAGACCGACGCCTCGGTGTCGCCGGCGATGCGGCGCGTGCCGCGGAACACGCCGTATTCGTTGATCTTGAGGCCGCGCTGCTGGGCGATGCGGCGGATTGCGATGTTGTGCGCCTTCGAGCCGGTGAAGTAGACCAGCGCCGCGCCGGCGGACTCGGGCGCGATCACGCGCAGGTCAACCTGCAGGCCGGAGCGCAGGGTCACGGTCGCGCGCGCGGGTCCCTGCGCGACGACTTCGCGCACGCTGGCGTGGCCGGCGAAGCAGCGCATCGCCGCCGCCGGCTGCTCGCTGACCGCGAGCAGGTCGACGTCGCCGACCGTATCGCGCATGCGGCGGAAGCTGCCGCAGACGGTCACGCTGCGCACGCCGGCGCAGTCGCGCAGCGCGGCGAGCAGGTCCTCGATCGCAGCAGCCGCGTGGGCAATGGGCAGGCGCCGGCTCGGCGCGAGCTGTGCCTTCAGGGCGTCGGCGAGCTTGCGCTCGGTCTTTTCGCCGAAGCCATGGACGCGGCGCAGCAGGCCGTTGCGCGCGGCCTGAAGCAGTTCCGCAGCGGTCTCGATGCCCAGATCGTGATACAGCAGCTTGGCGCGCTTGGGGCCGATGCCGGCGACCTGCATCAGCGCAACCAGCGTCGGCGGCACCTCGCGGCGCAGGCGCTGGCGCAGCGCGCAGGTTCCTGTCGCGGCGATCTCGCCGATTTTCGCGGACAGATCCTCGCCGATGCCCGGAAGCTTGGGCAGCGTGCCGCCGCCGGCGAGCAGCGCGGCGATGTCCTGGCCATAGGCGCCGACGGTGCGGCCGGCATTCCGGTAAGCGCGGATGCGATACGGGTTTGCGCCTTCGACCTCGAGGATGTCGGCAATCTCCTCGAACACCGCCGCGATGTCGGCGTTGCGGACCGGCATCGCTTACGCCGGCGCCGCAGTTCCCGCGCAGTGGCGCTCGAACCATTCGCCGGCGAGTACCGAGACTTCTTCCAGCGTGCCCGGTTCCTCGAACAGGTGGGTCGCGCCGGCGACGATTGCAAGTTCCTTGGGGCAGCGCAGCGCCGCATAGGCCTGCTGGTTGAGCCGGATGACCTCTTCGTCGGCGCCGCCGACGATCAGCAGCGTCGGTGCCGCGACCTGCGGCAGGCTGTCGAGCGCGAGGTCCGGGCGTCCGCCGCGCGAGACAACGGCGGCGACCCCGGATTTCGGCTCCGCTGCCGCGTTGAGCGCCGCGGCCGCGCCGGTGCTGGCGCCGAAGTAGCCGAGCGGCAGCGAATTGAGCGTCGGCTGGCCGCGCAGCCAGGCGCTGACGCCGAGCAGGCGGCGGGTCAGCAACGGGATGTCGAAGCGCGTTTCGTAGTCGCGGTCCTCGGCCTCGGTCAGCAGGTCGAACAGCAGCGTCGCAAAGCCACGATCGACGAGCGATGAGGCGACGAAACGGTTGCGGCTGCTGTGCCGGCTGCTGCCGCTGCCATGCACGAACACGACGAGGCCGTGCGCCCGCGGCGGCAGGTTCAGGTCGCCCGGGAGACGGACGTCGGGCAGGTCGATGGCGACGGTCAGCACGCGCGCGTTGGCGGTCATGTCATGTCCTCGCTGCCGGCGCGTTCATCGCGTTCATCGCGTTCATCGCGTTCATCGCCGCGAGCACGTCGTCGTCGCTGAGCTGATGGAAGTCCTCGAAGTACGCGCCGACCGCGCCCTGGAAGTATTCGGGGATCTGCACGGCAACAAAGTCATCGACCAGACCGCGGAAGCGCTCCGCCGTGTCCGCGGGCGCGACGCCGACGGCGACGATCAGGCGCGATGGTCCGTCGGCACGGACCTCCTGGATCGCCGCCTGCAGCGTCAGGCCGGTGGCGACGCCGTCGTCGACCAGGACGGCGCACAGTCCCTTCGACGAGGCGCGCGGCCGGTCGCCGCAGTACAGCCGGCGTCGCCGCTGCGCTTCGCCGCGCTCGGTAGCGACCTTCGCGTTGAACCACTCGGGATCGACGCGTCGGCGCTCCTCCTCGTTGCACACCGGCTCGCCGGTTTCGGTGACCGCGCCGATCGCGTATTCCGGCTGCCAGGGGTGACCCAGCTTGCGCGGAATCACCAGGTCCAGCGGCAGGTCGAGCGCGCGCGCGACTTCGACGGCAACCGGCACGCCGCCGCGCGGCGGCGCATAGACGATCGCCGGCCTGTGTATGTGGGTCTTGAGGATCGCGCCGAGCAGGCGACCGGCTTCTGCGCGATTCTTGAAGCGCATGGGCGCTCTCCGTCTCTACAGGGTCGGCCCGACCGTGGGCATGTGCAGCTGCTCGTAGCGCTGCTGGCAGCGCGCGCAGCGCGCCGCCGCCGGATTGGCGTGCAGGCGCTGGACCGGGATCTCGTCGCCGCAGTCGCTGCAGGTGCCATAGCTGCGGTCGACGATGCGCGTCAGCGCCGCCTCGATCTCGCGCATCTCGCCGATGTCGCGATGGACGTCGGCAAGATTGATGTCCATGACCACGTCGGCGGTGGCCTGGTCGCCGGGATCGGGTGCTTCGCCGGCCGTATCCTGGTAGTTCTCGGCGTCGGCGCGCTTGAGCTCGGCGCGGATTTCGGTCCACAGCCGCCGGTAGCGATGCTTGAGCTTGATCGACAGTTCGGCGTAGTTCTCGGCAGGCGGCATCTGGGCCATGGCGGGTCTCGGATTGCGATGTTCGCGTCCACGCTAGTGCCGGTCGCCGGGCTCGGCACTGACCTGGATCAGAAAGCGCTTGATGCCGGTCAATGCGGCCTTCGCGCGGCGGCGGATACTCGGGGCGTCGAATCTACCGGGGCTGCGTCAGTACCAGCGATGAGACCGTCCGTCCATGCGCCCGCGGCGCCCCCGGAATACTGGGCGCTCGCGGCCGACGAGTTGCTGCGGCGTTTAGGTGCGCGCCGCGACGGCCTGACGCAGCAGGAAACGGACGCGCGGCTGCGCCGCTACGGGCGCCGCGCCGACGAGCACGAGCTGACGCTGGTCGGCTTCGTCACCTTCCTCGACCGGCCCAAGGCCGGGGCGCCGGGGCGCCGAGGCGCTGGCGGCGCTGGCGCGCCTGGGCGTTGCGGTCAAGATCATCACCGGCGACAGCCGCCGTGTCGCCGCGCACTTCGCCGGACTGGTCGGCCTGCCGGTGCGACGCGTGCTCGACGGCCGCGAACTGGACGAGCTCAAGGACGAGGCGCTGTGGCGCGAGGCCGAGCGCATCGATCTGTTCGTCGAGGTCGACCTCAACCAGAAGGAGCGCATCATCCTGGCGCTGCGCAAGATGGGTCTCGTCGTCGGCTTTCTCGGCGACGGTGTCAACGACGCGCCGGCGATGCACGCCGCCGACACCAGCCTGTCGGTCGACGAGGCCGTCGACGTCGCCCACGAAGCTGCCGACTTCGTGCTTCTGGAGCACCATCTCGACGTGATCCGCGGCAGCATCGACGAAGGGCGGCGCACCGTCGCCAACACGCTGAAGTACGTGCTGACGACGATGAGTGCGAACCTCGGCAACATGCTGAGCATGGCCGTGGCCTCGCTGCTGCTGCCGTTCCTGCCGTACCAGCCGTTCGCAGCGGCGCTGGGCTTCGTTGCGCTGCCGCCCGGCGTGCTGGCGACGCTGGTGACGATCGCGCTGCTCTACGTCGGCGCCGCCGAAGTCACCAAGCGCTGGTTCTATCGGGCGCAGCCCCCGTTACGCAGAACCCGCTGAGGGTCGTTGTGCGGGCCGCGCTGCCGTGCGTGCATGCAGCGTGCTCCACGCCGCGGCCAGCGCCGCGCCGAGCAGTGCAAGGCCCGAATCCTTCTGCGAGTCCCAGACATCGCCCTGCGTGCCCAGATAGGCCTGGCCCAGGTCGCCGCCGAAGATCATGGCGGCCAGCCACTCGATCAGCTCGTAGCTCAGCGAGATCGTCGCGACGATGGTCACCGGCAACACGCGCGCGGCGGACGATGCGGCAGGTATCGTGCCTGCCAGAAGTTCTCGCAGCGGCCGGTAGCAGAGCAGGCCGAAGAGGAAGTGCACGAGCCGGTCATAGTGGTTGCGCTCGAAGCCCAGCGACGGCCCCAGGGGCCTGCCGAACAGCGATTGCCACCAGGCGTCGTAGGGCACCTCGGCATAGGTGTAGTGCGAGCCGATTTCGTGGGCGATGGCGAAGGCGAGCAGCAGCGCGTAGGACGCGTCGCTGAACGGCGCGCGGCGGTAGCGGCGCAGCAGCCACCACGCGGTCAGCAGCGACAGCACGTTCTCCAGTGCCCAGTCCTGCGGGAACCAGGGCTTCCACGCACAAGCCAGCCAGGCGATCGCGAAGAGGGCGGCAGCGATGGCGGGCCAGCGGCGGGCTGTCGGCACTAGCGCGGCTGCGGCGGAACGGAGGGCGGCGGCGGTGGCGGCGGCACGGTGACCGGTGCGAATCCTGGCACCTGGTTGCCTTTCGCATACATGCATTGCTCGTAGGCGATGTTGTAACGGCGCTGCAGGCTCCATGACGAGCGGTCCGCGCTGGCGGCGCCGCCCAGGCTGCCGGCGATCAGGCCGATCGCGGCACCGCTGCCGGCGCCGCGCGCGCTGTCGGTGATCAGGCCACCGGCGACGGCGCCCACGGCCGCGCCGGTGGCAACGCCCGCAGCGGCCTGGTCTTGCGCCTGCAGGGCCGGTCCGCGCACCTGGGTATCTGCGTAGCCGCGGCACGCGGCGTCGTCGGTCCTGAACAGCTCGAACGGCTTGTACGGCGCCGGCATCACCGAGACGGTGGGCCCTGCCGGCATCTGCACGCAGGCGGCCAGCAGCAGAACGGCGGCTGCGGCAAGAGCTTGCGGGTGGCGTTTCATGGCTGTCTCCGGGCGCAGGTCAGGGTTGCGGCGCCGCGGGCGGTGTGGCCGGGACCGGTGTCCAGTCGCCGGCGCACTGCGCGACGTAGGGGTAGTAGCCACGGGGATCGTCGCACCAGTACCAGTAAGCGGTCGGCGGCGGCCCTGACGGTGCGGGTTGTTCGACGACGACGACGTCCGACGGACGCCGCGAGTAGCCGTAGGGATAGGCCGGCACGCTGTAGTAGTACCAGCTGGGACCGACCACCCACCACCAACCGAAGCGGCTGGCATACCAGCCGTGATGCCAGTAGCCGTGATCCCAGCGCCCGTCATTCCAGTGGTGTCCTGGATGCGGCGGCGCAGGCGGGCGATGGTGCTTGTCCGGCTGCGCCGCCGCAGCCGTCAGTGGAGACAGCGTCGCAGCAGCGAAGGCGAACAGCGCCGTCCACACGAGTAAACGAGTATTCATGATGGCGAAACCCGTATCAGCCTGACGCACAGGATGAGACGCGCCCACGCTCGCCGCGATGATCCGGATCAACAAGCGGGCCCGTAGACGGAGTCGGCGCACGGCCGCACGCCGACCCTGCCGCAGCGCTACGACAAATTCAGCCGGCCTTGATCTCGACCTTCTTTTCCCTCTTCTGCACTTCGGCGGTCTTGGGCAGCGTTACCTTGAGCACGCCCTTGGCGAAGCTCGCTTCGATCCTGTCGGCATCGACGCCGACGGGGATGCGGAAGGCGCGCTGGAACGAGCCGTAATGGCGCTCGGACAGGTAGCAGTTCTTCTTCTTTTCCTCCTTCTCCTCGCTCTTCTCGCCCTTGAGCGTCAGCATGCCGTCGGATAGCGAGATCTCGATGTTCTTCTCGTCCATGCCGGGCAGCTCGGCCTCGATCTCGTATTGCTTGTCCTTCTCGACGATGTCCACAGCCGGCATCGCGCCCCAGGACAGCTCGTGGCGCCAGAAGGGTTCGACGTCGAAGGGCATGCGGCTGAACGGCGAGCGCCAGGTGCCGCGGTTGAAGTCCTCGAACACGCGATCGATTTCGTGGCGCAGCGTCTCGAACGGATGCCGCGCCGCTTCCTTGGGAACGACAGCGGCTTCCTTGGTCTTGCTCTCGGTTTTCACGGGCAGTTTTGCAACGGTTCCAGCCATGGTGGGATCCTCGGTTGGGGGTGGGGTGTTTGTGCAGGTGGATCACTGCGCCTGCGGCGACGTGACGTGACGCCAGCGGCTGCGGACGCAGCCCCGCCGGGTCACATGAGAACGAAGGACACCTTCATGTCGACGCGGAACAGGACCGGCTTGCCATCCTCGATGACGACTTTCTGGTCGCCGATCCAGGCGCCCTTGACGTTCTTCAGCGTTTCCTGGGCGCGGGTGATGCCGGTGCGGATGGCATCCTCGAAGCTCTTGGTCGATTCCGACGAGATTTCGACGATCTTGGCGACGGTCATGGCGAACTCCTGGTGGTTGCTGGGGACTGCAGTGGCACTGCAGGGGGACCGCACTCTGGGCCGCGCCCGCCGTGCCCGCATTGACCGGTGTCAATCCGCACGGCGCGCAGGGGCGTAGGCTGGAGCCCGTAGCGCGGAGGTCCGGATGTCCGCAAGCAGGCGTGCAGCGCCCGTGGGAAACGGCGATGCTGGCGACTCGGTGACGGCGGCCGTGCTGGAGACTGTGCGTCAGACCTATCTCGACCTGCACCACCACGCGCCGCACGCGGCGATCGGTCCGGCGACGACGCTGGACCGCGACCTGGAATTCGACAGCCTCGCCCGTGTCGAGCTGGTGCTGCGCCTGGAGCGCAGCTTCGCGGTGCGCATGCCCGATGCGGTGCTCGAAAGTGCGGAGACCTGCGGCGATCTCGTGCGCCTGCTGCGCAGCGCGGGGCCGACTCGTGTGCCGGCCCCGCCCACCGCCGCGGCCGCGCCGGAAGCGGAGGCCGCGCTCGCGATCCCGGAATCCGCGCAGACGTTGACCGAGGCGCTCGACTGGCATGCGCAGCGCCACCCGGAGCGTCTGCATCTGCGCCACGTTGTCGACCCTTTGGAGACGGGCGACGGCGAACCCCTGACCTACGGCGCGCTGCAGGCGCGAGCACGCCGGCTCGCGGCCGGCATCCAGGCACTTGGCCTCGGCGGCGGCCGCAGCGTCGCGCTGATGCTGCCGACGGGCCTGGACTACTTTGCCGCGTACTTCGGCGTGCTGCTCGCGGGCTGCGTGCCGGTGCCGATCTATCCGCCGTTCCGCGCCTCGCAGGTCGAGGAACACGTGCGCCGCCACGCCGGGATTCTCGACAACGCACAGGCGGTGCTGATGATCACGGTGCCGCAGGCGCGCTCCGTCGCGCAGCTGCTGTCGGCGCGCCTGCGCACGCTGCGCCAAGTGCGCACCGTCGCCGAGCTGGAGGCGACGACGTCGTCATGGACGCCGATTCGCATCGCGCCCGGCGACACCGCGTTCATCCAGTACACCTCGGGCAGCACCGGCAGCCCCAAGGGCGTCGTGCTGTCGCACGCGAACCTGCTCGCCAATGTGCGCGCGTTCCGCGGCGCGGTGCGCATCGATGCCGGCGACGTGCTGGTGAGCTGGCTGCCGCTGTATCACGACATGGGCCTGATCGGCACCTGGCTCACCAGCCTGTACTACGGCGTGCGGCTGATCGTGATGGCGCCGACGGCCTTCCTCGCGCGGCCGGAACGCTGGCTGTGGGCGATCCACCGCTACGGTGGCACGCACACGGTGGCGCCGAACTTCGCCTACGAGCTCTGTCTCAGGCGCATCGACGACGCGCAGATCCACGGGCTCGATCTGCGCCGACTGCGCGTTGCCGCGAACGGCTCCGAGCAGGTGCTGCCCGACACGCTGGAGCGCTTCGCACAGCACTTCGCGCCGTACGGCTTCGACGCCCGCGCGCTGCTGCCGGTCTACGGGCTCGCCGAATGCTCGGTGGGTCTGCTGGTGCCGTCGATCGGGCGCATGGCGCGCATCGACCGCGTCGACCGCGAGGCTTTCGCGACGCAGGGCAGGGCGCAGCCGGCCGCTGCGGGTGACCCGCATCCGCTGCGCTTCGCGAGCTGCGGCGTGCCGCTCGCCGGGCATGAGGCGCGCGTCGTCGACGCCGCGGGCCAGCCGGTCGGCGAGCGCGTCGAGGGCCGGCTGGAATTCCGCGGGCCATCGGCGACCGCCGGCTACCACCGCAACCCCGAGCTGACGCGCGCGCTGTTTCACGGCGACTGGCTCGACAGCGGTGACCGTGCCTACGTCGCCGACAGCGAGTTCTACGTCACCGGCAGAATCAAGGACGTCATCATCCGCAGCGGCCGCAACCTGTATCCCGACGAGATCGAGGAGGCGGTCGGCGAGGTCCCGGGCATCCGCCGCGGCTGCGTCGCCGCTTTCGGCATCAGCGATCCCGGGCTCGGCACCGAGCGCCTGTTGGTCCTCGCCGAGACGCGCGAAGCCGACGCGCAGGCGCGTGAGCGCCTGCAGGCCGCGGCCGTGGCGGCGGTCGTCGCGCGCCTGGGCGAGCCGCCCGATGAGCTCCTGCTGGTGCCGCCCAAGGCCGTGCTCAAGACCTCCAGCGGCAAGCTGCGCCGCGCGGCAACCCGCGACCGCTATCTCGCCGGCCGTCTCGGCGAGGCACCCCGCGGCGTCGCGCGGCAGCTGTTGCGCCTGGCCGCTGCTGCGGCGCTGCCCTGGTTGCGCAACGCGCTGCGCAGGACCTTGGAGACGGCCTATGCCGCCTACGCGTGGAGCGTGCTCGCCGTCGCCGCGGTGCCAGCGTGGGTGCTGGTCGCGATGGCGCCGACGCCCGCTCGCGCCTGGGCGATCGCGCGCACGGCCGCACGCACCGTGCTGCGCTGCGCCGGTGTTGTGCTCAACGTCGTCGGCGCCGAGCGCCTGCCGGGCCCTGGCCGCGCCTGTGTGCTCGTGGTCAATCACGCGAGTTATCTGGATGGACTTGTTCTGCTGGCCGCGCTGCCAGGCAGTTACCGCTTCGTCGCCAAGCGCGAGCTGCTGCGCTCGAGCGTCGCCCGCGTGTTTCTCCAACGGCTCGGGACGCTTTTCGTCGAGCGCTTCGCGGTTCGGCAGAGTGTGGACGACACGCAGCGGCTCGCGGCCGAAGTCGCGGCGGGTGAATCGCTGATCGTGTTCCCGGAAGGGACATTCACCGCGGCCGTGGCGCTGCGGCCCTTCCATCTCGGCGCCTTCGCCGTCGCTGCGCAGACGGGTGCGGCTGTCGTGCCCATCGCGATTCGCGGCACGCGCGCGCTGCTGCCGGCCGGCCGCTGGTCGCCGCGTCGTGGCAGCGTGTCGGTGACAGTGCTTGACGCGCTCGCAGTCCCGCAAGACCCGGTGTTCGCGGCCGCCGTCGCGCTGCGCGACCAGGCGCACGCGCAGATCCTCGCGCACTGCGGCGAGCCCGAAGCTGGTCCGGCTTGATGCAGGTCAGTGCCGCGCCGCGATGCGCCGCGGACCATGGCCGCAGACGATACAGGAGCAGCGCCGATGAGCGACGGCAACGATTACATCGCATGGTTCGAAAGCCTCGGCCGGACCGACGTGCCGCGCGTTGGCGGCAAGAACGCCTCGCTCGGCGAGATGGTGCAGCGCCTGCGCAGCGCCGGCGTGCGTGTGCCGACGGGCTTCGCGGCGACCGCGGAGGCGTACTGGACATTCGTCAATGCCAACGCGCTGGGCGATGTCATCCGCACTGTCCTCGGCGAAATGCGCGCGGGGCACGCGACGCTGGCGGAGGCGGGGCACACGATCCGTCGCGCGTTCCTGCGCGCGAAGATACCGGAACCGCTGGCCGACGCACTGCGCGGCGCCTATCGCGAGCTGTCCGCGCGCATCGGCGCCGGCACCGCCGATGTCGCCGTGCGTTCGAGCGCGACTGCCGAGGATCTGCCGGAGGCGAGCTTCGCTGGCCAGCAGGAAAGCTTCCTCAACATCGTCGGCGAGGACGCGCTGCTGGAT
The DNA here is from genome assembly GCA_041659605.1 of Sinimarinibacterium sp. Taxonomy (GTDB): domain Bacteria; phylum Pseudomonadota; class Gammaproteobacteria; order Nevskiales; family Nevskiaceae; genus Solimonas. Next base: position 18,269 of record JBAZXW010000043.1, on the reverse strand, counting down.
GCGTGCCGCAAGTGCTACGCGTCGCTGTTCACCGACCGCGCGATCAGCTATCGCGACACGCACGGCTTCGACCATCTCAAGGTCGCGCTGTCGATCGGCGTGCAGCGCATGGTGCGCTCGGACCGCGGTTGCGCCGGCGTGATGTTCTCGCTCGACACCGAGACCGGGTTCGACAAGGTCGTGCTGATCAACGGCTCGTGGGGGCTCGGCGAGTCGATCGTGCAGGGGCGCGTCGATCCGGACGAGTACCACGTGTACAAGCCCTTGCTCGACGACCCGCAACTTGTGCCCATCATCGAGAAGCAACTCGGCACCAAGGCGGTCAAGCTGATCTATGACGCCGCCGGCGGCACGCGCGAGGTACCGACCTCGGTGGTCGAGCGCGCGGCCTATGCACTGCAGGATGCCGAGATCCTGCAGCTGGCGCGCTGGGCCTGCGCCATCGAGCGCCATTACGGCCTGCCGATGGACATGGAGTGGGCGCGCGACGGGCTCAGCGGCGAGCTGTTCATCGTGCAGGCGCGGCCGGAGACCGTGCAGTCGCGCCGCGAGGCCGGCGTGTTCCGCACCTATACGCTCAAGAACAAGGGGCCGCTGCTGCTCAAAGGACTGGCGATCGGCGACGCCGTGGCCGCCGGACGCGTCTGCATCATTCGCGACGCGCGCGACCTGGGGCGCTTCGTCGACGGCGCGGTGCTGGTGACCGGCACGACCGATCCGGACTGGGTGCCGATCATGAAGCGCGCCAAGGCGATCGTCACCGATCATGGCGGCCGCACCTCGCATGCCGCGATCGTCAGCCGCGAGCTCGGTCTGCCGGCGATCGTCGGCACCGGCAACGCCACCGAGCTGCTGCACGACGGCCAGGACATCACGGTGTCCTGCGCCGAGGGCGACGAGGGCGCGATCTACGAAGGCATCGCGGGGATCGAGACGCAGGAGCTGTCGGTCGAGCAGCTGCCGCGCACCGAGACCCAGGTGATGCTCAACCTCGCGAACCCGGCTGCGGCCTATCGCTGGTGGCGACTGCCGGCTGACGGCGTCGGCCTGTTGCGCATGGAGTTCGTGATCGCGAATCAAATCAAGGCCCATCCGATGGCCTTGCTGCGCTTCGACACGCTCAAGGACGTGCAGGCACGCGACGAGATCGCCGCGCTCACGCGCGGCTACGCCGACAAGGCCGAGTACTTCGTCGACCGTCTCGCGCGCGGGCTGTCGCGCATCGCCGCGGTCTACTACCCCAAGCCGGTGATCGTGCGCTTCTCGGACTTCAAGACCAACGAATACGCACGTCTGCTCGGCGGCGCCGAATTCGAGCCGCACGAGGAGAATCCGATGATCGGCTTCCGCGGTGCGTCGCGCTATTACGCGCCCGCCTACCGCGATGGTTTCGCGCTGGAGTGCCGCGCGATCCGCCGCCTGCGCGAGCGCATGGGCTTCGACAACGTGATCGTGATGATCCCGTTCTGCCGTTCGGTGCGCGAGGCCGACCGCGTGCTCGAGGTGATGGCCGCCGAAGGCCTGAAGCGCGGTGCCCAGAATGATCCGAAGGGCTTGCAGGTGTACGTGATGTGCGAGATCCCGTCGAACGTCATCCTCGCCGACAAGTTCGCACAGCGCTTCGATGGCTTCTCGATCGGCAGCAACGATCTGACGCAGCTGACGCTGGGCGTCGACCGCGACTCCGAGAGCCTCGCCGGCCTGTTCGACGAGCAGGACGAAGCGGTCAAGGCGATGATCGAAAGCGTGATCACCAACGCGCACGGCGCGCACGCCAAGGTCGGGCTGTGCGGGCAGGCGCCGAGCGATCATCCGGAGTTCGCGGAGTTTCTGGTCGACTGCGGCATCGACTCGATATCGGTGACGCCGGACAGCTTCCTCGCCGTCAAGCGCAGAGTCGCCGAAGCCGAGTCGCGCCAGCGCCGGCCCCCGGCCGCTCCGGGAGCGAAGATGTAATGGACGCCCCCGTGGACCTTGGGCCCGAAGTGCCGCCGCGCTGGGAGCACTTCGAGCACGTGGGCGAGGTCGGCATCCGCGGACTGGGCAATACCCTGGAGCAGGCCTTCGAGCAGGCGGCGCTGGCGATGACCGCGGTGATCGCCGATCCTGCGAGCGTGCGTCCGCTCAAGCCGGTGCCGATCAATTGCCGCAGCTCCGATCGCGAGCTGCTGCTGGTGGACTGGCTCAACGCGCTGGTGTTCGAGATGGCGAGTCGCCGGATGCTGTTCGGCCGCTTCGAGGTGCAGATCGTCGGCCACCAACTGGCGGCGACGGCGTGGGGCGAGCCGGTCGACCCTTCGCGACATCACCCTGAGGTCAAGGTCAAGGGCGCGACGCTGCTCGATCTGCGCGCCAGCCGCGACGCGCAGGGACAGTGGATCGCGCAGTGCATCGTCGACGTGTAAGGGCCGCCTCGACCCGCATACCGTAGGATGGGCTGAGCGCAGCGAAGCCCATCGTGGTAGGCGCGATCCTTTGATGGGCTTCGCTGTGCTCAGCCCATCCTACAGGGCGCCGTCGCCGTCACCATCGCCCGTTTCGGGATGCGCAAAGCGCTGCAGCAGCTGTGCCCACTCGCGCAGGCGTAGCTGGACGAGACCATTGATGCTGTCCGACGGGAATTCGCCGCCGGCATCGGCGCTGCCGGCGGTGACCCCGGTCAGCAGGGCCATCGCCGCGTCGATGTCCTGCACTGCATAAACGTGGAAGCGCGCGGCGCGCGCGGTCTCGACGACGTCGTGCCGCAGCATCAGATGCTTGACGTTGGCCACGGGAATGAGCACGCCCTGCGTGCCGCTGAGGCCGCGCGCGCGACAGATGTCGTAGAAGCCCTCGATCTTTTCGTTGACGCCGCCGATCGCCTGGATCGCGCCGGATTGGTCGACCGAGCCGGTGATCGCCAGGTCCTGGCGCAGCGGCAGCCCGGACAGCGCCGACAGCAGCGCGCACAGCTCGGCTGCGGAGGCGCTATCGCCCTCGACCATGCCGTAGGTCTGCTCGAACACCAGGCTGGCGGTCAGCGACTGCGGCTGCCGCTGGCCATAGCGCTGCGCCAGGAAGGCGCTGAGGATCATCACGCCCTTGGAGTGGATCGCGCCGCCGAGTTCGGCTTCGCGTTCGATGTCGATCACGGTGCCGTCGCCGGGGCGGGCGGTGGCGGTGATGCGCGACGGGTGGCCGAACGCGTGCTTGCCCAGCTGCACGACGGCGAGCCCGTTGATCTGCGCGACCACGCCGCCGCTGGTGGCGATGCGGTGGATGTCGCGCAGGATCGATTCGTGCAGGCGCTCGCGCAGCTGGTCGGCGCGGCGGATCGAGGCGTCGATTGCCTGAGCGACGTGGCCGGCCTGGATCACCTCGCTGCCGGCGCGCTGCGCCCAGTAGTCGGCCTCGCGCAGATTGTCGAGCAGATCCTCGCGGTGCAGCGACAGCTTTTCGGAATCCTCGCTGCGGCGTGCGGCATGCTCGATCAGGCGCGCGACCGCACTGCGGTCCATCGGTCGCAGCTTGTCCTGCCGCTGCAGCGTCGCGATCATTCGCGCGAACTGCATCGTATTGTCGGTATTGCGCTCGAAGTCCTCGGCGAAGTCGGCCTGGACCTTGAACAGCAGCGCGACGTCAGGATCGTAGGCGCTGAGCAGGTAGTAGAGCCTGCGGTCACCGGTCAGTACGACCTTGACGTCGAGCGGCACCGGCTCCGGTTCGAGCGTGATCGTGCTGGCCAGGCTCAGAACCTGTTCGAGCGGCTGGATGCGTGCCTCGCGCGCGCGCAGCGCGCGTTTGAGCGCGTCCCAGACGAAGGGCTGCATCAGGAGCTTGCGCGCATCGAGAATCAGGTAGCCGCCGTTTGCGCGCAGCAGCGCGCCAGCCTTGACCATCGTGAAGTCCGTCAGCAGCGTGCCGAACTGCGCGAGGTGCTCGATGCGGCCGACCAGATTCTGGTAGGTGGGGTAGTCCTCGTAGATGACCGGCGCGCCGCTGCTGCCGTTGCGGTCGACGAGCACGTTGACGAAGTAGCGATTGAACGGTGTCAGCCGTTGTTCCGGGCGTGGCAGCCCCTTGTTCTCGGATGCGAACTTCCGGATGTCGTCGATGTTGTCGATGATGTCGTCGCGAACCTGGCCCAGGAAGGTTCCGACCTGTGCATTTTGCCGGTAACGCTGCACCAGGGGGTCGAGGTGCCGCTCGATACAGCGGCTGGCGACTTCGCCGTTGAACTGCTCCATGCGCTCGCCATGCTCGCGCTGCAGATTGGTGGAGTCCTGTACCGCGCGGCGCAGGTTATGGCGGACTTCTTCGGAGTTGCGCTCGATCTCCTGCTTTTCGGCGTCGGTCAGTTTCGCGAAGTCCTCGGTGCCGATCACCTCGCCGTCGTGCACAGGGGCGATGGTGTAGCCGCTTGGCGTGCGCATCATCGTGATCTTCTTGCCGGCGGCGTCGTCGGCAACTGCGGAGAAGATCCGTTCCTCGCGTTCCTTGAAGTCGTCGTTGATCTCTTGCGCGCGGGAGCGGTAGTCGTCGCTGTCGAATGCCGCTGGAATCGCAGCGAGGAGGTCGCGCATCAGGGTGCGCATGTCGCGCTGCAGTTGCACGCCGGTGCCGGGCGGCAGCAGCAGCGCCACCGGCTTGTGCGGCGTACGGAAGTTATGCACCAGGCAGCAGTCCGGCGGGGTCGGCGCGCGCGCCGCGCGCTGTTCCAGCAGGCGCCGCACGGTCGGCGACTTGCCAAGGCCCGGCGAACCCATGACGAACAGGTTGTAGCCCTCGTGTCCCATGCCCACGCCGAATTCGAGCGCATCGGTCGCACGCTGCTGGCCGATCGTGTCCTCCAGATCGGCGAGGTCGGTCGTGGTCAGGAAGTCGAGCGCGGCGGCGTCGCAAGGGCGATACAGCGCGCTCGCGTCCAGCGGCATGACGCTCGGCGTCCCCGTGTTGGCGGCCGATCCCTCGTTCACGGGCGGCGCTGCTCTTCCGTCGTGACTTCGCGTGCGATCAGGCCGACGATCTCGTGCAGAGAACCGGCCATCAGTTCCAGCAGGTCGTCCACCGCGAGGATGCCGATCAGCAGGCCGCTGCCGTCGACCACCGGCATGCGGCGGACGCCGAGCGAGCGCATCCTGCGCAGCGTTTCGAGCACATCGTCGTCGACGAGCGCGGTGGCCAGATGGGCGCTCATGACGTCGTCGAGCGCCAGGTGCGCAGCCGGGGCGTCCTGCGCGAGCACCTCCACGACCAGATCGCGGTCGGTGACGATGCCGACCGGACGATTGCCGCTGCGCTCGCGCTCGACGACCACCAGATTGCCGACGTGATAGCGGCGCATGAGCCGGGCCGCTTCCAGAACGCCCGTCGTCCGCCCGGCCACGATCACTTCGCGATTGCAGTATTCGCCTACACGCATGTCTGTTTCCTTCCAGCCGCGGACTTGGGCCATCTTTGACGACCGTGGCGGGGAGCGCGTTGACGTGGGTCAGCTTCCAGGCTGCCGAAGGTGGCGCCCCGAAACCCTGCGCAACCCGATGACCTGGATCAATGAAGCGTCCCGTGCCGGATCGCAATCTGCGCTCACGGTTTCATAAGTCGCATAAGGGGATGATCATGTTTACGCGAGCGCGGATGATGGCGGTTGGGTTTCTGTTCATTGCGTGTGCGTCACCGGCGCAGGACAGCGCCCAAGAGAAGCCAGATGCGGGTCAGCAAACGGCGCCGCCCTCTTCGGGCTGCGCGATGCCCGGACACGAGTTCTACAAGCAGGCCCTGCCGGAGGTTCAGCATCTCGGGGTCGTCAGCTTTCTGACCGGCGGCATCGGCATCGACGAAGCGCGCGCGATGCGCGGCGAGCGCATGAAGTATCCGCTGGCGATGACTTTCGTGCAGCGCTACGGCGAGAGCAGCCAGTTCCTCGCGCACATCCTCGTCGAGATCAGCCGCGACGACGGCTCGCCGGTCTTGTGCGCGACCTCCGAAGGCCCGTATCTGTTCGCCGATCTGCCGGCAGGCCGGTATCACGTCTCGGCGACGACGGACGGCGGACGCGTGATCGAGCGCAACGTCGAGGTCACGGCGGGCGGCCACGTCGATCTGACTCTGGTCTGGCCGGCGAGCGCCGGCGCGCACTGAGCGGAAGGCGTCATGAAGTAGCCCTGACTCGCCGCCCGCGCCCGGCGGGCGTAGCATGCAGCGGGCTGCAACCTCTCCGCGTCAAGAACAGGAGTTGCCATGACTCTCACCTCAAAGCGCATCGGAATTCTCGTCGCCGGCCTCATGTGGGCGGTGTCTCCCGTCACTTTCGCGCAGCCCGCAGATCCGGCGGCCGAGCCCGGCAAGGTCGTCATCACGATCATTCATGCCGCTCCCGGCAAGCAGCTGGATCTGCTGAAGTGGCTGGCCGCCCGTGAAGAGGTGGACAAGGAAGCGGGCGTTCCCGCGACGCAGCTCTACGCGCACATGGATGGCGACAGCTGGGACTATCTCACCATCGCTCCGCAGCTCTCGGAAGCCGACAGCAACAAGGTTGACGAGCTGACGAAGAAAAAGGGCATGAAGATCGGCTTTCCGGCGGGGCTGGAGTATCGGCAATTTGTCACCACGCACACGGACACGTTTGCGCGCGGCCCCATGACTGCAGCCGATCTCGTCAAGATGGCGAAGGGCAAGTAGCCCATCGCGACCGACGCGCCGGAGAACTCGGTTCTCCGGCGCGTCGGCCGCGCACTCCCCGCCAAGCCTCGGCGACTTCACCTCTGCAAGCGCTGGCCGGCCCGCGTGGATTCGCCAGGCATGGGCGCGTGAACCGCGGCGTTGGGCTTCAATTTGCCGGAGACATCGCATGAACCAGCAACTCGACCCGTCTCACATCATGCAGACCGCGACGGCCTTCTGGCCATCCAAGGTCTTGCTCACGGCGGTTGAGCTGAAGATATTCACCGTCCTGGGCAAAGGCTCGATGAATGCTGGGGAACTCGGCGCCGTCTTGGGGCTCCATCCACGCGGCACTTACGATTTCTTCGATGCACTGGTCGCACTGAAATTCCTCGAAAGGGACGGTGACGGGCCGCAAGGTCGCTACCGGAACACGCCGGAAACCGCGATGTTTCTCGACCAGAGAAGCCCCACCTACATCGGTGGGCTGCCCGGGATGCTGAACGCACGTCTTTTTGGGTTCTGGAACGACCTGGGCACCGCGCTGAAGACCGGCAAGCCGCAGAACGAGATGAAAGGCGGCGGCAAAGGTGTGTTCGAGGAGATCTACGCGGACGAGGCCCGACTCGGACAATTCCTCGATGCCATGACGGGCTTTCAGGCCGCCAACTTTGCCCAGCTTGCCGAGAACTTCGACTTCTCCAAGTACAAGACGGTCAGCGACGTGGGTGGCGCGCTGGCCTTGCTGTCGCGAGTGGTCGGTTCGCGTCACCCGCACCTGGCGTTCACCAGCTTTGATCTGCCGGCCGTGGTGCCGCTTGCGAAGAAACACATCGACGCTGCGGGCATGGGACACCGAATCACGCCGGTCGCCGGCGATTTCTTCCGCGATGACCTGCCCAAGGCAGACGTCGTGACCATGGGCAACATCCTTCACGACTGGAATCTCGAAAAGAAAAAGGTTCTGATCCGGAAGGCATTCGATGCGCTTCCGCCCGGTGGCGCATTCATCGCCATCGAGAACCTGATCGATGACGCGCGGCGGGAGAACGCCTTTGGCCTGTTGATGTCACTCAACATGCTCATCGAGTTTGGCGATGCCTTCGACTACACCGGCGCAGACTTTCGGGGATGGTGCGGTGAGGCGGGCTTCCGGCGCTTCGAATTCATCAACCTGGCGGGTCCGACGAGCGCAGCCATTGCCTATAAGTGACTTCCTCGGGCGCGCAGAGTTTGTTGCGAGGCAGTCGCCTCGCAGCCCGAAGCCGCCTGTCGACGTGTTGCCTGTATTGGTCGCGACCAGTCGACAAGCCGACCGCCGCGAACGTCAGCTATGCGGACCGCCACTTTCGACAAGGCCCGTTAGCACCGGTAAGGCGGTGAAGGGCAGGTTGTCCTCCTGACCGGCCGTGCCGGGCACGGCTGTGACTGGGTCAGACCAGCCCCACGCGGCCATCGTCCGCCGCATTGGGGCCGCCGCGAGCGGACATTCGGAGCGCGAATGCGTGAAGGGCACGCAGGCCCGACTCATTCGGAGGCTGCTGCGGGATGGACGATCAAGACGTCTGAGTCGACAGCTTGTAGCAGTCGCTCGGCCACGCTTCCCATTGCCAACGACTCGATCGGTCCACGACTACCGTAGCCCGCTACAACGACATCGATTGCATGAGATGCTACGAACCGACTGATTTCTGCCACAGGATCGCCGTCGAGGAAGTACTTGCACTCTTCCGGAACGCTGAACCGACTTGCAAACGTGTCTAGCGCGTGGCGGCGCTGCGTGCTCAGGTCACGGTGAGCCTGCTCGAAGGCGATGTGGGAATAGGCGGCAGCGTGCGCTGCTCGGCCCGACAGGCCTTCGAAGACGTGAATCAGATGCACTTCGGCATCGCATTGGATCGCCAGACCCACGGCGGTTTCGACGATACGCTCGTTGAGTCGTCCCTTGGTGTTGCGGTCGTGGACCGGATCGATCGCAGCCAGGACGCGGCGCGGCTTGTGTATCGGCACGTCGTGCACCAGCAAGAGCGGGCTGGGGCACACCGCAATGAAGGCCCAATCCCGGGAACCGAGGATGACGCGGCGGATCGCTTGCTCGCGGTGTACATCCCTGATTACCAGATCCGGGGAAAGGGCGGCGACGGCCGACGCCAGCTGGCGATCCGTTTGGCGTCCTCGGACGATCTGGGTGTCGACCTTGATTCCGAGCTCGCGGGGAATGCGGGCGATTTCGTTCAGGTCGCGGGCGCGCTCGGCCTCGTAGGTCTTGCGCGCTATTGCCGCCACCTCGCCGGGTACGAAGAGCGCTGCATCGATGCCGGGAGGGTCGTCGAATGCAAGCATGTGCAATGCAGCTCCGCTTGCATGGGCGATCTCGGCAGCTCTCAGCACCGCGGGCGTCCGCTGCAACGAAGGATTCACAACCACCAGGATGAGACGGTATGCGGTCATGACGGCAAGTCCTCCTGTGAGACGGCATCGCGCGACTGCGAATGGGCATGAATGGTCGCCCCGCCCCGCGCTCGGGAAAACAGGGTGGCCAAGCTGCCGACGGCCAGTCCACCGGCAATGGCGACCAACCAATCATCGCCGTGCAGAATCTGCATATGGAACAGGCTCGCGACGCTCCCGATTGGAATGACCAGCGCCGCGGAAGCGACGGTCGCAGCTGCAGCTGTCCACGCCGCTATCGACCTGAACCCGGTCAGGCTCAGGGTCGTCACTGCGCTGGCGATGATCAAGGTGAGCATCGCCATGGAGCGGGCATGGCCGGCGTTCTGCTCCGGTCCGAGACCGTACGCATAGGCAGCCGCGACCAGTGCCGTCAGCAATGCGCCGCAAAGTCCGATGACGGCCCATTCGCGTCGGGTGAAGAATCTGTGACGGGCCACGCGATCTACGGGCCCGAGGACATGGCCCGCAGGCAATTGTTGGAAGACGAGGATGGCTGTCGGATGGATGATCAGCTCCAGCCAGACAATGTGAAGCGGCAGATACAGCAGCGGATATCCGGCCAGCGGGACAAAAGCCGCCGTCAGCACCAGCGGCAGGTGAATGATCAGCAGGTAAGCGAAGCTGAGCCTGAGGCTTTCGAACAGCTGCCTTCCTTCGGCAATCGCCCCGATCACCGTTCGGAAGTTGTCGTCCAGCAGTACGATCGGCGCAACCTCGCGTGCCGGACGAGTGCCGCGCTCGCCCATGGCGATGCCGATGTCCGCACCTTGCAGGGCAGGCACGTCGTTGACGCCATCTCCCGTGACAGCGACGATCTCGCCGCGTGCCTTCAGGCTGCGGACGATGTCGAGTTTTTGCATCGGCAGGCAGCGGGCGACGACGTCGACGCCGTCAAGCGCGGCGGCACCGAGACGCGCCATGCGCGTTTCCAGATCCGCACCGTCGATGACCATCGGTGAACCGGCGCCGAGACCGGCGTCGCCGGCAATCGCCCGCGCGGTCAGCGGGTGATCGCCGGTGACCATCAGAATGCGAATTCCGGCTCGCTGCGCCTCGGCCACCGCCTCTGCCACTCCGGGACGAATCGGATCTTCGAATGCCAGCAGTCCTGCGACCTCGAATTCACGATCCGGTTCTCCACCCGGCCACTCGTGAAGCGGCCGGCTTGCGCAGGCGATCACCTTGTGACCGCTCGCTGCCAGCGTGGCGGCGCGATCCAGCCAATCTCGCCGCAGCGGCTCGTCGCAACGCGTCATCGCCAGAATGGTCTCGGGCGCCCCCTTGGCGAACGCGACATAACCTCCTTGGGCCGCGCTGAAGACCGCAACCTCGCGGCGGCTCTTCTCGTTGAACGGGAACGTCGCGAGCCTGGCACCGTCAGTCGGGCCGGCAACGTCGAGCACGGCCCTGTCCAGGGGGTCGCTGCTCTCCTGGCGGCTCGCGCGAGCGGCAATCGCGAGTAGAGACGCGTCAGACATTGCCCGTGCGGGAAGAACATGCTGAAGGCGGAGGCGGCCTTCGGTCAGCGTTCCGGTCTTGTCCGAGCAGATCGCGGTCACGCGACCAATGTTCTCGACAACGACAGCACGTCGCACGAGCGCCTTGCGGCGGGCAAGGCGGAACACGCCGACGCCGAGAAAGACGGTGAACACAACCGGAAATTCCTCAGGCAACGCCGCGACCGCGAGCGTCACGGCGCTGAGCAGAGCGTCGATCAGGCCGTGCCCCTGCAGATATCGGGTCAGCGCGAGCACGATGCACAAAACGCCGGCGCCGACGATCAGTGCATTGACCAGCGCCGCGATCGCTTGCTGCAACGGGGTGCGCTCGCGCGGGCCCGCCTGGGCCAGGCGCGCGATCTCGCCGTACAGGGTGCGTGCGCCGGTATGAATCACGCGCAGTCGCAGTTCACCCGTCAGCAGCCGCGTGCCGGCTGCGCCCCAGCAGGCGTCGTCGATCTCTGTACGCTTGTCGTCGGCGGACGCTGCGAACGCAACTTTCCGCTGAGGCAGTGACTCACCGGTCAGCGCGGACGCATCGATCTGCAGGGCATCGCCGGCCAGGATGATGCCGTCCGCTGGCAGGTACTCTGACGCGGACACGATCGCCAGGTCACCGGGAACCAGATCGACGGTCGCCAGCTTTGTTGGTACACCGTCGCGAATGACGCGCGTGTGCGTCGCCAGGCGGCTGGACAGTCCCGCCGTGCTGGCCCGCGTGCGGCGGTGCAGCCATGCGTCCATCCCCAGAATCGGCAACAACGCGAGGCCGAGTACTGCCGACTCCACGTAGTCGCCGAGCAACCCGAAGAGAGCTGCCGTGCCGACGAGAAACCAGATCATCGGGTCGCGCGACGTGTCGCGCATCACGTCGCGCCATCCGCCTTCGGCCGCTTCGATGACGTTGTTGGGTCCGCAGGCGGCCCGCTGCGTCGCGGCCTGCACCGAGGTCAGGCCAGCGCCCGTGTCAGGGTCAATCGGGAGGTCGTCAGAAATGCGATGGCGCATGGCAAGGAGACTCCGACCCTATTCGTCCACGGGCTTGCGATCCAGTACCTTGCGGCCGGTCAGCATCGCCGACACCAGCGTGCCGCCCGCCCGCAGCTCGGCAATCACGACCGCAGTGACGTGAATGGGGACGAGTACGCACAGCGCGTAGAAACTGTAGACGTGCAGCGTCGCAAACGGCTTGCGAAACGCGCGCATGCTTTCGTACGCGGCAGCATCGTACATCTCCTTCGCGTAAGGCACGAGCGTCGACGGCTCGGTCCCCGGTGCGGCGATCCACTTCGCCACCCAGGCTCCAAGCGGCGGGTAGAACAGATCGGTGCCCGCCAGGAACAGGCCGGTCACGGCCTGAGCGACCAGCAGCAATAGCAGGATGGTCACGCTGATGCGGCCCAGCGGATTGTGACCGAGGTAATGCTGGGGCTCTCCCGAGCGCACGGCGGACAGGTAGCCCTGTAACGCGGTCCAGTACACTGCCTGCGGGCAGCACTGCGCGCCAGCGGGCGTAGCGATTGCCGAGGAACGCCCAAACCAGGCGCCAGCACAGATTTGCAACGAATACGTAGCCGATCCAGACGTGCACCGTCTTGAGCGCGATCTTGCCGGGATTGGTGATTCCGAGTGTGCCGCCATTGAGAATCACCAGCCCGACGCCGGCCAGTCCCAGGACGCACAACAGATTGATCCAGTGGAACCACCGCGTCGGTGCGTCCCAGACCTGATAAGACTTCAGTTCACTCATGAGCAATCTCCATGGTGCGGCTAGTCGTCGCCTTCGTCGCCACGACCGCCTCGTCCGTGTTCCTCGGGCTCATCCGCACTGCGGTGGCACTCCACGCAGTCCTCGAAGTCTCGAATGCCTTCTTCCTGATGCTCCGCCCGTATGCCAGTCGGCGTATGTTCGTGGCAGCCATAGCAGCTGTACGTCTGGTAACTGTCCTTGATGTGGCAGGTGTCGCAGGCGACGTCGTGATCACGGTCGAGCAGGAAGTACCGGTCGTGCTCGAAGGTCGCGGGTTTCCACGCCTTCGTGGAATGGCAGGCGCTGCAGGTGTCGCGCGCGCCGCGATGTAGGCTGTCATCGGGCTTGCCGTGGCAGCTGCCACATTGCTCGCGGGTCTGCGGCTTGAGCAGTTGATGCGAAAAGCTGCCCATTGCCCGCCGGGCGTCGGGCCCGGCATGATCGATGTGGCAGGCCATGCAGTCCTGGTCGATCAGCTCCTGGTGAAAGCCCACCGGCTTGCCTTCGATCGGTGCGCCAGTCGTCGTGAACAGGCCGATGCGATCCGGCTCGTGGCAACGCGTGCACTTCTGCGACGTGCTGCCAAACAGCGGCTGATGGCAGGCAAAGCAGTCACCTGCCAGCTCGGTGTGGGCTTTCATCAGCGCCCCCGGAGACAGCATCGGCTCCGGTAGCCACAGAACCAGCGCGAGTATGGCCAGCAGATTCGCAACGACGACCCAGAACAGGATGCGTGCCATCAGTGCCATCCCCAGAAGAGGAAGATGCTGACGATGTGTCCGAGCGCGAGCACGCCGAAGGCCAGCGCGATGGGAAAGTGCACGGTGCGCCACTGGCGCATCATTTCGAGCGCAGTCTCATCCCAGAATACGCGCGACTCGACCTCGGACGCCGCGAGTCCCTGTTGCGACAGGTGGGCACGTTTCGAAGCCAGGTGACGACCTGAGCGGCCCAGCAGGAACTTGCCGATCAGGCCGCTCAGGACATTGACGACCATCGCCGCCAGCGCCAGCCAGGGCAGCAGGGCGTTGAAGTGAATGCCCGCATGCACCAGCACCAGCAACGAACCGGTCCAGGCCATCACCTCATGCGCGCGCAGCCACGCGCGCGGCTGGCCGCGATGGATGTGCTTGCGCTTCCGCAGGGAGTAGCCCAGAGAACCTAGGATCAGCAGCGTGCCAGGAATGCCCACGTAGCGGCCAATCCAGGCCAGGCCAGCCGCGTGCAGCAGCGCGTCGATCACGGCGGTGGCAGCCATCAGGCCGACGAACAGCACCAGCAGTGGCAGCACTTCCTTCCTGAGCAAGCTCCGGTCCACCGCTACGCTCCGAGCACCAGATCGGACGCCGGACGGCTGACGCACGGCAGACAGCAGCCCGTTTCGACCGGATATTCAGGCGACTGTCGATAGGACACGATGCCCGTCTCGACCGGTGTCTGGCAGCTGCCGCAACTGCCCGCCCGGCAGCCCGACGGCATGTCGATGCCGTTGCGCTCCGCTAAGTCGAGCAGCGAGCGGTCAGTCGTGGTCCACGACACGGTGCGCTGCGACTTCGAGAACGTCACCAGGTGCGTACTCGTGTCCGCAATGGCCTCGGGCGCTGCCGAGAGCGACGCCGGACCGAAGGCTTCGTAATGGATCAGCGCCTCCGGGACGCCCCATGCCCGCAACGCCGGCATGAGGGATTCCATCAGGGCGCCCGGTCCGCACACGTAGAATGGTAGGTGCTGGTCTGGAAGCAGCCGCTTGAGGAGATCAATGTCGACATGCCCCTTGGCCCGGTAGTCGACGTCGGCTCGGTCCTCAGTATCAGGCCGACTGTAGGCGACAACCGCGTGCAGGCCCGGATGCGCCGCACGAAGCTCGGCGAGCTCCGATCGGAATGGATGCTCCCTGCCGCTGCGTGCGCCGTAGACGAACCACACCTCCCGCTTTGGCGCGTCGCTCAACAGCATCTTCAGCATCGACCAGATCGGCGTGATGCCGACACCCGCACCGACCAGCACGGGTGGGCGATGGTCTTGGAGATCGACGACGAAATGGCCGGAAGGAGCCCGCAGCGACACCTCGTCACCTTCGCGGATGCGTTCGTGCAGATAGCGGGAAGCCTTTCCCGCAGGTTGCCCGGATCTGGTCGCGACCCGTTTGACACTGATCCGGTAGTGCTCGGGGCACGGAACGTCGGACAGGGAATAGCACCGAACGATCGGTTGCGCTATCGGTGCGCCGCGCATATCGCTGCTCTTGTCACCAAGCTGGATCGTCAGATACTGCCCGGCGCGAAACGGTGGCAGCGGTTGGCCATCGACCGGCTGCAGATAGAACGAGCGGATGGTTCCCGCGGCGTCTTCAGCGTTTGTGCGCGCGACGCGGAAGCGCCGCCATCCCTGCCAGGCCGGCCCGCTGTCCGACCCTTGGGCGTTGGCGCCACGCCGCTGCAACCATCGTCGGGCCAGCGCCCATCCGGCCAGCAACACCGCTTGGGCGGTGATGGCGGCGAACACGACGATGGCAAGCCATCCGGCTGACATGGGATTCGACCCCGACTCAAGGTGGGCGACGTCTTCCCGTCACGCGCTGCGCGGTCCGCGCTGCACTCAGGGTGACGGCCTGCCAGTGACTATCGCCGGGCGTTGAGGCTGGCGCCTTGACGCATATCAATCAGGTGACCGCCCGTTCGGACCGCGCGCCTGTTCATTCCAGCATGTCGCCCGGCGTCGGCGGCAGCCGCGGCATCGACTGCTGCGGAAACGGGCCCGTCAACACTTCGAGAAATGCAGTGATATCGCCGACCTGCTCATCGGTCAGCGACTTGTTGAGCTGCGTCGCCGCCATCACCCGAACTGCCTCCGGGATCGTCTTGGCCGAACCGTTGTGAAAATACGGCGCGGTGTAGACGAGATTGCGCAAAGTCGGCACGCGCCAGACATTCTGGTCGGCCTCCTTGCCGGTCTGAACCGCCTTGCCGCCGTCGTCGAGCAATCGGTACTGAGCGACATAGGGACTGTCGGGATAGGTCGGAAACTTCATGAAGAAGCCCGTGCCGACCGGCATCGCAGGTCCGCTGAAGTTGGGACCGGAATGGCACGCGACGCAACCGACATCAGCGAACGCCTGAAGGCCCCGCTGCTGCTGCGCCGTCAGCGCATTCTTGTCGCCCTTGGCGAAGCGATCGTAGGGGCTGTCCGGAGTGATCAGCGTGCGCTCGTAGGCTGCGATAGCCTTGGCAATCGAATCCGCGTCGATCGGCGTGTTCTTGCCGAAGGCCTGGTCAAAGTGGCTGCGGTAGCCCGGAAGACGCTGGATACGCTCGACCGCCAGCCCGAGCCCGGGCATGCCCATCTCGATCGGGTTGACGATTGGCCCCTTCGCCTGCTCTTCCAGCGACGCAGCGCGGCCATCCCAGAACTGCACGGAATGGAAGGCGGCGTTCCACACCGTCGGCGCGTTGCGCCCCCCGAGCTGGCCGTGCACGCCAATGGACGTCGGACGGTGATCGTCGCCGCCCTCCATCACGTTGTGGCACGAGAAGCACGACACCGTCCCGGTCGACGACAGGCGCGGATCGAAGTAAAGCATCTTGCCGAGCTCGACCTTGGCCGGTGTCGTCGGGTTGTTGGCGGGGGCTGGGGCCACCGACGGCAGTGGCTGCCAGGACACAGGCGCCGCCGGAACAGCGGTCGAACAGAGCGCAAGCAGGAACACGGTGGCTGAAATGCGCATGGTCGAACTCCAACGGATCAAGGTCGGAGTATCGACGCACAGGCGCCGGGCGTTCGTTGATTCAGGTCAAGGCTGGCGACGACACCGGTTCGGCCAATGCGCGCGCCCGGTTCTGGTTGCGCCGCCTCCCCGATTCTGCGGGCGCCGCAGCTTTCCGCGAACGCCTCCTTTCCCGCCTTCGGCAACGCAACCGCCACTCATCGCCGGAAGCAGGCCGTTCATCCAGCATTCAGCAGCCAGAAAGGCGGCACTTCCTACTGTCCCGAGTGCGGTACCCCCCCTCTATACGAGCATAACGATGACGAAGAGATTTACAGGGACTGTATTTCTTGTTGCATTGGCACTTTCAGCATGTGGTGGCGGGGGCGGAGGCGGTGGATCCGCAGAAGTACCTACAGGAAAAAGCGCGATCGGTATCGTGGGCGGCCAGTCGGACGCGCCGACATTTGGCGGAAAGACGCTCATCGTCGAGGGGGCCGTCACGCAGAACGGAAAACCTGCTGCATCCGGAGACGTTCAGCCAGGCGATCTGATCACGGCCGATGTGGTTTCGACGTCTGCCAAAGCGAGCGGCACGATTACCGTCAAGAACGTGGACATCCATGTCGAAATCAAGGGTGTTGTGAGCGGTGTGGATATCAGCACCGGAACTCTGCAGCTCCTGTCACAGGTTGTTAAGACCGATGCCCTGACGACGATCGTCGAGGAGAACGCAGATGACAGCTACAGCTCGCTGACTCTGGCTGATCTGGCGGCTGGTGATTACGTCGAGGTTTCCGGGGAGCGGCAGGCGGACGACACCCTGCTGGCGACGCGCATCGAACGCAAACGTCTTGACGCCTCCGATGACGACTATGACGAGGTGGAGCTCCGGGGAATTGTGTCGTCGCTCGACGCGGTCGCGACGACCTTCCGGATCGGCGACCAGCTCGTCGACTACAGCACGGCCCAGGTTGAAGGTGTTCTCGCCGATGGCGTCGAGGTAGAGGTGGAGGGGCAGCTCAACGGCAATACACTCACCGCATCGAAAGTCGAGGTTGACGACGACGTCGAGGGCGAGCCCGAGGGAGAAGGTGAGCTGGAGGGCCCGGTCTCTGCGCTTGATTCGGCTGCACAGACCTTCTCGTTGCTCGGCTATACCATCGATTACAGCGATGCCTCAGTGGAGGGCACTCTCGTTGATGGGGCCCGGGTTGAGGTTGAAGGACAGTTCGACGCAGTTGACGTCAGCCTGTTTCACGCCGAAAAGGTCGAGGTGAAGCACGAGGATGGCGGCCTGGGCAGTGCCGATGGCGAGGTCAAGGGTGCGATCTCCAATCTTGATTCGACCGCAGGCACGTTCTCGGTCGGCGACAGCAATTTCTACGTGACTGAAAGCACCGTGATCGAGAGCGACGATCAAGCAGCGACGTTGCAGGAAATTCAGGACGGAGATTTTGTCGAGGTGAAGTTCGATAGCACGCAGCAGCTCGATGGCCGTACATTGGCAGTCAAGATCGAACTTGAAGACGAGGACTCGGGCGACGGCGGCAGTGATGGCGACCCGGAGCTCACTGAGGTCAAGGGGTTGATCGCGGACTTCGATGCCGCCAACAAGACCTTCAGCCTGAACGGCTATTCGGTCACTGTCGACGCAACGACCACGTTCGAGTCCGGAGACGAGTCCATCGACGAAGCGACGTTCTTCTCCAGCGACCGCAGCGGGGCGGAGTGTGAGGTCAAGGGCACCGTTGACGGTGCCGCGATTGTTGCAGTTCGCGTCGAATTGGACGACTAGATCGACCACGGCCCAGGCCGTGGACACGGTTGATCATTATTTGGGCCGCCTTTCGGGGCGGCCCTTTTGCGCACTCAGCAGCAGATGTTCACGACGGCGCATTGCACAGGCACTCGACCAGCAAAATTCTATGCGACGACAGTTCACACGCCGGTAGCCACGCCTCAGAGAACCTTCGGCTATCGCGAGTATTGACGGTTTTGAGTGTCCGCTTTGCGCCGTCCTCAATGCTTGGCCGATAGACCGCTTGCGAGCGTCGAAGGGACTACCGACTATCGCTTGTCAGCGACTGCAGATGGCAGAGACTGTGTGAAAACGTGGCCTGATGCTTGCTGATGTTTCGTCGTGCAAATGACGGAGCTGGCGATGCCGAGATTTGTTGAGGGAGAGGGCCGCAAGCAACCTACGCTGTTTCCGGAATGC
>JBAZXW010000042.1:32500-39949 GCA_041659605.1 Sinimarinibacterium sp. | reverse complement strand
GGAGTTCAAGCGCTGGTACGGTCAGGCGCACGGCTGCCCCGCGCTGCTCGCGGAGGCGGTGTACGGATTGCCGGAGGTCAATCGCGCCGAGATCGCGAAGGCCCGCGTGGTCGGCAATCCCGGCTGCTACCCGACTTCGGTGCAGCTGGGTTTGCTGCCCCTGCTCGAAGCGGGTGTCGTGCATGTCGACGGCCTGATTGCGGACTGCAAGTCCGGCGTCAGCGGCGCCGGGCGCGAGGCCAAGATCGGCTCGATGTTCTGCGAAGCGAGCGACTCCTTCAAGGCCTATGGCGTTGGCGGGCACCGGCACTGGCCGGAGATCGCGCAGGGCTTGCAGCGCATGACGGACGAGCCGGTCGGCGTGACTTTCGTTCCGCACCTGGTGCCGATGATCCGCGGCATTCACGCGACCTTGTACGCACGGCTGCGCGATCGCGACGCCGACCTTCAGGCCCTGTTCGAGCGGCGCTACACGCAAGAACCCTTCGTCGATGTGATGCCGGCCGGCGAGCATCCGGAAACGCGCAGCGTGCGCGCGTCCAATGTCTGCCGCCTGGCGGTGCACAAGTCGCCGGACGGCGCGCACGCGATTGTGCTCAGCGTCATCGACAACCTGGTCAAGGGCGCCTCCGGTCAGGCCGTGCAAAACTTCAACCTGATGTTCGGATTGGACGAAGCGCTTGCGCTGGACGCGCCGCCGCTGACGCCCTGAATTCCCGGATGAAGCACCGGATCGTCATCACGCGGCATCGGCCGTGGCTCAAGCCGGCGCTGATCGGCGGCGGCAGCTTCGCGTTGGCGGTGGCGGCCTGGGCCCTGTACGCGTACACGCGCGCGTCGACCGTCAGCGATTTCGAGAGCGCGCAGCTGGAGGTCGAGCAGCTGCGCGACGAGCGCCGCGAGCTGACGCGCGACCTGCGGGCGGCGCGAGACGCGGTCAAACGCCTGGAAGAGCAGTCGGTGTATGTCCAGCGCTCCCAGGAAATCGACGGGCAGGCTTGCACGGCCGTGCGCGAATCGCTGACGCAGCTGCAGGCCGAGGCCTCCGATCTGCGCGAGCAGCTGGCGTTTTATCGGGGCATCGTCGCGCCTGAGCAATCGCGCGCCGGCGTGCGCGTCTACGAGTTCAAGCTGGCGCCGACGGCCGACGGGACCACGATCCACTATGAACTGGTGCTGATCCAGTCGGTCCGTCACGACAAGCGCGTCGGCGGCCGTATCGAGCTGGAACTGGTCGGACAGCAGGGCGGCAGCGAGGCCAGATTGCCATGGGCAAAACTTTCCAGCGATGACCCGGCATCAAATCTGCTATTTTCACTGAAGTATTTCGAGGAATTTTCCGGCGAAATTCATTTACCGCAGGGATTCGAGCCCGCTCGCGTCGTTGTGACCCTGATTCCGGACGGCAACGGAATGCCGCGCGTCGAGGAGTCATTCGACTGGGGACGCGTCTTCAACGGAGGTACTTAGCATGTTCGGCAGCAGCAAGAAGAGCGGAACCACAGCGACGGTCGGCGTCGATACCCTGATCGGTCGGCAGACCGAGATTCTGGGGGATGTCCGATTCACCGGCGGGCTGCATGTCGACGGCAAGATCAAAGGCAAGGTCATCGCGTCGTCGGACAAGGCTGCGGCCCTGTCGGTGAGCGAGCACGGTGCGATCGAAGGCGATGTGCGGGTGCCGAACGTCGTGCTGAACGGGGCTGTCGTCGGCGACGTGCATGCGTCGCAGAAGCTGACTCTGGCCGCCAAGGCCCGTGTGACCGGCAACGTCTACTACCGTGTCATCGAGATGGAAGGCGGGGCGCAGGTCAACGGGCAGATGGTGCACGACGTCGCCGGAAGCGGCACAGAGAACTTTGCCAATGCCGGCAAGAGTTCCGCCGAAAGCACGACCGACGAACTCAGCGAGGCGCGCCGGGTCAAAGGCGTAGTCAACGGGTGAACGCGAGCGGCGACATGAACACCGAAGAGATGGTCATCTTCACGCAGGCGGCAGCCGATAAGGTGTATGCGCTGCTGCAGGAGGAAGACGATTCCGAGCAGATGCTGCGGGTATTTGTCACCGGCGGCGGGTGCTCGGGCTTCCAGTACGGATTCAAGTTCGAGAAACAGGCCGAGGACGACGATGAGCGTGTCGTCCGCAGCGGGGTCACCCTGCTGGTCGATCCGATGAGCCTTCAATACCTGCAGGGCGCCGAGATCGACTACAAGGAAAGTGTCGAAGGTGCGCAGTTCGTGATCCGCAATCCAAATGCGACCACCAGCTGCGGTTGCGGCAACTCATTTTCCGTCTAGTTTGTTTTGAATGTCGGGGCCAAGGATGGCCCCGGTTTGCGCAGGATGCGCATTAAGGTTCGTAGATCCCTCCGAGCAGCACGGGCGCCGATGCGCCGGTGACGCTCGGCAGATTCCCCGGCAGCTTGCGGATGCGCCGCCAGGCCAGCCACGCGAAGGCTGCGGCCTCGACGATGTCGGGATCGATCCCGGTGGCAACAGTCGACTCGACATGGGTGCCGGGCAACGCCTCGCGCAAGGAGGCCATCAATCTCTGGTTATGAACGCCGCCACCGCAGACCAGAACCCGCGGCAGGGTCGGCGCAGTTCGCCGCAATTGCATGGCAATGGACTGCGTAGTCACTTCGCACAAAGTGCGCTGAACGTCAGCAGGAGGCAGCGAAGCCCACTGTGGGAAGCGCAGCCGCAGCCATTCAAGATTGAATCGATCGCGGCCGGTACTTTTCGGCGGTGGCTGCGCGAAATAGGGATCGTCCAGGCAGGCATCGAGCAGGGACTGGTCGATCATGCCGCTGGCGGCCCACTGGCCGTCGCGGTCGTAGCGCGCACCCTGATGGTGCGCGATCCAGGCATCGAGGAGACCGTTTCCCGGTCCGGTGTCGAATCCGTAAGCGATTCCGGGTTCGGGCAGCAGGGTCAAATTGGCGATCCCGCCCAAATTCAGCACTGCGCAGGGCGCGTGCGCGCCAAAGCTCGCGAGGTGGAAGGCCGGGACCAGCGGAGCGCCCTGTCCGCCGTGGGCGATGTCGGCGCGCCGGAAGTCGGCAACGACCGCGACGCCGGTGCGTGCGGCAATCAGGCTGGGGTCGCCCAGCTGGATGCTGTTGCTGGTCCGCACCGGATCGTGGAAGACCGTCTGGCCATGCGAGCCGATGCAGGCGATTTCGGCAGCTCGCCGGCCACCCGCGTGCATTGCACCGAGAGCCGCGTCGGCAAAGGCTTTCGCGACCGCATGATCGAGGCCCGCGAATTCACGCAGGCTGATCGGCGTATCCGGCGACAACTGCAAATCCACGAGGCGCTGCCGCAGCGCCAGCGGATACTCGGCCCGATGCGTCGCTTCGATCCGGTCGATGCGGCCGTCATCGACCCTGCATAGCGCGGCATCGACCGCGTCGATGCTCGTTCCGGACATCAGGCCGATGCACAGCTCGTGCATCGGCCCGCTGCCTCAGGGTGCCGGCGAAGATTGCGCGGCCTGCGCCGTCTGCCGTGCCGACATGGTGTCGAGCTGCGCAACGACGTTGGCGGTATCGGCGCGCCAGCGCGTGGCAACGGTCCTGGGCAGAGGATTCGCGCGAGGCAGGGCGATCGTCATCGGATTCTTGTGCACGCCGTTCATGCGGAACTCGTAGTGCAGGTGAGGGGCAGTCGCCAGGCCGGAAGATCCGACGTAGCCAATGACCTGACCCTGGCGTATGCGCGAGCCGACTCGCAGGCCGGAACGGTACCGTGACATGTGCGCATACAGCGTCGTGTACGCCGAACCATGCTTGAGAATGATCACGCGTCCATAGCCGCCTTTGACGCCGACGAACTCGACGCTTCCATCGCCGGTGGCCTTGATCGGCGTGCCCGAGGCGGCGGCATAGTCCACGCCCTTGTGAGCGCGGATCGTGTTAAGGATCGGATGACGGCGGCGCAGGTTGAATCCGGAGCTGACGCGGGCGAAGTCGACCGGAGTACGCGTGAACGCCTTGCGCAGCGATTCGCCTTCCGGTGTGTAGTACGCGACGTTGCCGTCCGCGTCGACGTAACGGACGGCGCGCACGCTGCGACCGCGGTTGACGAACTCGGCGGCGACGATGTCGCCGTCGCGGACTTTCTCGCCGTTCTTGTACAGCTCTTCGAAGACCACCGCGAAGTGGTCGCCGAGGCGAAGATCCAAAGCGAAGTCGATGTCGTAGCCGAACATTTCCGCCATCTGCATCAGCAGGCGGTTGGACAGTCCCGCGCGTTGGCCATCGAGGAACAGCGAGTTCTCGATGACGCCTGAGGCCTGGGTCTGGCGCGCCTCAAGCTCGGCGGCGATCGTGATCGCTTCGAGCTGGTCGTCGGCGGTGCGCCGGATTTGCAGGGTATCGGTTTCATCCAGCTCGAAGCGAAGTTCTTCGAGGCGATTCTCGGGACTGACGCGCAAGGACAGCTTGTCGCCGGTCCGCAGCGACTTCAGGCGTGCGGCGTCGCGGCTGAGTCGGATCACGGCGATCGCCTCGGAATAGCCGAGGCCTTGCCCCTCAAAAATCTCCGACAGGGTTTGCCCTGGCTTGACCGTCAGGGCGACCCACTCGCTGGCCTGGGGGGCCGGCAGCGGATCCGCGAGCGCGGACTGCAGCATTTCCGCGGCTTCGGCCGGAGAGCTGTCGTCAATGGCGGAGGCCAGCTCGGCGGGCAGCTGCTCGGCGTGCAGGGCGCTCTGGCGCTTCGCGACACCCTCGCGGGTGGCGACTGCGGCCAGCAACACGACGCACATCGACGCAACTACAACAGATCTGCGGGCCGAGCGGCGGGGCGCCAGCTCGGCTGGGCTATAATCAAGTTTCATCGTGTACCCGAAGAACGATCAACGGCCGCAAGAAGCATGCGGTCCACACCCTGGCGTCTGATCGTCGTTATGGATTAACGCGTTGGTAAGGCGTACGAAAACATAGTTCCCTCGCCTTTGGCAAGTACTTCCTGCTAGTAGTTATCGCCCTACGTCAGCTTCTGGGTGGTTCTCCGGGGGCGACTCACATCCTGATCCTGTGTCCATGAGTATCGAATTCGCCGAACTTGAGCGCGGCACCGACGAAATCATCCCCCACGACGAGTTCCGCAAGCGCATCACTGAAGCGGGTGCGGCGGGCGCCCGCCTGCGTATCAAGGCGGGATTCGATCCGACCGCCAAGGATCTGCATCTGGGACATACGCTGCTGCTCAACAAGCTGCGTGCATTCCAGGAGGCTGGGCACGAGGCGATCTTCCTGATCGGCGACTTCACCGGGATGATCGGCGACCCCACCGGAAAGAACGAGACGCGAAAGCCGCTGACGCGCGCGCAGGTCGAGGAAAACGCGGAGACATATGAGGACCAGGTATTCAAGATCCTGGATCCCGACCGCACCACGATCGAGTTCAACAGCCGCTGGCTGGACGCCCTGGGCGCCGAGGGCATGATCCGGCTTGCGGCACAGCACACCGTCGCGCGCATGCTTGAGCGCGATGACTTCTCGAAGCGGCACGCCTCCGGGCAACCGATCGCCATTCACGAATTCCTCTATCCGTTGCTCCAGGGCTACGACTCGGTAGCCCTCAGGGCGGATGTGGAACTCGGCGGCACCGACCAGAAGTTCAATCTGCTGGTCGGACGGCATCTGCAGCAGGCTTACGGCCAGCGCCCGCAGTGCATCATGACCGTGCCGATTCTCGAAGGACTGGACGGCGTACAGAAGATGTCCAAGAGCCTGGGCAACTACGTCGGCGTCAATGACGCGCCCAATGACATGTTCGGCAAGATCATGTCGGTTTCCGACACGCTGATGTGGCGCTACTACGATCTGCTGTCGTTCCGGCCGCTCTCGGAGATCGCTGCCTTGCGCCGCTCCGCCGCGGACGGAGCCAATCCGCGCGACATCAAAATGCAGCTGGCGGCGGAGTTGGCCGACCGCTTCCATGGTCCAGGGGCCGGCGAGGCGGCGCGCGCCGCATTCATTGCCCAGTTCTCCCAAGGCGCCTTGCCGGACAACATCCCGGAAGTCCGGATCGCTACGCCGTCAGCCGGCCTGCCGGTGGCGCGCCTGCTCAAGGAGGCGGGCCTGGTCAGCAGCAACGCCGAGGGAGCGCGCATGATCGACCAGCGCGCGGTGCGTGTGGACCAGCAACGCATCGAAGATCGGAATCTGCTGCTGGCGCCTGGGCAGACCTACCTGCTGCAGGTCGGCTCGCGCCGCTATGCACGCGTGACGCTGACCACCGCCGGCTGACGGGCGGAGGACCCGGAGGGCACGAAAGGCAGGGCACGCGCCCTGCCTTTCGCGTTTCAGGCGGCGAAAAACGATGTCGACGCCCCGCGCCAGCGCAGCGTGGTCACGAAATAAGCACAAAACGGTCATGAAATGTTCAAAATCAGCGCGGTATCTCGCGTCGCAAGTGCCGAGAACAAACTAAAAAACGTTTATATTCATGATGTTGATGTTTCCGTGGAAAAGAGTCGTTGACGCACCTGGAAATTCGCCTATTATTCGCCTCCCCGCTGACGGCGACGACGAAAAAAGTCGAAGCAACTCAGCCAGTTCATTAAAAAGAAGAGCAAGTGATTTGTGTGGGTGCTCCCGTGAGCGTGACGAAGTCACGTAACCACGAGAGTATCAACGTAGCCAAGTTATATTGAGCTTCGAAGATAACTCTTCGGCACGAAAGACGTTTAGCCACGTCTTAGTGCTTTCGGATCAAAGCTTTACACCTTAAAGTGGAGAGTTTGATCCTGGCTCAGATTGAACGCTGGCGGCATGCCTAACACATGCAAGTCGAACGAGGTGTAGCAATACATCTAGTGGCGGACGGGTGAGGAACACATAGGAATCTGCCTCAGAGCGGGGGATAGCCCAGGGAAACTTGGAGTAATACCGCATGATGTCGAAAGACCAAAGCAGGGGACCGCAAGGCCTTGCACTCTGAGAGGAGCCTATGTCTGATTAGCTAGTTGGCGGGGTAACGGCCCACCAAGGCAACGATCAGTAACTGGTCTGAGAGGACGATCAGTCACACCGGAACTGAGACACGGTCCGGACTCCTACGGGAGGCAGCAGTGGGGAATATTGGACAATGGGCGCAAGCCTGATCCAGCAATGCCGCGTGTGTGAAGAAGGCCTTCGGGTTGTAAAGCACTTTAGCCAGGAAAGAAAAAGCTTGACCTAACACGTCAAGCCTTGACGGTACCTGGAGAATAAGCACCGGCTAACTCTGTGCCAGCAGCCGCGGTAATACAGAGGGTGCAAGCGTTAATCGGATTTACTGGGCGTAAAGCGTGTGTAGGTGGCTGTTCAAGTCGGTTGTGAAATCCCCGGGCTCAACCTGGGAATTGCTTCCGAGACTGAGCGGCTAGAGTACGGTAGAGGGCGGTGGAATTTCCGGTGTAGCGG
Source organism: Sinimarinibacterium sp. (assembly GCA_041659605.1). Lineage (GTDB taxonomy): Bacteria > Pseudomonadota > Gammaproteobacteria > Nevskiales > Nevskiaceae > Solimonas. The sequence goes on along the minus strand of JBAZXW010000042.1, from coordinate 32,531 downwards.
TGAAATGCGTAGATATCGGAAGGAACACCAA
>JBAZXW010000042.1:0-30000 GCA_041659605.1 Sinimarinibacterium sp. | reverse complement strand
ACACGCAAGTGTGCGCGGTAGAGGAGCGTTCCGTAAGCCTGCGAAGGTGGACTGTAAGGTCTGCTGGAGGTATCGGAAGTGCGAATGCTGACATGAGTAACGATAATACGGGTGAAAAACCCGTTCGCCGTAAGCCCAAGGGTTCCAGCGCAACGGTAATCGGCGCTGGGTGAGTCGGATCCTAAGGCGAGGCCGAGAGGCGTAGTCGATGGAAAGCAGGTTAATATTCCTGCACTTGCTTATGCTGCGATGGGGTGACGGAGAAGGTTAGGGTGGCTACCTGTTGGATGGTAGTTTAAGCCCGTAGGAAGGTCCCTTAGGTAAATCCGGGGGGTCAATTCTGAAAGGTGATGACGAGTCGCTTCGGCGACGAAGTACCTGATACCCAGCTTCCAAGAAAAACCTCTAAGCTTCAGGCATAAGTAATCCGTACCCGAAACCGACACAGGTGGGCGAGGAGAGTATCCTCAGGCGTTTGAGACAACTCTGATGAAGGAACTCGGCAAAATAGTGCCGTAACTTCGGGAGAAGGCACGCCCGCGCAAGCGGGCCGCAGTGAAGAGGGGGTTGCGACTGTTTATCAAAAACACAGGACTCTGCAAACACGAAAGTGGACGTATAGGGTCTGACACCTGCCCGGTGCTGGAAGGTTAATTGATGGGGTCAGCGAAAGCGAAGCTCTTGATCGAAGCCCCAGTAAACGGCGGCCGTAACTATAACGGTCCTAAGGTAGCGAAATTCCTTGTCGGGTAAGTTCCGACCTGCACGAATGGTGTAACGATAGCCCCACTGTCTCCATCAGAGGCTCAGTGAAATTAAAATCGCTGTGACGATGCAGTGTTCCCGCGGCAAGACGGAAAGACCCCGTGAACCTTTACTACAACTTTACACTGGATTTTGAGTTTGTCTGTGTAGGATAGGTGGGAGCCTTTGAAGCGCAGGCGCTAGCTTGCGTGGAGGCGTCCTTGAAATACCACCCTGATAAACTCGGAGTTCTAACCTCGTCCCGTCATCCGGGACAGGGACATTGTATGGCGGGTAGTTTGACTGGGGCGGTCTCCTCCCAAAGAGTAACGGAGGAGTGCGAAGGTTAGCTCAGCGCGGTCGGAAATCGCGCTCTTGAGTGCATAGGCATAAGCTAGCTTGACTGCGAGACAAACAAGTCGAGCAGGTACGAAAGTAGGTCTAAGTGATCCGGTGGTTCTGTATGGAAGGGCCATCGCTCAACGGATAAAAGGTACTCCGGGGATAACAGGCTGATACTGCCCAAGAGTCCATATCGACGGCAGTGTTTGGCACCTCGATGTCGGCTCATCTCATCCTGGGGCTGTAGTCGGTCCCAAGGGTCCGGCTGTTCGCCGGTTAAAGAGGTACGCGAGCTGGGTTCAGAACGTCGTGAGACAGTTCGGTCCCTATCTGCCGTGGGCGTTCGAGATTTGAGGGGAGTTCACCTTAGTACGAGAGGACCGGGTGGAACGTACCTCTGGTGTTCCAGTTGTCACGCCAGTGGCATCGCTGGGTAGCTATGTACGGACGGGATAACCGCTGAAAGCATCTAAGCGGGAAGCCCACCTCAAGATGAGATCTCGCGGGACTTAAGTCCCCTAAAGAGCCCTTGTAGACCACAAGGTTGATAGGCACGATGTGGAAGTGCAGTAATGCACGTAGCTAACGTGTACTAATTGCTCGTGTGGCTTGACCATATAACGCTCAAGCATTTTCGACGTTAAGTTCTGAAGGCATTGAGTGTCTTCGGTGTTCACTACAAACCAAATTCGGTGAGACGCGCAAGCGGCTCACCAGCCAGTTTCCCTGGCGGCCATAGCGAGTTGGAACCACCCGTTCCCATCCCGAACACGGAAGTGAAACGACTCAGCGCCGATGATAGTGTGGGCTTGCCCATGTGAAAGTAGGACACTGCCAGGGTCTTAAATACGCAGAACCCCGAAGCGAAAGCTTCGGGGTTTTTCGTTTGTGCGTCTTTCCCCAGAAGGCGCGTTGCGCTGTTAGGCTAGCCATTGGAGGCAATCGGAGACTCGGGGATGGTCGTTACACCGTTTTACGCTGGAATTCTGGCGATCTGGTTTCTTGCATTGAGCATTCGCGTCGTGCAACAACGTGGCCACGGTGTCAGCCTTGGGCATGGCGAAGACGCGGTCTTGTTGCGCCGTATCCGGGGGCACGGCAATTTTGCCGAGTACGTACCCCTGATCCTGGCGATGATGGCGATGCTGGAGCTCGGCGGCTTGCAGGGGTGGGCTCTGCACGCGATCGGCGCAACGCTGCTAGCCGCGCGCATTCTGCATGGCGTCGCGCTGTCGTACTCCGAAAAATGGAAATTCGGCCGTTTCTACGGGACGCTGCTGACATTCATTTTACTGCTCGTCGTCGGAGTGCTCTGTCTGTGGCAGAGCCTGCGCGCCCTTTGAGGGGGACGAGTGACTGCGAAGGTAGCAGACAAGGATCTCTGTCCCTGCGAGTCGGGCGAGCTTTACGGTGACTGTTGCGGTCCGTTGCATCGCGGCGCAGCGGCGCCGAACCCAGCGGCCCTGATGCGTTCGCGCTACGCGGCCTTCGTTCTGGGTTTGAAGGACTATCTTCTTGCGACCTGGCATCCGCGGACCCGGCCGAAAGGAATCGACTTTGATCTCGGCGATTCGCGTACCCGATGGCTCGGTTTGCGCGTTCTGCGGACGGACATCGCGGAGACGGACGAGGGCACCGTCGAATTCGTGGCGCGGTACCGTGTCGGCGGCCAGAGCGCCGTGCGTCTGCACGAAACCAGCCGATTCGTTCGCGAGAGCGGCGTCTGGCTCTATGTCGACGGCGTGTTCAAGAATGCGAAAAGCCGCTGAGCGCGACGTTTCTATTCTCCAATGATCTTGACCAGCACGCGCTTGTGCCGGCGGTCGGAGCGTGCGGCGCCAAGCCCTTCCTCATGCGAGTGTCCTGGGAGTCAGCGCTGGAGACCGGAAAATGGCACCGGCCGTGGCGGGCACGATCGCTGCTGGTTCATCTGCCGTTCGTATAGCTCGGGTTAAGCTTCGTCTTCCGCCGTAGACGGACAGATGGCCCGCCGTTTGCTTGTCATTTTCATCGACTAGGGTAGTCCGAGCGCCCAGGGGAGATCGCGATGACCGTTCCAACACTAACGCTGTACACATTCGCGGCATCGCAATCCAGCGAGAAGATCCGCTGGGCGCTGGACGCAGCGGGTTTGCACTACCAGGAGCGTCGTCTCACTCCGTTTCTGCACCATGCAGACCGCCTGCGCATCTCCGGGAGTCTGGGCGTGTCGATTCCAACGCTGGAGGCTGGCGGTGAGTACGTCGAGGACAGCACGCAGATCCTCGAATGGCTCGAACGCCACCGCGCGCCATTCGTGCTGATACCGCAGGACGCGGAACTGCGCCAGCAGGCGATGCGTTTCGAAGCGCGCATGGACCACATCGGCCCACACGTCGTGCGCTGCATGTATGCGCGCCTGCTCGAAGATCCAGACCTGGTGCGGCGCCTGTGGCTGCTCGACGCCGGGCGCGTCCATGCCGGGTTGATGCACGCGGCGTTTCCGATGCTGCGCCGCGTGTTCCAGCGCGGCCTCGGCCTGACGCCAACGCTCGTCGAGCACTCACGCAAGGTGGTAGAACGCGCACTCAACGAGCTCGATCACATGGTCGACAGCGGCCGTTTCTACCTGGTAGGCAATCAGTTGAGCGTCGCGGACGTCACGGCTGCCGCCCGGCTCGCGCCGCTGGTGTGCCCCGACGAGCACCCGGTGTTCTGCGACGCCGAATACCGCGACGCGATGGCGTCCCTGCTGAGCACATGGGAAGCGCGTCCGGCGGTGGCCTGGGTGCGAGAAATCTATCGCCTGCACCGCCGCGTGCGGCCGGTACACGTACTGCGCAGCGCGCCCAGCTCGGTCGAAGCTTTCCGCCTGCATCGGCCGCTGAAGACCGGCACTCAGGCCTGAAAGCTTTCGAGTTCTCCGGCCGCTGCCAGCCAACGTTCTTCGGTGTCCGCGAGCTGGGTGCGGAGATCGGTCTGCTCGCGAGTCAGCTGACTGATTTCCGCGCTCGCGGTGCGCTCGTAAAGCGCCGGATCGGCAAGCCGCGCGTCGATCTCGTTCAGTCGCTGCTGTAGTTTGGACATCTGTGCGTCGAGTTTCTTCACCGCGTCGCGCAGCGGTCGCAGCCGTTCGCGCTGCTCGGCCGAGCTGCGCCGTTGCTCCTTCGTGCCGTCCAGTGACTTGGGCGCAGGCGCCGCCGCCGCGTCGCGACGGCCGAGCCAGCGCGCGTAATCTTCGAGCGTGCCGTCGAAGGGCGCACAGCTGCCGCCGCTGACGAGCCAGAAGTCGTCGCAGGTGGCGTTGAGCAAATGACGGTCGTGCGAGACGAGCACGACCGCGCCCGGGTATTCGGCCAGCGCCGTCTCGAGCGCGTGGCGCATGTCCAGATCGAGATGATTGGTGGGCTCGTCGAGCAGCAGCAGGTTTGGGCGCTGCCAGACGACCATGGCCAGCGCGAGGCGCGCCTTTTCGCCACCCGAGAACGGGGCGACCGCTTCATAGGCACGATCTCCGCGGAAGTTGAAGCCGCCGAGGAAGTCGCGCAATTGCTGTTCGGTCGCCTGCGGGCTGATGCGGCGCAGGTGCAGTAGCGGCGAGGCCTGTAAGTCGAGCTGCTCGAGCTGGTGCTGCGCGAAATAGCCGATACGCAGATCCGGCGAGCGCACGATCTGGCCGGACAGCGCCGGCAGTTCCCCGGCCAAGGTGCGGACGAGCGTGGACTTGCCGGCGCCGTTGGCGCCAAGCAGGCCAATGCGCTCGCCTGGTGCGATCAGCAGCCGTAGATTGTTCAGAACGGTGCGCTGTGGATAGCCGGCCGCCACCTTGTCGAAGCGCAGCAGCGGCGACGGCAGCTTGTCCGGCTCTGGAAACTCGAACGAGAACTCCGAATCCCAGTGCGCAGGCGCGACCAGTTCCATGCGCTCCAGCGCCTTGACGCGGCTCTGCGCCTGGCGCGCCTTGCTGGCCTTGGCCTTGAAGCGACGAATGAAGCTGTCCAGGTGCGCGATGCGCGCCTGCTGCTGCGTGTACGCGGCCGCCTGCAGGCGAAGCTGCTCGGCGCGCTGCACCTCGAATTGCGAGTAGTTGCCGGTGTAGAGCGTCGCTTTCGTCTGCTCCAGGTGCAGAGTGTGATCGGTGACCGCATCGAGAAATTCGCGGTCGTGCGAGATGACCAGCAGGGTGCCCGGATAGCTTGCCAACCAGGACTGCAGCCAGATCACGGTATCGAGATCAAGGTGATTGGTCGGCTCGTCGAGCAGCAGCAGATCCGACCGGCACATCAGCGCCCGTGCCAGGTTCAGGCGCATGCGCCAGCCGCCGGAGAAGCTGGAGACGGCGTGATCCTGTTGTTCCGCCGAGAAACCAAGGCCGTGCAGCAGCCGTCCGGCGCGGGCGCGGGCCGCATAACCGCCGATGGCGTTCAGGCGTTCGTGCAGCACGCCGATCTTCAGCGCGTCGTGCTCCGCTTCAGCCAAGGCCAGCTTGCGCTCGACATCGCGCAACTCGGCGTCGCCGTCGAGGGCGTACTCGATCGCCGCGACCGGCAGCGCCGGAGTTTCCTGCGCCACGCTCGCGATGGTCAGATGACGCGGCACGCTGATGTCGCCGCGATCAGCGTGCAGGTCGCCCAGGAGCGCGGCAAACAGCGACGACTTGCCGGTGCCGTTGCGGCCGATGACGCCGACGTGCCAGCCGGCGTACAGCGTAAAGCTCGCATCTTCGAGCAAGGTACGGGCGCCGCGGCGCAGCGTCACGCGATTAAGGCTGATCATTTGTGGATTTTAGCGGGCTGCGCAGGCTGACTTATGCCCAGCCGGTGAATTTCTATTGGGCATCTCGGCTGAGCGCGACGGCCCCGTATACTCGGAAACAGGTTACCGCTGGAACACCGCCATGAAATTGCCGCGCATCGTGACGCTGCTGGGTTACGCGGGACTGATCCCGTTCCTCGCCGGTCCGTTGTGGCTGAGCGTGGCCGCGGACCAGGCTCCAGCATGGGTCGACGACGCGTGGCGCATCTACGTGGCGATGATCGCCAGCTTCATGTCCGGCACGTTCTGGGGCTTCGCGCTGCCGGCCTGCGAAGGGCCGGAGGGCACGATCGGCTTGATCGCGGCGTCGCTGCTGCTGATTCTCGCGTGGATCGCCGCCATCCTGCCGTCGACCGCCGCGCTGCCTGGGTTGATGGCGGTGTTCCTGCTGCAGCTGCTCGCCGACTTCTGGCGCGAGCGCACCCTCGGGTCGGTCGAGGGCTATTTCCAGCTGCGCGCGGTGCTGACCGTCGGTGCCTGCGTCGCGATCGGCTGGCGATTGACGATTAGCTAGGCGCGACGTGTCTCGATCAGCGCGCCGGACTTGAGCGTCAGCGTCACCGGCGTCCTTTCCGCGATTTCCAGCAGGCGCTGCCACTGCGCGTCGTCGAGTGGGACGTCGGTCGACAGCTGACGCTCGATGCGCGTCTCGCCTTCCTTGTTCTTGAGCAGGCGCAGTTCGACGCGCAGCCGACCCAGCGACCACTGCTTGCGCTCGGCGTACATGCGTAACGTGATCGCCGTGCAGGCGCCCAGGCTGGCGAGCAGCAGCTCGTAGGGCGCAGGTCCGGCATCGGAACCGCCCGCATGCGCGGGCTCGTCGGCAATCAGCATGTGTGCCCCGGCCTGGATGTCGTGCCGGTAGTTCGTGCCGGCGGACACGACCGCGGCCTGGGCGATTTCTTTCATGCGGTTCACTCTCCGTTGTTCATCCAGGGGGGCAGCGGTGCGACAAGAGGTGAACCCGGGTAGCCGCGCACTTGGCCATAGCCGCGGCCCTGGTTCCAATCGCTGGTGAAGCGCGCAATGTCGGACTTGTCGCGGCCGATGAAGTTCCACCACATCAGCAAGCCGTCGGTGAACGGGGTGCCGCCCAGCAGCAGCATGCGCGCCGCCGCATTGGTCGTCAGCTCGGCGGCGTCGTGCCCGATCGGCAGGTACAGCAGTTCGCCGCTCGCGAGAGTTTCGCCGCAGAAGCGGCCGCTGCCTTCGAGGGCGACAATGCAGTGCTCGAAATCCGGACGCAGCGGCAGCCGCAGCGTCCCCTGGCCCAGCAGTTCCAGGCCGAGCAGCGGCGTGTGCACGCGCACCGGCGAACGCTCGCCGAAGGCCGAACCGGCGAGCACGCTGATGCGAAAGCCAGCACGATCGATGACGGGCACTTCCGGATAGTGCTCGAAGGCCGGTTCGATGTGACGGTGGCTGTCCGGCAACGCGATCCACAGCTGCGCGCCGTGCAGCAGCGCCGGGCGCGAGGCAGGCGATTCCTCGGAGTGCGAGATGCCACGCCCGGCGGTCATCAGGTTGACCTGGCCCGGTCGGATCACTTGTTCGTAACCGAGGCTGTCGCGGTGCAGGATTTCGCCGGCAATGGGCCAGGTGAAGGTCTGCAGTCCGGTATGCGGATGCGGTCCGACGCGCAGGCCGTCGCCGCGGCTGACGTCGAGCGGGCCGAAGTGATCGAGGAAACACCAGGCCCCGACCGTGCGTCGGTGCTGATTCGGCAGCAGCCGGCGGATCTTCATGCCCTCGCCGAGCACGCTTTCGCGCGCCGCAATGCGCTGCAGGGACGGCGCCGCGGCGCAGCTGCGCGCGGCGTTGTCGTTGAGATCGGGATCGGTGGTGGACATGGGCATGCCTCGGTCGGGCTCAGGCGGCGAGCCGGCCGCTGCGGTAGTCGTCGATCGCCTGCTCGATCTCGTCGTGCGTGTTCATCACGAACGGCCCGTACTGCACGACCGGCTCGCGCAGCGGCTTGCCGGCGATCAGCACGAAGCGTGCCCCGTCTTTCCCTGCACGGACTTCCACCGTATCGCCGTCCGCGAGCACGCCGGAAGAGAATCCAGGCAGTGTGCGCGCGGCGGCGCCGACGCCGACCTGCAGTTCGCCTTCGTACACATAGATGAAGGCGTTATGTCCGGCCGTGACCGGCTGTGCAAACGCAGCGCCGACCGGCAGCTGCACGTCGAGGTACAGCGGATCGGTGGACATCGAACCGGCATGTGCGTTGATCGGACCGGTGACCGCCTGGCCCTCGACGACAGCGCGTCCGGCGATCACCTTCACCTGGCCACCGCCGGCGAGCGGCGCGACCGGGATCTGCTCCGCGGGGATGTCCTGGTACGCCGCCGGCTTCATCTTCTCGCGCGCCGGCAGATTGATCCAAAGCTGGAAACCGCGCATGCGGCCGCGATCCTGCTGCGGCATTTCGGAATGGATCACGCCGCGGCCGGCGGTCATCCATTGCACGCCGCCGGACTTCAGCTCGCCGACGTTGCCGAGGTGGTCCTCGTGGCGCATGTGGCCGTCGATCATGTAGGTCACGGTCTCGAAGCCGCGGTGCGGGTGCGGCGGGAATCCGGCGATGTAATCGTCCGGATTGTCGGTGCCGAACTCGTCGAGCATCAGGAAGGGGTCGAGCCGCAGGCCCGGCGTCGCGCCGATGCTGCGGCGCAGTTTCACGCCAGCGCCGTCGGAGGTGACGGCGCCGTTGATGATCTGCTGCAAGGTACGGGAGGTCATGGCGATTCTCCGGATCAGAGGGCTCAACCGCGCTTGAACAGTCTGGCGTCCAGGCTGATCGTACCGGCGCCTTCGGCGACGAGGAACAGCAGGCCGCCGGCCAGCGCCAGGTTCTTCATGAACATGATCTGGTTGACCTGGTCAGCGGCGCCGTGGAACAGGAACGCCGAGACGACGCAGAACACCGCGAGGCCCGCGGCGGCCAGGCGCGTGAGCAGGCCAAAGACAATCGCGAGGCCGCCGCCCAGCTCGGCAAAGATCACGAGCGGCAACAGTGCGCCCGGCACGCCCATCGCCTGCATGTACTGCTGGGTGCCTTCATAGCCCCCTATCTTGCCCCAGCCGGCGGTGACGAAGATCGCTGCGATCAGCACGCGGCCGACGACGAAGATCCAGGGCTTGAGGGTGGTGAGCAGGGTGTTCATTGGTGAGTTCCTTGATGGTGAGTGGATAGGAGTGATCAGGCGGCCAGGCGTTCGATCTGAGCGTTGGCCGCATCCAGTGCATGTCGGCGCGCGTCGTTGCCCATATTGAGGCCTTCGGCGTAGACGAATTCAATGTCGTCGACGCCGATGAAGTTGAAGAAGGTGCGGACATAGCCGGTCTGCGTGTCCGCCGGCGTGCCTTGGTATCGACCGCCGCGTGCGGCGAACACAACCAGCTTGCGTCCGCCGAGCAGGCCTTCCGGGCCGTTTGCGGTGTAACGGAAGCTGACGCCGGCACGGGCGACATGATCGATCCAGGCTTTGAGCTGCGAAGGCACGCCAAAGTTGTACAGCGGCAGGCCGAGCACGATGACGTCGGCGTTGCGGATCTCGTCGATCAGCGCGTCGCTCTCGGCGACGATGGCCTGCTGCTCCGGCGTGCGCGCTTCCGGCTGGGCTTGAAAGGCGCCGAAACGCTCGGCGTCGAGGTGCGGCAGCGGCGCCTTGGCGAGATCGCGCACGACGACGCGGCCGTCGGCCTGGCGCGCCTGCCAGGACTGGACGAATTCCTGGGCCAGCTTCGAGGACTGGCCGTTCTCTGCGAAGAGGCTGGTATTGATCTGCAGCAAGGTGCTCATGGTCGGCTCCGGGCTCAATGCAAGCGGTGCTTGCGGATGCCGCCATTAAACGATTGCATGAATCGATAAAAAAGCAGAAATTATCGGTCAAATGAATCGATTAAATAGATCACTATTAACCACCCTGCCTGTTTTGAACGTCGGCGCCACGGATGGCGCCGGCTTGTACAGGATGTACACATGAAGGCCCCCAAGATCACGCTCGAACAGTGGCGCGCGCTGGTTTCCGTCGTTGATTCAGGTGGTTACGCGCAGGCCGCCGAGCACCTGCACAAGACCCAGTCGACCGTGACCTACGCGGTGCAGAAGCTCGAACAGCTGCTCGGCGTGAAGGTCTTCGAAATCCAGGGGCGCAAGGCCGTGCTCACGCCGGTCGGCGAAGTGCTGGTGCGACGCGGGCGCGTGCTGATCGACGAGGCTGCGCAGCTCGAACAAGTCGCACGCGAACTGTCGGCTGGCTGGGAGCCGGAGCTGCGCCTGGCCGTCGATGCGATCTTTCCAACCTGGCTGCTGCTGCAGTGCTTCGCCGAGTTCTCTGCGGAGCATCCGGACACTCGCATCGAGCTGATCGAATCAGTGCTCAGCGGTACCACCGAGGCGCTGCTCGAAGGCCGAGCCCAGCTCGCGATCTGCTCGGCGTTACCCGCGGGCTTTCTCGGCGACGTGCTGATGCAGGTGCCCTTCGTCCCGGTTGCGCATCCGGATCATCCGCTGCACCAGCTGGGCCGGCCGCTGACGCGCGAGGACCTGCGTCAGCATCGGCACCTGGTGATCCGCGACTCGGGCAGCCAGCGCGATCGCAACCCGGTCTGGCTCGGCGAGCGACGCTGGACGGTGTCGCACAAGGCAACCTCGATCCGCGCCGCCTGCATGGGCCTGGGCTTTGCGTGGTACGCCGAGCACATCATCCGCGACGAGTTGAAGAGCGGCCAGCTCAAACCGCTGCCGATGGCCGAGGGCGCACGCCGCCACGCCACGCTCTACATCGTGCACGCCGACCGCGACGCGGCCGGCCCCGGCATACGCAAGCTCGCCGAGATCATCCGCCGCCGCGTGCAAACCTGTATCGACACCGGACATGCCGAGGCCTCGCCTGAAGTCGAACGACGGTCTCAGGCAGAGAGCAGGTAGTCGCGCAGCCTTGCAGTCGGCAGCGGCGGCACGCCGGCTGGCCGGCCATGTGCGTTGAACGTGTGCCAGTACAGCACCGGACCGTCGCAACTGCCGGCATCGAGATCCGCATAGAGGCCGGCGAGCGCCTTGCCCGAGTAGGCGCTGTCGCTGTGCGCCCCGGTGGCGTCCTCGAAGCGCTGCATCGCCCTCTTGGTTGCCTCGGTGGCGACCGCGTACTGCGTGCCAAAGAACTCGGTGCGGATGCGCACGTCGGCGATGCGCACCGGTGCCGCGGCAGGGTCGGTGCGTCGCAAGAGAGAGAGCGTGCGTTGCACGAGGCGATCGAGCTTGTCGCGGCTCGCGAACTGCGGCCCCACAACTTGCACTGCCTCGATCTGTGTCGGCAGCCCGGCCAGGGCGAGGCCGATCGCGAGGCCCGCGACCGTACCCATGCTGCTGAACGCGACGTACAGACGTGACGGCACTGGCAGCAGGCCGGCGTCGATCTGCTGGCGCAGTTCGAACGCGGCGTTGACGAAGCCGAGTGCGCCCAGCGGCGTCGAGCCGCCCGGCGGAATCCAGCGCGGCGCGCGGCCGCTGCGCGCGAGCACGCGCAGGCTGCAGGCCAGCGCCTGCGCGATCACGGATAACTGGCTGCGGCTGACGCGCAGTTCCGCGCCGCAGTGCACGCCGGTCGCCAGGTTGTCGGCGACATATGGGGCGTCGGCCTGCGGCAACAGGAACGCGTGCGTGGCCAGACCGAGCTTGCGTCCATGCCAGGCGGTTGCCGCGACGAAGTTCGACCCGGAGTAGCCGAAGGTGACGAGATCGTGCCGACCGTCCGCTGCGGCACGCGCCAGCAGCAGGTCGAGCTTGCGGATCTTGTTGCCGCCGTAATCGCCCGCCGACAGGTCATCGCGTTTGACCCAGACCGCGCCCTGACCGGCCAGCGATTGCACGGGTGTGGCCGTCTCCAGCAGGCCGGCGCGAGGGAAAACCCTCAGGCGTGGAAAGGCGTCGAACAGGGGGTAGCTACTCATGACAGCGCGAGGTCGGCCCGGTTGAATGATCGGCATGGATGCGGTTCGCGCCGGCATCGTAGCCGCCGGTTCGCGGCGCTGGCCAGCGCGGACCGTGCACGCTGCGGCGCGAACGAGGAGCGCGCTGCTGCAACGGAAAAGCACAACGGAGATCGCGATGCACGATCCTGGGACGAACAACGATCCACGCCACGACGCGCGCCGCGTCATCCGCGCGCCGCACGGCAGTGCGCGCCAGGCACGCTCCTGGCTGACTGAAGCGCCGCTGCGCATGCTGATGAACAACCTCGATCCCGAGGTCGCCGAGCGGCCGCAGGATCTGGTCGTCTACGGCGGCATCGGGCGCGCCGCGCGCGACTGGGCGTGCTACGACAAGATCGTCGAGACGCTGAAAACGCTGGGCGACGACGAGACACTGCTGATCCAGTCCGGCAAGCCGGTCGGCGTGTTTCGCACGCATGTCGATGCGCCGCGCGTGCTGATCGCAAACTCGAACCTGGTGCCGCACTGGGCGACCTGGGACCACTTCCATGAGCTCGACCGCAAGGGCCTGATGATGTTCGGGCAGATGACGGCGGGCTCGTGGATCTATATCGGCAGCCAGGGCATCGTTCAGGGCACTTTCGAGACGTTTGCCGAGGCGGGCCGTCGGCACTACGGCGGCGCGCTCGCCGGCCGCTGGATACTCACCGGCGGCCTCGGCGGCATGGGCGGCGCGCAGCCGCTTGCGGCGACGATGGCCGGCGCGTCGATGCTCGCCGTCGAGTGCGATCCGTCGCGCATCGACATGCGCCTGCGCACGCGCTACCTCGATCACCGCTGCGATGCGCTGGATGACGCGCTTGCGTGCATCGCGGATGCGCGTCGCGACGGACGCGCGGTCTCGGTCGGCCTGCTCGGCAACGCCGCCGAGGTGTTCCCGGAGCTGCAGCGCCGCGCGCAATCCGGCGATGCGCGCGCACGCCCCGACCTGGTCACCGACCAGACCAGTGCGCACGATCCGCTCAACGGCTACCTGCCGGCCGGCTGGACGCTGCAGCAGGCGGCGCAGCGCCGCGTCAGCGATCCACAGTCCGTGATCCGTGCGGCAAAGGACTCGATGGCCTTGCAAGTGCGCGCGATGCTGGGCTTGCAGCAGCTCGGCATTCCGACCTTCGATTACGGCAACAACATCCGCCAGATGGCGCAGGACGCCGGCGTCGACGACGCTTTCGCGTTTCCGGGCTTCGTGCCGGCCTACATCCGGCCGCTGTTCTGTCGCGGCATCGGGCCGTTCCGCTGGGCGGCGTTGTCCGGCGATGCCGAGGACATCCGCCGCACCGATGCCAAGGTCAAGGAACTGTTGCCGCAGAACACGCATCTGCATCGCTGGCTCGATATGGCGCAGCAACGCATCGCCTTCCAGGGCCTGCCGGCGCGCATCTGCTGGATCGGTCTGGGGGATCGCGCCAAGGTCGGGCTCGCATTCAACGAGATGGTCGCCAGCGGTGAGCTCAAGGCGCCGATCGTGATCGGCCGCGATCATCTCGACTCCGGGTCGGTCGCGAGCCCGAACCGCGAGACCGAAAGCATGCTTGACGGCTCCGACGCGGTATCCGACTGGCCGCTGCTCAACGCCCTGCTCAACTGCGCGAGCGGCGCGACCTGGGTGTCGATCCACCACGGCGGCGGCGTCGGCATGGGCTACTCGCAGCATGCCGGCATGGTCGTTGTCTGCGACGGCAGCATCGCGGCCGCGCGGCGCATCGAGCGCGTGCTGACCAACGATCCGGCGAGCGGGGTGATGCGCCACGCCGACGCCGGCTACGAGGACGCCATCGATTGCGCCCGCGAACATCATCTGAAGCTTCCAATGTTGGGACCGACGCTGGAGAAGACGCATGTCTGAATGGCATCTGCGTCCAGGCCGGCTGAGTCTCAAGGAGCTGCGTCATCTGCTCGGTGGACGTGTGCGACTGTCAATCGAGCCGTCGGCCTGGCCGGGCGTCGAGGCTTCGGCGCGCACCATCACCGCAGCGGTTGCGCGCGGCGAGCCGGCCTATGGCATCAACACCGGTTTCGGCAAGCTGGCCAAGGTCCACATCCCCGACGCGCAGCTCGAAGAGCTGCAACTGAACCTGGTGCGTTCGCACGCGGTCGGCGTCGGCGCCCTGCTCGACGACGCCACCGTGCGCCTGATTCTCGTGCTCAAGGCGGCGAGCCTTGCGCGCGGCGCATCCGGCGTGCGCCGCGCGCTGATCGAGGCGCTGCTGGCGCTGTACAACGCCGACGTATTGCCGTGCATTCCCGCGCAGGGCTCGGTCGGCGCCAGCGGCGACCTGGCGCCGCTGGCGCACCTGACGCTGGCGCTGATCGGCGAAGGCGAGGTGCGCTGCGAGGGCCGCTGCATGTCCGGCGCGGAAGGCCTGCGGCGTGCCGGCCTGCCAGCGCTGCGTTTGGCGCCCAAGGAGGGCCTTGCGCTGCTCAACGGCACGCAGGTGTCGACCGCGCTGGCAATCCGCGCGCTGTTCCAGATCGAAGACGTGTTCGCCGCGGCGATGGTCGCGGGTGCGATGTCGGTCGACGCCGCGCGCGGTTCGGACGTGCCCTTCGACGCGCGCATCCATGAGCTGCGCGGACAGCCGGGGCAGATCGACGCCGCCGCCGCGTTCCGCCGCCTGCTCGACGGCAGCGAAATCCGCGCCTCGCATCGCGTCAACGACGATCGCGTGCAGGATCCCTACAGCCTGCGCTGCCAGCCGCAGGTGATGGGCGGTTGTCTCGATCTGATCCGCAACGCGGCGCGCACGCTGATCATCGAGGCGAACGCGGTCACCGACAATCCGCTGGTGTTCGGAACAGACAATGGTGCGGGGGGCGAGGTCGTGTCGGGCGGTAATTTTCACGCCGAGCCGGTCGCGCTCGCCGCCGACACGCTGGCGCTGGCGATCGCCGAAATCGGCGCCCTGTCGGAGCGGCGCATCGCGCTGCTGATCGACGCGACGCTGTCCGGGCTGCCGTCGTTCCTGATCCGCGATGCCGGCATCTACTCCGGTTTCATGATGGCGCACGTCACCGCCGCGGCGCTCGCGTCCGAGAACAAGTCGCTGGCGCATCCGGCGAGCGTCGACAGCCTGCCGACTTCGGCGAACCAGGAAGATCACGTCAGCATGGCGACGTTTGCCGCGCGGCGCCTGCTCGACATGAGCGCGAACACACGCCGGATCGTCGCGATCGAGCTGCTGGCCGCGGCGCAGGGCGTCGACTTTCACGCGCCGCTGCAGACCTCGGAGCCCTTGCAGGCGGTACACATCGCGCTGCGCGAGCGCGTCGCCTTCCTCGACCAGGATCGCGTGCTGGCGATCGACATCGCCGCGGCGACCGAGTTGCTCGACAGCGAGGTGCTGACGCCGATGGTCGCCGAACTGCTGCCGTCGTGGAGAGGCGAATGAGTCAGCTCCCATGAATACCTTGCTGTGGGCGCCATCGGCCTGGCTGCCGCAGGGCTGGGCCGCGGACGTGCGCATCGAAGTCGACGCGCTGGGCATGATCGCGTCGGTGCAGGCGCAGGCCAGCGCCGATGGCGCCGAACGTCTCGACGGCCCGGCGATTCCCGGCATGTCCAATGTCCACTCGCATGCGTTCCAGCGTGCGATGGCCGGATTGACCGGGACCAGCGGTCCGCAGGCCGACCACTTCTGGTCCTGGCGCGCCTGCATGTACCGCTTCCTCGAACGCCTGACGCCGGATGACATCGAGGTCATCGCCACGCAGCTGTACATCGAGATGCTGCAGGCCGGGTACACAAGCGTCGGCGAATTCCATTACCTGCATCACGACGCCGATGGCGCACCCTACGCCGATCCGGCGGAGACGAGCCGGCGCATCGTGCAGGCGGCCGCAGCCAGCGGCATCGGCCTGACGTTGATGCCGGTGCTGTACCGGCACGGCGGGTTCGGCGGCGAGGAGCCTGCAGAGGCGCAGCGCCGCTTCATCTGCGATCCGGATCAGTACGCCCGCATCGCCCAGGCCGTTGCCGGACTGGAGCGCTGCACGCTCGGCTTCGCGCCGCACTCTCTGCGCGCTGTGACGCCGGAGGAGCTGAACGGTCTGCTGAAGTTGCGTGCACAGCTGGCACCGACGGCGCCGGTGCACATCCACGCGGCAGAACAGCTCGGCGAGGTCGACGACTGCGTGTTCTGGAGCGGCCTGCGTCCGGTGGAATGGTTGATGTGGAATGCGCCGCTCGACGAGCACTGGTGCCTCGTGCACGCGACACAGATGCGCGAACTGGAGGCCGCCGCTCTGGCCAGCCGCGGCGCGGTCGTCGGCCTGTGTCCGAGCACGGAGGCCGATCTGGGCGACGGATTGTTCAACGCCGAGCCGTACCGGCTGGCGGGTGGGCGCATCGGCATCGGCGGTGACAGCCATGTCGGCGTCGATCCCTTCGCCGAACTGCGCCTGTTCGAATACGGCCAGCGCCTGCAGCGCCGTCGCCGCAACCTGTTCGCCAGCGCGCCGCAGCAGTCGGTCGGCGCGGCGCTGTACCGTGCCGCGCTGGCCGGCGGTGCGCAGGCGCTCGGCCAGCCGGTCGGCGCGATCGCCGTCGGTCGTCGCGCCGATCTGGTCGTGCTCGATACCCGCGATCCGGCGCTGATCGAGCAGTCCGGCGACCGCTTGTTCGACGCGGCGATCTTCGGGCCGACACGGCACCCGGTGCGGCAGGTCATGGTGTCCGGGCGCTGGTGCGTGCGCGAGGGTGTGCACGCCGGGGCCGAGCGCAGCATTGCGGCGTATCGTGCCGTGCTGCGCAGACTGCTAGTCTGAGAGTATGGATCGCGAGCTTCTTTTGACAGCCGGCGCCATGGATGGCGCCGGCTTGTGCAGGATGCACCCGTGAACGTCGACGCGCTGTGGATCGGTGTGCATCTGGCGACGCTGGATGCCGGCGACGGTTACGGCATCGTCGAGGATGGCGCGGTCGCGGTGCGCGGCGGCCGCATCGTCTGGCTCGGCGCGCGCGCGGCGCTGCCGCCGGAGATGGTCCCTGCGGTGACGCATGACGGCCGCGGTTGCTGGCTGACGCCCGGGCTGATCGACTGCCACACGCATCTGGTCTGGGCCGGCAGCCGCGCGCGCGAGTTCGAACAACGTCTGCACGGCGCCACGTACGCGGAAATCGCCGCGGCCGGCGGCGGCATCCGCGCGACGATGCGCGCGACGCGTGCGGCGGACGCGGCGCGCTTGCAGGCGCAGAGCGCACGCCGCCTGCGCGAACTGCTCGCCGAGGGCGTGACCACGGTCGAGATCAAGTCCGGCTACGGCCTCGACCTGGAAACCGAGGCGCGCCAGCTGTCCGTGGCACGCGCGCTCGGGCGCGCCCACACGGTGCACGTCGTCACCAGCTTTCTCGGCGCGCACAGCCTGCCGCCGGAGTGCGCCGGAAAGGCCGACGCGTACATCGACGCGATCTGCACGCGCACGCTGCCGGCGCTGCATGCGCAGGGGCTCGTCGACGCCGTCGACGCGTACTGTGAGACGTTTGCGTTCACGCCGGCTCAGGTGGCGCGTGTCTTCGACGCCGCGCATGCGCTCGGTCTGCCGGTGAAGCTGCATGCGGACCAGTTGTCGGACGGCGGCGGTGCGGCGCTGGCGGCGCGCTATCGGGCGTTGTCGGCGGACCATCTGGAATACGCGAGCGAGGACGGCATTCGCGCGCTCGCGGCGTCCGCCACGGTTGCAGTGCTGTTGCCGGGCGCGTTTTATGTGCTGCGCGAATCGCGGCGCCCACCGGTCGATGCGCTGCGCCTGCATGGTGTGCCGATGGCGATCGCGACCGACTGCAACCCGGGCACTTCGCCCTGCACCTCGCCGCAGCTGATGCTCAACATGGCCTGCACGCTGTTCGGACTGACGCCGGACGAAGCGCTGGCCGGCGTGACCCGTCACGCCGCGCGTGCCCTGGGCCTGCACGAGGATCGCGGCCGTCTCGCGCCCGGCCTGCGCGCCGATTTCGCCTTGTGGGACATCGACCATCCGGTCGATCTGGTCTATGCGCTCGGTGCGCGGCGCTGCGTCGGCCGCGTCGTCGACGGGGTGCTGGCGGCCGTGCCATGAGTGCGGCAGATGCGCCGCTGCTGGACGTCTGGGTCGAAGGCGATACGCCGCTGCTGATCGACGCGCCGCATGCGGGCACCTACATCCCCGAGGCGCTGCGTGCCGCGTTGACGCCGCATGCGCAGAACGTCGCCGATACCGACTGGCACGTGCCGCAGCTGTATGCGTTCGCGATCGAGCGCGGCGTGGGCCTGATGTCGGCGACGCACGCGCGCTATGTGATCGATCTCAATCGCGACCCGCAGGGTGCCGCGCTCTATCCGGGCGCCGACAACAGCGAGCTGGTGCCTTCGACCGGCTTCGACAGCGCGCCGCTGTATCTGCCCGGCTGCGCGCCTGATGCCGCTGAGATCGACGCGCGTCGCGCGTTGTACTGGGCGCCTTACCACGCGCGGCTCGCGCAGCGTCTCGCGGCGATCCGCAACCGTCACGGTTACGCGATCCTGCTCGATGCCCACTCGATCCGCTCGCGGGTGCCGCGCTTCTTCGACGGACGCCTGCCCGATCTGAATCTGGGCACGGCCGATGGCCACAGCTGCGCGGCTTCGTTGCAGGCTGCGGCGTTCGAACTGCTGAACCAAGCGAAGGGTTTCAGCGCCGTCTGCAACGGACGCTTCAAGGGCGGCTACATCGCGCGCCACTACGGCCGGCCGGCGCAAGGCACCCACGCGCTGCAGCTGGAAATCGCGCAGGCCTGCTACATGCACGAAGACCCGCCGTGGCCCTGGGATCCGCGGCGCGCCCAGCCGCTGCAGGGCGTGCTGCGGCGGCTGGTGGACAGGCTGCTGGACTGGCGGCCCTGAGGGACCCCCGGATTCAGTACAGCATGCGCTCCGCGGCCGGCGGCGGCGCCCACTGGTACAACCAGGTTTCGGATACGGCCTGGTTGCCGCTGCGCAGATACAGGCGCAGGTCGATCGGCTGGGTCGATTCGTCCGGCGGCACGACATCGAACATCGCGCGCCAGCCGCGAATCGGCGTCAGCGGCCGCGCCGAGACCAGTTCGGTGCGCCCGCGCGAGGCGCTGACGACGGCTTCGACCTTCGCATCCTTGTCGAGCAGGTCGAGGGCGCCGCCGGCGAAATCCACCGCGAAGCGCCAGGAGAAGTAAGTTCGCTTGTGCCCGACGACGCCGCCCAGCCCGGTGCGCGTCGTGCGCGCCGTGCCCAGCGGCGGCTGCAGCGGTGGCGTCGAGCCCCAGTGCAGGCGATAGGCGAACAGCAGTTCCTCGCCGGGCTGCGGTTTGGCTTCCGGATTCCAGAACGCGACGATGTTGTCGAAGGTCTCGTCCGCGGTCGGGATTTCGACCAGCTGGACCGCGCCCTTGCCCCAGCCGTGGCGCGGCTCGACCCACAGGCTGGGCCGTTTGTCGTACCAGACGGCGTCGTCCTGGTAATGGTCGAATTCGCGGTCGCGCTGCAGCAGGCCGAAGCCGCGCGGGTTGTTGTCGAAAAACGAGTTGACCTGCACGCCGCGCGGATTGGTCAGCGGACGCCAGATCCACTCGCCGCCGCCGCTCCACATCGCCAGGCCGTCCGAATCGTGGATCTCGGGACGGAAGTCATAGGACATGCGGCGGTCGTTCTCGCCGGTCTGGTACATGCTGGTCAGGGGGCCGATGCCCAGGCGCTCGATCGCACGGCGCGGATACAGCGCGGCGTCGACGTCCATCATCAGTTCGGCCCCGGGGCGGACGCCGAAGCGGTACGCGCCGGTCATGCTCGGCGAATCGAGCAGGGCGTAGATCACCAGTTCGCCGGCGCTGGCGGCCGGGCGCTCGATCCAGAACGTCGTGAAGCGCGGAAATTCCTCGTTGCGCGGCAGCCCGGTGTCGATCGCCAGGCCGCGTGCCGACAGCCCGTACTGGCGCTCGGCACCGACGGCGCGGAAGTAGGACGCGCCCAGAAACGAGGCGACGTCGGCGTTCCAGTTGGACGCGTGGTGAATGCGAAAGCCCGCGTAACCCAGATCGTCCGACAGCTTGCCGAGCTTCAGATCGCCATGCTCGAACTGCCGGGCGTCATAGTCGATATGGCGTGCGCGGCCGTCGGCGAGTTCGAATATCTGCACCGGGTGCTTGAAGAACAGGCCCGGATGGAACATTTCGATGCGGAACGGCAGATCGTTGCCGTACCACAGCCCGCGCTCGCGCACGAAGCGCAGCTTCTGGTAGTCGTCCCAGGAGACCTGGTCGAGCTGCGTGGGCAGATCGTTGCGCGGCTCGACATAGGCCTGCGCCGCAAGGCTGCGTGCGCGGCCCTTGAGCCAGGCGTAATCGAAGGGTTCTCCGGTCTTGTCTGCGGCCAGCGCCGCCGGGGTCCGCAGCAGCAATGCCGGCGGTAGGCCATAGAACGATAGTGCGGCGGCGGCTCGCAGCAGTGCTCGACGATTCATCGTGAACGGATTCCAGGCAAGAAGTGTGCATCGTAAACGAGCGCTGCGCGGTGCTGCACCCTCCCGCGGCGTGCCTCACTCCGTGCAGGTGAGCGCGCGCTGAATGTGCGGGTAGACCTCGGGGTGATTCAGCAGCCGCATGTGGTTGAGGCGAAACAGTACGGCCGAATCGGCGTCGGCAAGCTCGGTCGCCAGGCTGCTGGGCAGGCGCACCAGCCCGTCGCCGAGGAAGCGCTCGAGCGGATCGTTTGCCGACACGCCCAGGCTACTGCCGATGAAGTGGTACTGCGCGTGCGGCAGCCGGGGAATCGGTTGCGGTTCGCACCAGCGCCGGGCCGTGGCGCTGCGCCAGTCGGCGTCGGAGGTTGCGCCGTGCTTGAGGTCGCGGATGCCCACCGAGCGCACCTCCAGCACACGCCCCCACGGGCGCGACAGTTCGAACCGGGCCAGCACGCCGGTCAGGCGATCGACCGCCTGCTCCAGGGGTGCACCCCGGTGCGGCGAGCCCAGGCAGACGACCTTGCGCACGACACGCGCCCACGGCAGGCCCTGGTCCTGCGCTTGGGCGGCGGCGGCCCGGATCACCAGACCGCCCATGCTGTGGCCGATCAAGGCGATGTCGTCGACGGGTGTCGGCCAGGCGGAAACGAGGCGGGCGATCTCGCGGGCCAGCCGGCGGCCGTTGCCGGAGATGTGCAGGCCGGTGTTGTAGCGCACGAACACCGGCGTGTAGCCGAGCTCTGCGGCGAGGCGCTCGCTGTAGGGGGCGGTATCCGGCAGGGCCGGATCGCGGTAGAAGTCCCAGCCGTGCTCGGTGCAGGCCAGGCCATGCACGAAAATCGCCAGCCGTGGCGTCGCATCGGCGTAGGTCTGCGCCAGTGCCGCCGCACGCGGTTCAACGCGGCGTCCGTCGCGGTAAAAGCCGAGACGCGGCATCAAGGGGTTGCGGCGCACGGCCGCGTGGTCGCCGACAACGCCGGCGACGGCACCGATCAGCAGATCACGTTCGCGATGCGGGCCGGCGGCGGCGGTCGGGAAGCTGCGCTCGACCTGCCGCAGGATCGTGGTCGCGGCATCGAGAATGGCCGTGCCGGTCAGCCGGACCGCGCCGTAGACGCCGTCGGTGATGCCATCGTGCAGCACGCGCACAGGCGCACCCGCATCACCGATGCCGGGGAGCGCCTCGAGGCCGCTGAACGGCTTGTCGGAGATCGCGCGGTGGAACTCATGGATGCGCGCAGTGATCTGGTCGAACGCGTCGCGAGTCAGTTGCAGCGCGCCGCGCCATTGGGCGATGGGATTGGGTGAAGCCGATGCACGCATGGCGGAGCTCCGCGCGGGGATGGGCCAGTGTGGACGCTTGTCCTCCGACGTGCACTGGCGCCGCCGCCAGACACCCCTGTCGCCGCAACGCCGCCGTGAGGACTGGCACGCTTGTCAGCGCCGCGCCGCTGCCCGCATTCTCGCGGCTTGTCCGGCGGAAATCCGCACCACACCGGTGCCGTCGTCGGTCGGGGCTAATGATCCGGGCACTCGATGTTTGATCGATTGACGAATACGGCTGAGGCAGTCCTGCGCTCTGGCGTCAGGCGGCCGCTGCGACGACCCGAGGCGCCTTGACCGTCATGGCGGCCACGGCAACCGCCCTCACCAGCTGGGCAAAGGCGATACGCAAGGCGCTCGAGGCCGGGGGCTACGACAGTGCGCGACTGTTTGCCGCGGCCGGGCTCGATGCGGCCGCCCTGGCCGATCCCAACGCCCGCTACCCGGTTGCCGGCACGACGCGCCTGTGGCACCTGGCGGTCGAGGCGACGGGTGACGATGCCTTCGGCCTGACCGTTGCGCGCCACGTCGGCCCCACGACTTTTCATGCCCTGGGCTACGCGCTCAACGCGAGCACGACGCTGCACGAGACCTTCGATCGCCTGCTGCGCTATTTCACGGTGATCTCGGATGCGGCCGAGCTTGCGTTCGACGAGCCTCCGGGTGGATATCGCTTCGCGATTCACGTCGCTGCCGAAGGTGAGCGGCCGGCGGACGAGGCGATCGACGCGTTCGCGGCGCTCGTGGTGCGCCTGTGCCGGGCGTTGCTGGGGCGACGCGAGTTTGCGCCACGGCTGGTGCGGCTGCAGCGTGCGGAGCCGCGCAACCGTGTCGCATTCGAGCGGATGTTCCGGGCGCCGCTGCAGTTCTCCTCAGCCGAGAACGCGGTGTACTTCGATCGTGCGGTACTGGACATGCCCTTGGAAGGCGCCAACCCCGAGCTGGCGCGCCACAACGACGAGATCGTCGCGCGCTACCTGGCGCGCCTGCAGCGCGACGATGTGGTCACCCGGGTGCGCGCCGTGCTGGTCGAACTGCTGCCGACGGGCGCCCCCAACGCCGCCGCCGTCGCCGCCAGGCTGCACCTGTCCGAGCGTAGTCTGCAGCGCCGCCTGGCCGAAGCGCAGACCGCATTCAGCGCGCTGCTGCAGGACACGCGCCATAGCCTGGCCAGGAGCTATCTGCGCGATCCGCAGACCAGCATCGGCGAGGTGGCGTATCTGCTCGGCTTCGGCGACCTGAGCAGTTTCACGCGGGCGTTCCGGCGCTGGGAAGGGATTTCGCCGAGCGAGTTCCGCGTGCGCGCCTAGCCTCACGAGCCTCTTGTGAGGCAAATTCAGCACGATTGGCGGCCGAACAGCCGGCGAGCGGAGTCGCTTCGGTAAGTTATATCGAGGGACTTCAACGCAAACTCAAGCCACACTAGGACTCTTGGACCCGGTATGAGTGCAAGCAATTCCTTGGACACCTTGCTGGAGTGCCTCCTTCTGGTGGCGCTGGGGCACGGCCGCCCGCTGAGCCGCGATGCGGCGCTGCATGGCTTGCCGCTGGTCAACGGCCGCCTGAGTCCGTCGCTGCTGCCGCGGGCCGCAGAACGCGCCGGCTTGTCGACCCACGTGCTGCGCTCGTCGCTGAGCAGCCTGGACGCCCGACTCATGCCGCTGATCGCGCTGCTGAAGGACGACACCGCGGCCGTCGTTCTGGCCGTCGATTCCGGCCAAGGGCGGGTCCGCGTGCGCGAGCCGGGCCGCGGCGGCGCCGAAGCGGACTTGTCGCTGGCGGAATTCGAGGAGCGTTTCCGCGGCATCGTGATCCTGGCCCGGCCGGAGTTCCGCTTCGACGCACGCGCGCCGGCGGTCGGTCCGCACCGCGGCCGGCATTGGTTCTGGAGCGTGATGCGCGACAACTGGCCGCTCTACCGCGATGCCTTGTTTGCCGCCTTCCTGATCAACCTGTTTGCGATCGCGCTGCCGTTGTTCATCATGAACGTCTACGACCGCGTCGTGCCGAACCAGGCGATCGAGACCCTGTGGGTGCTGGCGGTCGGCGTCGTGATCGTGCTGGTCGGCGATCTCATCCTCAGCACGATCCGCGGACATTTCCTGGACCTGGCCGGCAATCGCGTCGACCTGCGCCTGTCGGCGTACATCATGGAACGCGTGCTGGGCCTGCGCATGGCGGATCGCCCGGTCTCGGCCGGATCGTTCGCCGCGAACCTGCGCTCGTTCGAGATGGTGCGCGATTTCATCACGTCGACGACGATCACCGCGCTGATCGACGTGCCGTTCGCATTGCTGTTCCTGATCGCGATCGTCTGGATCGCCTGGCCGCTGGTCCTGGTCCCCCTGGTCGGCATTGCCGCCGTGCTGCTCTATGCGCGCACGGTGCAGCAGCCGTTGCGCGAGCTGACCGAGACCACATACCGCGCGAGCGCCCTGCGCAACGCCACCCTGGTGGAGAGCCTGGTCGGACTGGAGACGGTCAAGGCGATCGGCGCCGAAAGCGTGATGCAGCGCAAGTGGGAGGAGAGCGCGGCGCACCTGGCGCGCACCGCGACCCGACTGCGGCTGCTGACGATGACCACGCACAACGCGACCCGCTGGGTACAGCAGCTGGTCAGCGTCGGCCTGATCGTTCTGGGCGTCTATCTGATCATGGATGCGGAGCTGTCGATGGGCGGCCTGATCGCCGCGAACATCCTGTCCGGCCGCGTGCTGGCGTCGTTGGGGCAGGTCACCGGTCTGATGATGCAGTATCACAACGCCAGCACGGCGCTGACCTCGCTGGATCAGATCATGGGGCGACCGGTCGAGCGACCGGACAACGCCGGATTCGTCAGCCGCCCCACGATGCGCGGCGAGATCGAGTTCAAGGATGTGAGCTTTGCTTACCCGGAGCAGGAAAACGCCGCGCTCCGCGGGGTGAGTTTTCGCATCCTGGCCGGGGAGAAGGTCGGGATTCTCGGCCGCATCGGCTCCGGCAAGTCGACCCTGCACAAGCTGATCCTGGGTCTGTACCAGCCGGACGAGGGTGCCGTGCAGATCGACGGCGTCGACCTGCGGCAGATCGATCCGGCCGAGCTGCGCCGCAGCATCGGCTACGCGTCGCAGGACGTCACGCTGTTCTACGGCACGCTGCGCGACAACCTGCGCATGGGCGTGCCGTTTGCGCACGACGACGACCTCGTGCGTGCCGTGCGGGTGGCCGGTATCAGCGAGTTCGTCGACGCGCATCCGCGTGGATTCGACCTGCCGGTCGGCGAGCGCGGCGAGACCCTGTCCGGCGGCCAGCGCCAGGCGATCGGCCTTGCGCGCGCCGTGCTCGGCGATCCGCCGCTTCTGCTGCTCGACGAGCCGACCGGCTCGATGGACCACAGCACCGAGCAGACCGTCAAGGAGCGGCTCGGCGAGTTCATGCGCGACAAGACGGTGCTGATGATCACGCACCGCAACACCTTGCTTGACCTGGTCGACCGCCTGATTGTGATCGACGGCGGCAAGGTCGTCGCGGACGGGCCCAAGGATCGGGTCGTGGCTGCATTGCGCAGCGGCCAGATCCAGAGGGCGGCATGAACGGCGGCCCTAGCCTGCAGGACAGGCTGCGCAGCCGCCTGCAGCGGCTGTTGCAGGAGTGGGTGCCGCTGGCCCCCGATGCCAACGCGGGCTGGGGTACGGACGCCGACTGGGCGCAACTGCAGCAGGAACCGGTTCGCGCTCGCGCGCTGTTGCGCTGGTCGGGGCTGGTGCTGGCGGTGCTGCTGCTGTGGGCCTCCGTCGCTCATGTCGATGAGGTCGCCAAGGGCGAGGGCCGGGTGATTCCGTCGACACAGCTGCAGATCGTGCAGTCGGTCGACGGCGGCGTCGTCGAGCAGCTCATGGTGCGCGAGGGTCAGGAGGTGGCCCAGGGCGCCTTGCTGCTGCGCATCGATCCCACCCGGTTCGAGTCGAACGTGCGCGACAACCGCGGCCAGTATCTGGCCTTGCGGGTCCGTGCGGCGCGGCTGGTGGCATTGACCGAAGCCCTCGAGTTCCAGCCGCCGGCCGCAGAGGCCGCCGAAGCGCCGGAACTCGTCGGCCGCGAGCGTTCCCTGTTCGAATCGAGCCGTGCGGAGCTCGACGCCGGCGTCGAGATCGCGCGCGATCAGGTGGAGCAGCGGCAGAAGGAAGTACAGGGCGCGCGCGCACGATACAACCAGGCGTCCGAGGGGCTGGATCTGGCCACCCAGGAGCTCAACGTCACCCGTCCGCTGATCAAGAGCGGCGCCGTTTCGGAAGTTGAGGTTCTGCGCCTCGAACGGCAGGTGTCGGCGCTGTCCGGGGAACGTCTGCAGGCGTATGCACAGATGCAGCAGGCCGTGTCCGCACTGACCGAAGCCAACCGCAAGATCGAGGAAGTCGAACTCGGTTTCCGCAATCGCTGGCGCAACGAGCTGGCCGAAACGATGGCCAAGCTCAACAGCCTGTCCGAGACCAGCTATGCCCTCGCCGACCGGGTCACCAAGGCCGAGGTGCGGTCGCCGGTCCGCGGGACCGTGAAACGTCTGCTGGTCAACACCGTCGGCGGCGTCGTGCAGCCCGGGCAGGAGCTGATCGAAATCGTCCCGCTGGATGACGCCTTGCTGCTGGAAACCAAGATCCGGCCGCGCGACATCGCCTTTCTGCGGCCGCACCAGCCGGCGATGGTGAAGTTCACCGCCTACGATTTTTCAATCTACGGCGGGCTCGAAGCGGAACTCGAACAGATCGGCGCGGACACCGTCATCGACGACAAGGGCAATGCTTTCTACGTCGTGCGCGTGCGCACGCACGAAACGTCGCTGGGCGACGACCTGCCGATCATTCCCGGCATGGTCGCCGAGGTCGACATCATCACCGGCCAGAAGACCGTCCTGTCCTATCTGCTCAAGCCGGTGCTCAGGGCGCACTCAAATGCGTTGAGAGAACGATGAGCGGGCACATCGTCGTCGTGCTGGCGGGGGCGCCGCGCGGGCGCTGGCGCGAGGCGTTCGAAGATGTCGTGGAGGTCGGCGATCCGATCAGTGCAGTCGCAAAGGCCACTGCCAGGACGGTGTTCTGGGTCAGCGCTTCGGATCTCACGTCGGTGAAGTCGCTGCGGCGGGCGCGCCCCGACCTGCCGCTGGTCGCACTGTCGCTGAAGCCCGATGCGCTGGAGAGCATGAGGCTGTTCGAGGCCGGCGCCAGCGGCTATTGCCACGCGCTGGCGGTGCCGGACCTGCTGCGCCAGGTGGACATTGTCGTGCGCAACGGCGGCTTGTGGGTGGGCCCCGATCTGATGTCGCGGGCAGTCGCTGCGGCCGCGCGACTGGAGGTTCGTGCCGGCGCCGACGCGCGGATGCTCGACGGCCTTTCGCCGCGCGAGCGCGATGTCGCGGAACAGGTCGTCAGCGGCGCCTCCAACAAGGAAATCGCGCAGAAGCTCGGCATCACGCTGCGCACCGTCAAGGCGCACATGGGCGCGATCTTCGAGAAGCTGGCGGTGCGCGATCGTCTGCAACTGGTGCTGATCCTGCGCAAGGCGGCAGCCGCACGCACGCCCTGAGGGCTCTTGAATATTGCGGCCGCTTTCGCGTTGCGGGAGTTGTGCACAGGTCACCAGTAGGTTTTATCTATGTACCTCGGTCCAATGGTTCGAGGGCGTGTCGACCGATAGATTGAGCCTCTGCTTTCCAAGCGCAATTCGCGCATTCGGAGATCGCAATGGCGACCGCAATCATTGGCACAGTCCGCACCCTTCAGGGCCTCGTTGAGGTTCGCTCCGCCGACGGCAAGTCGACGCGTGCGCTGCAGGTCGGCGACGAACTGCACGAAGGCGAAATTGTGCTGACCGGCGGCATTGGCCGCGTCGAGATCGTGTTCGCAGACGGCACGGTCGTGCCGATCGGCCCGGGGCAGCAGGTCTCGATAACGGCCGAACTTTCGGACGTCGAATATCCGGGTGCCGACGAGGCCCAGGTTGCCAGCGTCGACAACGTCGTCCAGGCAGTGCTGGACGGGGGCGATCTGGATCGACTGCTTGAAGCGACGGCCGCCGGCGCCGGCGCGGCGCAGGGCGACGGCCATGGCTTCGTCCGCCTGTTGCGCATCGTCGAAGAAGCCGCGCCGCCGCAAGGCGACACCGACGCCGGCCTGCTGGCCCAGGGCGCGCTGCCGGAAGACGCGACACTCACCCTCGTGCCCAACCAGCCGCCGGTGGCGGTGGACGATGCGATCGACACGCCGGAAGACACGCCGATCACGATTCCGGTGCTCGGAAACGATTCCGACATCGACGGCGATCCGCTGACGATCACCGACGTGACCCAGGGCGTCAACGGCACGGTCACGATCGGCGCGGACGGCAATGTGATCTATACGCCGAACCCGGGCTTCAACGGGTCCGACAGCTTCACCTACACGGTGAGCGACGGCAACGGCGGCACCGACACCGCGACGGTGACGGTCAACGTCGGCGCCGTCAACGATGCGCCGGATGCGGTCGATGATGTGGTCGGCACGCCGGAAGACACGCCGATCACGATTCCGGTGCTGGTCAACGATTCGGACCCGGACGGCGATCCGCTGACGGTGACGGGCGTCACCCAGGGCGCGAACGGCACGGTGACGATCGGGCCGGACGGCAACCCCATCTACACGCCGAACGAAGGGTTCAACGGCACCGACAGCTTCACCTACACGATCAGCGACGGCCAGGGTGGTAGCGACACGGCGACGGTGACGGTCAACGTCGAATCGGTCAACGACGGGCCGGACGCGGTCGACGACACGGTGAACACGCCGGAAGAGACGCCGATCACGATTCCGGTGCTGGTCAACGACTCCGACCCGGACGGCGATCCGCTGACGGTGACGGGCGTCACCCAGGGCGCGAACGGCACGGTCACGATCGGACCGGATGGCAACCCCACCTACACGCCGAATGCGGGCTTCAACGGCAGCGACAGCTTCACCTACTCAATCAGCGACGGTAATGGCGGCACCGACACGGCGACAGTGACGGTCAATGTCGGCGGCGTCAACGACCCGCCGGCAGGCACCGAGCTGCCCGATCAGACCAGCAACGACGCCGACTTTGTCAGCGGCGTGAGCGTCGCCGGCGCGTTCAGCGATGCGGACGGCGACACGCTGACCTACAGCGCCACCGGCCTGCCGCCGGGCCTGTCGATCGATTCGGATACGGGCGTGATCAGCGGCACGATCGACCACTCGGCTTCGGACCTGAGCAACGACGACAACAACACGCAGGCGTACACCGTTTCGGTCACGGCCAGCGACGGCTCGGCGTCCGCGACGGTGGACTTCACCTGGACGGTGAACAACACGATTCCGGAATTCCTGTCCGGCACGGATACCGCGGCCACGCCGCCCAACGCGGATGCGTACAGCTTCGGTGCGAACGAGGGCGCTGCCGCCGGCACCGCCATCGGCACCGTCACTGCGGCTGATGCCGACAGCGATACCTTGACCTACAGCATCATCGGCGGAAACGAAGACGGCCTGTTCGCCATCGATCCGGCGACCGGCACGATCACGCTGACGCAGACGGTCGGCCAGGACAATCTGGGCGGCTACAGCCTGGAGGTGCAGGTCAGCGACAGCGAAGGCGGCATCGACATCGCCACGGTTGGCATCACGCTCAACAACGTCAACGATCCGCCCGACGCGGTCAACGACGCGGTCAACACCCCGGAAGAGACGCCGATCACGATTCCGGTACTCGGCAACGATTCCGATCCGGATAGCGATCCGCTCACCGTGACGGGAGTGACGCAGCCGTCGAACGGCTTTGTAACGCTCAACCCGAACGGCACGGTGACGTACACGCCGGCTGAAGGGTTCACTGGTACCGACAGCTTCACGTACACGATCAGCGATGGCAACGGCGGCACGGACACGGCGACGGTGACGGTCAATGTCACGCCGGTCAACGATCCGCCCGATGCGGTCAATGACGCGGCGGAAACCGGTGAGGACGCCGCGGTCACGATAGCGGTTCTGAGCAACGACTCCGACCCAGACGGCGACAACCTGACGGTGACGGGCGTGACGCAGGGCGCGAACGGCAGCGTCGCCATCAACCCGAACGGAACGGTCACTTACACGCCGAACCCGGGTTTCGAAGGACAGGATAGCTTCACCTACACGATCGGCGACGGCAACGGTGGCTCAGATACGGCGACCGTTAACGTCGTGGTGGCGCCCGACTCGATCCCGAACGTGACAGTGACGACGGAAGAAGGCGGCGCGGTGGTGGACGAATCGGCGCTGGCAAGCGGCACGAACGCGGCGAGCGACGGCGAGAGCACGAGCGGCAGCTTCGACATCAGCACGG
>JBAZXW010000041.1:0-40526 GCA_041659605.1 Sinimarinibacterium sp. | reverse complement strand
GGTAATTCGAACCCCGTTTTTTCGCTAGTGGGTGGGTTGACGTGGGGTTGACATTGGCATTGACACGTAGCCTGGTTGACAGATGAGCCAGCTGATCACGCAAGCGGAGTACGCACGGCAGCGCGGATGTAGTCGCGAAGCGGTGAGCAAGGCGATCGCCAGCGGGCGCGTCAGCGGGATCCCGCACGAGGGCCGCGTGATGATCGACCCCGCGGTGGCCGACATCCAGTGGGCGCGCAACACTGACGTGGTGCAGCAGCAGCGCGGCGCACCGGAACAGTTCGCCAACACACAGCAGCGCGCCCAGGACGCGATCGGTGGAGAGGCGAAGGCGCCGAACGTTCTGACGCTCATTCCTGGTGAAAGGAAGCGTGAAAGCGCTCCCCACCGCCAGAACGAAGAAAGCCCGCGGCTGATCGAGGCCAAGGCGGACACAGAGCTGCTCCGCTGGGAGCTGATGCAGCTCGAGCTCGCGGAAAAGCGCGGCGAGCTGCTGCCGGCCGAGGAGGTGGAACGGGTGTGGAGCGACCTGCTCGCGGCCGCCAGCGAGGCCTTCGACGGCATCCCCGACCGGCTTGCTTCGAAGCTCGCGGCAGAAACCGACCCGGAGCGCTGCCATGCCTTGCTGGCGGCCGAAGTGCGCATCGCGAAAGCACGCTTCGCGCAGGGCCGCGAAGGGAGCGCAACATAGTGGGTGCCCGCGACTACGGCGTGGCCAGCGCAGGCGAGCGACTGGACAAGTTGCGCTGGACGCACTTTGTGCCGCGGCAGCTCGACCATATCGATGTGTGGGCCGACGCCAATCGGGTACTGCCGAAGGAGACGTCCGCCGAGCACGGTCATTTCCGCACCGACCGCACACCCTACGCGCGACAGATTCTGCGTGACCTGTCCGACGATTCGCCCTGCGAAGACGTTGTGCTGTGCTGCGCGACCCAGCTCGTGAAGTCGGAGACCGGACTCAATTGGCTGGGCTGGATCATCGACCAGAACCCGGGTCCGGTGATGATCGTGCAGGCGACCGTCGAGAACGGCAAGCGCTACGTGCACCAGCGGATCAATCCGATGATTCGCAACTGCCCATCGTTGCGCTCGAAAGTGAAGGAAGCGCGTTCGCGCGACAGTGCGAATACCACGTTCATGAAGCAGTTCCCCGGCGGATTCCTGGTGATCACCGGCGCGAACAGCGGGGCCGGGCTGGCGTCGATGCCAGCACGATTCCTCCACTTCGACGAACGCGACGACTATCCCGACGACGTCGATGGACAGGGCGAGCCGACGAAAATTGCGCGTTCGCGCCAGGACACCTTCCGCCGCCGCAAGCGGCTCACCTCGAGCGCGCCCAAGCGCGCGAAGGGCGACAGTCGCATCGTGAAGGAATTCGAAGCCGGGACACGCTTCTACTACCACGTGAGATGCCCGCACTGCACACACCAGCAACGGCTGATATTCGAGCGCCTGAAGCGCGTGTCCGACGATGCGGCGGCGTATGCCTGCAGCAGCTGCTCAGCCTTGATCGCCGAACACCACAAGGAAGCCTTGTTGGCCGGCGGAGAATGGGTAGCGGAGGCGCCCCTGGCGAAGGTGCGCAGCTATCACCTCAACAGCCTCTATTCGCCGCTGGGCTGGCTGTCGTGGTCGGCCCTGCTGGCCGAGTATGAGGAGGCCGTGCAGGCGGTCGAGCGTGGCGACGACGAGCTCCTGCGCACCTTCGTTAACTTGCGCCAGGCACTGGCCTATGAGGAGCGCAACGACAAGGTCGACAAGGACGAGCTCAGTAAGCGGGCCGAAGCGTATCCACTGCGTCGCATCCCGCGGGGTGGCCTGGTGCTCATCGCGGGTGTCGACACCCAGGACAATCGGTTCGAGATCGTGGTGTACGCGTACGGCGAGGATGAGGAATGTTGGGTGGTCGACTACACGGTACTGTTTGGCGACCTCGCCCAGCCCGACGTGTGGACGAAACTCGACGGCTATCTGCAGACGCGTTTTCCGCACGAGGATGGGCAGACGCTCGGGATTGAGGCGGCGGTGATGGACACGCAGGGGCACTTCACCCACGAGGTATACAACTTCTGCCGGTACCGCCGGCGGATGTTTGCAATCCGCGGCGTATCGCGGCCGAACCTGCCAATCAAGGGTCGCTCGTCGATGGTTGACGTCAACTATCGCGGCAAGATCATCAAGAGTGGCGCGCGGTTGTGGCAGGTTGGCGTGGATCGCGCGAAGGACCTACTGCATAACCGGTTGCGCATTGCGCAGCCTGGGCCGGGCTTCATCCATGTCAGCAACGAGCTGCCCGAGCCGTTCTTCGGGGGCATGGCCAGCGAGCAGCGCGTGCGCAAGAAGACTGCGCATGGCTTCCGCCATGTATGGGAACCGAAGCCGGAGACGCCGCGCAACGAGCCGTGGGACTGCTCGGTGTACGCCCTGTTCGGCGCGCAGGCGCTCGACCTGCACAAGTACACCCCGGCGATGTGGCAGCGTTTGCGCGACCGCGTTGCGCCCGTGCAGGGAAACATGTTCACGCCGTCGATCGAGCCGCCATCAGCGAACGCCGCAGAAGTGACAGAGCAAAGGGTTGTGCAGACGCCTGCACCGGCGCGGCGCGCTCGAACTCAATCGCCGGGGCGGGCGAAGCGTCCACCAGCCGCGGGATGGTAAGTGGCCAAGGAGGATATCGTCGATGCGTTCATGCGTTGTCTGCTTGAGGAGGCGCCTGAGACTCCGGCCGTCGCCGTGCGCGCGATCGCGAAGCGTCTGCGCACAGAGTGGGGTGGGCGTGAGGTGTATGTGCTCAAACGCGCTGTAGATGCGCGCGTCGAGCGCCTCGGGACCGCGCTTGCGGGCGCCGAGTCACTGGGGCACGCCATGAAGGCGGCCGGCTTACCGCGGCGCACCGGCCATCGCCTACTCAAGCGGAAGACGCTCGCGACCGACTGGTAGCTTTGATCGCGATGTGCCACTTTTTCCCTAAAAAGTGGCACACATGTGCCACTTTTTCCGATGACTTCCGCTTGACACGCGCAGAGTATTCGAAGCGTGCTCACGCTCGCTCAACCCTTCGCCGAGGATCTACGCCATGCGGAACAACCCCGTGAGGTAGTCGCTGCGGTCGGCTCGGAGACGTGGCAGTGACCGTCGCCACCACCGAGCCGACCGAGCTGCGTGCGGGCGATCCCTGGGCCTGGCGGCGCGAGGACCTCACCGCGACTTACCCGGCATCCGCCTGGACGCTGGAGTACTGGTTCAAGAACCAGGCCGGGGGCTTTCAGATCGCGGCGGTTGCCGACGGCGACGCCTTTGCGGTCGACGAGTCGAGCGACGACACCGATGGTCTGGCCGCCGGCAACTACAGCTGGCAGGCGCGCGTCATCAACATCGCCGACAACAGCGAGCGGCATATGGTGGACAGCGGCACGCTGGCGGTGCTGCCCACGCTCTTCGTCGGCACAGCCACCACCGCGTTGGACGGCCGCACGCATGCTCGCAAGGTGCTCGACGCGATCCACGCGGTCATCGAAGGGCGCGCCACGCTGGACCAGCTCGAGTACACGATCGGCAGCCGCAGCCTGAAGCGGATGACCGTCGAGGATCTGTTCCTGTTCCGCGACCGCTACACCGCTCTGGTGAAAGCGGAAGAGGCCGCAGCGAACGGCAACCCGCGCAACAAGATGGTCGTGCGGTTCTAGCATGGACGAGCGCATCCGCATCGCTCGTGCCCGCCTGGGCTATGTCGACGGCGTGCCCCAGGTGGCGCCAGGCGCACGCAGCGCCCGCTCGATATCGCGTCGGGTGCGCCCCGATGTCGCGCGGTCGTTCAGTGGCGCGAGCACCGGGAACCTGAACCACTCCTGGACCACGCAGGACCGCCACCTCAACCAGTCGCTGCAGCAGAACTTGCGCACGCTGCGCGCCCGCTCGCGCGACCTCGAGCGCAACAACGATTACGCGAAGCACTTCCTGCGGTTGGTGACCGACAACGTCGCCGGTCCCGCCGGCGTCATGCTGCAGGTGCATGCGAAGCGCCCGGACGGCGAGATCGACCAGGCCGATTCTAACTATTGCGAGGATCGCTTCTTTGCATGGGGCACTGCAGCCGGGAACTGCGACATTGCAGCACGCCTCAACTGGATCCAGCAGCAGCGCTTGCTGGTGCGTACCGTCGCGCGCGACGGCGAAGTACTGATTCGCCGCTGGCGCGGCAAGGGCCCCTTCGGCTACCAGCTGCAGCTCCTCGACCCCGCGCTGCTCAACGAGCATTACAGCGAGGACCTGCCCGGCGGGCGACGCATTCGCATGGGGGTGGAGGTCGACGAGTTCGACAAGCCGATCGCGTATCACCTCAGTCGGCGCAACGTCAACGATCCGCGTGTGATGCTGGGGTACGACACCGATTGCGTCCGCGTTCCCGCGTCGGAAATCTGGCACATCTTCATCCCCGAGGGTATTGGCCAGTACCGCGGTGTGCCCTGGATGGCCACCACGCTCACCCGCCAGAAGCGGCTCAACAGCTATCAGGAGGCCGCGCTTGCCGCGGCGGAGGAGGGCGCGAAGAAGCTGGCGTTTATTCGCACGCCAGATGGCGACCTGGCGCCGATGGCCGACGGCGCCATCGACGAGAGCGGCAACAACGATCCCACGTCCGGCACGTTGTACACCGACAGCCAGGACATCCACTACGGCAAGCTCTCGCCCGGCTACGGCATCGAGCAGTGGGATCCCAAGTATCCGGAGGCCAACTACACGCCCTTCGTCACCGATCACGTGCGCGCGATCGGTAGCGGCCTCGGCGTTGCGTATCACAAGCTCGCGAACAACCTGGAAGGGGTGAGCTTTTCCAGCATCCGTTCCGGCGAATTGAGCGAGCGCGATGTGTGGCTCGGCCTGCAGCAGTTCCTACTGATCGATAGCTTTTGCGCGCCCGCCTACAGCGAATGGCTGCCCCTGTCCATCCTGAGCGGCCAGGTCAATTTGCCGATGGCCAAGCTCGCCAAGTTCGATGCCGCCCTGTGGCAAGGCCGCCGGTGGGACTGGGTCGATCCGGAAAAGGACGTCACGGCCAATCTCAAGGCGATCAGCGCACGGCTTACCAGTCGGCGCCGCGTGATCCTGAAGATGGGCCTCGATCCCGAAGAGGTCTGGGCCGAGTGCGATGCCGAAGAGAAACGCTTCGGTCCGCTGGTCATCGGCCCGGAGCCACCACCGCAGAAACCCAAGGAAGGAACCGCCGATGAATGACGTACTGGAACGTCCGCCGTTCGCCGAACGCTTCGATCCATTGCGCCGGTTCAGCGGCGACCGGGTCGAGCTCGGGCTGCAGCGGCGCGCCTTCCGCATCGATCGCGCCACGGCGCAAGAGGAGGCCCGCACCGTAGAGCTCGCCTTCTCCAGCGAAGAGCCGTACGAGCGCTGGTGGGGCATCGAAATCCTGGACCACGCAACGACGTCCGTTCGCCTTGGCCGGCTGAACAACGGCGGCGCGGCCCTGGTGGGACACGACACGCGCGATCACGTCGGCGTCGTGGTGCGGTCCTGGATCGGCGATGACAAGAAAGGCCGCGCGCTGGTGCGATTCGGCAAATCGCAATACGCGCAGGAGATCTACCAAGACGTGCTCGACGGCATTCGCACGCTGGTGTCGGTCGGCTACTGGATCCACGAACTGAAACTCGAAAGCACCAAGGATGACGTCGATAGCTATCGCGTCACCGACTGGGAGCCGCTCGAGGTGTCGTTCGTATCGATCCCGGCCGATCCCACTGTCGGCGTCGGGCGTGCCGCCACCAACGAACCCACCCACCCTGTTCGCATCCTGAAAGGACGCCCCACCATGGAACCCGAAGTCAAAGACAAAGCACCCGCGCCGGCGGCGCCCACCGCGGCCGATCTCCACGCCGCGACCAACACGGCTCGCGATTCGGAGGTGGCGCGCATTCGCGAGATCACCGCCATCGGCAAGCAGTTCGACCAGGCCGAGCTCGCGGCCAAGATGGTGGACGAAGGCAGGTCGGCCGAAGAGATGCGCAAGGAAGTCCTGGCGCGCATCCAGAAGAAGGCCGAGACGGACAAGGGCAAGGCGAGCGAGATCGGCCTCAACGAACGCGAGGTGCAGCGCTTCTCGTTCGTGCGCCTCATGAACGCGCTGGCCAATCCCCAGGACAAGCGCGCCCAGGAAGCGGCCGGCTACGAGCGCGAAGTCAGCACGGCTGCCGCGGCGAAGGCGGGCAAGGCACCATCCGGCTTCTTCGTGCCGGTTGACATCCTGCGTTCGCCCGGTCTCGGCATGGGGCGCGACGCGCTGTTCGAGTCGTTCATGCGCAATCTGGTGCAGCGCGACTTGACGGTGGGCACGTCGACCGCCGGCGGCCACACGGTGGGCACGGATCTGCTCGCCTCGTCGTTCATCGATCTGCTGCGCAAGCGGATGGCGCTGCAGAGCGTGGGCGCCACAGTGCTGCGCGACCTGGTGGGCAACATCGCCATTCCGCGCCAGACCGCCGGCGCCACCGCGTACTGGGTGGCGGAGTCGGGTGCACCGACCGAAGGCCAGCAAGCGGTGGACCAGGTGACGATGTCGCCGAAGACGGTCGGTGCCTATACCGACTACAGCCGCAAGCTGCTCATCCAGTCGAGCATCGACGTCGAAGCGTTCGTACGCAACGACCTCACGAAGGTCATCGGTCTGGCGCTCGATCTCTCCGGGCTCTACGGCCTGGGGTCCGGCAACCAGCCGACCGGCGTGAAGAACCAGTCGGGCATCAACACGGTGGACTTCGCCGCAGCTGCGCCAACGTTCGTCGAGGTGGTGCAGCTGGAGACCGAGGTGGCCTCCGACAACGCCGACATCGGCTCGCTGGCCTACCTCATCAACGCGGTGGGTCGCGGCGGGCTCAAGACGACGGAGAAGGCCTCGAGCACGGGGCAGTTCATCTGGGAACAGGGCAACACGGTCAACGGCTATCCGACCGTCGTTTCCAACCAGGTGGCCTCCGGCGATTTCTGGTTCGGCAACTGGGCCGACCTGGTGATCGGCATGTGGTCCGGGCTCGACATCATGGTGGATCCGTACACCGGCTCCACCTCGGGCACGGTGCGCATCGTCGCGCTGCAGGACGTCGACATCGCCGTGCGGCATCCGGAGAGCTTCTGCCGCGGTAACAACACGCTGTAACGACGAGAAAGGGCGCTCCGATGGCCGTCACATTGCATCCGCCTCCCGGGGCGCCTGGAGAGAAAACCATGCGCATCAGGATCACGCGGCAAACGGTGGCACAGAAACGCAACGTTCGCCCCGGCGACGTCGTCGACGTGCCGGAAGGCGAAGCGCGCCTGCTCATCGGCGGGGCGAAAGCCGAGTTCTTCCGGGAGGCGGCCGCCGACCCTGCCGCACCCGCATCCGCCCGGCCCCGCGCCGGCAGAAAGGCTCAATCATGAACGTGCAGAACCTGGGACAGATTCTCACCGCGATCGACCTGATTCCGCTGGCGTCGGTCACCGCCGATGGCAACGGCACCGGGGTCGACATCCAACAGTTCGATGGGGAGCTCGCGGTGTTTCTCGCCTGCAAGAACACGGCAGGCGCCACACCGACGCTGGATGTCACGCTGGAGGACAGCGCCGACAACTCGAGTTTCGCAGCCATTGCCGGCGCGGCGTTCACCCAGGTCACGGATGCCGACACCAGCGCGGCGGTGCTGCTGAAGCTGACCATCCGCGCGGACCAGGTGCGTCGCTACATTCGGGCCGTGAAGGACATCGGCGGCACCAGTTCGCCGGCGTTCATGACGGCGTGTTTCGCGGTGGGAACGAAGCAAGTCCGCAGCTAGACGCGCGATGCCGCCCTTCGCCGAAGACCTCGCGCCGTTCTTCAACCCCAACGATTTCGGGGTCGAGGCAGGGTATTCGGCGCTAGGCAGCGTCGGCGATCCCGTGCTCATCAACGGGATCTTCGACAACGGTTTCGACGCGTCGCTCGGCGCGCTCGAGGGCGTGCGGCCAAGTTTCACCTGCCGCCAGGCGGACGTGCCCAGCGCGGCGCATGACGATGAGCTGGAGATCGACGGCAACACGTACGTGGTGTGCGGCGTGGAACCGGACGGTACCGGGGTGATGCGGTTGGTGCTGGAGCTCGCGCCATGAGCGATCACTTGCGGCAGCAGATCCTCGCTGGCTTCGAGACCGTGCTTACCGGGCTCACGACCACGGCGACGCGCTGTTACCTGAGCCGGGTACGCCTGCTGCCGCGCGACCACGACAACGCGCTGCTGCTGCGCGCTGGTCCGGAGTCGATCGAGACGCTGTCCCTGTATCGGCCCAGTCCGCAGTTGCGGCGCTTTCGGGTCGAGATCGCAATTGTGGTGCGCGCAACCGACGCCCTTGACGCTGCCATCAACGTGATCCTCGCGGAGGTCGAGGTGGCGCTGGCGGCAGCGGGCGTGCTGACGACGATTCCGGCGCAGTCGCTGGCCGTCGCCGAGGTCGGCGCACCGCAGCAGGTGCAAGGCGAGCAACAGGCGGCGCTGGCCGTCGTTGGTGTCGATGTCACGTACACCGCAACCGAAGGCGACCCCACGGGCGCCACGCCGTAACTCTACAACCGTTCGCGAAAGGAACGACCATGTCCCAGCCGATCATCGGCATCAACGCCAAAGTCGAAGCGCAAAGTGCGCTTGCATCGCCGGTCACTGTGACCGCGATCACCAAGGCGAATCCCGGCGTCGTAAGCGCCACTGCCCATGGTTACATCGACGGCGACGTGGTTGTGCTGGCGATCTCGTCGGGGATGTCGCAGGCCGACGGCCAGGCCGTGCGTGTCGCGAACAAAACCACGGATGATTTCGAGTGCGAGGGCCTCGACACCACCAGCTTCGACACCTTCGTGGCGGGCACGGTACGCAAGGTGAGCACCTGGGTCACCCTGGCCAAGGCCACGGCATTCAGCATGCCGCAGGCCTCGCCGCCGGACATCGATGTCACCGTCCTGCTGGATACGGAGCAACAGGTCATCCCGGGGCTGCTGCCGGCCTTCAAGGGCTCGATTCCGTCGCTGTTCGATCCGGGCTCCGCGGCCGAGGCATTGGTCAAGTCCGCCACGCGCAATGGCACGCCGACGACCATCCGCGCGACGTACACCGGCTCCGGCGGCGCCATGACGATCACCAATTCGCGCGTTTCCGGTGGGTCCGGTTTCGCGATGGACAAGGGCGGTGTAGCGACCACGGAAACCTCGTTCAGCGGGATCCGGCAACCGCTCCACTACGCCGCGCCATGAGCGAGCTGACCAACCGGCTGCGCAAGGCGCGCGAATTCAAGCTCACCGCGGGCGGCTTGAATCTGCTGCTGCGTCGACCCACGGACGCCGAGATGGTCGACCAGGCGGAGGTCGGATTCCAGTCGTATCGCTTCGCGCAGCGTTTCGTCGTCGGTTGGGAAGGGGTGACCGAAAACGACATCTATCGCAACAGCAACGGCGATGCGCTGGAGTTCGACTCCGCGGATTGGGCGGCGTGGGTGGCCGATCGGAAGGACCTCTGGGACCCCATTTGCGATGCGTTGCTGGCCACGTATCGCGCGCACGCGGAGGAGCTCAAGACCACGGCAAAAAACTCGACGCCTGGCTGAAGGCAAGCGACCTGACGAAGCTCTCGTCAGTCTTCACGCCAGGGGCGGTACCGGACAAGTCCCGTTTCGCGGTGACCGCCTGGAACCTGATGGGTGGGTTGGATTGGGCGGCGTTGCCCACCGTTGTTGAACTGTTGGGGGTCGTTGACGTGGAATCGCTGGTGCGGCAACTGATTTCGATCCGGGATCACCACCTTCGGCAGGCCGGCGCATGAGCGTCAACGCCCGCTTTCTGGTGGAGTTGCTGGGCGACTCCACCAAGCTCCGCAACGAGTTCAACAAGGCGGCGTCGCTCGCTGACTCGACGGGGAAGCGGATCGAGTCGTCGTTCAAGTCGGCCGCGGCCGGGTTGGTCGCCGGGTTCACCCTTGGCGCGCTTGCGGCCGAATTCAACTCGCTGGTCGGCCAGGCGGCGCGCTTCCAGGACCTGGCCGAGAAGACGGGTGCGAATGCCGAGGCGCTGGCGTCGTTCAGCATCGCGGCGAAGGTGGCCGACGTCGACATCGAGGGCGTGGCGGATGCCTCGGTCAAGCTCTCGAAAAACCTGAATGGCGTCGACGACGACTCGAAGGCCGCCGGCGCGGCGCTGACGGCGCTCGGGATCCCGATCAAGGAGTTCAAGGCGCTCGATCCGGCGAAGCAGATCGAGGAAGTCGCGCGCGCCATGGCCGGGTTCGAGGACGGGTCGAACAAGGTGGCGGTGTCGCTGGCGCTGTTCGGCAAGTCCGGTGCGCAGCTCCTGCCGTTCTTCAAGGAACTCGCCAGTGGCGCCGGCCGCCAGACGATACTCAACGATCAGCTGATCAAGCAGGCGGATGAGTACGCGGATCGCCAGGCGCGCGCGCGGGCCGAGCTCAACGCGTATGCGCAGGTCGCGGTCTCGCAGGCACTGCCGGCGCTGACCGATCTCACGGACGCGACCAAGGATCTGATCAAGGAGCTGATTGGGGTCGACCGCGAGACCAAGAATCTGCGCGACAGTCACGCGGTCGATGACTTCGCGACCAACGCCGTGGAGGCGCTTGGGTTTGTGGCCTCCGCTGGTCAGGGCGCCGCGCGATCGTTCAAGTTCGTGGCCGACACGATCATCGTCGGCGTTGCGCAGACGGCCGCGCTCGGGACCGGCAACATCAAAGAGGTGATCCGGCTGGGAGAGGAGTGGAAGGCGCGGACGAGCGCTGCCTTGGAGACGCCGCTCTTTTCCAGGATGCTAGCGGAGCGGATCGCCGCCCGAAAGGAAAGCGATGCCCTGCGCAATCGCGAAGACCGTGGCTTCAGGCCCGCCGGTCGCCAAATCGATTTCTCCGGCGCGCAAAAAGGTGGCGGCAAGGCCCAAGCGGAGAAGACCTCCGAGGCGCAGCGCTATCTCGACACACTGCAGAAGCAGCTCGAGAAGAGCTACGAGCTGTCGGCGGTCGAGCAGCTCCTCGTCGAGATCCAAATCAAGGGACTGAAGGGCTTGAATCCGGAGCTCTCGGCGAAGCTTTTCGCAACCGCTGAGCAGATCGACGCCAACAAGGCGCTGGAGAAGTCGATCGAGGCCAGCCGCAAGACGTTCGAGGAAGAGGTGCATGCGGTCAAGGAGGCGGCGAAGGCACGCAGCGATGCCGCCAAGCAGGCGCTCGACGATGCGGAGCATGCGCTGCAGGCCAATGAACAGCTGCGCGACGAGATCGCGATCATCATCGGCGGGGAGCACGCTCGCAAGGCGCTGGAGAAGGACTATCTCCGGCGCGCGATCGCGCGCAAGGAGGACGCACTCGCGGCGGCGCAGCAGACCAAAGGGATGGAGGGCGTGGCCGCGGCGCTGCAGATCGAGGTCGACGCCTTGCGGGAGCGCGGCGAGCTGCTCGCCGGCAAGGACATCGCCGAGCAACTGCGAAAGGAAGCCGACGCACTGCAGGAGGTGGCGAACACGCTGACCGACTCCTTCGCCGACGCCTTCGAAGGCTTCGTGATGGGCACCAAGTCGGCCAAGGACGCGTTCAAGGACTTCGCCACCGACATCGAGCGCTATCTGGTCAAGCTCGCGCTGCACAAGATCGGCGACGCCATCTTCGGTGGCAACACGGCGCAGGGACCGGACTTCTTCTCGCTTCTAGGTAAGTTTCTGGGATCGATGGGCGGGAGTTCCGCGGGCGCGAGTGCCGCCTCGATCGGCAACATGGGCGCCGATTTTGTCGTGCCAGGCTTTGCCGGCGGCACGAGGGACGCACCGGGCG
The DNA here is from genome assembly GCA_041659605.1 of Sinimarinibacterium sp. Classification (GTDB taxonomy): domain Bacteria; phylum Pseudomonadota; class Gammaproteobacteria; order Nevskiales; family Nevskiaceae; genus Solimonas. The sequence goes on along the minus strand of JBAZXW010000041.1, from coordinate 28,680 downwards.
GCCTGGCGTGGGTCGGCGAGCGCGGCAAGGAACTGGTGTACCTGCCGCCGCATTCGCGGGTGCAGTCGCATGAAGACAGCATGCGCAGTCCACACAACGGGCAGGTGGGCTACGGCCGCGAGATCCACTACTTCCACTTCCCGGAAGGCACCTCGCGTGCCACGGCGGACCAGCAGGCGGCCAAGACCCTGCGCCAATTGCAGAGTGGCCGGCGGGTGCTCTGATGGCGCTGCTCACCGTGCCGTTCCCGCGCGCGATCTCCTTCGGCTTCGAAGGCGGTGCGGGGTACGACACCAACATCGTGATCGACGGCGGCGGCAACGAGTTCCGCAACCAGAATCGCGAGAACGCGCTGCGCGAGTTCGATGTCGCGCACATGGCCCGCCTGCCCGCGGTCTACAAGCCGTTGATCAAGTTCTTCCACGCCGCCGGCGGCATGGCGAACACGTTCGCTTGCCGCGACTGGTCGGACTTCGAGGTTGCGAGCGGCGAAGGGATCTTCGCCGCGTTGGGGGGTGGCGTCTACCAATTCCAGAAACAGTACGTGGAAGGCGGCATCACGCGCGTGCGCAACATCATGTTGCCGCTCGCCGACGGCCTGGTCATCACCGGCAGCACCGGCGGGACGGTGGATCACTCGCTCGGGCGGTTATCCGGTGGCAGCGGCACGCCGACGGCGTGGACGGGACTGTACGACTGTCTGTGCCGCTTCGGCACCGACAAGATGCGCGGCAGCATCTTCGACAAGAGCGGTGGGGAATTGGTGTATCGCTGGCAGAGCATCCCCATCGTCGAGGTCAAGGAGGCGGACTGATGCTCGGGTTCAGCCTCGACCTCCGCGCGCACTTCGCGCGCCGCGGCCGCGACACGCAGACCACCGCCACGATCTGGCGCTGCGAACGCGACGATGGGACGGTGATCGCCTGCAGCGATCACGACGCGCCGATCGCCTTTGACGGCGACACCTACCAATCGGAGGCCGGCTACATCCGCTCCGACATCGTGACTTCCGCCGCGCTCAACGTGGACAACGGCGAGGTGCGCGGCTTCATGCGCTCGCCGTCGCTCACGGAAGCCGATCTGCGAGCCGGGCTGTGGGACTACTCCCAGATCAAGATCATGACGGTCAACTATATGGACCTGACCCAGGGCGCGTACGAGATGCGCAACGGGACTCTGGGCCAGGTCGCCTGCGAAGGCCACCAGTTCACCGCCGAGCTGCGAGGGATGGCGGACCGTTACAAGAACACGGTCGGGCGCGTCCTGACACCTGGCTGCAAGTGGCGACTCGGCGACGCCAACTGCACGGTGGCGCTGGGACCGCTTACGGTCACCGGCACCGTGGACGGCGTGTCCGCCGACGGCTTCATGATCTATGACGCGGCGCGCGCGGAGGCTGGTCCCGGCGCCGGCGTGGCGATCACCGGCATCACGCAGGCCAATCCGGGCGTGGTGACCACCGCGTCCCCACTCGCGCTGCCTGCGGGCACGCCGATCGCGATCGCTGGCGTGGTTGGGATGACCCAGGCGAACACGGTCACCGTCATCAACAATCCGAGCGGATCCACGTTCGACCTCAGTGTCGATACGACGACGTTCCCCGCCTACTCGAGCGGCGGGACGGTGACCGAGTTGGGCGCCGACAGCGGGTACTTCGACTACGGCTTGTTCCGCTTCACCGACGGCCTGAACGCCGGCCTGGCGCGCGAGGTCGCGGTGTATGTACCCGGGCAGATGCAACTCACGCTGCCGTTCCCGTACGCGATCGTGGCGGGCGACGCCTATGAGCTGATCGCGGGCTGCAACAAGATGCGTCCGACCTGTCGCGATCGCTACGCCAATCTCGACAATTTCGGGGGTTTCCCCGACTTGCCGGGGCTCGACAAGCTGATGGAGTTCGGTCGCGGATGAACGTTCGCGAACAAATCGTCGCGGTCGGTCGCGGCTGGATGACGCCGCGAACGCCCTTTCACCACCAGCAGGCGGTGAAGGGGGTCGGTTGCGATTGCATCGGTTTCATCGGCGGCGTTGCGGCTGAAGCGGGGATCGATTCCTCGTGGGTCAACGGGGCCGCGGCGCGCTTCCAGGGCTACGGCCGGGAGCCGAACCCGGCCATGATCGAGACCGCGTGCGCGGCCTTTCTGGTGCCGATTCCGATCGCGGCCGCCACGCTGGCGGACATCTTCCTGCTGCGCTGGCGGAAACTGCCGCAGCACTTCGCGCTGATCTCGCGACTGGACCCCATGTACATCCTGCACGCGTGGGAGAGCCCGGGCGAGGTTGTCGAGAACCGCGTCGATATCGTATGGCGCTCGCGCGTGCTGCGCGCTTATCGCTTCCGCGGGCTGGCCTGATCCATGGCGAATCTCGTGCTTGGCTTCGTCGGCGCCGGCATCGGCTTCATGCTCGGCGGCCCAGGCTTGGCGGTTTCCATCGGGTTTGCGCTCGGGTCCACCGTGGGCAGCATGCTATTTCCGCAGACGGTGGAAGGCCCGCAGCTCACCGACACCAAGATCCACACTTCGAGCCATGGCGTCACGTTGCCGACGTTGTTCGGCACCATCGACGTCACCGGCAACTGCATCTGGAAGACCGACCTCGTCAAGCACAAAAACGAATCCGGCGGCAAGGGCAACCGCGGCGTGCTGCGCAGGGGCGGCAAGGGTGGGCCGAGCCTGGTGACCTACACCTACACGGCGTCCTTCGCCCTGGCGCTGGGCGAGCGCGCCGACGGCGCCAGCATCCGGCAGCTGTACGAAGACGGCACCTTGATCTTCGACGCCGACAGCGGCGTGGGCGAGCTGCCGTGCACGTTCTACGATGGCGCGGCCGACCAGCTTCCGGACCCGACCATCGAAGCGGCGTTGGGCGCCGGCAACGCGCCGGCGTATCGACAGACGATGTACGCGGTGTTCACCGACTACGGGCTGGCCCGCAACAGCATTCCGGTCTTCAAGTTCGTCATCGCGACGATGCCGGAGACGCAGAACCTCCGGATCGTCCGATCGAACTACGCGACCGGCGCCTGGGCGGTGTCGCCGAACAACTATCCCATCCTGATCGACTGGCCGGCAAGCGGCCGCATCGTCGTGTCGGCGCCTTCGCTGGCGACTGAATGGTTGGAGGAATTGAACGGCGGCATCACGTTCGATCCCGCCACGTTGGCCGTCAACGGGACGGCGACCAGCAGCGACTCGGGGCTGTATCGGTTCCCCATCGGGGAGGGCGCGCCTTCTGGCGGCTGGTACGGGATCGGAATGTATCAATACACCGATCATCAGCAAGCGCTTTGGCGCAGCAATGGCGACATCGACATCGGAGCCGGATCGATCACCGATTCTACGTTGCAGAACTTTCTGCAGGAAGCGGGCGTGCCTGACGCGCTGTTCGTGTCGTCATGTTGCATGTCGCAGGACGGTTACACGCTTTGGGCATTTACCAATGCGACGTCATCGTTCAGCGCTAACGCGACGCATTGGTACAAGGTGGTGGAAGGGTTGGTCGTCGACGATGGCACGGTATCGCCAGCGTTGGGCATCCACGCTTTCGGCGTGCAGTGTGCTGTGTCTGACAGTTTCGGGCAAATGTCGGCCGAGAACAACGGAGAATATTTTTGGTACCTCTCGCAGGACCAGCACACCGTCGTCATCTACAGGCTCGACCCGGACACCGGTAACTTCGCTGCCACGGGGATGACGCTGCAAATCCCTTGGCCGTCGCCGGCGCATGACTTTCTGAACCGCTCGACGCTCAAGACGCTGGCGGCGGAAGGTTATGCCGGTGCGTTCTTCGATGACTCGATGGTGCTGATGTCGAGGAGAGGGGCGCCGCCCGGCATGCCGCTGGCCGACATCCATTCTCAGATTTCTGTTGCGTGCTCCTACGATCCGGCCGAAATCGACGTCACCGGCCTGCCCGACATCGTGCCCGGCTACAAGCTCGCACAGCAAATGTCGGGCCGGGATGCGCTGTTGCAATTGCAGACGGCCTACATCTACGACGTGGTCGAGTCCTCCGGCGTTCTCAAGTGCGTCAAGCGCGGGACCAGGACGCCAATCGACATCCCCGACGACGATCTGTGCGCGCGACCGTACGGTGAGGCGCGGCCCGTTCGGTTGCGGGCCGAGTATGTCGACGAGGGCGCCTTGCCGCGCTTGCTCAATCTCAGCTACGTCAGCGCGGTCGGAGGCTATCAGACCAACACCCAGATCGCGCAGCGGCAAGTGGTGCGCAGCAAGCTCGAATCCTCGATCCAACTCGCCATCTCGCTCGAGGACGCATACGCAGCGCGGCTGGTCAATGCGTTGATCATCGCGGCCTGGGTCGAGCGCATCCGCTTTCCATCGTTCACGACCTCGCGCAAGTGGGCGCATCTCGAGCCCACCGACGTGATCACCGCGCGCAGCGACGATGGCATCCAGTACGAGATCCGGATCACCAACAAGAAGGATCTCGCCAACAACGTCGTCGAGTTCGAGGGCGTGCAGTCGTTGTCGGCGATCTGGTCGACGCAAGCGGCGGTGGGCGTTCCTGCCGATGGCACGACGCCGAACCCGCCGGTGGTGCAGCAGTCCGCGACCGTCGAGTTCTACGACGTGCCGCTGATCGGCGAAGCGGGGGAGACCGACACCGGCTTTCGCATTGGGATGGCGGGCGTGACCGACGATACGTGGAAGGGCGGCGCGCTGGCCAAGTCGATCGATGGCGGGGCCACCTATGCCGACGTCGCCTGGGTCAATGCACCCACGGTGATGGGGCGCGCGATGACGTTGTTGGGACCGTGGACTGGCGGCAACGTCGTCGACGAGGCGAACCGCGTCATCCTGCAAGTGGGCGCCGGCGGCGGCGAGCTCGAGTCCGTCACCGACGATGCGTTGCTCGCCGGTGACGGATTGCTGTTGATCGGCAACGAGTTGGTGCAGGTCCGCACGAAAACGCTGGTCGCGCCGGGCCGCTACGAATGCTCCGGCCTGTTGCGCGGGCGCTATGGCACCGAGTGGGCCATGGCCACGCACACTGCCACCGATCGCTTCGCAGTCATGGCCACCACAGTGGCGGTCGACGCGCCCGTCGCGGATCTCTTCAAGGCCCGGCTCTACAAAGCTGTCAGCGTCGGCGAGAACTTGACTGACGTCGCCGCCATCTCGTTTGCCAACATGGGGGCAGCGGCGCGGCCGCTGTCGCCGGTGCACGTTGGCGGCGGCCAAGACGGTTCCGGCAACGTCACGCTGGTGTGGACGCGGCGCACCCGCATCGATCCGGATTGGTCCGACTTCGTGGACGCGCCTCTGGGCGAGACGAGCGAGGCCTATGTCGTGCAGATCTGGGACGCGACCTATACCTCCTGCGCGCGAATCATCCCCGTCACTGCGCCGACTGCGACGTATTCGGCGGCCGATCAGGTCACCGATTTCGGCGCGACGCAATTGGAGATCTACTGGACCGTGGGTCAAGTCGGTCGCTTCCAGCTCGGCACGCAGACCAGGGCGGCGAGTCCCGGCGCGGGGTCTACGGTCGATGCTGTGATCGCTCCAATTCCGCCTTACAACGCGCCAGCGATCCCGCCGGCGGGCGGTGGCGGGGCCGTCAACGTGACGTTGAGCTATCCGTCGGACCTGTACGTCACGGCGGGCTACAAGATCGGCGATACCTTCGTCGCCAAGTTCACCACCGGTGGTTCGGCGCCGACGGCCGGCTACATCTCGTGCGCCGAGTATGGGGACCCTGCTTACTTCCGCCACATGCGCCTTTGCACGGACGCGGCAGGCCTTAGCTTGGTGCCCGGCGGTGAACAGTACGGCTCCAGCCATGGCGGGGAAGTGTGGTTCTCCAGCGTCACGCTCGCGCCGGCGACCGACTACTACTTCGTCGTCCGTACCGAATTCGCCAGCGGTGTGCCCAGCGGCCCACTGGGATCTCCGGCGCAGATGCGCATCGCCCTGCTCGCCACCTAGGAACGTCATGGCTGACCTCAGCACACCTATCCCGCAAATTGCTCCAGGCCAGGGCCAAAAAGAGGTCACGGCAAACGCGCTCTTCGACGCCGCTTCGTCCGCGATGATCTTCGGTCGTAACGCCGCGCCCTGCGTCGGCCTCGTGTTCGGCTACCTCGGCGGGCGCATGAACGGTACTGCGGTGGCAAATGGAACCGTCACGGCCACGGCAAGCAGCATCAACTACGTGGTGGCGCATCGCACCACGCTCGCAGTCAGCATCTCGACCAGCGATACCAACTGGAACAACACGGCGACCTATGGTCGTTGCTTCCTGCTCGATGTAGGGGCGTCGGCGATCGATGACCACGAAGATCACCGCCTCGGCACCGGGGGCATCTTTGACGGGGGAGCTGGTGCCGCGTTCACCGGCGGCACGCTGACCAGCCCGCTCAACTACGCACCGACCGACACGATAGCATCGGCCACGACGACGGATATCGGTGCGGCGGACAGCAACTACATCAGCATCACCGGCACCACGACGATCACCGGACTGGGCACCATTGCCGCCGGCGCGTTGCGTTTTGTGACGTTCGCGGGGGCGTTGCTGCTCACACACAATGCTACGTCGTTGATTTTGCCGGGTGGCGCGAACATCACGACGGCGGCCGGCGACTCGGCGGCCTTCGTGTCGCTCGGGTCCGGCAATTGGCGCTGTCTGGTTTACACGAAAGCCAACGGCTACGCGGTCCGCATTCCGTTCCGCTTCATGATCGCCTTTTCGGACGAAACGACCGATCTTACAACCGGAACGGCGAAGCTCACCTTTCGCTGGCCCTTCCCGAACTCGACGCTAGTGGCAGTGGAAGCGGAACTCAATACCGCATCGAGCAGCGGCAACCCAGCGTTCGACGTCAACGAAGCTGGCGCCTCGATTTTCTCGACGACACTGACGATCGACTCGGGGGAGACGACGAGTGCGACGGCGGCAACGCCCGCAGTGATCTCCGATGCCGCCATCGCGCATCGCGCAGTGGTGACGGTCGACATCGACACCGCCGGCACTGGAGCCAAGGGCGGGAAGCTCACCTTCATTGGGTATTATTTCGAATGAACGAGCGCCCGACAATTCTCCAGGCTCGGCGGCGGCAGCGCGGCTTCCTGCTGAATCCGTTCAGGTTCGGTGCCGGAGGCGGTGGCGGTGGTGGCGGTGGTACGACTTGGAACCCCGCGGACAAGGGCACGACGGTAACGCTGTCAAATTCTGACCGGACTTACAACACATCTGGAACGGCCGGGCAAAGTAATTTGGTCCGCGCGGTTGCTTCTCATGCGTCTACCGGAAAATATTATTTCGAGGTGTTGTTTTCTGCGGTGGCCGGTGGTTCCACCGTCGTTAGCATCGGCGTAGCTAGAAGCACAACCAGCTACTTCACAAATTTTCAGAATTCCGCGTTCTATTGGAATTACTCAAACAACAGTCTCGCATTCGATGGAACAAACAACGGTCTAGTTGGGACGAGCTCGACCACATTCACGACCGGCGACCGTATCGCGTGCGCGGTCGACTTGGCGGCCGGCAAGATCTGGTGGTCGAAAAATAACACATGGCTCAATGGCGGCAATCCCGGCGCAGGCACCGGCGCGCTATTTTCTACGTTGTCGGGCACGCTGTTTCCGGCAATGTACGGCGTGACAGTTACGACAGGAACCGCCAACTTCGGGGCGTCTGATTTTGCTTACACGCCGCCGTCTGGATTCTCTCCGTGGTGATATTTGAGGACGAGCCAAGGCCGAAATGGGTGAAGAAACTGAAGAGCGGCGGAAGAGCGGCTGGACGCTGTGGCGTGAGATCTACGGCACGATCATCGGCGCGCTCGCGGTTGGTGGGCATATCTCGCGGTTGACGAAGTAGCTTTCGATCCAGGAGCAATGACGATGTACGAAGGACCGGAGCGGAGGATGGCCGACAAATGGCGCAGCGACGTGGACAACAAGCTGAATAACCTTGACGACGGACAACGCCACGTGATCGGCCGCCTCGACCAGCAGGACGACATGCTGCATCAGGGGGCGTTGATCCAGAAGCAACTGCTCGACGAGACGGTTGAGGTGCGCAAGATCGTTTCCCGCACGCGGTTGACGAAAAGGTTCGTCACCGCTTTCTTCCGCTGCCTCGCATCGGTTGCCGCTTGGTGCATGCGCACCTTGCACGTATTCGCAAAGTGGGCGGCGCCGATCGCCGCGTTGATGGCGGCGCTGTGGGCGCTTGCGTGGTCGTACTTACATGGCGGGAGACCGCCGACAGGATGACCCGATGAAACGCTACTGGCTGGCCTTTGTTTTGATGCTGATCTACGCGCTTGTGCTCGGGTTGCCGCTGTCCTCCGTTGTCGTGCGCGCCCGCGCGGCATCGCTTGTCACGCTGCCCAACGGCCAGCGCGCGATCTCGGTGGACTCGAAGGAAGAGGCCGTCCAAATGCTCAACGAAATGCTGATCGAAGTGCGGCGCCTCCAGGCGCTCGTCGACGGCAAGCACAAGGTGGAGTGCAACCTGATATGAAGATCCGCTTCGTCGCCAACCTCGACGCGCCCGATCGCCAGCCCGGCGATGCGGTGTGGCTGTCGAGCGGCGGCACTGGCGTTTCCGACGCGCAAGGCAATCCGGTGCCGGTGCGCGAACACTCCGCGCTGGCGTACACGTGTCCTGGCTGCAACCTGATGGGCGCGGTGAACGTGCGACCGGCGCCCAGCGATCGCCACTCGTGGGAGTGGGACGGCAACGCGGAGTCGCCCACGCTGAAGCCATCGCTGCACCACGTCGGCTGCTGTGGTTGGCATGGATACCTCACCGCTGGTGTGTTCACTGCGTGCTGACATGAACGATGCCGACAAGCGCTTCGCGGGCACGATGGCGGCCTGCTGCCTGGTTGGCGCACTGGTCACGTGGATCGTTGCCGAGTGCGTGCGCAGGTGGCCGCTGTGAGCCTCGCTTGGGGCGCCAAGGTATCGGCGGAGTTTCGCGCGCGCGAGATCCAGATCGCCGCGCGCATCGCCTGCGATCCGTCGCACCTCATGGCCGCGATCGCGTTCGAGACGGGGCGCACGTTCAACCCGGCGATCCGCAACGCGGCCGGCAGCGGCGCCACTGGTCTCATCCAGTTCATGCCGAGCACGGCGATCGCGTTGGGGACCACGGTCGAGAAGCTGGCGGCGATGTCGGCCGTCGAGCAGCTCGACTACGTCGAGAAGTACTTCGTGCAGAACGGCTACGCCGGGCGAATGCACACCTTGAGTGACGTCTACATGGCAATCCTGATGCCGACCGCGATCGGCAAGCCGGATTCCGCCACGCTCATCAGCAGCGCGCAGGAAAAAGCCTACGTCCAGAACAAAGGACTCGATCTCAACCGCGACGGCAACATCACGAAGGCCGAGGCGACGACGTTCGTCGCCAAGGCGCTCGCGGACGGACTGCTACCGGCGAACGCGACCATCGAACGCGAACGCCATCAACCGGAGGCACCCATGCCAGGGAAATCGGACCTACTCGCCGTGCTCGGCGGGATCGCCGGCGCGCTGAACCCCGTCGCCGGCATTCTGTTTCAGGCGATCTCGCCAGTCATCAAGGAGAAGATCGCCAAGGAGGTTGATCGCCACACTGACACGCCAGGCGTTGGCCAGGCCGTGGCCGACTCGCTGTCGGAGGCGATCATCGGCAAGGCGCAGCAGTTGACCGGCAAGGCGGATCCGCTGGAGGCGGTCGCGCTGGTCCGGCAGCAGCCCGAGCTCGTCGACCAGGTCGCCGCCGTGGCGCAGCAGTCGGTGGCCGCCAAGCTCGAGGAATGGGCACCGCTGCTCGACAAGATGGCGGCCCTGGACGCGACCCGGTGGGACAAGGAACGAGAGGGGCGTGATGCGGCCGCGAAGCGCGCCCTGGCCGAGAGGTGGGACATGACGCCATGGCTGGTCGGATTCGCCGGCATGGGCACCACGGTGTGCTCGGCGCTGCTGCTAGCCGCCATCGTCTACCAGTCGATCGCGAAGACCATCGACCCCGTGCTGCTCGGCCTGGCCGGACCGCTGCTCGCGATCACCTTCGCGGCGTGGAAGGCGATTTTCGACTACCGATTCGACGGTACCAAGGAGTCCGGCGAGCAGAGCAAGGCGCTCACCGACGTCATTCGCCAAAGGGGACAAGCATGATCACGCTCGACCAACGCCAGCGCTGGCTCAACGCCTTCTGGGAAGTGTTCAAAATGGACCAGGAGGACAAGCGCTTCCCGGAGCTGAAGCCGATCCTCGATGGCTACGTGTACAAGCTCTACCACACGCCGCTCGAAGGTGATCCGCCGGTGCCGCCGCCGGAGCCGCCTGCAGGCGTGCTCGCGCGCTTCGACGCGGCGCCGTCGAACTGGGCCGCCTGGAAGCTCATCATCGCCCCGGAGTACCAGGCGGTACTCGACCGCTATCCCGATCGCCACAACGAAATCCGGCTGTGCTCAGCGTTCTATGACGCCGGCGGTATCGGCAGCGTCGGCGGCTACTACCACAACGGCCAGTACTACTTTGCGCGCCAGGTCAACGGGCAGGAGGTCATGACGCTCGACGTCAACGGCGCCGCCGATGCCTACGTCGAGCAAATCGCCGCAGCGCAGGGCAAGACTGTCCCGCGCGCAGTGCGCTGACGGAGATCGCGATCGTGGGCATCCGCATCGACCGCATCACCTGCAGGATAGAGTGGACGGAGGACTTCGGTGGGCATCAGGCGACGGAGTTTTCCGTCGATCTGCCAGAGCCGCTGGATCCGTTCACGCGGGCGGTGCTCGAAAAGAACACCGAGCGGATCAAAGCGGCGATGGCGGCCAGGAGCGACAAACCGTTCGACTTCCCTGCTTGGTGATTTCCGGCCGAACCCGACGAACGAACAGCGTCCTCCTCCTACGCTTGCCGCGTTTCGTCGCTGCCCGAGAGGGCTAGGCCGACTTACGTTGTGGCGCGTCGCCGCGCTTGGTCGCGACAATTACGCCGTTGACGTCGCCTAGCAAATCAAATGCAGCTCGGCGATGAGTTCGGCGACGGTCATGGCGCGCGCTTCTGTTGTGTGAGCGCAACTCGATAGGCCATACCGAACTCGCGCATCGCTGTCTCCGCCGTCTGCGCGCTGCAGCCAAACGTAGCAAGCGATACCTTGACGAGATGCAGGCCGCGCAGGAGTCGTCTATATGCGCGAGGGGTGAGCAGGTCGCCAGGATCGCGGCCCATGCCGATCATAGTCGCGCGCAGCCGGACAAGGCGCCGCCGCCGCTGCAGATGGTAGAAAATGCGCGCCAATTTCACTTTCTATTCCCCTTCCCAACCCAAGGCAGGCCAGGCGGCGCCATCGACCCGGGAACGTGGGGGCGGGATGGCCAGCCGGTCGGGGCGAGGGACTCGCGCTGCGCCTTTTCGACCGCCGCCCCGGTTGGCGGCGGCGCGCGGAAGTGGAGGGGGCCGGGCATGGGCTATTCGGCGACGGTCATGGCGTCGGCTCCCGACGGAACCTCGCCCAGAAGTCGACGCGTGCGATCACGCGCCTCGAAGCGCGCCAAGTCGTTCGCCGCGAGCTTGCGGGCCATGGCGTACGCCCAGGCGATCGCGCGCGCCTGCCGGCGGCGAAATGTGCGAGCTTGCCTCATTGCGCGTCCTTAGTGGGGCCGGGCATGTGCCATTGTCGCACCGGCGGCTAAGCCACCCGTAATCGGGTCAGGTTGCAGGTCCCCGCAACCAGACCCATTCCATCGCCGACGGCTCGCATCAACAGCCGCTCGGAGGTGTCCTCGAAGACGGCGAACACGCCGTCTTCTTCCGGGACCAGGCGAATGTCCCCGAGCGCGGCTCGCAGGGCGTCCCGCGCCTGGGGCAATTCCTTCCCCAGATCCTGGCTCAATCCGTTCAGGGCGGCGCGCACCAGCGCGCGGGCGTCCGATGGTGCCCGGATCACCGGCGCGAGCTCCTGGGCCGTTCTGATGCGTTCGCGCTCTGCCTCGGCGGCGCGCAGGCGCTCCGCCAAGGCAGGCGACACGCCGATCGCCGCAATCCCGTCCGCCAGACGGCCGATTTCCTTGTCCAGCTCGCTGCCACGTTTCCGGAGGGCCTGGCGGCTGTCGTCCTGGCGGCCGCGATCGCCGAGCAGCAGCGCCGCCTCGCGTTCCATCCGCGCCACCAGGGCGGGGGCCTGGACGGCCTGCTGCACGTGATCGAGCAGCGTCGCGTCCACCGCGCGCCGCGGCGCGCTGATACCTGTGCACACCGCTGTTCCGCGATCGCGGCGCGCGGCACAGCCGTATGCGGAGGCGCTGATGGCCACCACGGCGCCGCCGCAGATGCCGCAGCGGAGCAAGCCGCCGAATAGCGTGGTCGGGAAGCCGCCGCGGCCGCCGCGGCCGCCGCGATCGCGCGTGGTCTGCATCCGAGTACGCACCGCGGTCCACATGGCATCGTCCAGGATTCGGAGCTCGGGTCGCTGCTCGATCTTCCATTCCGACGCGGGCCGCTGCAGGCGCTGACGCTTCCGCGTGTCCGGATCCTTGACCCAGCGCGAGCGGTTCCAAATGTAGCGGCCCACGTAGAGCTCGTTGTTGAGCACGCCGGCGCCTTTCGCCGGCGACCCGTAGAGCGCGGACACGCACCAGGTGCCGCCGCGAGGTCCGCGCACGCCGCGACGGTTCAGCTCGGCCGCGATCTTCTGGCAGGAGGCGCCGTCGGCGTAGCGCGCGAAGATCTCGCGCACGACTTCCGCCTGCTCGTCGACGAGCTCGAGCCGGAAGCCGATGGGCTCATTCTTGGCGTCGACGCCGGCGACGACCGAGCGATAGCCGTACGACAGTCCGCCGGCGTGATACCCGCGCTCGAGCTGGCCAACCAGGCCGCGGTGGATCTTCGCCCGCAGGTCGTGAATGTACGTCTCGTTGATCGCGCCGCGCATCATGCGCAACAGCCCGCGGGATTGCCCGCCGGCGGCGCTATCGTAGCCATCGGAGACGCCGATGATGCGCACGCCGCGATGCTCCAGGCGACGCACGATAGTTTCGTTCTCCACGGCGTCGCGGGAGAGTCGATCCAGCCCCTCGAGGATCAGGACGTCGTACTGGTCAGCCAGCAGGGCGCGGCCGCCAGGTCGATCGCCAACGCACGTTTGCCCGCTGGTGGCACGATCCGAGTGCACGGCCACGACGTCGAAACCGAGCGCGGCCGCGCGCTGGCGGCAAACGCGCGCTTGGTCGTCAATCGACGTGGCCGACTGCTGGTCCGTGCTGTACCGAGCGTAGATGACGGCGCGCATTGGGAGTGGTGGGCCTTTCCGGCGGCAAGTGTTCGCCATCCGGAGGTGGAGTGTCAACGGGTCGGTGGTTGAGCGCGCGGTCGACGGCCATCCGCACGATCAGCTGCATGAGGGGTTCGAGGTTCACGCCGGTCACTCGTCCCGCTTCTGTTTGAAGATCACGTCCAGCGCCGCCAGCGCCTCGGTGCTGCCCGCCAGGATCGCCTTCTGCGATTCGTACCACTCCTTCGAGCCGACCAACTGCTCCGCGCGAACATCGAAGAACCCGAGAGCACCCTTGATCTGGCGAAATTGTGTTGCCTTTGGATTGCGCAATACGAACCCGTATTCGCCTACGAACCAACGCGACGGGGATTGACGTACACAGTCCACGACCTCCGCCTCGCCGACAACCCCGCCGCGTTCAAGCGACGCGTATGACGGAAACGAGACATGGGGCGCAGCTATCGCGGCGAAGAACTCGGCATCCTCATATTCGCCACGCGTCATGCCCTTTCCGGCGTGAATCAGAAAGCGCCCCCGAAACCTTGTCGGCCACTGACGATTCTCAACGTCTTTGCCAGCGTGCAGGATGAGCCATGCCCACGGTTGGCGGATGGAAAGCGCAATCATCGCGAGCCGCTCTGCGCGGAACCTTTGACGAGCCGCGGCTGGTCCGGAGTGCCAGGCAGCTGCGGCGCTTCCGGTACAAACCCGGTACCGCCCTTGCCGTCGCCGCGCGCGCGGATGAAATCGACCTCGACCTTCGCCGCGTTGATGATCGTCTGCGCGACTGTGGCGATCGCCTTTGCGCGATCAATTTCCATCGGCGCCGTCTTGTCCTTCACCTGGTCGAGCGTGTCGAACAGCCGCTCGTACAGGTCACCGATGGTCTTGGCCATGTTTTCTCTCTCGCTTGTTGATCGCTCGCACAAGCGCGCTGCGCAGCTGGATCACGCGCACGAGCGGCCCGGGCAGGTTGTGGATCGTGTTGCGTCGCATGTTTTCGGTAAGCGTGATCAGCTCGATGTTGGCCAGTTCGACGTTGAGTCGGTCGCCATCCTTGAACACCAGGCAGTGACCGTGGGGGATCGCGCCGTGTGCGTCTTCCCACAGGATGCGGTGCAGCGTCCGCCAGCCGAGCGCGCCCGGCGCGAAGCTCACCCGCATTTCGACGTAGCCGTCCGTGTTCACGCGCAGCGCGCCGAGCACATAGAACCCAGGATCCCGGTTGGCCGGAAAATGCCCCTTTTTGAATTGCGTTGTGCCCATCCTGCCGGGCGCGAAGCCGGGACGCCGCACGCCCTTGTTGGCCGGTGTGTGCCCCGTCTTGAATCGAGTGCTGCTGCCGATCACGCCGTCCAGCCGCTTCCCGCCACCGGCGGCGTAATACTCGGCGCTCTTGCGCAAACCGAGTTTGCAGGCCTTCGCGGCGATTTGGCTGTAGTTGCGGTCGAGCGCGCGCGCAAGATCGGCGGTCCTCGTGCGCGGGAATTTTTCCCGGAGCATGGCTTCCTCTTCCGCGGTCCACACCCGGCGCGTTCTCACGGCGACTTTCTGAACGTCTGGGTGAGATCCCGGTTCACCCAGTGCCCGCGCCGGCGCACGGCGTTGGCCAGGCGCGCGCGATCGGCGTGGCTCGCCGGCGATTGCCGGAGCAGGCCGAAGTAACTGTTGGCCGACTGCCACACGTCATCGGCAGGAACACCGTCGATGCGCGCGATCGCCTCATTGAGCGTGCGCCTCCGGATCGATCGCCGCCACGGTTTGATCACGTGGCCGACGAAGTCGACGCCGCGCGCGATCGGCTGCAGGATGGTCTTGGCCGGGTTGAGCCTGGCGTTCAGCACGCGCGGCACGAAGGCCCCGATGTTGTCCAGCCACGCGTTGAGCTGGGCCGGCGACTCGTGCAGCAGGACGAAGTCGTCGACGTAACGGATGTAGTGGCGCGCGCGCAGCCGGTGCTTGACGTGCTGGTCGAGCGCATCGAGGTACACGTTGGCGAAGAACTGCGACGACAGATTACCGATCGGCAGGCCGAACTCGGGCGCCTGGTTGAGTAGGCTCTTGTGCGCCGGCACGCGCGCCATGATCGCCGGCGGACTCTGGATCACCGCGTCCGGACGGGGATCATGGAACAGCACCAGGTGGGTCAGCCAGCGCCACCACGGCTCGCTGACACGACGCGCGAGCTGCTGCCACAGGATGCGCTTGTCGATAGCGACGAAGAAGTTGGCCAGGTCGCACTTCAGGTACCAGGCCGGCCGGTACCAGTTGTGCGTGATGCTGCGGATCTGCGCCTCGAGCCGCTGGGCGGCGTACAGCGTGCCGCGGCCGCGGATGCAGGCGCAGCTGTCCGCAACGAAGGCGGCCTCGAAGCGCGGCGCGATCCGGTTGTACAGCAGGTGATGCACGATGCGATCGCGAAAAGCGGCCGCCCAGACTTCGCGCGGCTTGGGGCGTGTGACCACGAAGCAGATCGACGGCCCGGGCCGGTAGGCGCCGGCCGCGAGCTCGTCGTGCAGATCGACCAGGTTGCGCTCGAGATCCTGCTCGAAGCGCAGCGCGCTGGTGGTGTTGCGCTTGGTGCACCGGCAATCGAAGTACGCGGCGACCAGGTCCTCGAAAGAAAAGTCAGCATGGCCGGCAGCGAGATCAGCTGCGGACGGCGCGGGCCCGAAAGCGATTGTCCTTGTGGTTGTTGTTCTGGTTGCCATTGTTGAAATTCTGGATCCACGCGTACTCGGGATTCGACGTCTCATCGTGCTATCCACGTTACTTCGCCGAAGGCGAGCGCCGATCAGCGAGGAAACTGCGCTGGACCTGACCCGGCGGCTGCCGGCGGTATCCGATGGGCGCATGGCGGTGGCCTCGTGAGCCAGCGGCACGACCAGATAAATGGCCGCACAGGCCTGACCGCCGTGACGGTCAGGCAACGGGCGACGCTGCGGAGTGCTTACGCCAGCCATTGGCTTGCTTGCCCACCTGGGCTGTGAGTTGAATCGCCTGCGCGTACTGCGGCCGGCTGATGTAGCGCTTGTCGACGGACAGGCGCAGCAGCATCTCGGTCGCGTGCAGACGTTCGAGCAGCTCGTCCAGGTGCGGCACCTTGTTCCGGGCCGAATTGGCGCGACTGATGAGAATGGTGAAGTCGACGCAATCGTCCCGGATGCGACCGCCGAGCGAGGCCTTGAAATCTCGCGGGAAGTTCCGAGTGATGTCGTGGGCCAGGCCCAGCAGATCGTAGGCGATCTTGTAGATCGGCAGACTGGTGTGAAGTGCCATGCTGAGGAAAGGCGAATGATCAAATGGTCAAAGGGTCAAAGGGGGACTCTGCGGACGGCGCGGGCCCGAAAGCGATTGTCCTTGCGGGTGTCGTACTGGTCGCCATCGTAGAACCTCTGGATCCACGCGTACTCGGGACTCGACGCGTGCGGCTCGCAGGACCAATACCAGGCGGGCTCGAATAGGCTCGGCACGTTGCCGAACATCACGGCCTGTTCCTTGCGCTTGGCCAACTCGCCGCCGACGCTCTTGGCCCACTCCGTCGCCTCCGCCCAGGTCACCTTCTCACGATCGCCGTCGAGCACGACCAGGTAGTAGTCGCCTTCGCTAGGTGCGCCGAGGATGACGCCCGCGTACACGCCGCGCTGTTCCGACCACATCGCGCCGATCGCCGGTGGAGTGATCGCCGGCGACTGCTTGGCGTAGTGGTTGTCGAGTAGCTCGATGCTCTGGCGCAGGACTTCGCGGAGATCCCGCTTGCCCCAGAACGTGACCGCGCTCGAATCGTCGTCGCCCTCTCGGTGCATGAACGGGCCTTGGTATTGCTTGCCGTCCACCGTTGCCGGAAGCTGGAGGTAGTAACGAAGTCCGGTGAACCGGTGCCCGTCGATCTCCTTGCTGATGATCTCGACCCGATTGGTCATCTCTTCTGCGTACACGTTTACACGCATGTCAACTCCGTAAATGATCGAATGGGCGAATTAGCGGATGGGAACTCTGCGGACGGCGCGGGCCCGAAAGCGAAGGTCCTTGCGGTAGCCGTTCTGGCCGCCACTGAGGAAATGCTGGATCCACGCGCACTCGGGATACGACGCGTGCTGGGTGCTGGTCCAGTACCAGTCCCGCTCGAACTCTGGCTGCAGCTCGCCGAACAACACGAGCGCCTCCAGACGACTCGGCAGGTACCAGTCGTCGTGGCCGTCGATGCGGAGATCGCGGGCCCACTTGGCGAGCGGGCTGCCCGCGGTCGCCATCGCTGCGGTGTTCGCCTGGCCGTCGCACCAGCTGGTGGCGCCGGCGACCGCTTTCAGGTTCTTGTGCCACTTCGTGGGTGGATGCTCGCCTTCTTCCTTCGGCGCGAGGACGAGCTCGAACGCCTGCGCGCCGACGAAGATCCGGCCGGCGTAGAGCCCGCCGCCGAACACCGCGCCGGCGGCCTGGGTGTTGGGTGCTGCGATGGTTGCTGTGGTCACGTCAGTCCTTTCTGTTGGGCAATCCAGTCGGTCACGACGATCGTGCCGCGACCATCCCTGTCCTTGTGCATCTCCTCGACCTGGGAAAGCGGTATCCAGTGTTCCTCCTCGTTCGCGTGGTCGTACACGAGCACGGCGGCGTCCGTCTCCCGTTTGAACGTGCAGGCGAACTCGAAGCTCACACGGCCTGCCCGCGAACGATGGTGTGCTTGCGATCGAACCTTTCCATTTCGGCGACGAGCAGAGCGCCTGCTTTGGTCATGTCGCGCCGTGGATCGGCAGGCTTCCACCAGGCGGCCGCCCACGGCCACCGCACGAATGGCGATGCGATGGGGTCGTAGCCCGTGCCGTGGTAGGGGTGCAAATTACACGCGGCGTTCAGCGCGTAGCAGACGGCAGCCGTCGCCAGCTCGCCGGCGTCGTGCGCATCATCGTGCGCGGCGCTCCAGCCCTCCACGACGATCTGGCGGATGCGCTCACCGGCGATATCGGCGACCGGATCGCGTGGTGCTGGCGTGACGTCGGCGGCGGCCGCCATGACGGCGTCGAACACCTCTTGCGCTTCGACCGCGGTCAGCACGACACAGGTTTGCGATTGGGCCGCGTACAGGATCTTCCGGCGGAAGTTCTTGAGGATCGACATGGACGTCCTTTCGATGGGGCGCGTCAGCCGCGGATCTGCGATTCGGCCGCTTCACGCGCGCGCCGACGACCGATGGTCCGGCGGTGGAAGTGCATGCTGGCGACGATCCCGACAGGCCCACCGGCGAGATAGGCGATCGCTTCGCCGATATCACCGCCCGGCACGTACTTGAGGACGACCAGGTTGCCGGCGCCGATGAGGAAGCTGGTGAAGAACGCGGCCCGTTGGTGGCCGCCGTTCACGTTGAGCGATTGCAAGCCGAGCGCGAACACGGTGACGAACGTCGAGATGAAGAGGATGGCGTAGATCATGGCGAGCTCCGGGCAATGCGCGGGGGCAAATGCGCAGCCTGGGCGGCCCACCAGCAGGCGAGAAACAGCCGCGTGCGTTCGCTCGCGTAGCGGCCGTCCGCGCCGCGCCGGAGCTCGATGGCGAGATCGATGCGCCGCGCCTGCGCGAGACGCATGTTCTCGTTGGCCGCCCAGGCTTCGAACGCCTTGCTCATGCGACAGCCTTGGCTTTGCGTGGCGCCGCAACCTTGCCCGGTTTCACCTTGGCCTTCTCGTCGGCGAGGGCTTCCGCTTTGATGGCGGCGAGATCGACACCATGGCGAGTGGCCACGTCGGCCAGGTGCGGAACAGTCTGGCCCATCAGCGAAATGTCGATCATCAGTCGCCACAACGCGGCGGCGTCCATCGCAGCGATCTTGACGTCGGCGTCCTCGATCGCCTGCCAGATCCGCTGCGAGGCTTTCTCCGGCTTTTCGTCTGCCGGACCGGCGCTCCAGCCGTACAGCTGCACCAAGCGCTCGCGATGGACGTGACTGGTCATCGCCCAGAACTCGGTGGCCACCATCACGCCATCGGGCAGCGACACCTGGTTGGTGGCCGCGACACGCGCGCGAATGGCGTCGACGATGCGACCGTGCAGGACGAACTCACGCCGGGCTTTCTCCTTGCGGCGCTTCTCGTCGGTGCGCGCCGTGCTCGCCGCAGCCTTCGGCAGCAAGCCCGCGGAACGCATCGCCGACTTGATCGCGGAGTCCGCAACCACTTCGACGAGATCCTTGGACTTCGGCAGTTCAACCAGCGCCGGTGCGGTGTCCGTCAGTTTCGCCAGTTGACGATAGGTGCGGTGCTTAGGATCGTCCCAGCATTTGTCGTCGAGCCGGTGGTGGCCGTTGACGTGCACGTGCCCGCCGTAGCCCTCGGTAACGATCTCCTTCGCCGCATTGCCGGTGATCACCGTGCGCCCCTGGTCGGCCGCCAGCGCCTTGACGATGGCGAAGTGCGCTGCTTTCTTCGCGTTGAAGCACTGCGGGTCGGTGCAGACGTCTGCACTGGTGACGTCGCCGAACAGATCGGGTGCGTTGCCGGTGCGGCGCGGACAGGGCCCACACGCGCCGGCCTTGGCGATGAGCTTCGGATCGTCGGTCTTGAACGGGGCGTCCTTGAGCTGCAGCATGAAGTTGCGATGCACGTGACTGGCGGCGTCCCGGTACGACATCGGGTCGCCACGCTTCGGGCCGGCGATGTCCTCCAACGCGCGCTCCTGGAACGAAGCGCCGGCGATGCGCGCGATGAGCAGTGCCGTCGAGCGCGTGAGCCGCCCTTCGTAGAACGCTTTGCGACCGACGGGACATAGGTCGCAGAACTTGAGCACGCCGTACACATACGAGCGGCTCTTGCCCACCTTGGCGGCCAGGTCGTCGGCGGTGAACTTGTGCAGCTTCATCAGCTGCTCGTAGCCTTCCGCCTCTTCGAGCGGGTGCAGGTCGCTGCGCTGCAGATTCTCGATCACCTGCATCTCCAGTGCTTCGACGTCGGAGAGTTGCCGGATGATGGCGGGCACGTGCGCGAGGCCGGCCGCTTTTGCCGCGCGGTATCGGCGCTCGCCGGCGACGATCTCGAAGGGACCGCGACCGTCGGCGCCGGCGGTCTTCGCGGGCCGCACGAGGATCGGCTGCAGGATCCCGTGCGTCTTGACGCTCTCGGTGAGCTCGTCGGCGGCCGCCTTGTCGAAACGCTTGCGGGGGTTGGTTTTCGAGGCGTGCAATTGCTCGATCGGCACCACGGCGCTCAGGTGCGCGACCGCGGCGATGTTCTCGGGTGCGTTCATGGGTGGAATTTCCTTGGCATAGGCCCGGCGTTCCCGATGAGCAGAGACGCCGACGGTTCGCGAGTGGGTGGCGTGCTGGCGATGTGTAGCTCGGCGACGGCCATGTCGTGGGCGAGATAGGCCTTGGCCAGCCCCGTCTTCGCGCGATCCAGGTCCCAGTGGTGATAGCGGACCGAGGCCACGGCCTGGGCGTAGCGCAGAAGGCGCAGGAAGTCGGCGAGCGCGCTCATGGCGTGTCCGGTCGAGTAGCGCTGTGGCAGCGCAATGCGGCGGGGAAGAGCGGCCGCGCGTCGGCGGCGTCGAGCGAAAGGATCGCCTCGAAGTACTCGCAACGCGCCGCCGCGGTGTCGGGCATTCGCGCGGCGCGAACCATGCGGCGGACTGCACGGTGCGCGACGCGGAAACGGTGGCGCGTGTTCATGGCAGGTGCGCGATGATGCGAATGGTCGCGGCGATGATGACCAGACCGATGACGAGGATCAGCCAGCTCCGGGCGCTCATCGGGCCGCCTCGGCGTTGGCAATGACCGAAGGGTCGAATGAGCAAATCGGAACTCTGCGGACGGCGCGGGCCCGATAGCGACCGTCCTTGTGGCTGCTGAGCTGGCCGCCAAGGCCGAAAAGCTGGAGCCACGCGGACTCGGGATGCGACGCGTGTTGCGTGCTGGTCCAGTACCAGTCGCGCGCGACGTGTTCCGTGTCGCGCAGGCGCAGCCAGACGTGGAACAACTCCAGGCGGCTCGGCAGGTACCAGTCGTCGCAGCCGTCGATGCGCAGCGCGCGCGCCCATTGCGCGAGCTTGTTGCTGGCCGCGAGCATCGCCTCCGTGTTGGCCAGGCCGTCCTCCGGATCGATGGCGCCGGGGACGCTTTTGCGCGTGCCCCAGGGGAGGATGACTTCGCCCTCGCTGGCGGGAGCGACGAACAGCGTGTACGGCTGCGCGCCGAGGAAGTAGCGGCCGGCGTCGATGGCGGTGTTTGCGGCGATCGCGGCGATGTTCATGCCGCCTCCGCACGCGATGGTTCGCCGGCCGGCATGCGGATCACCACGGCCATCACGGCACCGCTGGGCTGGTGCACAACGCGCATCGTGTCGACGAACTCGCAGAAGTGCGAGAGACGCGCGCAGTCCGCGTTCCAGCCCTGCTCGTCGAGCACGGCGTAGACCAGTTTGCGGTCGAGACCGGCGGTGGCGAGTCGGCACCTGACGTGCAGGGCGCGATCGATGCCGAGCTGCGGCTGGAAGTGCGTCTTGGTCGTCAGCCCGAAGTGCCGCAACGTGCGGTCGACCTCGGTGCGCGCGTGATCCTGCGCGGCGATTTCGTCGATGGTGAGCGGGCGGTCACGCCGCGCCGCGGCTGCTGGGCGGCTGAGCTTGGCGCCGCGTCCTTCGGTGGTTGTCTGCATAGTGCCTCCGGGTTGATGGTGAGGTTCCAACATGATTTCGATGGGTATCGTATGCCAAGCGAAACTTGCCTGTCAACAAGTTAAACTTGGCATTACGTATAGTGGCGTTCCACGAGCCGACGAACGGTAGACGAGAAAAAGCCCCGCTCGGGGCGGGGCTTGGAGGCCTGGGGGCTACGGGAGCGCTAGTTGCTTCACAAGCGCTTCACCCACATCGCCAGCAGTGTGCAGATAAGCGAATCGCAGGCTCAGCGCCTTGTGTCTACCCGTGAGGAAGGCGCTGGCGCTTCTCGCGGTCGCCGGAGCGCCTCGAGGAGTTCGTTTGTACGGCGCTGTTCCTTCCACATGCGCCGAACGTATGCGTTGATGTTGAGTAGGATAACCGGAATGGCAAGCACCAGAACGAACAGCGCCACGAGCGCCATCGGGAAGAACAGCATGTAGTCAGTGAGATTCACTGAGTGCCAGCGCCACGGGTTTTCCCAAATGGGCTTTCCGGCCCGGGTTCGCCAAATTCTTCCAGGAGTTCGACGGCGCGCATGCGCAGCGCCCGCCTTGCCCACGGCTTCTTGATGCCGCGATAGGCCCTGATCAGCGCTAACTCATCCTCGTCCGTCACATGCTCGCCCGCGATAGCGGGAAACGCCGTCTTTTTGCCCGGCTCGTACCGCATGTCAGCGGGCTCCATACCGATCATCTTAGCCAGTTTCGCCAAATTCTTGTCCCGCGCCACCGTCTCCCCCTTCCGCCATAGGCGTACGGTTTCCCGGGATACCCCGAGCTCTGAAACGACGTCCTGGATTTTCACCTTGTAACGCTTCATGCCCAAGCGGACGGCTGCGCCGAAGTGCTCGTTGATTACCCGGTCGTCGTTCGCGTCAGCCACGTTTGGAGACTGCCAACATTACTTTGGTTTGTCAGCGCAATAAAAGATTGTTGACGAAGCCAAGTTTTTTTTGGCACAATTGGTAGCATGTCGTCAGAATCCGTCATCGGTGACGCTCTAGAAAAGGGCGGTGGAGTTGGGGCTGTGGCCAAGGCGCTGGGTATCAGCGACGAGGCAGTGCGTCTCTGGCGAGCTCGCGGCAAGGTTCCCGCCGAGCGCGTTGTAGATGTCGAGCGCCTGACTGGCGTGCCGCGCGAGCGGTTGCGCCCGGATCTCTATCGCAAGCCAGATGACGCCGAGGAGGCGGTCGCATGACGACGATCGTGTACGGCCCGCAAGGTTGCGGGAAGACGAAAGTTACCAGCGCCGACGAGATGCTCACGCTCGCGCCCGAGAGCAAAGATTGGTGTGAGGCGTATGTCCGCGCGGCTATGAAGCGACTGGGGTGGTGGGCCCCCAGACGGCCTGTAGGACCTCCTCCAGGCACGCGGTTGCAGCGGCTTCTGCATCGTCTGAAGGCGCGTTCTCGATCACTTGCGCGGCCAACTCGATGAACTTTCCGCGGACCCCGGGGAGTTTGTGCATTGCGCGCGCGAATGCGAGCAGCAGGCAATTGTTGACGAGCACTTCCGTTTTCAGATGCAGCAACTCGTTTTTGGTCATGGTGATCCCTCCCGTGTTGGTGTCGTGCCGGAACGCGAATTCTGGCACGGGAGGGCGCGCCTGATGAGGGTCGAAACGCCATGAATCTCGGCCAACTACTTTGCAAGCTCCTCTGCAACTGCGGGGACGACGACAAGCTGCCGCGGGCACAGGTCACGCTCGCGGTCGGTGCTATTTCAGTGACCGCCACCATCGAATCGAAAGGAAGAATCATGTTCACACTGCCCGTCGATCGCGTCGCGGCCGGAAAGGTCGCGTACGTCGACGTCAAAGGAAATATCGCGCGGGTCGATGGCCCGCCGAAGTGGTCGAGCTCCGACGAAAACGTGCTGGCCGTCGCGGCGTCCGAGGACGGCATGTCGGCGACGATCACGCCGCTCGGCCCGCTCGGCGGCGCGCAAGTGAAGGTCGAGGCCGACGCCGACCTGGGCGAAGGATTCGTGCCTGTGACGACGCTGGTCGACGTCGAGACCGTCGGCGGCCTGGCGGTCGCCGGCAACGTGTCGCTCTCGCTGGTCGAGTAATTCGGCCAGTTCATCGGTGGAATTTCCCTGTCTGGAATCCGGGCCGCGGCGGTTCCGCGGCGCCCGCCCTGATCAGCGCGGGCAGTGCCTCAGAGGCCGCGCCGGCGTGGAACGTCGTCGGCGCGGCCGCTTTTTGCTCGTTGTCCATGCCGCCATTCTCTTTTTTTTGCCTGATCGGGAGATGGCAACAGATGGCAACGCGTGTTGCGGTCTGTTGCCATGACCCGCGATCGCGCCCAGTTGACGCTGAATTTCGAGCCGTCGCTCCCGGAGCGCTGGCCGACGCTGCGTGAGTTCGTCTGGCACTGCGTCGACAACCACCTCAAGCCGGCCAAGACCATCGCCGCCGACATGGACCTGTCGCCGTCGACGCTGTCGCGCAAGCTCGCTCCGAGCGAGGCCGACACCCAGCGTTTCAATTGCGACGACCTCGAACGGTACATGCAAGCAACCGGAGACACCGCGCCGATTGAGTACTTGGCCGCGAAATTCATGCAAGGCACGGACGCCCGCAAGGCGCTGGCCATCGCGCGGGTAGAGACGCTCGCGGCGGAGCTGGATCGCACGCTCAAGCTGCTCAAGGGGGATGCGAAATGACGATCAAGATCGAAAATGGCGTCCCGATCCCGACCAGAATCGAGGCGGCGGTCTATCCGTTCGCGAGCATGGAGATCGGCGACTCGTTCTCGGTGCCGACGACGGAGGACCTTCCTGCCGAGAAGCTGCGCCAACGCTTGTCCGCAAACGGGGCGAACTTCGCGAAACGCCACCTGGGCGTGCGCTTCACGACGCGCGTCGAGAACAATGGTGGATCGGTGCGTATCTGGCGGGTGCCGCCCAAGAGCAGCCTGCTTGCCGATGCGCCCGTGGTCAGCGCGCCGCCGATCCCGCCGTCGCATGTTCGCACGCACACGCTTTCCGATGAGGCGCCGAAGCTGACAGCGCGCGTCGTCAAGGGCGGGCGGTACTGACGGTGCGCATGACCTCCACGGCTTCATGTCGACCGCGTTGCGGCTGAGCGGCGCGCGCCTATGGCATCTCGTGGAGGCGGGAGGATCGACTTTCGCCGCGTGGCTGATGCGGCCCTGGCATCGCTCGATTCGCTGCTCGCTGAGTGGTTGCCCGGCGGCCGCCGCGAGGGGCACGAGTACAAGGCTACCAACCCGACGCGAGCCGACAGCCGCATCGGGTCGTTTTCGATCAACGTCAACACCGGCGCCTGGGCCGATTTCGCCACCGACGACAAGGGCGGCGACGCGATCTCGCTGTACGCGTACCTGCAGGGGATCGAGCAGCTCGCCGCGGCGAAGTACCTGGCGGACAAGCTTGGCATTCAAGGCGCCGACGGCGCCGCTACCCGAGGGGGCACGCGGACTGACGCCCCACCTAAGACCCCGGCCGGAGGCGAGTCCGACGCGTCGCCCGGGGCGCCGAAGTTGCACGTGGCCGCACGCACCGAGTGGGAGCCGATCGTGCCGGCGCCCGCCAACGCGACCGAGTTGCCGAAGGCGCACGTTGCGCGCCGTTTTCCGGAGACTGTCTGGACGTACCGCGGCCGCGCCGGCGAGCTGCTCGGTGCTGTCTATCGGTTCAAGACCTCCGATGGCGGCAAGGAAGTGCTGCCATGCGTGTGGGCCAGGAATCGCAGAACAGGCGCCGAGGATTGGCGCTTCCTCGCGTTCCCCGAGCCGCGACCGCTGTACGGACTCGAATGCCTGGGCACCGGCACGGTGCTGGTGGTCGAAGGCGAAAAGTGTGCGGATGCCGCGCGTGCTGTGCTGCCCAAGTCCTGGGCGGTGGTCACGTGGCCAGGTGGCGCGCGCGCGGTCGGCAAGGCCGACTGGTCGCCGTTGCGTGGGCGCAAGGTCGTCATATGGCCCGACTGCGACGCGCAGCAGGACAAGGGCGGGCAGGTGCTGCCTGAGGCGAAGCAGCCCGGCGTGCGGGCCGCCGAAGAGGTCGCGGCGGCGCTGGTCAAACTGCAGTGCCAGGTGCGCATCGTCAAGATCCCGGCGCCCGGCGCGAAGCCCGCTGGCTGGGACGTGGCGGACGCGATCGCCGAGGGCTGGAGTGGCGCTCAGGTCCGCGAGTTCATTGTCGGTAATCTACGGCCGTCGACGGCGGTGGACGCGGAAACACGATCCACCCAAGGGCCGGCTGCGCCGGACGAAGAATGGAAGGGCGATCTGGCGCGGGACAACCGCGGCAACCTCATCGCCGGCGTGCCCAACGCGTTTCTTATGCTCACCAACCGCCCGGAGTGGCGCGACGTGCTGGCCTTCGACGAATTCGCCCAGCGGCCGGTGAAGCGCATGCCGCCACCGTTCCCGCGTGGCGCGGCGGGCGACTGGGAAGGCATGGACGACTCGCGCACGGCCTTCTGGCTCGCGACGCGGGCGGGCATGCCGTACATGTCGTCCAGCATGGCGGCGGAAGCGGCCGAAATGGCCGCGCGGGAAGCACCCTACGACCCGGTGCGCGGCTACCTGGAAGAGGTGGCGTGGGACCAGACCAAGCGGGTCGATCACTGGCTGATCGACTACTTCGGCGCGCCGGATACGCCGTACACGCGTCTCGTCGGGCGTCTGTGGCTCGTCGGCATGGTCAAGCGGGCGTTCGAGCCAGGCTGCAAGTTCGACTACATGCCGATCCTCGAGGGTCCGCAGGGCAAGGGCAAATCGACCGCGCTCGAGGTGCTCGCCGGCAAGGAGCACTTCGGCAACACCGACTTCGTGATGGGCGACAAAGATTCCATGGCCGTGATGCAGGGCAAGTGGATCTACGAGATCGCGGAGCTGGATTCGTTCAACAAGGCGGACAGCACGCGGGTCAAGTCCTTCGTGTCGCGGCAGCAGGACGAGTTTCGGCCGGCCTATGGGCGGCGCATTCTCAAGATCCCGCGGCGCGTGGTGTTGGTGGGCACCACCAACCAGTACGAGTACTTCAAGGATTCCAGCGGCAACCGGCGCTTTTGGCCGATCAAGTGCATCGAGCAGATCGACGTCGATGCCTTGCGCGAGGTGCGCGCGCAGCTCCTGGCTGAGGCCGTGGTGCTGTATCGCGCCGGCGCGCGCTGTTATCCCACGCATGAAGAGCAGGACGCGTACATCACGGCCGAGCAGGACGCGCGCGAGGTCGGCGATACCTGGGACGAGCAGATCTATCGATATCTCAATAACTCGACCGGGATCGAGCTGCCGCCGGATCGGGTGTCGAGTCTCGACATCCTGGTCAAGGGTCTGCACATCGAGGTCGGCAAGATCACCAAGGAAATGAGCACGCGCGTCGGCATCTCGATGCGTCGACTAGGGTGGAACAAACGGGAACGCCGCGGTGAGCATCCGCGCTACGTGTACGAGCGGCCACAGAAATCCGCACATGACACTGAGCTGCCGCAGGCTGAATCGGGTGGAGGCGTGCCCTTCTGACGGTTCCCAACCTTCCCAACCTGCAGCGCGCAGGTGCGGAAGGTTAAGCCATTGACCTCTATGGAGACTTCCTAACCTTCCCAACCTTCCCAACCTATTCCTACGTGTGCGTGCGTGAGCGCGCATGCGAGCGGGCGAGCGCGCACACCCACGCGCGCGCCTGAAGGTTGGGAAGGTTAGGAAGGTAGGGAAGGTAGGGAAAGCAGGGAATGGACGAAGAGCGTCGACAGCAAGCCCAGCGCAATCGAGATCTGATGCCCGAGACAGCACAGATGGTCGATGAGTGGAGAGCGGTGTTCGGGCCGAATACCACGTTCACCCGTGTGCGGGAGGGCGACATCGAGCGGGGCAAGCCATCGGCACCGGTGCGAACGATGGATGCCGATCAGTGGTTGCGGTACGTCAAGACGGGCGAAGTGCCCGCAGGAATGGAGAGACCGGAATGTTCAGCATAAGCGCGAAGTCGAACTTTGGAGCAGGGATCCGGGCCCTCAAGAGCCAGGAAAAGCAGGTGCGCTTCGGTTCCGCCCGTGCGTTGACCGCGGTTGCAGTGCTGATCAAGGCTGCTGAGAAGCACGAGATGAGCGATGTCTTCGATCGACCGACGCCGTTCACGCTGAACAGCCTGTTCTTGCGCGCCGCGACGCCGGGCAATCAAATGGCGCAGGTGTGGCTGAAGGACGACGATTCTGGCAACAAATACGCGGGCAACTACCTGTTGCCCCAGATCGAGGGCGGAAACCGGCTGCCTAAGCGCTTCGAGCGTGCGTTGCAGGCGGTGGGCGTGTTGCCCGCCGGGTTCGTGGCCGTGCCTGGATCAGCCGCCAAGCTCGATGCGTACGGCAACATGGATCGTGGGCAGATCGTGCAGATCCTGTCGTACTTCCGCGCCTTTAAGACGGAGGGGTTCACAGCCAACATCACCGACAAGAAGAAGGCCAAGCTCGCGCGCGGGACTAAGAAGAAGCAGGGATATGCCTACTTCGCGGGTCGGCCAGGCGACGGCAAGCTGCCGCTGGGGATATGGCAGCGCATCCACTTCGCCCGAGGCAGCGCATTGAAGCCGCTGCTCATCTTCGTCGACGGCACTCTCTACGAGAAGCGCTTCGACTTCTACTACGTCGCCGAGCGCACGTTCGAGAAGGAATGGCCTGGCGCGCTCACGCGCGAGGTCGGCAACGCGATCGCGACGGCACGATGACGCGGCTTCGTCACTGGCTGGACTGGCTGTGCAGTGTCGGGGGCCCAACATTTTTCGGGTCCTCCCGGAAGAGTGCCGTCACGGGTAATTCGAAC
>JBAZXW010000040.1:0-40783 GCA_041659605.1 Sinimarinibacterium sp. | reverse complement strand
GGTTCTAGAAAGAAAAACAGTCGGAGGCTCCTATTGCTACGGCACGGTCTCTCAGACCCAGGGCGGCTCGGGCTCTCCGACTGCACAGCTAACAACTACCGCAGAAAAAGCATTACACAAGGGCGGTCCGTGGCCGCCTACGACGACGACCCGTGTTCGTTCAGAAATTGTTGCAGATGAACATGTGGATCGAATAGTTCGAAGCGCCGCTGCCCACGGCTACGGAAGTCCGTTCAAAGGCTGGCCCGCGGCGGTTGCAAAACGCGTTATTGCCGCTGACACCGCGTCGCGCGAGCGCCAGCAAGGGCACCTGTTCGAAGTCGATGGCGTCTTGATCGGCGCGCACCGCATATCGGCCTGGCGCGAGGCCGTCGATGGACACGACTTGCGAAACGCCGCGAGCTGCAACGATGCGGCTCGCGATCGGCTGCCGTCCGCTGGCCCAGCTCTGAGCGTCGGCGAAGACCTGCACGCGGACCGTTCCGGCAGGGCGCAGGTGCTCCAGATTCACTTCGAGCGACGCGGCTTGCGCGACGTCCGCGGCAACGAGCCAGGCGCATGTTGCCGCCACGAGAACCAGGATGGTCAGGCGTTGCATCGGGGACTCCCGTTTGCGGTGATGGCCTTATGCTCGGCGCGCGGTGCGTTCCTCGGGAGATGAAGAAACGCCCATTCGGAGGGTGAAAGAACTCACCTGCCGTCGGGCCAATGGGCTCTCTATACTTTGGCGATGACCGGGTCTGTACTCACAGTCGGCGTGTCTCGCGTTCCGCGACATTGGAACGGTCCGTTGTCGCCGATGAGCCTTGCGGCCTATGCCACCTGGTTGGCTGTGGTTTTCGGGCCGGCGAGCCTGTGGCTGCAGGGACGCCTGGAAAGCTCGTGGCAGACGTCCGTCGGGTTCATCGGACAAGCGACGGTGCTTCTGTTGTTCGTGCTGCGCGCCCGGCTGCACGATCGCCCCGGAGGCAACGCGACATTGTCGCGGCTGGCCGTCCTGCTGCAGGCTCCGGCGGCACTGGCGGCCTGCGCTGCCTTTAACGACGGGCTGCAGCCGGCGCTGCTGGTCCTCGTTGTCAGCCAGATTGCGCTCGGCTTCCCGTGGCCGGTGGCGCTCGGATTCATCGTCGTGACGGATCTGGCCTTGGCGGCGGTCCTGCTGGTGCAAGGACCCTTCAACGATCCCGCCATTTCGGATCACCACGTGCCGCATCATGCGACCCTGCTGGCCGCATACCTCGGCTTTCAAGCCTTCGCGATGCTGACCTGCAGCTATGCGCGCCGCGCCGAGGAGGCGCGCGACGAAGCGGTACGCGTCAACGCCGAACTCATGGCGACACGCCAGCTGCTGAGCGAGGGTGCCCGCAGCGAGGAGAGGCTGCGTCTGTCGCGCGAGCTGCACGATGTGGCGGGGCATAAACTCACCGCCCTCAAGCTGCAGCTCACGCTCGCCGAGCGCCGCGGCGATTCGTCGAAGGCCGTCCTCGCGGACGGCCGGGACCTGGCCGATGACCTGTTGACCGACATTCGCGGCATCGTCGGCTCGCTGCGCGACCACGAGGGTATTGATCTGCGGCAGGCGCTTCACACGCTGACGCAGGCGTTGCCGTTTCCGCTCATCGCCTTGGAGATCGATCCCGCGATCCGGGTGGCGGGCATCGAGCGTGCGCAGACGCTGCTGCGCTGTGCGCAGGAAGGGCTGACCAACATATTGCGCCATAGCGGCGCAACGCGTGCCACGGTGCGTCTCACGCTCGAGGACGGCTTGCTCTTGCTGACCATCGAAGACAACGGTTGCGGTCTCAAGGATGCAGCGCCGGGAAATGGACTGACCGGTCTGCGCGAGCGGCTGACCGCTCTCGACGGAACGCTGGAACTCGCCGCTGCCGCCGGCGGCGGCACGCGCCTGACCGCCGCGCTCGCCTCCTGAGTGAGCGCTCGCGAATGATCCGCATCGCGCTCGCGGACGACCAGGCGCTGGTGCGCAGCGGATTGCGCGCGCTGTTGCAGCACCTGGGCGGCGTCGAAGTGGTGGTGGAAGCCACCGACGGGGCCGAGTTGCTCAAGGCGCTCGTGCATGCGCGCGTCGACGTGGTGGTCGCGGACATCCGCATGCCGGGACATTCCGGCATCGAAGTCGTGCGGGCGCTCCGCGATCGCGGCGACTACACGCCGGTTCTGTTGCTGACGACCTTCGACGAGCCGGCGCTGCTGCAGGGTGCGATGAAAGCGGGTGCACAGGGATTCATGTTGAAGGATGCAGAGCCGGAGGAGCTCAAAGCGGCGATCGAGCGGCTCTCGACAGGGCAGACGCTGGTGGCGCCGATCAGCGCCGCGAGCGCGCGAACGTCCGGGCTTGCCGATGACGCTCAGCCGGCGCGGCTCACGCAGCGCGAGATCGCCGTGTTGCGACTGGTCGCGGGCGGCTACTCGAACAAGGAGATCGGCCGCGCGTTGAACATCTCGGATGGCACCGTCAAGAACCACCTCACCGAGATTCTGGCGCGCCTGGATGCGCGAGACCGCACGCATGCGGTTCTGAAGGCAATCGCAGGCAAGCAACTGTAGCTGCGTGCAGCCCGTGCCGGCGGCTTGTACCGGGATCGCCTTTGCGGCGCTGACCGGCGAAGTGGCACGCGCCGGGTCATCTGGCTACGATCCGTCACGGGTACCGGCGCGCACGCCGGGCCCGGACCGAGTCAGCGTCGAACGGGGGGAGCGATGGCTTCGAGGCGATATGCGCTGGTCCGCGGGGAGCCGCTGCGCCTGCGCGTGGAGGCGGGGCGGGGCTACGCCGGGTTGCAGGTGTTTCTCGATGAGCGGCCGGTCCTCGATGCGCCGGACCGGCAGGCGCTGAAGAAGGGTGTTTCCACAACCCTCCCCGACGGCCGCAGGCTTGAAGCGAAGCTCACCCCCGCCGATCAGTGGCTCGGCGGGGGCCCCGCGCTGAGCGTCGATGGCGAAGCCGTGCCGGAGTCGGCGCAAGACCCGGTGCGGCTGCACCGCGTCGCGAAGCAGATCGCCTACCTGATCGCATCGTTGACTGCGATTGCCGGTGCGCTGTCGCTGGTCTTTCCGGCCTTGCGCGAGGCCGGTCTCGGTCCGGTGCTGATCGGCGTGGCGGCGATCTACGCGGTACTGGCCTACGGCATTGGCCGGGGCATTGTCGCGGCGCTCGTGCTGGCGATGACGCTCTTCGCGCTGGACGGCGTCATCGGTCTCGTCGACACCGTCAGGGCCGGCCATCCGCCGAACTTCGGCGTGCTGGTCAAGGTGCTGCTGCTTTCCCTGATGTGGCGAGGTGTCGCTGCGACGAGGGCGCTGCGTGCGCGGGGGTATTTCGGCGGCACTGGTTCGGCGACGCCGGCCGAGCCCGCAGATGCCGACCGGATGGTCTGCCCGAAGTGCGGGCACCGCCAGGTCGGTACCCGCAGCTGCGAAGCCTGCGGGATCGAGTTCGAGAAGTTCTTCGCGGGGCACCAGCGGATGCGTGAGTTGCAGCTCAAGCTCGGGCGGCCCGCGCCGTCACCGCTGCAGATGCGATGTCCGCAATGCAGTCATCTGCAGCTGGAAACGACGTCGTGCAGCGCCTGCGGACTTCGGTTCGAGGACCATTTTCGCGGCGCGTCCGCAAAGAGTACGCAGCTCGAAAACGGCGACGCCCGGCCGTCGCTGGCGATCAGGCTGGGCACGGCTGCGGTCGTCGTGCTGGCGCTGGGCTACCTGCTGTTCCTGGGCGTCGTGCTGGGCGACGCGGCCCGTGCCGGCGCATTCGCGATCGTCGTGCTGCTCCTGGCGGCCGTCGCTTGTGGCGTGACGGCGCTCTGGCGCGGCAAGCGTACGCCGCGGCACATGATGCTCGCGTGCAACTGGACCCTCGGCATTGTCGTTCCGCTGATCGTGATCGGCCATCTGAGCCAGGCGGTTGAGAATGCGGCGCCGACGCCCGAGGACGTGATGCGCGCAACGGCGTACATCGTCGTCGAGACCACCGAGGATTCGTACACCGGCAGCGGCTTCCTGGTCAGCCGCAAAGGCGAGTCGGCCCTGCTGGCCACCAATGCGCACGTGGTCGAGCCGGCGCCCGGCGAGCGGCGCAAGAGCGTGACCGTCGTGTTCGACAGCGGCCAGGCGGAGGCGCGAACGTTTCCGGCCGAAGTAGTGGGCGTGGACCGGGCGAACGACCTCGCCCTGTTGCGCATCAGCGGTGACGGGCTTGCGGCAAAGCCGGTACTCCCGCGCGCGTCGACGCTGGTCAAGCAGACGCAGGACGTGCTCGTCGTCGGGTTCCCGTTCGGCGATGCGCTGGCGACGTCGCGCGACACGCCGGTCGTGACGGTATCCAAGGGCATTGTGTCGAGCGTGCGCAACGATGTGAACGAGGTGCCCGGCATCATCCAGGTCGACGCGGACATCAATCCGGGGAACTCCGGCGGTCCGGTGATCACGCCGACCGGTGAGCTGATCGGCGTCGCCCGCGCCAAGGTCGACACGACGCAGATCGGCTTCGCAATCCCCGCACGCAGGGTCGCGGCGCTGCTGAAGGGGCAGCTGGTCAATCTGCGCCTGGAGCAGCGCGATCGCGGGCTGACGCTGCGGTCGGACAAGGTCGACCCAAACGGCCGCATTGCCGGCGCACGGCTGTTGCTGGCGCCGCTAGGCAAATCCAAACTTCGCATGGAAGGCGCCGGGTCCGTGTGGGCGCCGATCACCGACGTCGAAATCGAAATATCGTTCAAAAATACAGAGACGGGGACGCCGTCGGTCAAGCTGCCGCCGGCATCCGAGTGGTCGCAGGACGAGTACGTGGCACAGGTCGTGCTCACCGACGGCAGCGGCGCCGAGCTGCCCCAGGAACCGTTCCGGATCTCCGCAGGCAGCGGCGGCCAGGTACTCGCCGGCGGGCCGGGCGTGCTGTCGGAGCCGGTCGAGCCGGCCAGGACGCGGCGGGTCGCCGAAGCCGCGCCCGAACCCGTTGTGCCGACGCCGGCGCCGACACCGGAAGTGGACGAGATGGCGGGCGCCGCGGTGTTCGCTTCGCCGTCGGCAATCCAGGATGTTGCGTTCGGCGGCGGCGGACGTTACGTCGTCATCAAGCGCGCTGCGCGTCCGCGCCTGGCAGTGTTCGATCTGGTCGACGAGCAGATGCAGGAACTCGACATCCTCGGCGCCGACTTCCTGATCGCCGCCAACGGCAGTCACGTCGCGGTCGGCTCGTCCGACCTGAACAGCGTGCGGACCTACGATCTGGAAACCCTGGCGCCGGGCCCATCGGTCGTCGTGCCGGGAAATGCGCAGGTGCGCGCGATGGCCTGGGGTGCGAACGCGACGGACGCGCCCCTGATGCTGGTGACGGCGAACGACGTCCATTTCCTCAAGCCGGACTCGATGGCGCCGATCCGCGGCGTCAAGGTCATGTCCGAGCAATGGCAGCGCGAGGCCGCGGACCAGCTGACGCGCCACGCCATCCAGCTGCGCGCCGCCGGCAGTGGTCGCTCCTTCACGTTCTGGCGCACCGATATCTCGCCCAGCGGCGTCGGCCTTGTCACGATGATGGGCTCCATGGCGCGCCTGTACTACGAGCACGAAACGGCCGGCTATCTCGCGCCCGGGCCCGACGGCCAGGTCGTTTACACGAATCTGAAAGGCCTCTACGGCGGCACGCTCAAGCCGACTGGCTCCGAGTCTTTGCAGCGCCGGCACCTCGTGCCGGATCTGAGCGGGCGCTATTTCATCGAAGCGGTGTACGGCGGAAGCCCCAGACTTGACCTCTACGACGCTGCGAGCAGGACTGAACTTGGCACCTCTGTGCAGATCCCGGAGATGCGCAACAGCGAGCACCCGATGGGCTACCACAAGGCCGGGCTGTCGGAGGACAAGCGCTATGGGATTTTCGAGGCCGCGGGAAGACTCGTGACGGTACCTTTCTCGGACGACCGGCTGGTGGTCCGGGACGTCGACCTGTGAAACGTGCCGGCGTCTGACGGATTCGTGAACGCCCTTCGCAAACTCACCCATTTGAGGCAGGCGAGGACACCGGGGCCGGCATAAGGTCGCTCGCAACCGGGTCCATACACCGGAGGAGCCCTGTCATGTCCGAACTGGCCACAGAGAAACTCGTTTCCGTCGATTCGCACGTCCACTTCACCGACGAGTGGGTCAAGCAGCGGCTGCGCAAGGAGATGCACGCGGTCTGGGACGAGGCCAACAGGAAAGCCGAGGACTACGCGGCCAAGGTGCTGCGCGGCGGCCAGAAGAATCTGGAGCTGGAGGACTTCGTCGATCCGGAAGCCTCGAAGGATCCGGGCCACTTCAATCCCGAGGGCAAGCTCAAGGCGATGGATCGCGACGGCGTCTATGCCGAAGTGATCTTCCCCGAACTCGCCGGCGCCAAGATCGTCAATCCGTCGCTGATGGGCAACGACTGGAAGGAAGTCTTCCAGGGCTACAACAACGCGATGGCGGACTTCGCTGCCTTTGATCCGGTGCGCCTGATGACGGCGTACCAGCTGCCGCTGTACGACATCGACTTCGCGGTCAAGGAAGTCACGCGCCTGGCGCGCGACAAGAAGGCGCGCTGCGTGCAGCTGACACCGTTTCCGTCGGACCTGGGCTTGCCGGATTTCTACGACAAGTCCTACGCGCCGCTGTGGAAGACGATCGAGGAAACCGGCCTGACGATCCTCAATCACCTCGACCTGCACAAGAATCTGTGGGACGTGTTCCGCCGCGATCCGACGCCGCAGAAGGGCATCTTCACCGGCCTGGCGTGGGCGCCGCTCGCCGAGACGATCTGCATGTGGATCCTCACCGGCACGCTGGAGAAGTATCCGAAGATGAAGGTGCTGTTCGTCGAGCCGGGCCTGGGCTGGCTGCCGTGGTTCTTCGAGACGCTGCTCGATCCGCGCATGCACCAGCACTACCAGTTTCCTGGCGTGAAGCGTCCGCCGTCCGAGACCTTCCGCGCGCAGTGCGGTGCGACCTTCATGTACGAGCCCAAGGGCCTGAAGGCCGCACACGAGTATTTCGGTGCCGACTGCCTGTACTGGTCGACCGACTTCCCGCATCCCGCGACCTGCTGGCCGCACTCGCGCACGCAGGTCGTCAGCCAGTTCAAGGAAGCGGGCATTCCCGAGAAGGACCGCGTCAAGATCACGTCCGGCAACGCGCTCAGGACCTTCGGTTTAGGTTGATCGGTAGGGCGGCCCGTGGCCGCCGAACCACGGCGGGCATGGCCCGCCCTACGCAAGGAATTCGACAATGGCAGGCGTATACAAAGATCTCAAAGTCCTCGACCTCACCTGGGGCATCGCAGGCCCGATGGCGACGATGCTGCTCGCCGACAACGGCGCGCAGGTGACCAAGATCGAGCCCCCCGGCGGCGATCCGTTCCGCAACCAGCTCGGCTACCACGTCTGGCAGCGCGGCAAGAGGAGCGCGATCCTCGATCTCAAGAACGCCGACGACAAAAAGGCCTTCCTCGCGCTCGCGCAGGTCGCCGACGTGCTCGTCGAGTCGTACGCGCCGGGCACGACCGGAAAGCTGGGTATCGACTACGCCACGCTCGCCAAGCTCAACTCGCGCCTGGTCTACTGCTCGATCACCGGCTACGGCCGCGACAATGCGCTGTCCGATCGTCCGGCCTACGACGCGCTGGTGCAGGCGCGCACCGGTCTGATGTTCGAGCAGCGCGGCTGGGCCGAGGGTGCGCTCAACCACATGAACGGTCTGCCCGATCCGTACCCGGATCTGGAAATCCCGCAGGACTGGGTGCAGGGCGCGGCGCGCGAAGGCCCGCTGTTTGTCGCCTCGCACTGGCCGAGCCTCGGTGCGTTCTTCACGGCCTCGCTCGGCATCGCCGCCGCGCTTCGTGCGCGCGAAGTCACCGGCAAGGGCCAGTGGGTCGAGACCTCGCTGTTGCAGGGCGCGATGGCCGGCGCCGCCGGTGTCTGGCAGCGTGCCGAGAAGCCGGACGCGCCGGGCTTCGACACCTGGATTCTCAACTGCCGCTCGCCCAAGGGTCATTTCCAGGCCAAGGACGGCAAGTGGCTGCACAACTGGGTGCCCAACCCGCGCTTCATCCTGCAGGCCGCGCAGGGCGACACGCTCAACGCCTCGCCGGATCTGACTGTGCAGAACGACCCGGACCGCTTCGGCACCGGGCCGGAAGAAATCCTGGTGATGTCGCACTACCAGCCGCTGCTGGCTGAAGCGGTGGCGAAGTTCCCGGTCAAGGACTGGGTCGAAGCCGCCGTGACCGCCGAGATGACGATGCAGCCGGTGCGCAGCATCGAAGAATCACTCGCCGATCCGGCCTTCCTCGAAGACGGCTGCGTCACCGAGGTGAAGGACGCACAGCTCGGCACGATCCGCACCGTCGGCAACGCCTTCAACATGAGCCTCACCCAAGGCAAGCCGGGACATGCGCCGGTCAAGGCCGGCGCCAACACGGACGAGGTCAAGGCCGAAGCCGCAAAGATCCTCAAGGAGGCCAGGGCCGCAACGGCCGCTGCGA
The DNA here is from genome assembly GCA_041659605.1 of Sinimarinibacterium sp. Classification (GTDB taxonomy): domain Bacteria; phylum Pseudomonadota; class Gammaproteobacteria; order Nevskiales; family Nevskiaceae; genus Solimonas. The sequence continues at coordinate 32,268 of JBAZXW010000040.1, read as the reverse complement.
ATGCGGGCCGCAAGCTCAAGGCGCCGCTTGAAGGCATTACCGTGCTCGACCTGGGCCTGGCCATCGCCGGTCCCTTCGGCACGCAGCTGCTCAGCGACCTGGGCGCCACGGTCATCAAGGTCAACGGTCTCTACGACCTGTTCTGGCACCGCGTGCACATCGCCTACATGGCCAACCGCGGCAAGAAGTCGATCACGCTCAACCTCAAGGATCCGCGCGCGATGAAGATCCTGCTGGATCTGGTCGCCAAGGCCGACGTCGTCCAGCACAACATGCGCTACGACGCCGCCGAGCGCCTGAAGATCGACTACGAGTCGTTGAAGAAGATCAACCCGAAACTGATCTACTGCCACACGCGCGGCTTCGAGCGCGGCGTGCGTGCCGGCCTGCCCGGCAACGACCAGACCGGCGCCTGCCTGTCCGGCATCCAGTTCGAGGATGGCGGCATGGGCCGCGCGGGCGATCACGGCGAGGTCGGTCGTCCGCTGTGGAGCTTCACCAGCTTCGGCGACACCGGCAACGGTTTCCTGTCGGCGGTCGCGATCTGCAACGCGATCTACCACCGTGACCGCACCGGCGAAGGCCAGTTCTGCGACACCTCGATCATCAACGCCGCGCTGCTCAACACCAGCTACGCGGTGGCCACGCCCGACGGCAAGGGCTTCCAGCGTCCGCGCATCGGCGGCGACCAGGTCGGCTACTCGGCCGGCCATCGCATCTACCCGTGCAAGGATGGCCGCTGGCTGTGCTTCGTGCTGGTCGAGCAGTCGCACTGGGACGAGCTGTTCACCGTCCTGCGCGCACCGCGCCTGACCATCGACGAGCACTTCGCGACTTACGAGGCGCGCACGAAGAACGATCACGCGCTGGCCTCGTTCATCGCCGGCCGCCTGCATACCCAGACTGCGGAAGAGTGGTTCAAGGAACTCGACGCCGCCGGCGTGCCCTGCGAAGTGGTGGACGAAGAATTCTCGCGCAAGCTGCACGACAACCCCGAGTTCCAGCAGCGCAAGTGGGTCGTGTCCTATCCGCACCCGGTGGTCGGCAAGCTCGACCAGATCGGCCTGCTGATGAACCTGTCCGACACGCCCGGCGTGATCCAGGGGCGCCCGCTGCTGGTCGGCGAGCACACCAAGGAAATCCTCGCCGGCATGGGCTACAGCGAAGAGCAGGTCAAGACGATGGAAGAGCAATTCGCCATCGGCTTCGTCGGTATGCCGCGCATGCCGCCCCGGCCTGCGGCGACGCAGGCAGCCGCACCCAAGCAGGGCATGGCGGGGATGCTGGAGCAGGAATCGAAGAAGTAGCGTGCTTCAAGGCGGTCGGCGCGGCTGATATTGCGCGCCGACCGGCGTATCCTGCTGACGCGTTTCGACCACTCATGGAAGAGGTGGGTACGACATGACAGGCAGTTACAGCTTCGAGCTGGTGGCGCTTTCCCTGATCGTTGCCATCATTGCCTCCTATACCGCCCTCGAGCTGGCTGGGCGCGTCAGCCAGAAGCACGGCAAGAGTTCGACGGCCTGGCTGGTCGGCGGGGCGTTTGCGATGGGCACCGGCATCTGGTCGATGCATTTCATCGGCATGCTGGCATTCCACCTGCCGATCCCGATGGCGTACGACCCGGCGATCACGGCGCTGTCCATGATAATCGCAGTCTTCGTGTCGGGGCTTGCGCTATTCGTTGTCAGCCGGGCGGCGATGAGCAGCTGGAGCCTTGCAGCGGGGGCCATGCTGATGGGAATCGGCATCGCCGCGATGCATTACACCGGGATGTACGCGATGCGGATGTCGCCGCCGATCGAGTATGACCCGCTGTTGTTCGTCGCTTCCGTCGGCATCGCGATCGCAGCGTCGTTTGCCGCGTTGTTGATCGCCTTCCAACTCAGGCATCAGTCCTTCGGTGTGGCGGTTCTGCTCAAGCTGGGCAGCGCCACGCTGATGGGTCTCGCCATCACCGGCATGCACTACACCGGCATGGCAGCTGCGGAGTTCGCGCCCAACAGTTTTTGCCGCGTCGCGGACGCCACCGGCATGAGCAACGCCACGCTGGCGGTGACCATCGGCGTGGTGACCCTCTGCATTCTGGTCATCGCTCTGGGCGTATCGGCGCTCGACGCCCATTTCGCCACGAAAGTGGCGGACGCGCTTCAAGCGACCAATCAGGAGCTGAGCAAGCTCGCGCTCTACGACAGCCTCACCGGACTCCCGAACCGGATGCTGCTCGACGACCGCATGGGCGAAGCACTGTTCCGCGCCCGGCGTGGCGGAGAGTCCTTCGCGCTCCTGTTCGTCGATCTCGATCGATTCAAGCCCGTCAACGATTCCTTCGGCCACCGGATCGGCGATCTGCTGCTGGTCTCCGTGGCGCAGCGCTTGATCACCTGCGTCCGGGCGACGGACACGGTTGCGCGCACCGGCGGAGACGAATTCATCGTCGTGCTGAGCGGGATCGGCGATCGCAAGGATGCAGAGATGGTCAGCCGCAAGCTTCTGGACGAACTGTCGCGCCCTTTCTTTATTGAGGACCACGAGATCGTCACGTCCGGAAGCATCGGCATCAGCATCTATCCCATCGACGGCCACGACGTGAATGTATTGAAGGTCAATGCGGACCTGGCCATGTATCACGCCAAACGCAGCGGCCGGAACAACTATCGTTTCTTCGCCGCAGACATGGCGACGCCCGCGAGCAGGTAAACGCAGCTATCCCCGGAGACTCGATCCGCAACGTTGCACACCGGCCGCGTGGTGCCGATACTGCGCACATGTATTCGAGCCGCCATTGCACATTCGCCGTGAACCGCCCCTGCGGTTCGCGTCCGCGTGCGGCTCAGAAAAAACTCACGCCCACCTGACCGGGGCGTGGGCTCCGTCAGGCACGCTGACGGGGCATGAGGTTCGATTCACCGACGTTCCATTGCCAGTCCGCACGCCTGACCGCCTTGTCGGTCTGACTGCTGGGAGACATTCAATGGAACGCTTCACGGGTATCTGGGTACCGCTGGTCACGCCATTCGGTGAGGACGGCGCGATCGATCATGCGGCGCTGCGCGCGCTCGCCGTCCGTCTGGCACCGGACGTTGCGGGCTTCGTGGTCTGCGGCTCGACGGGCGAGGCGCACACGCTCGATGAGGACGAACAGCTCGCTGCGCTCGACACGGTGCTGGAGGCGTCGCCGCGTACGCCGGTGGTGTTCGGCTTGGGCGGCCCGCATCGTGGGCACGTGCATGCCTTGATCGCTGCCTTGCACAGCCGGCGCGTCGCCGGCGTGCTGGTGCCGCCGCCGTACTACGTGCGTCCCTCGCAGGCGGCGATCGTCGATTACTTCCTCGATATCGCGGACGCTGCGCCTTGTCCGCTGATTGCCTACAACGTGCCGTATCGGACCGGCGTTGCCATGACATTCTCGACGTTCGAGGCCGTCGCGCGGCACGCGAACATTCGTGCGGTCAAGGACTGCGGTGGCGATCCGGCATTGACGCTCGATTTGATCACGCGCACGCCCTTGGATGTGCTCGCCGGCGAGGACGGCAATATCCTGACGACGCTGTGCGCCGGCGGCGCCGGCGCGATCGCGGCATCGGCGCATCTGTTTCCGGAGCGCTTCACTGCGGTCTGCGAGGCGGTGCGCGACTCCCGGCTGCCGGAGGCGCAACGTATCTTCCACGGGCTGTGGCCGCTGATCACGATGCTATTCACCGAGGCGAATCCCGCAGGCATCAAGGGCGCGCTGTCGATCCAGGGGTGTGTGGCCAACCGCTGCCGCGCGCCGATGCAGGCGGCATCGCCCGAACTCGTTGCGCGGCTGCGGCAGCAGATCGGTTCGTTCGGCTAGCATCCGGCGTGTCGTCCGCCAAGCTGCGAGTCGCGGCCATGGGCCGCTCCTAAAATGCATTGGTTCCGGCCGGCGCATGCCGAGGGAACCACCGCCTTCTTTCACGGGGATGGTATCCATGTCCTGCATCGAATTCATTGTCGACGGCCACGTGCTGGAAATCCGCGTCAACCGGCCGGACAAGCTCAATGCGCTGTCGCCCGAGATGTACCGCGATCTGGCGCAGGCGCTGGGAATGCTCGACCGCGATCCGGAGCTGCGTGTCGGACTGGTCCACGCGGAGGGCAAGCATTTCAGCGCGGGCATCGAGCTCGACAAGTGGGCGCCGATCCTGGCGCGGGGCGGGTTCCCGCAGACCGAGGGCGGCATCGATCCGTTTGCGCTGACGGGGCCACGCTGCAGCAAGCCCCTGGTGATGGCGGTGCAGGGCTACTGCTACACCTGGGTCGTGGAATTCATGCTGACCACCGATGTGCGCGTGGCGGCGGACGATGCGCGTTTCGCGATGCTGGAGGTCAAGCGCGGCATCTATCCCTGCGGTGGCGCGACGCTGCGGCTGCCGCAGCAGATGGGATGGGCGAACGCGCAGCGCTACCTGCTCACCGGCGATGCCTGGAGTGCCGCCGAGGCGTACCGGACAGGGCTGGTGCAGGAAGTGGTCAAGCCCGGCGAGCAATACGCCGTCGCGCGCGACATCGCGAATCGCATGGCGGCCGCGGCGCCGCTGGGCGTGCGCGCGATCCTGAAATCGTCCCGCCTTGCGATCACGGATGGCGAGCAGGAGGCCGCGGCTCATGTCTTCGACGATTTGCCCGCGGTGATGCAAAGCGAGGATGCGAAAGAGGGCGTGCAGTCGTTCATCGAGCGCCGGGATGCGGTGTTCAAGGGACGCTAGGGATCGTCTGATCCCGCCGCCAGTAAGAACCGGCTGGGCAGGCAAGGCGATTGAGCGTATTGCCTTGTCCATAGGATTGGACGGCGCAAGGGGATAGCATGCGCAGGCGTCGAGCGCGTCATCGGCATTCCTGATCTGGCGGGAGGCACCCATGGCGAAGTATCGGATTCTCGCGTTGGATGGTGGCGGCTTGCGCGGCCTCATCACGGCCCGCCTGCTGCAGCGGCTCAATGACGATCCGGTCACGGCGGGATGGCTCGACCAGGCCGACCTTATCGCCGGCACGTCGACCGGCGGCATCCTTGCGCTGGGACTCGCGAAGGGCAAGAGCCCGGGCGAGATCTGCGATCTGTATATCCGCAAGGGTCGCAAGATCTTCGACGACAGCATCTGGGATGACGTGCGCGATCTCGGCAAGACGATCGGCGCCGATTACTCGAACAAGGCGCTGCGCAAGGAGCTCAACGCGATTTTCGGATCGACGCGCCTGAAAGACCTCAAGAAGCGCGTGACGATCCCGACCTTCGATCTGGACAACGAGGCCCCGAGCGCCGCGGAGCGGACCTGGAAGCCGAAGATCTTCCACAACTTCCCCGGCAAGGACTCGGACGGGCAGGCGCTCGCGGTCGACGTGGCGATGTATACGAGCGCCGCGCCGACGTACTTTCCGTCGGTCGACGGCTACGTCGACGGCGGCGTCTACGCCAACAATCCCACGCTCGTCGCCCTCGCGCAGGCGATCTCGCAGAAGATTCCCGCGAACGAGCGCGCCAGCCTCGACGAGGTCGTCCTGTTGTCCGTCGGCACCGGCGTGAACCTGACGTACATCAAGGGGCAGAGCCTGAACTGGGGTTATGCGCAATGGATCAAGCCCCTCATCAACATTCTGATGGACGGCGTCGCCGGCATTTCCGACTACCAGGCGGCGCAGCTGCTCGGCGACCGCTATGCGCGTCTGCAGATCGTCTTCGATGACGACGAGAACATTCCGCTGGACGGCGTCAGGAAGATCGGTCGTATGGACGAGATCGCCACGAACTACCCGAACCTGGGAACGACGCGCGACTGGATCCGGGACCACTGGATGTAGCGCGGACCCTCGGACCGCCGTTCGTCCTGCCAATTCGAACCCTCGGCAGGCTGGCCTCGCTGCGGCCCGTGCGCACTGCGTAGGGTGCGGCGGAGAGCCTGGGACTGGAGCGCGCGTGACCGACCTCAGCACCGATGAACGCAAGACCTATTTGCTGACCAAGCGCGCCGCCGGCTACCTGACGCTGGAGGAGGTCGGTGCCGTGCGCCAGGCGCTCGGGCAGATCCGCGCGATCGTCGCGGACGCGGTCAAGCCGCTGGCCGAAGCCGTGGAAAAGATGGATGCCGCTCCAGAAATCCGCACCAACGCCGTGCGGTCCCTGCAGTTCGCCGACATGGTCGAGCAGCTCGGCGCGTACTGCGACGGCGAGCTGGACAATGTCGAGCGCCTGGCCCGGGACCTGAATCAGATCGTCAACGACGTCATCGACGGCAGTCCGGGGGCGCTGGGCAAGCTGGTCGAGTTCCAGCACGCCCTCGATGGACGCCTGGACAGCTTGCGGACCCGCTTGGCCGACCGTGGGCACAAGTCGGTCGTGCAGCAGAACATGGTCGAGGGCGACATCGAGCTCTTCTAGGGATGTTTGCCGTATCCTGCGCGTCGCCCGGTCTGGTGCGCCTTGCGCACCAGAAGTGAGCGCGACTCGCGTAGGTGACTCCGCGGTCGAACGGGCGGCGCAGCTGGGGTATCATTCGCCGCCCCAACCGTTCACTGCGATGTCGAAACCCCGTATTACCGGCGCGATGCTGCGGCCCAAGCCGCAGGTCACTCCAAGCGCCGACGAACCCCAAGCCGAAAGCAAGGCGGCGGCGCCTGCCCATCACGAGGCGGTCGCCAGCCATCCGCAGTTCGTGGCTCCGCAATTCGGCTACCGACGAACTCCACCTGCTGCAGGCATAGTCGAGCACAAGCCGCATCGACTGCTTCGGCCCAGCGGTGACGTTGAAGGTAGCCGAAGGGGCGAGTAGGCGGTCATTCCCACCCCGAGGCGCCGCAAGCGGTTCTCGCCTCGGCAGCCTCAACGGGGAGGAAAGGTGTCCGAGGTCCGCGTCGATCCGATCCACACCGTCCTGGTTCTCGGCGGCTACGGATTCTTCGGTGCCCGCATCAGCGGCGCGCTGGCGCGATCTCCAGACGTTCGCGTTCTCATCGGCGGACGCGACGAAGCAAAAGCGCTGCAGCAGGCCGCGGCAATGGGGCTGCCGCCGGACCGCGCGATCGGGATCGACGCGTCCGCGAACGCTCTGGCGCAGCGGCTCGCCGCCGCGCGCGTCGATACGCTGATCCACACCGCAGGGCCGTTCCAGGGGCAGGACTACCGGGTGGCGGGAGCCGCGATCGCGGCACGCTGCAATTACATCGATCTGGCGGACGGGCGCGGCTTCGTCAGCGGCATCGCGAGTCTCGATGCGGCGGCGCGCGCAGCCGGCGTGAGCGTCGTCAGCGGCGCGAGCTCGGTGCCGGCGCTGTCCTCGGCGGTGGTCGATCGCTATCGGTCGGCGTTCGAAACGCTGGAGTCGATCCGCATTGGCATCGGCTCCGGCGGACGCGCGCCGGGTCTGGCGACGCTGCGCGGCGTCTTCGGCGTCTTCGGCTACTGCGGCAAGCCGATCCGCCGATGGCAGAACGGCGCGTGGGTCCAGACGCACGGATGGCTCGACCCGGTCCGTCATCGCTTTCCCGAACCGGTCGGCACGCGTTGGCTGGGCAGCTGCGACGTGCCGGACCTGGAGCTGTTCCCGACGCGCTATGCGCCGGTGCGGACCGTGAGCTTCCACGCCGGCTTCGCCAGTCGCATCGGTCACTTCGCCGTGTGGCTCGGCGCGCGTCTGGTCAAGGCCGGCGTCATCTCCAGCCTCGCGCCGTTTGCGGGCGCGCTGCATCGGCTCAGCGGCTGGATCGAGCCGCTGCTGAGCGACCAGGGCGGCATGTTCATCGAGCTGAGCGGAATCGGTCGCGACAGCCGGCCTTTGACGAAGTGCTGGAGCCTCGTCGCCGCGCAGAATCACGGTCCGCACATTCCCTGCGGCGCATCGATCGCGCTCGCGCGCAAGCTCGCCGCCGGAGTGGCGTTGCCGCGAGGCGCGTATCCCTGCGTGGGCTTGCTCAGCGTCGACGAGTACCTCGCGCCGCTGAGCGAGCTCGACATCCGCGAAGTGACGCCGGAGCAGGCATGACCGCATCGGGCTTGACCGTGTACGGCCTGTGGAAGCTCGTGCACGTGCTCAGTGCGTCAGTGCTGTTCGGCACTGGACTGGGCATCGCCTTCTTTGCGTGGTTCGGCTACCGGCGTGCGATGAAGATCGGCGAGATCGACGGCCTGCGTACGGTGCTGCGTCTGACCGTCATCGCCGACACCTGCTTCACCGCGCCCGCAGTCTTCGTGCAGCTCTTGAGCGGACTTGCGCTCATGCACCTGAGCGCGTGGCCGCTGAACAGTCCGTGGGCGCTGAGCGCGATCAGCCTGTTTGTTCTCGTCGGACTGCTCTGGCTGCCGGTCGTCGTGATCCAGATCCGGATGAGCCGCGAAGCGAACCGCGTTCCGTCGATCGCGGCACTGAGTCCGGAATTTCACCGCAGCTTTGCGCTGTGGTTCATCCTCGGCGTGCCGGCGTTCATTCTCGTCGTGCTGATCTTCCTGCTGATGGTCGCCAAGCCGCTGGCGCTCGCGTAGCGGCGTCACGACCGATAGGCTTTCTCCAGCGCGGCGATGTCGAGCTTGATCATCTTCAGCATCGCGTCCGTGACTTTCTTCGAGCGCACCGGGTCCTTGTCGGACATGAGCCGGTCCATCACGGCAGGGACGATCTGCCAGCGCAGGCCATAGCGGTCGATGAGCCAGCCGCAGGCCTGGGCGCGGCCGCCGTTGTCGATCAGCGCATTCCAGTAGCGATCGAGCTCCGCCTGGTCGTCACAGAGCACGACGAGCGAGATCGCATCATTGAACTCGTGGTGCGGCCCGGCGCTGATCGCCTGGAAGCGCTGGCCCAGCAGCGTGAAATCCACGACCTTGACCGAGCCCGCCGGTCCGCTCGGCGATTCGCTGTGCAGCGCCGTGACGCGGTCGACGTGCGAGTCCGGGAAGATCGAGGCGTAGAACTTCGCCGCTTCCTCCGCCTCGGTGGCGTACCACAAGTGCGTAAAAATCTTCGCTTTACCCGTTGGCGGCATGACGGTCTCCGTGGGTGAATTCGCATCTGCTCATTGCTTGGTCGATCCTGAACGTGGGTTTTCGACAACGGCTGCCTCCACCGCGGAAACTGCGCGTCCGGTGTCGGGCAGCATGATCAACGCGGTCGCGTGCTTTAGCGTTTGCCCAGATCTCATTCTCGCGGGTCGGCTCTGGCAAGCGTCCCGCAATTTGCCGGATGCGGCCGACAGGATTAGATTCGGAGACACGCTCGCCAGGGGGGCGGGCAAGAAGCGGTACTGGGGGAGAACATGTCAATCCATATTCGGACGCCTTGGCTCGTTGCGGCCGCGGTTGCGTTGCTGTCCCCGTTCGCGGATGCGGCAACAACCGCGAATCTCCACGTTTTCAGCAATGCCGACGGCGATCGGCCACGCGAAGGGCTGGTGCGCACACCCGACGGCGGTCTTTACGGCACGGCTTCACCCAGCGACGGAACAAACGACGGTACCGTCTGGCGCTACGACGGTGACGGATTCATTGTCATGCACCGCTTCAGCGGCAGTGACGGCCGCATGCCGAGAGCACTCATCCCGGGTAGCGACGGTCATCTGTACGGGGCGACCCAGGCCACCGTGTTCCGGATGAGCCCGTACGGCATCCTGACGACACTGCACGACTTCGGCTCCGGTCCCGGATACCAGGGGCTTGGAGCGCTCGCGCAAGGGCCCGATGGCGCCCTGTACGGCACGATCCCTTCCGGCGACCCCGTGCTGGGCAGCCTGTTCCGGCTCACGCTGTCCGGAGAATTTGCCCTGATCCACCACTTCAATTCCTCGGCCGGATATTCCCCGAACAGTCTGGTTGCCGGCGACGACGACCATCTTTACGGCGTCGCGCGTTATGGCGGACCCCACGGTCATGGGGCGTTGTTCCGCGTCGCGCCCGGTGGTGCGGTCATCACCCAGCGCGCGCTCGATGCGAGCGACACGGGCGACGGTTACGTGGCGGCACTGATCAACGGCGGCGGCGGAGTGCTGTACGGGGTGACGCAGGGATTCGGCGACACGGCCGGAACCGTTTTCCGCTACGTCCCGGCCACCGACACATGGACTACGCTGCATCGTTTCACCGGCGAGGATGGGGACGATCCGGTACAGATCGTCGCTGCATCGGACGGCATGCTCCACGGCATCACCCGAAGCGGCGGCGCCTACGGTCGCGGCAGTGTCTTCCGCCTCGACCCGGATGGCGTCCTGGTGACGCTGCACCATTTCGACGTTGCCGGCGGCTCTTACCCGATCAGCCTCGTGGCAGACACGTCCGGCCGACTGTTCGGCGCGACGGAGGTCACCGGCGACGGAATAGGCGCGGGCACGCTGTTCAGCGTCGTGAGCGATGAGCCGCTGGCAGCGCCCGTGGCAATCGGCGCGACACCGGGTGACACGACTGCGCAGATCTTTGATCAGCAGTGCGAAACGGCGACGGTCAGCGATGCCACCGGTGTTCCGGTTGGCAATGTCGTCGTGCATTTCGTGCGCAGTGGCAGCAATCCCGGGCAACATGCTGTGGAGAGCGATCTCAACGGGCGCGCCATGACCTGCTGGGTCGGCACGTCGCTTGGGAGCGACACGATTTCGATATCGGCCGGTGACGTAGAGATCCAGCACGTTGTTACCTGGGCCCGGCGCGCGCCGAGCCTCGTTGCCGATGACGCGACATCGGTGGGGCTGAGCGGCAGCCTGGCCGTCGGCACAACCATGAGTGCGCATCTCACCGATCCCGGGACCGCTGCTCCGCTCGTGGATCGGACACTGCGCTTCTATTCGAATGGCCAGTGGGCCTGCACGGCGCAGACGAACGGTTATGGCACTGCGGTCTGCGACGCGCCGCTCAAGCTTCTCCAGGGCAAGCGGTACAACGTGCAGTTCGACGGCGATCCCGTCTATGCACCCGCAACGGCAAGCGGCGATCTTCTGGTGGTGGGCGGCAGCGCGCTGCACTGATGCAGCCGGACCTCAGCAGAGTTTTGCCAGGTCATCGCGGAAACTGTGCGCCCGGCGTCGAGCGCGAAATCTCCATTTCCTCCGGTGTCATGTCGGCCGGCACGTCGGCGAACAGCGGTGTGCTGAGGTAGCGCTCGCCGGTGTCGGGCAGCATGCACAGCACGTTGGCGCCCTTGGGCGCCTCGGCGCAGACGCGCAGCGCGCCGGCGAAGGTGGCTCCGGCGCTGATACCGACGAAGATGCCCTCCTTGCGCGCCAGCTCGGCTGACCACTTGAGCGCTTCGGGGCCGGGGACGGCGAGAATGCGGTCGATGTTGCCGGCCTGCACCGCATCGGCGGTGATCTTGGGAATGAAGTCCGGGGTCCAGCCCTGCATCGGATGCGGCTTGAACGCGGCGTGCGGGGATGCGGGCGAGCCGTCGGCGTTGCGGGCCTGTTCGAGCCCGCTGGCCAGCAGCGGCGCGTCGGACGGTTCGCAGACGACGATTTTCGTTTCAGGCCGTTCCTTCGCCAGCACGCGCGCGACGCCTCTGAGCGTGCCGCCGGTGCCGTAGCCGGTGACCCACCAGTCGAGCCGGTCGCCTTCGAAATCCTTGAGGATCTCGCGTGCGGTGGTCCGCGAGTGGACATCCGGATTCGCTTCATTCTCGAACTGGCGCGTCAGGAACCAGCCGTGCGCCTCGGCAAGCTCCGTTGCCTTCCGGACCATGCCGAAGCCGCGCTCGGCCTGCGGCGTGAGCACGACCTTGGCGCCGAGGAAGCGCATCAGTCGCCGGCGTTCGACGCTGAACTGCTCCGCCATCGTCACGACTAGCGGATAGCCCTTCGCGGCGCAGACCATCGCCAGGCCGATGCCGGTATTGCCGCTGGTGGCTTCGACGACGGTCTGTCCCGGCTGGAGTTGCCCGGATTTCTCCGCGGCTTCGATCACGCCGAGCGCGAGGCGGTCCTTCACCGAGCCGAGCGGGTTGAAGGCCTCGACCTTGACGAAGAGATTGACGCCCGCCGGTGCCAGGCGGTTGATCCGGACCACCGGCGTGTTGCCGATCGTCTCCAGGATGCTCTGGAATCTGGCCACGCGAATCTCCTTTTCGACGGGGAGCCGAGCATAACCGAGCGCCGTGTGCGCCACGACGCCCGGCCTGCCGCCGCCCGTCAGTTCCGCGTAATCACGATTTCCAGATACTCGCCGGGCACGACCATCGATCCGTCAGCCGAACGGTTGAACCGATCGATCAGCGACAAGAGGTCCCGCTCGAGCGCCTTCTGCTGCGCGGGATCGAGCACGGCGAAGGCTTTCAGCGTCGGCCCGTAGTAGTTCCGGAATACCTCAAGCCAATGCTCGGGCGACCGGTAACGAAAGACGAAGTGTCGTTCTGCGCTCGTCACCGAGCGCGCGTGCGGCTCGAACCACTCGGCGAGCTTCGCGCGCGTGCCCCACAGCGCCGGTGACTGTGCCCCCGGTGGCGGGGGAACGTGTTTGCCGATGATCTTGAACAGCTGGCCGATGAAGCCTTCCGGTGTCCAGTTGGCGAGCCCGATCTTGCCGCCGGGTTTGCACACGCGGACGAGCTCGGCTGCCGCGCGATCGTGATCCGCGGTGAACATCACGCCGAAGGTGGAGACGACGGCGTCGAAGCTGGCGTCCGCGAACGGCAGCGCCTCGGCGTCGGCTTCACGAAACTGCATATCGAGACGTTCGGCCGCAGCGCGCTCGCGGGCGCGCTCCAGCAGGCTCGGCACGTAGTCGGTGGCGACGACGTCGCACCAGCGACGTGCAGCCGCGAGCGCGGCGTTGCCGTTGCCGGCGGCGACGTCGAGCACGCGCTGTCCCGAGCGGACGTCGAGTGCTTCGCACAAGGATTCGCCGACGATCTGCAGCGTGGTACCGACGATGGCGTAGTCGCCCGAGGACCACGCCCCCTGCTGGCGAGCCTTCACGGCGGCAAGGTCGATCTGCGGGCCGGTCTCACGGTCCCGGCCCCGTATTGCGGTAGTGGAAGTCACGGCAGTCCCCGATCACCTGCTCGACACCGTGGTCGGCATCGCATCGAGCGGCGACTCGAAGGCGATGAACAGGACGCAGGGCGCGCCCCTGGCGCAGACCGCCTGGTGCGGCTTGCCGGCAGGGCCGTAGGCGTAGCTGCCGGTGCGCAGCCTGGTCGTGCTCTGGCCTTCGTAGGTCACGTCGAGTTCGCCGGAGACCAGCACCATGCGCTCTGCGGATGTGTGGGAGTGATTCGGGATCGTGAATCCGCCGGGCACCTTGAAGAAGACATCGACGTTGGGCTTGGCCGGGTCGCCGTGAAGCACGGCAATCTCGCAGCCCTTGGGGATGAACGCCGGGCAGGGGCCCCACTGCAGTTGCGCATCGGCGATGGTCCGTGCGAGCGCCGGTTCCGATGTCGCGTCACCGCCGACGGCCAGCGGGCTGGTCGCGAGCATGAGCACCAACGAAGCGATCTGAAGTTTCCTGGTCATGTGTCTCTCCTTTTCGGGGGGCTGGGTCCGGTGAGTCCTTTGTCGGGCGCCTTGCCCGACCGCATACTCGCCGCAACGCAATCACCGTAGCGATCGAGCGTGGAGGGCAACGTGGGAACCGGCGTGGAATCGTCCGTGGAATCACCCGTAGCGCGGGGCCTGCGCGTGCAGATGCTTGGACCCTTCGCGGTCAGTCGCGATGGCCGGGGGCTCCCGTTGCCGGCTTCGCGCAAGGTGCGCGGCCTCTTTGCGTATCTCGCGCTCGCGTCGCGCCCGGCCGGACGCGGCCAGCTGTGCGAGCTGCTGTGGGATGTTCCCAACGATCCGCGCAGCGAGCTGCGCTGGTGTCTCTCGAAGATCCGCAGCGTCATTGACGCGCCGGGCTCACAGCGCGTCATCGCGCACGAGGACGCGGTCCGGCTCGATCTCCAGGATTGTTTCGTCGATGCCATCGAGATCGAACGCGCCACGCGCGAGGGCATCGAAGCGCTCCCGCTGGAGCGCAAGCGCGCGCTGGTCGCGCTGTTCAACGGTGATTTCCTGGAAGGCCTGGACATCGATCGCTGCCCGGCATTTGGCGGCTGGCTCACCGCGCAGCGGCGCCGGTTCCGCGGCTGTCACGTGGCCCTGCTGGAGCAGCTCGCGCAGAGCCTGCCCGGCGCGGAGGCGTTGGGCTACCTGGAGAAATGGCAGCAGCTCGCGCCCTTCGACCGGCGCGTGCACGAGATGCTGCTCACGACGCTGGCGCGGAGCGGACGCATCCGCGAAGGCGAAGAGCACTTGTCGGCGACGATTGCGATGTTCGAGGCCGAGGGCCTGGATTCTTCGTCGATCCGGGAGGCCTGGCGACGGGACCGCGTGGGCGAAAGCCGGGTTCTCCCACACGTCGTCACCGATGCGGCATCGGCGGAGTCCGTGGTCGAAGCGACAACGGCTGCGCCGCGGCGTGCGTCCATCGCGGTCATGCCGTTTCTCGAATCGTCGGCCGAACCGCAGGCACGCGGCGGCATCGCCGACGCATTGGCGTACGACGTGACGACGCGTCTGGCCAAGCTGCGCAGCATGTTCGTGATCGCGCAAGGCAGCACGTTCGCCCTGCATGAGCGCCGCGTCGGTCCGGAAGAAGCCGGCCGGATGCTCAACGTCGATTATGTGCTGAGCGGAACGGCGCGGCTCCAGGGCGCGCGCCTCACCATCACGGTCGAATTGATTGAAACGAGGACTGCGCGAATCGTGTGGTCGGAAATACTCAATCGGAAGATCGACGACGCGTTCCTGGTACTCGAAGAGATCGGCAACAAGATCGTCGCTTCCATCGCCGCGGAGATCGAGACCCTCGAGCGCAACCGCGCCATTCTGCGGCCGCCCAGTTCGCTCGATGCCTGGGAGGCCCATCATCGCGGGCTGTGGCACATGTACCGGTTCACGAAATCCGACAACGAGCAGGCCCGGCATTTCTTTGAGACGGCGGTGCGCCTCGATCCGACCTTCGCGCGCGCCTATGCGGGTCTTTCGTTCACGCACTTTCAGAACGCTTTCCAGGGCTGGGCAAGACGCTCGACCGAAGTCGACCGCGCCTATGAGGCCGCCGGCCAGAGCCTGATGGTGGACGAGCGCGATCCCGCGGCGCACTGGGCGATGGGTCGCGCGCTATGGCTGCGCGGGAGCGCCGATCAGGCCGTGCTCGAGCTCGAAAATGCCATCGACTTGAGCCCCAACTTCGCCCAGGCGCACTACATGCTCGCCTTCGTCCAGTCCCAGATCGGCGATGCAGGCGCCGCGATTTCGTCTTCTGATTGCTCCAGAAGCCTGAGTCCGTTCGATCCCCTCCTGTTCGCGATGCTCGGTGCTCGCGCAATGGCGCTTGCGCGTCTCGGGCGCTACGACGAGGCGGCGGCGTGGTCAGTCAAGGCCGCTTCGCGCCCGAATGCACACGTCCATATCTTCGCGATCGCGGCCTACTGCTGCGCGCTGGCGGGTTCCCTGGATCAGGCGCGTGGCTACGCCGCCGCCGTGCGCAAGTCGGTGCCGCACTACGGCGTCACGGACTTTCTCTCCGCCTTCCGATTCGATGCGGACGGGGAAGTGCTTTTTCGCAAAGGGGCCCGATGCGTCGGGATGCAGTGACGGCAGGCTGACTGCGCGCCGCCGCCCGTGGCGGCTGCAGCTTGACAGCACCCTCGGCCAGCGCGATTTTGAGCGCCCCAAGGATTGGGAGAACGGCCATGTGGAACAAGACGGGCCTGTACGCTGCCACGGTCCGCGTCGTCCTCGTGACGCTGCTTGCGACCCCCGCAGCCATCCATGCGCATTCCTCGGACGCGTCCGGCCTGCTGGCACCCGGCGAGTTGCGTTCTGCAGGGGCGGTCGAGTTTCCGATCTCGTGCAAACCGGACGTACAGGCGGAATTCAACCGGGCCGTAGCGCTGCTGCACTCGTTCTTCTACGAAGAGGCGCGCAACTTTTTCGGCCGCATCGCCGAGCAGGATCGGGAGTGCGCAATGGCGCACTGGGGTGTCGCACAGTCGTGGTGGCATCCGATCTGGACTCCGCCGACGCCCGAAGAGATGGCGGCGGGGCAGGCCGCCGCCGCCAAGGCACGCGCGCTCTCCGCCACGCCGCGCGAACGCGCCTTCATCGATGCGATCAACGCCTATTACGACGCACCGCCGCCGGCCGCGGACGGCCCGGTGGGCGCCGGCTGCCACGGTCCGCTGGGCCCGCGCGAGCGAGTACAGGCCTATGAACAGGCGATGCGTCGGGCCTATGACGCATTTTCCGAGGACGTCGAGACCCAGGTGTTCTACGCGTTTGCGGTTCTTGCACTCGGTTACGCGACGCCGCTCGATCGCACATTGGCGCGGCAGAAGGAAGCGGGCGCGATGCTCGAAGTCCTGTGGTCGCGGCATCGTCGTCATCCGGGCATCGCCCACTACATCATCCACAGTTACGACTATCCGGATCTCGCCGGGCGTGCGTTGCCTGCGGCCGAGGCCTATGCCGACATCGCCCCGTGGGTGCCGCATGCGCTGCACATGCCCTCGCACATCTTCACGCGCCTGGGTATGTGGAACGAGGCGATTGCGACCAACACGGCCTCGGCGGAGGCCTCGCGCAGCTACGCGGCGCTGCGCCAGCGAACGGCCGCGGAGGTCGAGGAACTGCACGCGCTCGACTACATGATGTACTCCTTCCTGCAGCAGGCACGCGACGTCGAAGCCAGGCGCGCGCTCGACGCAGTGGCCGCCGTGCGTGCGACGTTTCCCGAGCTTGAGTTCGTCGGCGCCTACGCGCTGGCGGCGATGCCGGCGCGCTATGCGCTGGAGCGCAACGCTTGGGCGGAGGCTGCCATTTTGCCGGTGCCGACGCGGCCGCAGTGGGCGCGCTTTCCCTTCGTCGAGGGCCTCTTCGAGTACGCGCATGCGCTGGGTCGCGCGCGCACCGGCGATCCGGACGGTGCGCGGCAGGCGCTGGAGCGCATGCGCGCGCTGCGCGACGCTACGACGGAGCCCAGGTTCGACTTCTTCAAGAAGCACCTCGAATTGCAGATGCAGGCGGCATCGGCCTGGATCGCGCAGGCCGACGGCCGTTCCGATGAGGCGCTCAAGTTGTTGCGGGGTACCGCCGATGCCGAGGATGCGCTGGGCAAGCATCCCGTCACCCCCGGCGCGCTGATGCCGGCACGTGAGCAGCTTGGCGACTTGCTGCTCGGTCTGCGGCAGCCGGCCGAAGCGCTTGCCGCCTACGAGGCCGCGCTGCGCACCTACCCGGCGCGTTTCAACGCCCTCTACGGCGCGGGCCTCGCCGCCGAGCGACTGGGCGACGAGGCCCTGGCTCATCGCTACTACACTGCGCTGGTCGGACAGGCGCACATGGCGAGCGCGACGCGAGCCGAGCTCACGCACGCGCGAAGCTACTTGGCCGCGAAACCCGTGGCGGTGACGGCGGCCGACGTGCGCTGACTCCAACCGTTGTGCTGCGCGACAGACCCGTCTCCGACCTATGTCCGGGCGCCGACCACCCAGCAGGCAGCATTGAAGCGGACCTCGGTGCCGTGCACATAGGGTTCGAACGCGGCCCGGACCGTTTGAACGACCTGGTGGCGGGTCGGCTCGTCCACTTCGGGCAGGACGCGGCCGAGAGGGCCGAGGCGAGTCAGGTAAGGGACCAGGTCGGGTTCGGGAAGCGTGCAGGCGATATCGAGCGGCCGGATGTCGATCTCGTGCCAGCCGCTCTGCTCGAGGATGCGGCGGACGTGGCGCTGGTCCGCGAAGGCGAATTGCCCCGGCGCGTCGGGCTGGCGCGGCGGCAGGTTCGGCAGGAGAGGTGCCGCGGCGCGCTCGGCGGCCGTCATGAACGGATTTTCCGCAGGACTGCGCCAGGCGATGAACCGCAGCGCTGCGCCCGCGCGTGCGGCGAGCCGCAGGTGCGCGAAGGCGTGGACGGGATCGGTGAAGAACATCACGCCGAAGCGCGAGATGATGATGTCGAAGCTTGCGGGATCGAACGCGTAGGTCTGCGCGTCAGCGCGGATAAAGCTGACTGGCGTGCCGTCGTGCGCGGTGCGCCGCCGGGCAGCGGCGATCATCGGCGCCGAGATGTCGACGCCGACGCACTGACTGCTCGCGCCGAGGCGCCGTGCGACTGCAAGCGTCGTGCTGCCGGTCCCGCAGCCGACGTCGAGCACGCGGCCCGCGGACTCGGCGAAGGACGCCTCGGCGAGCAGGTCCTCGAAGGGTTTGAACATGCGGTCGAGCAATTCCTGCGCGTCGACCCAGGCATGTCCGGCGACGCCGTTCCAGAGCGTCGCTTGCTCGTCGTCGGTATTCGTTTCGGCATTCATGTCTGTCTCCTGTTGCTTGCCTTCATGTGGCGGAAGCGGCAAGGTGCCACGTCAAGTTGACTTGAGGTCAAGCGGATGGCGGAACTGGACATCACGAAGGTGGCGCGGCAGTCCGGCGTTGCTCCCTCGGCGCTGCGGTTCTACGAGGAGAAAGGGCTGATCGCATCCATCGGCAGGCGCGGGCTGCGCCGGCAGTTCGACTCCAGCGTACTGGAACGGCTGGCGTTGATCGCGCTGGGACGCGCGGCCGGCTTTTCGCTCGAAGAGATCGCGCTCATGTTCGCGCCGGATGGGCGGCCACGCATTGACCGACAGATGCTCGCAGACCGGGCCGACCAACTCGACAGGACGATCCGCAAGCTGAGCGCGATGCGCGAAGGACTGCGGCACGCGGCAGTCTGTCCGGCGCCGAGCCATATGGAATGCCCCAAGTTCCGCCGCATCCTGCGCGCCGCCGCGGGCGGTGCGCTCGGCGCGCGTAGCAGGCGCGCGCCGGATGGCATGAGGATGCAAACCCATCGGTGAAGGAGAGCGCTCATGCGGGTCATCGGCAGTATCGAGTTCAGCGTCGTCGAGCAGTCGCCCGAGCGTGTAGTCGGCGCAATGCCCATCCAGCCGGGCATGCTCAATCCCTTCGGTGTCGTGCACGCCGGCGCGATGCTGTGGTTTGCCGATGTGTGCGCCACGGTGCTCGCATTCGGCAGCACCGATGTTGCGGCCGGGGGCAGCGGCTTTCCGCTGGCGATCAATCTGAATGCCGCTTTTCTCGGCAACCAGAAGGAAGGCCAGTTCACCGCGACGTCGGTGTTCGTGAAAAAGGGCAGGAGCCTGAGCGTCGTGCGCACGACGGTCACCGGCGACAACGGACGCATCGTCGCCGACGTCACGACCAGCCACGTGCCGGCAAAGTGACACGAGCGTGCGGCGCGCGATGTCGAAATCCGGCATGGTGGTTCGCCCATCCGATGTGAGCGTGCGCATGCGCGCGGGTGCAGGAGAAGGATCATGAGAAAACTGGTTGTCGGCACCTTCCTGAGCCTGGACGGCGTCGTGCAGGCGCCTGGAGGGCCCGACGAGGACCGTGACGGCGGTTTTGCACACGGCGGCTGGCTGGTGCCGTACTTCGACGAGACGTTTCTTCAGATCATGACCGAGTGGACCCTGCGCGCCGGAGCCTTCCTGCTCGGACGCAGGACCTATGAGATCTTCGCGGGCTCGTGGCCCAAGTCGACCGATCCGGCCGACGAGATCGCTGCGGCGCTGAACGGGCGGCCCAAGTTCGTCGCGTCACGCACGCTCAAGGCGCTGGGCTGGAACAACTCGCATCTGCTCGAGGGCGACGTCGTCACGGCGGTGCGCGCACTCAAGGCGCGGGACGGCGGCGAGCTGCAGGTACACGGCAGCGGCGGCTTGCTGCAGACGCTGCTGCGCCACGATCTGATCGACACGCTGCGCCTCTGGCACTTCCCGGTCGTGCTCGGCGACGGCAAGCGCCTGTTCAACGACGGTGCGATGGCGACGAGTTTCAGGCTGGTCGAGCAGCAGCGGATCGCGACCGGCGCGGTGTTGCATGTCTACGAACGCGTCGGCGCGCTCAAGTACGGCGAGGTCGAGGTCGGGCAGGAGAGGGTGGTGTTCGAGTAGGGCCCGTTGACGCTGCGGCGCGCTGGTATTCGCCCGGGCTGCAGTTCTCGCGCACGCGGAACGCGCGCGCGAAGTTGGAGCTGTCGGTGAACCCCAGCGAGTAGCCGACTTCCGAGACGCTCAGCACGCCTGCGGCCAGGCGATTGCAGGCCAGCTCGTGCTGGACCTCTCCGGCCAGCGCGCGGTAGCTGGTGCCTTCGCGCTCCAGGTAGCGGTTGAGTGTGCGTGGCGACATGTTCAGATGGGCGGCGAGCTCGGCCAGGGACGGCAGCGCATCGCCGACTTCGCGCAGGGTCATCGCCACCCAGTCGGCGAACTGGCGCACGCTGGCGACGCGCTGCACCAGGGCGCGGCAGCGCGCCTCGGCCAGCTGTCGTGCATGCGCGTCCGCCATCGCCAGCGGATAACTGCGCGGATCGTCGAGCAGGCGCAGGCGCACGCCGGGCGTCGACTCGGCGGCGAAGCGGCAGCGCACGTCGCGCAGTTCCGCGTAACGCTGCACGTGCGGCGGTTCGTCGATCGACAGGTCGAGCCGGCACGGCGGCAGCCGGCCGCCGGTGAGGTCCGCGACCTCGCGCAGCGCGGCGGTGCCGATCGCCTCGAGATGGAACGTCAGGCAGGTGTGGCTCATCGCAACCGTGGGTGCGAAGTGCAGCTCGCCGTAGTCGGGCCCGCTGGTGTAGCGCATGCGGAAGCTCGGCATCACCAGCGTGAAGTACTGCGCCTCGAAGCGCAGCGCCTGGTCGAGGTTGACGCTGTTGAGCATGCCGAAGCCGACAAAGCTGTGCGAGGTCGCCGTCAGCTGCTGGCCAATATCGAAGGCGAGGTCGCTGCGCCGGCTCAGTTGGGTGACGCGCGTGATCAGGCGATCCACCTGCGAGAACTTCAGCGTGGCCTCGGGCTGGTCCAGCGCGCCGTCCGGCAGGCGCAGGCTGCGCAATACCCGCGCGAAGTCGATGCCTTCACGGGCGAGCGCCCCCGCGAGCCGCGCGTAGTAGCGCGCAGGAACGAGAACGTCGCGGTCACGCATGGTCCGGATCTGCCTTTCAAATATGGCGCATTATGACTGAATGATGGCGCGATATGACCGGCTACAGCATGTCTCTTGGCCGACCATGCTCACAGGCACAACGGCGGAGCGGTGAACATGAGCACGGTCAATGCAGCAGTTGCGGGAACGGTGGAGCAGGGCAGCTGGGTCGACGGCAAGCGCGCGTGGTGGCTCTTGAGCCCGGCTTTGCCGCTGATCGGCGTGGTGTCGATGGTTGCGGTGTTGGCCGGTGCGCCCGGCGCGGCGCTGTGGGCGCTGCCCGTGGTGTTCTATGTGCTGGCGCCGCTTCTGGACTGGCTGATCGGCGAGGATCGCGTCAACGCGCCGGAGTCGGCGGTGGCGGGACTCGATGCCGATCGCTACTACCTGCGCATCGTCTACGCCTACATCCCCTCGCAGTACGTGGTGACGATCCTGGGCGCCTGGCTCGCGGTGAACGGCAATCTGGGCGTCGCCGAGCTGATCGGTCTGGTCGTGACCGCGGGCGTCACCAACGGCGTCGGCATCAACACGGCGCACGAACTCGGCCACAAGACCAACGCCTTCGAGCGCTGGCTGGCGAAGATCACGCTGGCGCCGGTCGCCTACGGGCATTTCTTCATCGAGCACAACAAGGGTCACCACAAGAACGTGGCGACGCCGGAAGATCCCGCCAGCTCGCGCATGGGCGAGACGTTCTGGGCGTTCCTGCCGCGCACCGTGATGGGCAGCGTGAAATCGGCGTGGTCGATCGAGAAGGAGCGCCTGGCGCGCAACGGCAAGGGCGTGTGGACGACCGAGAACGAGAACCTGCAGGCCTGGGGCATGACGGTGGCGCTGTTCGCCGCGCTGAGCCTGTGGCTCGGACCCTGGGCGCTGCTGTTCCTGGTCGTGCAGGCGATGCTCGGCTCCTCGCTGCTGGAAGTCGTCAACTACATGGAGCATTACGGCCTGCTGCGCCAGAAGCTGGCGAGCGGCCGCTACGAGCGCTGCCAGCCGCGCCACTCCTGGAACAGCAATCATGTCGTGACCAACCTGTTCCTGTACCAGCTGCAACGGCATTCCGATCACCACGCCAACCCGACGCGTCGCTACCAGGCCCTGCGCAACTTCGACGATGCGCCGCAGCTGCCGTCCGGCTACGCGGGAATGATGCCGCTGGCCTACATCCCGATGCTGTGGTTCCGCGTGATGGATCCGAAAGTGGTTGCGCACCACGGTGGCGATCTGGGCAAGGCGCACCTGCACCCGCGGCGTCGCGCGGCGCTGCTGGCGCGCTGGTCGGCGAAGGCTCCTGCGATGGCCGAGTCGGCTGCACAGGCGGATGAGTCGAAGGCGCAGGCCCGCGCGGTTGCGGCCACGCGCTTCCAGTGCCCGAACTGCACATATGTCTACGACGAAGCACAGGGTTGCGAGCGCGAAGGCTTCCCGGCCGGCACGCGCTGGACGCTGATTCCGCACAGCTGGGCTTGCCCGCAGTGCGCGGTGCGCGAGAAGCCGGATTTCAGGCCGCTGACCGATGCGCAGGATGCGGAGCCGGTGCAGCGCAAGGCGGCGTAATCCCCGCCCAGGGATGGAAACGCAGGCCCCGCCGGTGAGGCGGGGCTTGCTGTTTGTGCGTCAGACTTCGATCACTTCCTGCGCGACGGACGCGCGCCGGGAGCGACCAGCGCCAGCGCTTCGTCGCACCACCCCAGCGTCGTGCGTTCGCTGAGGATGCCCAGGCGCAGGCCGAGATAGCGGCCGCGCTTGCGCGGTGAGAGCTTGCCGGGTTCCGGGTAGTGCTCGGCCATCACCGATTCGTACCAGGCGAGGCGATCCTGGTGGTAGGCGCGGCGGCGGCGCAGTTCGGCAACCAGCGTCGGCGTGTCGACGTCGCCGAGCGCGAACAGCTTGACCAGCAGCTCCTCCTTGACCGACGGCGGATCGCAGGGCGTCTCGACCCAGGCGTCGAGCGCCTCGCGGCCGCGCTCGGTCAGCTCGTAGACGATGCGGTTGGGCTTGTCCGACTGCGCAACGGTCTCGCTCTGCACCCAGCCGGCCTTCGCCATCTTGTGCAGCTCCTGATAGATCTGCTGATGGCTGGCCTTCCAGAAATAGCCGACCGTCTGGTCGAAGCGCTTGCCCAGCTCGTAGCCGGTCTGCGGCCGATCGAGCAACGACACCAGGATCGCGTGCGCGAGCGCCATCAGCGTTCGCCGCGCCGGCTCAGGCCGCGAGCAGGCGCGTGCGCGCGGCGCCGTACTCGCGCCTGAGGCGCGCGACCAGATCGGCGGTGCTGGAAATTTCCTTGACCGCGCCGATGCCCTGGCCGCAGCCCCAGATGTCTTTCCAGGCCTTGGCGTCGGTGTTGCCGCCGGAGCCGAAATCCATCTGGCTCGGATCGGACACCGGCAGTTTGTCCGGGTCGAGGCCGGCGTTGACGATCGACGGCCGCAGGTAGTTGCCGTGCACGCCGGTGAACAGGTTCGAGTAGACGATGTCGGTCGCGGCGCAATCGACGATCGCCTGCTTGTAGCGCACGTCGGCGTTGGCCTCGTGCGTCGCGATGAACGCCGAGCCGATGTACGCGAGGTCCGCGCCCATCGCCTGTGCGGACAGGACTGCATCGCCGGTGGCGATCGAGCCCGACAGCAGCAGCGGGCCGTCGAACCACTGCCGGATCTCCTGGATCAGTGCGAACGGCGAAGTGGTGCCGGCATGGCCGCCGGCGCCGGCCGCGACCGCGATCAGGCCGTCGGCGCCCTTGTCGATCGCCTTGCGCGCGAAGCGGTCGTCGATGATGTCGTGCAGCGTGATGCCGCCGTAGGAGTGCACCGCTTCGTTGAGTTCGACGCGCGCACCGAGCGAGGTGATGACGATCGGCACCTTGTACTTCACGCACATCTCGACGTCGTGTTCGAGACGCGTGTTCGAACGGTGCACGATCTGGTTGACCGCGAACGGCGCGGCCGGCGCATCCGGATGCGCCTGGTTGTGGCGGTCCAGCTCCTCGGTGATGCGCTTGAGCCAGACTTCGAGCTGGTCCGCCGGGCGCGCGTTGAGCGCCGGGAACGAGCCGACGACGCCGGCCTTGCACTGGGCGATGACCAGGTCCGGGTTGGAAATGATGAACAGCGGCGAGGCGATGGCCGGCAGGCGCAGGCGGTCGCGCAGAATCGGAGGGAGTGCCATGAACCGGCTCCGTGTGTTGTGGGGCGGATGGCGGCCATACTATATGCAAGTATATGCATATGCAAGTTCATGAGTAGGTGAACGCTGAGCGACTGTGCAATGCGCCTGTGCAATGCTGTAACAACGCCGGGCGCGGGCGTGCGCCCGGAAAGTCACGCGGGGAGAATGAGATGACACAGCTATGGCAGCGCAGCGCGCAGGAACTGGCGGCGCTGATCGCCAACAAGACGGTTTCGTCGCGCGAAGTCGTCGACGCGCACCTGGCGCGGATCGAGGCGGTGAATCCCAAGGTCAACGCGGTGACGCGCGTGCTCGCCAAGGAGGCGCGTGCCGCAGCGGACGCGGCCGATCGCAAGCTCGCCGACGGCGCGGCGCTCGGGCCGCTGCACGGCGTGCCGTTCACGGTCAAGGAGAACATCGATCTCGCCGGCACGCCGACGACCTGGGGCGTGAAGGCTCTGGCCGAGGCGATGGTCCCGGTCGACGCGCCAGTGGTGCAGCGCATGCGCGCCGCCGGCGCGATTCCGATCGCGCGCACCAACCTGCCTGACATGTCCTTGCGCGTGCACACGGACAGCAGCCTGCATGGCCTGACGCGCAATCCCTGGAACCGCGAGCGCACCGCGGCCGGATCGAGCGGCGGCGAGGCGGTGGCACTCGCCACCGGCATGAGCCCGATCGGCCTGGGCAACGACATCGGCGGTTCGCTGCGCAATCCGGCGAGCGCCTGCGGCGTCGCGTCGATCCGCCCCTCCGCCGGCCGCGTGCCGGACGCCGGCCTGGTGCCAACCGAAGATCACCTGCTCGCGGTGCAGCTGATGAACGTGCAGGGACCGATGGCGCGCCGCGTCGCCGACGTGCGCCTGGGCCTGCGCGTGCTGATGGGCGCGCATCCGCGCGACCCGGCGTCGATCAGTGCGCCGCTCGAAGGTTTGCCGGTGGCCCAGCCGATCCGCGTCGCCGTGCTGCCGGCGCCACCCGGAGGCACTTGCGATCCGGTGGTGTCGCAG
The DNA here is from genome assembly GCA_041659605.1 of Sinimarinibacterium sp. Taxonomy (GTDB): domain Bacteria; phylum Pseudomonadota; class Gammaproteobacteria; order Nevskiales; family Nevskiaceae; genus Solimonas. The sequence continues at coordinate 7,127 of JBAZXW010000040.1, read as the reverse complement.
GCGGTGCGGCGCGCCGCCGACGCTCTCGCCAGCGGCGGCTACGAAGTTGTCGACGCCTGTCCGCCGCGTTACGAGGAAGCCTGCGCCGCGTGGTCGGAGCTGTTGCTCGGCGACTTCGCGGTGATCCTGAACCAGCTTGCGCCGCTGATGGGCGAGGGCGGGCGCACATTCCTGAATATCGCCGCGCAGGCGGTGCCGCCGCTGGCGAACGCAGCGGCGTTCTCGCAGCTGATGCTGAGGCGCCACGGCATCGCGCGCGCCTGGTCGCAGTTCTTCGCCCAGCACCCGCTGCTGCTCAGTCCGACCTGGACGCAGCTCCCGTTCGAACACGGCTTCGACATCAGTCCGGAAGGCGCCGCGGCGACGATCGAGATGATCCGGCCGGTCATGCCCGCCAACCTGCTCGGCTTGCCTTCGGCCTGCGTGCCGGCCGCGCGCGACGCGGCCAGCGGCCTGCCGATCGGCGTACTGCTGACCGGTCCGCTGTTCCGCGAAGATCTGTGTCTCGACGCCGCCGAGGCGATCGAGGCGCGCTGCGCGCTGCCGACGCCGATCGATCCGGCGTGGTAGCAGGCTCTACTTCGCCCAGTCCTTGTAGAACGGCGGCAGGTCGTCCGGCACGCTGGACGTGAATGCCGGCGCGCGTTTTTCGAGGAAGGACTGCACGCCTTCCTTGCCGTCCTGGAGACTGGTGTAGAACACCGCGAGCGAGTCGACCTTGTGCGCCTCGATCGGATGCGGTTGCGCGGCGTTGCGGTAGAGCATCTGGCGCGTCAACGCGACCGCGACGGGCGAGCGGTTCTCGACGAACTTGCGCGCGAGCTTGTACGCCTCCGGCAGCAACTGGTCGGGCGGCACGACGGCTTTGACCAGGCCGCCGCGCTTCGCCTCTTCGGGGTCGAGGATGTCGGCGCAGTAGCACCACTCCAGCGCCTGCGAGATGCCGACGATGCGCGGCAGAAACCAGCTCGAGCAGGCTTCCGGCACGATGCCGATCTTGCCGAACACGAAACCGATGCGCGCTTTCTCGGAGGCGATGCGCACGTCCATCGCCAGCGTCATCGTTGCGCCGATGCCCACGGCCGCGCCGTTGATCGCGGCGATGACCGGCTTGGTGCAGTTGAAGATCGACAGCGTCACGCGACCGCCGGTGTCGCGTACGCCGTCGCGGATGGCCGGATCGTCGAGGCGCTCGCTCATGTCACGCAGCGTCGGCCGCTGCGACTCATCAAGACCAAAGACGTTGCCGGCGCGCGTGAGGTCCATGCCGGCGCAGAAGGCGCGGCCGGCGCCGGTGACGACGATCGCGCGCACGCTGTCGTCGCTGCTGGCGCGCTTGAACGCGGCTTCCAGCTCGTTCGCCATTTCCACCGTGAACGAGTTCAACTGTTCCGGGCGGTTGAGCGTCAGCGTGAGGATGCCGTCGGCGACGGCCCAGTCGAGGGTGTTGTAGGTCATGGCAGGATCGTCCGGAGGGAGTGGCGGTGCGCAGTTGGCGATTCTATCCATCGGCGCGCATGCCGAGGCGGGACGCCGGTGGCGCCAATCGTCGTCCCCACCGTCCCGTTGGCCGGAAGCCGCGACGACATGCGGCTGCGCGGCCTGAGGATCGGAGATCGATGCGGCACTTGCTTGCGCGGGTTCCGTCGGTCCTGAACAATCGCGCCACGCCGGCCTTCGATCGGCGCGGAGGAGTGACATGAAAACCATTACAAGCACGGCCGTTGCTGCGGCCCTCCTGACCTTGACCCTGAGCGCCTGTGGCGGCGGTTCAAGGGAACCCGGCAGTTCGCCGACGGCGAGCCCGACGCCGGGGCCGACGGCGACACCGACCTCCAGCCCCGGACCGACGGCGACACCAGGGCCGACCGCGACTCCGGGTCCCAGCGGATCGCCGGGACCGACGGCAACGCCGGCGCCGACCGCGACGCCGCCGGGATCGACGCAGATCAAGATTCTCTCCAACCGCGCGGACCTGATCAGCGGCGACGACGCCCTGGTCGAATTGGTCTTCCCCGAAGGCGCCGATCCGTCCGCGGCGACGGTCGCGCTCAACGGCGCAGCGGTCACGTCCGCGTTCGCGACGCGCGAGAACGGCCGCGTGATGGGCCTGATCACCGGCATGACGACCGGCAACAACGTGCTGGTGGTCACGTCCGGCGGCAAGACGTCGAACAAGACGATCGTGAACTCTCCCAACGGTGGGCCGATCTTCTCGGGGCCGCAGGTGCAGCCGTGGGTGTGCCCAAGCTCGGCGGTGGACGCGCAGTGCAACCAGCCGGCCGAGTACACGTATCTCTACAAGTCGACCGATCCGACCGCGACCGGACTGCAGCCCTACGATCCGGAAAATCTGCCGACCGACATCGCGACCACCACCACCGACGACGGCAAGACGCTGCCCTTCATCGTGCGCCAGGAGCGCGGCTACCAGGCGCGCGACGAGTACAAGATCCTGACCCTGTACCGGCCCGACCAACCGTGGGCGCCGTGGGCGCCGCAGGATCAGTGGAACCACAAGCTGCTGGTCACGCACGGCGGCAGCTGCGGTAACGATCATGCTGCCGGCAGCGCCCCGCTCGAAGACTACTCCGGCACGATTCCGGCCAACCCGCTGTTCGAGCAGAGCTACATCACCGCGCTGGGTCGCGGCTTTGCGGTGATGTCGACGGCGCTCGACAATCTCGGTCACAACTGCAACCTGGTCACCGCGGCCGAGTCGCTGTTGATGGCCAAGGAGCGGCTGGTCGAGCAGTACGGCGAGCTGCGTTACACCATTGGTACCGGCTGCTCCGGCGGATCGATCACGCAGCAACAGGTCGCCAACGCCTATCCGGGCATCTACAACGGGCTGCTGACGATGTGCGCGTATCCCGACGTGCTGACCACCGGCGGGCAGTTCGCCGATTTTCACATGCTGCGTATCTACTTCGAGGATCCGTCGCAGTGGGCGCCAGGTGTGGTCTGGACCGAACAGCAGTGGGCGGACGTCGAGGGGCACATCTCGCATGCCGATGCGGTGGCTGCGGATGAAGCCTTCTTCAAGGCTGCGACCGATCCGACCAATCCCTGCGACGGCGTCAGCGACGCCGAGCGCTACGATCCCGACACGAATCCGGGAGGCGTGCGTTGCGGCGTTCTCGACTACCTGATCAATCAGCTTGGCCCACGGCCACCCGAAGTGTGGTCGCCGCAGGAGCAGGCGCTCGGCCGCGGTTTTGGCGGCTTTTTCGCCGACAACAAGGGCATCCAGTACGGCCTCAACGCTCTGCGCGAGGGGCTGATCACGCCGGCGCAGTTCGTCGACGTCAACGTCAAGATCGGTGGGCTCGACATCGACTTCCAGCATACCGCCACGCGCCTGGTCGCCGACGAACCGGCACTCGCCAACGGCTACCGGACCGGCGGCGTCAACGTCACCACCCATCTCAATCGTGTGCCGATCATCAACTTCACCGGTCCCGATCCGGGTATCGCGCACGACGTCGTGCACGCCTGGTGGACGCGCTGGCGCCTCGACCGCGAGCACGGCAACCACGACAACCACGTGATGTGGGGCGGGCCGGCGCCGCTGATCGGCGATCCCAACTATGTCTTTCTCGGCTTGACCGCGATGGACCAGTGGCTTGCGGCGATCGAGCAGGACACGAGCGAAATTCCGATCGAGCAGAAGATCGTCGCCAACAAGCCGGCCGACGTTCACGACCAGTGCAGCGACGGCAACGGCGACATCCTGCTCAACGAGGTGTGCCCCGAAGTCATCCAGGCGCGTTTCGAGACGCCGCGCGTGGTCGCCGGCGACAAGCAGGAAGCCGACACGATGAAGTGCGCGCTCAAGCCCTTCAGCCGCGACGACGACTACGGCCTGATTCCGTTCACCGAGGACGAGTGGGTGGCGCTCGAAACCCTGTTCGCCGACGGTGTCTGCGACTACAGCCAGCCGCCGGTGGACTTCCAGCAAACCATCCCGTGGCTCACCTACCAGAACGGCTCCGGCGCCGTGATCTACGGCGGCACGCCGCTGCCGGCTTCGCCGGTGGATTCGGGTGAAGGCTGGGTGAGCCCGGGATTTGGTAGCTGGTAGCGCGGCCGCTCGCCGGTTATCGCGGCGTCTCCGCTGTCGCAGGCGGAGACGTCGCACCGGCCTGTTGCGCCAGCAGCAGATTGACCTCGTCGACCAGGCGAGGAATCGACTCGTTGCCGTAACCGACGTGCTCGAATGCGAGCCGGCCGCTGCGATCGATCATGAACATGTGCGGGATATTCCCGACGCCCCAAGCGGCCTGTACGTCGTCGGTGCTGTCGTGCGACAGCACCAGCGTCAGCTTGCGCGAAAGCGCCTTGCGCACATCCTTGAACTTGGACAGGCCCTCGATGTTGACCGACACGACGGCGAGCTGATCCGGCGCGGCGCGTTGCAGCTGTTCCATCGCCGTCATTTCATTGAGGCACGGCCCGCACCAGCTCGCCCAGAACGTCACGACCAGCACCTTGCCGGCAAACTGGTCGACCCTCACCGGCTTGAACTTGGGGCCGGTTCCGAGGGCTTGCGGCGGCGCCTCTCCGATCGGAAGCGCGGCGAGCGGCGCCGGACTGGACATCGCGCACAGGGCGAGCGCAGCGGCGGCCAGGCGCGGGCGGAAACGGACGAGGGTCATGGTGCTGATGTCGGAGGAATGCGGCCACGTGATTTGGGGCGCGATTATCCGCGCTGATACGGTCCAGGGCACGTTCCGCCGACAGTCGGGGCAGCGAGCGGGTGGGAGTCGCCCGATCCCGCTTGCTTGAACCCGGCAGAAGGGTCGGACAGAGTGCGATGCGAATGACAAAGGCGCTGACGGATGGGTGTTCCAGGCTTTGAATGCGAGCGGCCGCGCCTTCACGGTGAAGTGCGCGATGTCTACCGGCGCGGCAGCGGTCCGGCGGTGATCGTGATGTCGGAGATCCCCGGCATCACGCCGCAGGTCGCGCGCTTCGCGCGCTACGTCGCCGACGCCGGGTTCACCTGCTACCTGCCGCAGCTGTTCGGCGAACCGATGAAGCCGCTGACCTTGCCGTACTCCGCGCAGACGATGGTGCGCGCCTGCATCAGCCGCGAGTTCCGCGTGCTGGCGGCCAACCAATCGAGCCCGATCGTCGACTGGCTGCGCGCGCTCGCGCGCCACGCGCATGCCGAGTGCGGCGGTCCGGGCGTCGGTGTCGTCGGCATGTGCATCACCGGCAACTTCGGCCTGGCGATGATGCTCGACGCGCCGGTGATCGCGCCGGTGCTGTCGCAGCCGTCGCTGCCGGGCGGGTTCACCGCCGCACAGCGCGCCGGCTTGCATGCCTCACCTGCGGAGATCGCGGCAGCGAAAGACAAGATCGAGCACGACGACGCGCGCATTCTCGGCCTGCGCTTCAAGGGCGATCCGCTGTGCCGCGCCGAGCGCTTCGAGCGCCTGCGCGACACCTTTGGCGACGCCTTCGAAGGTATCGAGATCGACGACCGACACGCGAAGAAAGGCACGGCGCTGCCGCCACACAGCGTGCTGACCACGCACCTGATCGACCGCGACGGCCAGCCCACGCGCGCGGCGCTCGATCGCACGCTGGCGTTCCTGGGGGAGCAGCTCAAGCGGAGTGATCGAGGCGGCTGATCGAGGGGGAGCGCGCTTCAGCCCTGAGCGGACGGTCGCAATTCAATTGGCATTGCCAGGTCACAGCGTGTAGTGTCGGTCCACGTGTAACTCCTGCCGCAGCGCCCGTCGGTTGGGACGCCTCGACCGCACTTGCACGACCTTAACGGTCTGTGAAGTACGGAGAAGCCAATGAAGCTGACTGCGCGCGCCTCGGTCCAGATACCGGAATCGGCTGATCGAGTGTTTGACTTCGCGACTTCGTGCGAAGGCTTCCCGCGCTTCATCTGGGCCTTCGGACCCATTCCGGGAATCACACGCGCCGAGATGATCGGAGGCCAGTCTCCAAAGGCCGGCGCCGAGCGGCACATTCACATGACGGACGGAAATGTCGTCGAAGAGGAACTGCTCACCTACGACCGGCCGTCCCGGCATCGATACCGCTGGCTCAAGCCTCCTGCCTTTCCCTTTTCGCTGATTTTCTGCGCCGCGGAGGGCGACTGGCGCTTCACGACAGCCAACGGCGGGACACGCATTGACTGGGACTACAGCTTCGAGCTGACCTCGATTTTTTCGTTGCCGCTCGCGGCGCCGCTGCTGCTCGTGTTCCGGCGCTGGATGCAGCGGACCCTCCTGCGCGCGCGCACCGTCCTCGCAGCGGATTGAGCCCACACATGAGAAAAAGCCTTTATGCGCGATTCCACGCTCGCGTGCTGGCACCGCCGATGGCTGCGTTGAGCGATGGCGCCGGGTTGCGCGCGCAACGGCGTCGTCTGTTGTCCAGCGCCAACGGCGCCACGCTCGAAATCCATGGCTTCGGCACCGGGCGCAACCTTGGGCTGTATGGCGATGCCATCACTGAGTTGGTGCTGGTCCAGCCCGCCAACCACGTCGACGAAAGGCTCGAGAGCCTGGTCGCCGCGTCCGGAAAGGATGCGCGGATCGTGAACGCGACCGGATCGGAGCTGCCGTTCTCGCCGCGTTCGTTCGACACCGTCGTGGCGACGCTGGCGCTGTGCTTCACCGACGATCTCGCCGCCGCGGTCGCCGATATTGCGCGCGTGTTGCGGCCGGGCGGCCGGCTTCTTTTCCTGGAGCACGTACGCTCGCCGACGCCGGGGCTTGCGCGCTGGCAGGACCGGCTCTCGCCCGCGTGGCACGCGATCGCGGTGGGCTGCAACTGCAATTACGACACGCTCGCGTCGATCGAGGCGTCGCCGCTGCGTGTCGAGTGGTACGAACGTAGTGTCCTGCCCCTGTTCCCACCACTCGTGCGTCCGCTGATCTTCGGTACGGCAATCGCGCCTACCTGAGTCGTCGCCCTGAGCGTCCGCAATAAGCGGCAGCGGTCGTCGGTCAATCGAGTCGCGACCGGCCGCTTCTGGCAGAGACTGTGTGAAAACGTGGCCTGATGCTTGCTGATGTTTCGTCGTGCAAATGACGGAGCTGGCGATGCCGAGATTTGTTGAGGGAGAGGGCCGCAAGCAACCTACGCTGTTTCCGGAATGC
>JBAZXW010000039.1:0-40837 GCA_041659605.1 Sinimarinibacterium sp. | reverse complement strand
GCTTTCCAGCATCTCGGCGGGGATCGCCGCGCAATTGATCGGCACGAACAGGCGCTCGCGCCGCGGCGAGGCGCGATGAATCGCCCTCGCCACCACTTCCTTGCCGGTGCCGGTCTCGCCGGTGAGCAGCACCGAGGCGCGCGTCGGCGCCACCTGACCGATCTGCGTGCGGACTTGCTGCATCGCCGGACTTGCGCCCACCAGCCCTTCCCAGGCGTGATCCAACTGCGCGCGCAGGTAGTCCTTCTGCTGCAGCATCTCGCGCACACTGAAGACGCGGCTGATCGCGAGGTCGAGGGTTTCGACGTCGAACGGACGCAACAGGTAGTCGCAGGCGCCCAGGCGCATCGCCTCAACGGCGCTCTCGATGCTGCCCTGCGCGGTGATCATCACCAGCGGCACTGCGTTGCCGGCCTCGCGCAGCTTGCGCAGCAACTCAATGCCGTTCATCTCCGGCATACGCAGATCGCTGATGACCAGGTCGACGGCCTGGTCCTTGATCAGCTCGAAAGCCTCACGGCCGTTGGCCGCGCTCAGCGTCTTGTAGCCGCGGCGCGCCAGCATGATTTCCAGCACGCGACGCATGTTCTCTTCATCGTCGACGACGAGCACGCGGAGGTGATGGGAAGTCATGGGGTCTGAGACTCCGGAAGGGGCAGCCAGACACGGAACAGCGCGCCGCCGAGCGGGCTGGCCTCGGCGGCGACGTCGCCGCCGTGCTGGCGCAGGATACGCCGCACCACCGCCAGGCCCAGGCCTACGCCGCCTTCACGCCGGAACACGAAGGGTTCGAAGATCGCTTCGCGATCCTCCGCGGCGATGCCGGGGCCGTCGTCCGCGACTTCGATGACCAGGCGCTGTGCCTCGTTGCGCGTGCCGACGGCGATGTGCCCGCCGGGCTTGAGGACCTGCAGCGCGTTCATGATCAGGTTCAGCAGCACCTGGGTGACCTGCTCCGGATCGCAGGCGACGACGAACCGCTGCGCCGCGCAGCGCAGATCGAGCGACACGTCGCGACTGTGCAGCTGCGACGCGAGCAGCGCCGCGCTGTGCGCGATCAGCGCGTGCGCGTCGGTCGGCACGAACTGCGGTGCGCGCGTGCGTGCGCTGTCGAGCATCGAGCTGACGAGCCGGTTCAGACGCTCGGTTTCGCTGTCGATGATGCGCAGCAGCTCGCGCGATTCTTCGGACAGGCCGGCCTCGCTGCGCAGCATCTGCGCCGACGAACGCAGGATGCCCAGCGGCGTGCGGATCTCGTGCGCGAGCAGGGCGGTGATTTCGCCCAGTGCCGCGAGCTTGGAGGCCTGCGCGAGCGTCTGTTGCGAACGGTCCAGCGTCCGCACCATGTGTACGAAGCTGCGCGTCAGCTCGCCGATTTCGCCGGGGCCGGGCGGCGGGGCCGCCGGCAGCTCGCCCGGCTGCGTGTAGCGCCGCGTGTATTCCGTCAGCGCGACCACGGGCCGTGCGATCAGCGCGGCCAGCCCCCAGGCGATCGCGACGATCAGCACGACGGTCGCGGCGAGCAGGCCGGCAAAGGTCCTGGCCATGCGGTCGATCGGTGCGAGCGCTTCGCTGCGCGACTGCAGCAGCAACGCCGTCCAGCCGAATCCGGTGAACTCGCCGATGCCGCGTGAACGTTGATGGCCGGCGATCACTTCTTCATCGAGCAGCGGCGCGCCGGAGCGCATCTCGACGCCGCTGGGGTCGCGGCCCATGCCCCAGTCCCAGAACGTCGTGCCCGGCGCGATCGCGCGCGTGCGCAGGTCCGCGGATGCCGCGAGCAGACGGCCATCGTGATCGAGCACCAGCACCTGCCGCGACGGGCCGGCGCTGCGGTCCAGCAGCGTCAGCAGCTGCGACCAGTCGACATCGAGCACCAGCTCGCCGATGGGGCCGGTCGTGAACTCCGACTCGATCGCGCTGCGCAGGCGCAGGCGCGTCCTGCCATCGGCCGGTGTGGGGCTCTCCAGCGAGACGTGGCCGCCCGGCAGATCCGCAGCGAGCCAGGGTGCGGGCGCCGGCATCTGCCGGTCGAGCTGCCCCGGATCGCTGCTGCTGACGACGTGACCGGTCGGGCTGACCGCGTGCAGGTCGAGGTACAGGCCACCGTGACGGCGCTTCATCTCGGCGAGAAATCCGGACAGGCGCTTGTCGACGTCGTGCAGCCGCAGGTCCTGCATGACCTCCAGGTGATTCCAGGTGCTGGCGTTGAGCATGCGTTCCAGCAGCAGCTTGTCGACATCTTCGGAGACCGAAGCCGCAGAGCGCAGCACCCCGTCCTCGATTTCCGTGAGCATGGCAGCGCGCGACTGGCTGAATGCCAGGCCGGTCAGCAGCGTCGCCGGCAACAGGCTGACCAGCAGCAGGGTCAGAAGCAGAATTCGGCGGATGCTCAGGGTTTGAACCATCGCTCATAGAATATCCTGCGGTCTTGTCCGTCGACGGGTGAAACAGGGTGGGCCAAGCATCAGCGGTCGGATGGTCGAGGCGCGGATGGGCCGTCCGCTTGTTGCTGGCGCTGCTGCCAGCCCTGTCATCCGTGTCCCCAGCCTGGGCGACGGACGATCCGACAGCGCAGTCCGCCTACGAATTCGGACGCGGCTACCGGCTCGGCGCGCCGGACACGCTGTCCGGCGATTTCACGCTCGGCGGCTATGCGCATGCGGACTACGAGGGACCCGACGGCGACGCGCCGTGGAACGCGTCGCTCGAAGCGCTGAGCGCGCTCCTGTGGTGGGATGGCGGCGGGCGTTGGCGTTTCTTTTCAGAACTGGAGATCGACGACGCGCTTGTCGTGGCCCCGGGCGACACGACCACCGATGACGCCGAAGTCGTGCTCGAACGCCTGCATCTGGACTACGCGTACTCCGACGCGGTCCAGCTGCGCCTCGGCAAGTTCCTCACGCCGGTGGGCCGCTGGAACCTGATCCACGCCGCGCCGCTGACCTGGACGACCTCGCGCCCCCTGATCACCGAAGCGACATTTCCGACCAATGCGACGGGCGCGATGCTTTACGGCGTGCTGCCGCTGACTGCCGAGGGCGTGGAGTACGCGCTGTATGCCTCGCCCGGAGAGGAGCTGTTCCCGGAAAAGGAGGTTGATACCTTCACCGAGGCGTGGGGTGCGCGTATGGCCGCGTCGGTGCTGCCGCACGCGCAGCTGGGCGTGTCGGTCGCCAACTTCCGGCAGGAAAGCGCGCCCGATCGCAAGACGCTCTACGGGCTGGATGCGCTGTGGTCCTGGCAGCGCTTCGAGCTTTCCGGCGAACTGGCCTACGTGACGCGCGAAATCGGCGAGGAGCGTGCCGAGGAGCGCGGGCACTATGTGCAGCTGGTCGCGCCGTTGAGCGCGCAGCTCTACGCGGTGCTGCGCTACGAGGGATTCCGTGCCGCGGCGACGGTCGGCGATCTGAGCCTCTACCTCGGCGGGCTGACCTGGCGGCCGATGTCGGGGCTGGCGCTGAAGGCGGAATACGCCAAGGCCACGGATAACGACATCGGCCTGCGCGACGGCGTGCGCGCGTCGATCGCGGTGCTGTTCTGATGAGGCGGCTCGGTCTGGCCTGCGGCTTGGCGGCTTGCCTGGCGGTCTGCTTTCCGGGCCCGACCGTCGCTGCCGCTGCGCAGGCCCCAGCCCCCGCTCCAGTCATCGCCGTGGTCGTGCATCCGGCCGCCGCGACCGGAGCGGTGGACGCCGACGCGTTGGCGCAGATCTTCAAGCGACGCAAGATCTACTGGCGCGACGGCGTGCGCATCCAGCCGGTCAATCTGCCGGCCGATCATCCGCTGCGGCAGCGGTTCTCGCAGGCGGTGCTGCGGCAGACGCCCGAAGCGCTGGACGAGTACTGGAACGAGCAGTACTTCCATGGCGTGCTGCCGCCGCACGTGCAGGCCTCCGAGACGGCGGTGCTGCGCTTCGTCGCCGCGACCGCCGGTGCCATCGGCTATCTCGATCTGTGCACGCTCGACGACAGCGTGCGCGTGCTGCTGACGATCGACGGCGACGGTCGCGTGCATGCGGCGGATGCGGAAGCGCGTTCGTACTGCCAGGCGGCCGATCTCCCGGGACACTGAGCGCACCCCGCGCACTGCACGCTTCGACGACAATTCTTGCAGTCCCTGCAGTTTCCGCCGAACGCGGCGGCTCCGACCCGGGCCGCTTGAGGGGCGAATAACGCCGCGAAATCAGCACGATAGATTGCCCGCCCGGGCTGGCCGGCGGCCGGCATCGGCCTTGCCCTGTATCGAGCATGAGCCCCGTTGGGGCAGCTCACGAAAGGACAGGGCCGATGAACGCAACACCTCTTGCGCTGAACGCAATGTCGCTCGACGCCGATCTGGCGGACGAGCGACAGCCGGGCGACTGGGCCTGGTTGCGGCCGCTGCTGGCGATGGCGGCGGTCTATCTGCTGCTGTCGGCCGGAACGCGGCTGCTGCTGTGGGCCGCCTTCGGCCGCGCCGACGGTGTGGCTGTCAGCGCGCTGCCAGTGATCGTCGGCCTGGGCGCGATCAACGATTTCATGCAGGCCCTGTACCTGCTGCTGCCGTTGTCGCTGTTCCTGGTGCTGGCGCCGCGGCCGACGCCGCGCGCGCGCCGTCTGCTGAACATCGGCGCCTGGCTGATGATCGCCGGCATGCTGTTCGTCGGCGCCTGCGAGTATTTCTTCTTCGAGGAATTCGACTCGCGCTTCAACCTCGTCGCCGTCGACTACCTGCTCTACCCGACCGAAGTGATCGGCGACATCCGCGACGAGTATCCGGTCGGCTCATTGCTGGTAACGATCGCGGTCGTCGCGGCGCTGGCAACCTGGGCGCTGGGCTCGCGCCTGCACGTTCATGCACAGGCGGTGCCGCCGCGCCGGCGTCATCGCCTGCTCGCGCTCGCCGGCCATGCCGGCCTGGTGGTTGCGGTGACGACGTTCTGGACTGCCGATGCGCTGGCGGTGTTCGCCAATCGCGTCGCCAACGAGTTGACGGCGAACGGCCCGGCGCGCTTCTTCGCGGCGCTGAACAGCAATCACATCGACTACCCGGTGTTCTACCGTTCCGGCGAGCCGGCGGCGATGTTCGCGCGCGTGACTGCGGACCTGGGCCGCGGTGGCGGCGAGTTCGTGAACCTGCCGGGCGGCGATCTGACACGCCGCTTCGCGGCCAATCCCGCGGGCCTCGGGCGTCTGAATGTGGTGATGCTCGTCGAGGAGTCGCTGGGCGCCGAGTTCGTCGGTGCCTATGGCGACACGCGCGGATTGACGCCGGAATTCGACCGCCTGGCGCGCGACGGCCTGTTGTTCACGCGCGCCTATGCAACCGGCACGCGCACCGTGCGCGGGCTGGAGGCGCTGACCGCGTCGCTGCCGCCGATCCCGAGCGAGTCGATCGTCAAGCGCGCCGGCAACGAGGGCATTGCGACCTTGGGCAAGGTCATGAACCAGCTCGGTTACCAGTCGAGTTTCCTGTACGGCGGCTACGGGGCGTTCGACAACATGAACCACTATTTCGGCTCGAACGGATTCGAGATCCTCGACCGCTCGCAGCTGCCGCCGGCGCAGTTCGCCAACATCTGGGGCGTGTCCGACGACGATCTGTTGCGCGGCGCGGTCGACTATTTCGACGCGCGCGCGAGCGCCGGGCGGCCGTTCTTCTCGGTGATCATGTCGACCTCGAATCACAAGCCCTACACGTTTCCGGAGGGCGTCGAGGGTGTGCCGGCGCGCGGCGGCGGGCGCAAGGCCGGCATCCGTTATGCCGACCACGCGATCGGTGCGTTCATCCGTGCGGCGCAGACGCGGCCCTGGTTCAAGGACACGCTGTTCGTGATCGTCGCCGATCACGACGCGCGCGTGTATGGACGCGCCGACATCCCGCTGAACACCTACGAGATTCCGCTGCTGCTGTACGCGCCGGCGCATCTCAAGGCCGGTCGCGTCGACACACCGACCAGCCAGATCGATGTCGCGCCGACCGTGCTCGGCCTGCTCGGCCAGGCCTACGAGGCGCCGTTCTTCGGCCAGGACGTGCTGGCCTGGCCCAAGGATCAGCCACGCACGCTGCTGTTCAACCACAACCACGACGTCGCCGCGCTGTCCGGTGACCGCCTGTGCATTCTCGGTCTGCGCAAGGAAGCGCACTGCCAGCGCTACGCACGCCTGTCCGGCGCGCCGGGCGCGGAGACGACGCACTTCAGCGCGCTCGACGACGATCCGGCGGTGATCGATCTGGCGGTCGCGTACTACCAGACCGCCTATGACCAGTTCACGCACCGGCGCTATCGCTGAGCGGCGCAGGAGACCCTCAGGCCATGTCGGACGCGGCGATCCTGAGTCGGCGGCAGACCCGTGCCGGGTCGGCGCTGCGACGCCTGCTGGCCTTGCTGCTGGGCACACTCGCCCTCATATCCGACCCGGCGTTCGCTGAAGAATCGGACTCGCAATGGCCGCTGGTCCGCGAGATCGCGTTCCGCGGCAACGACGTCACGCAGCCGCACGTGATGGAGCGCGAGATCGGCGTCCGCGTCGGCGATCCTGCCGATCCGGCCGCGATCGAGCGCAGCCGCCAGGCGATTCTCGACCTCGGCCTGTTCCGCGCCGTCGATGCCATCCAGGAGCCGCTCGCCGATGGCGTCCGGCTGGTATTTGTCGTGACCGAGAAGTGGTATCTGCTGCCCTATCCGCGGCTGTCGGCGAACAGCGATGGACAGGATGCGATCGGTGCGGAGCTGCGCTGGAACAATGTCGGCGGTCTCAATCACAGCCTGCGCATGCTGGTCAGCAGCGCCGACCGGCGCGACGAGGGCCGTGGCCGCCAGCTCGGCTACCTCGCCAGCTATCGCGCGCCGTTCATCTTTGATACGCCGTACACGCTCGGCCTGAGCGGCTCGCACGCAACCACGCCGGTCGATCTCGAGGCGGGAGCGTCCTACGACGAAATCATCGACGAAGCCCAGATGCTCGTCAGCCGCAAGTTCGGCGCCGCCGGTGCGGCGAGCCAGGGCTGGAATGCCGGCGCCGGCCTGTTGTGGCGCAGCCAGAACACAGACGGCGCTGGCGTGGGCGTCCCGGCGCCCTGGGGCGACACTTATGCGGTCGTGACGCAGCTCGGTTATCGCGACGAGCACGACCGCGTCTACAGCGAGGTCGGCACGCTGTTCGGTGCGCGCTACGAATATGCGGCCGGCAATGTTCTTTCGGACTACGGCTACTCGCGCCTGACCGGGCACTTCAAGTACGCACGGCCACTGGGCGCGACGCCGCACCAGACGGTCGAATTCTCCGGGGAACTGGGCACCGCCAACGGCGGTCGCTCGGAAACGCCGCCTTACTCGCTGGGCGGCACGCAAGGACTGCGCGGCTACGCGCGCGGCAGCTTTGAAGGCAATGCCTATTATCTGGTCAGCGCCAGCTACCTGCGTCCGCTGGGCTGGGACTGGCTGCGCCTGGTCGCGACGGTCGAGGCGGGCAACGTCTACGACGAGGCCGACCAGGTCGATGCGCAGGTGCGCTGGAGTTTCGGTCTCGGCCTGCGTGTGCGCGTGCCGCGCCTGGTCGGCGTCGAGATCGAGGCCGGCATCGCGCTGCCGCTGAGCAACGACAGCGCGCGCTTCTACGGGTATCGCAGCGGTCTCTGACCGCGGAGCGGCTGAGGCGCCCCGGGCTGCGTCCGGGCTACGTACTGCGGCAATGGCGCGAGGGCTCCTATACTGGGGACATGGAGCTTTCGGTCATCCAGCGACTGAGCAATGCGATCCGGACGCAGCGCGTCGAGCGCGAGTTCGGCGTCGACGTGCTGTGCCGCGTGCTCGAAGGCTACCTGCCGGACAAGCAGGTGGCCGAGGTGCGCCGCGCCGCCGAGTTCGCGACCAGCATGCACGAGGGTCAGCGCCGCACCTCCGGCGAGCCTTACGTCTATCACCCGCTGGCGGTGGCGCGCACGCTGGCCGAGATGCGGCTCGATCACACGACGCTGATCGCGGCGATCCTGCACGACGTCATCGAGGACACCGGCGTGTCCAAGGAATCGCTGGCGCTCGAGTTCGGCGACGAGGTCGCCGAGCTGGTCGACGGCGTCAGCAAGGTCACGCGCATCGAAGGTCATACGCGCGCCGAGATGCAGGCGCACAGCTTCCGCAAGCTGCTGCTGGCGATGACGCAGGATCTGCGCGTGATCCTGATCAAGCTCGCCGACCGCCTGCACAACATGCGCACGATCGGCGCAATGGTGACCGAGAAGCGCCGCCGCATCGCGCGCGAAACGCTGGAGATCTACGCGCCGATCGCGCAGCGCCTGGGTATCTACTTCATCCGCACCGAGCTGGAGGACCTGGCGTTCGCGGCGCTGTATCCGAAGCGCTACGCGGTGCTGCAGCAGACGGTCAACGCGCAGCTGGGCGACACCAAGAAGGTGATCCGCGAGGTCGAGCAGAAGCTGTCGACGACGCTGCGCGAGGAGGGCATCGGCGCCAGCGTGGTCGGGCGGCAGAAGAACGTCTACGGCATCTACCTGAAGATGCTGCGCAAGAAGCTCAAGCTGCTCAAGGTCATGGACCTGCTGGGCTTTCGCGTGATCGTGTCCAAGGTCGACGACTGTTACCGCGCGCTCGGTGTCGTGCATCACGTCTACAAGCCGGTGCCGGGCGAGTTCGACGATTACGTCGCCAATCCGAAGTCCAACGGCTACCAGTCGCTGCACACCGCCTGCATCGGCCCGAGCGGCCACAAGGTCGAGGTGCAGATCCGCACACGCGACATGCACCACGTTGCCGAAAGCGGCATCGCCGCGCACTGGCAGTACAAGCAGGGCGCGCGCGACGGCAGCAGCGCGCCGCAGGCGCGGGCGCGCGAGTGGGTCGCCGGGCTGTTCGACGACTTCGGCGCGGCCAGCCCGATGGACTTCATCGAGAACGTCAAGGTCGACCTGTATCCCGACGAGGTCTATGTGTTCACGCCCAAGGGCGAGATCCGGCGCCTGCCGAAAGGCTCGACGCCGGTCGATCTGGCCTACGCCGTGCACTCGGAGCTGGGCGACCGCTGCGTGTCCGCGCGGCTTGATGGCCAGCTGGTGCCGCTGAGCACGGTGCTGGACAACGGCCAGACCGTCGAGATCATCACCGCGCGCCGCGCGCGCCCGAACGCGTCGTGGCTCAATTTCGTCAAGACCGCGAAGGCGCGTTCGGCGATCCGCAACTACCTGCGTACGCAACACGAGGATGAAGCGGTGCGGCTCGGGCGGCGCCTGCTCGAAATCGCGCTGCGCGAACTCTCCGTGCCAGCCACCGTGCTCAAGGACGAGGCACAGCTCGCACCGGTGCTGCAGGCCTACAAGCTCGCCGACGTCGAGGAGCTGTACGCGACGGTCGGCACCGGCCAGCGTCTTGCGGCGCTGGTCGCGCGGCACTTCCTGCCCAAGGGCGCCAGCGATCCGAAGGAAAGCCACGCCGCCGCGCTCGCGATCGAGGGCACGGAAGGGCTGATTCTCGATTACGCGCGCTGCTGCTATCCGCTGCCGGGCGACGATATCCGCGGGCATGTCAGCGTCGGGCGCGGCATCGTCGTCCACCGCATGGAATGCAAGCACGTGAAGGGCCGCCCGCAGGACTGGATTCCGCTGGCCTGGTCGGACAAGGTGCAGGGCGACTTCCTCGCCGAGTTGCGCATCAACGGCTACAACAAGCGCGGTCTCCTGGCGCGCATCACCGCCGACATCGCCAATGCCGAATCGTCGATCGAGAACGTGCAGATGCCGGATCGCGCCGGCGGCGAGGCGGTGGAGATGCGATTCCTGATCACGGTGCGCGACCGCGTGCACATGGCGCGCGTGCTGCGTCGCATCCGCCGCATCGACGGCATCGAACGCGTCTGGCGCGCGTAAGCTGCCCGGCAATTTCCCAACAACGACCCCAACAACGACACCATCATGACGCGCAAGATCATCTCCACCGACCAGGCCCCCGGCGCGATCGGCACCTATTCGCAGGCCGTGGCCTGCGGCAACACCGCCAATCAGACGGTGTACCTGTCCGGGCAGATTCCGCTCGATCCAAAAACGATGACGCTGGTCAACGCCACGATGGAGGACGAGATCCACCAGGTGTTCCGCAACCTGCGCGCGGTCTGCGAGGCGGCCGGCAGCTCGCTGGCCGGCATCGCCAAGTTGAACATCTATCTGACCGACCTCGGCCACTTCGCCAAGGTCAACGAAATCATGGCGCAGTATTTCCAGGCGCCGTATCCGGCGCGCGCCGCGATCGGTGTCGCCAGCCTGCCGCGCGGCTCGCGCATCGAGGCCGACGGAATTCTGGTGCTTGGCTGACACGCGGCCCCAGCGACGGTCGGCGGGCACGGCGCGTCCGCTGCCGACCCTCGACACCGAGCTGACCTATCTCAAGGGCGCGGGCCCGGCGGTCGCGCAGCGCCTGCGTGTGTTGGACCTGCGTTGCGCGCGCGACCTGCTGTTCCATCTGCCGCTGCGCTACGAGGATCGCCGCGCGCACCTGCCGCTCGCGCGCCTGCGTCCCGACCAGGACGCGCTGGTGCGTGGCCGCGTCGTTGCCGCCGACGTGCGCTTCGCCGGGCGCCGCACGCTGCGCGTCGTGATCGACGACGGCACCGGCGGTCTGCTGCTGCGCTTTTTCCACTTCAACGAGACGCAGAAGCAGGGGCTTGCGGTGGGGCGCTGGGTGCAGGCCTATGGCACCGTGCGCGCCGGCAGCGGCGGACCGGAAATGGTGCATCCGCAATACCGCGTCGCCGATGCGGCCGACGACCTGCAGCCGGACGCGCATCTGGCGCCGATCTATCCGCTCACCACCGGCATCACCCAGGCGCGCGTGCGTGGACTCATCGACCAGGTGCTGCAGATCGCCGCGACGGACGCGGATCTGCGCACCGAACTGCCGGGCGTCGCAGCGCCGGACACGCTCGCGGCGCTGCGCCTGATCCATCACCCGCTGACCGACGCCGACGCCGAAGCGCTGCTCGCGCAGCAGCACGTGGCGCAGCATCGCCTGATCCGCGAGGAGCTGCTCGCGCATCAGCTCGGCATGCGCATGCTGCGCAGCCGTCTCAAGTCCAAGCCGGCGGCGCCCCTGCCCAGCGCGGCACAGGCGATGTCCGAACTGGTGGGCGCGCTGCCATTCGCGCCGACCGGAGCACAGAAACGCGTGCTTGCTGAAGTCGCGAAAGATCTTTCCGGCACGCGGCCGATGCTGCGCCTGGTGCAGGGCGACGTCGGCAGCGGCAAGACCGTGATCGCCGCCGCGGCCCTGCTGGCGGCGTATCGCGCCGGGCAGCAGTCGGCGATGGTCGCGCCGACCGAGCTGCTCGCCGAGCAGCACTTGCGCACGGTCTCGGCCTGGTGCGCGCCGCTGGGCATCACGCCGCTGTTCCTCGCCCATCGCGTGAAGAAGGCCGAGCGCGAACGCGTGCTCGCGGCGCTGGCGGCGCCGGAGCCGGCGATCGCCATCGGCACCCACGCGCTGTTGCAGGACCAGGTCGAGTACGCGCGCCTCGCGCTCGCCGTGGTCGACGAGCAGCATCGCTTCGGCGTGCAGCAGCGCCTGGCGCTGCGCGACAAGGCCGGGCGGCTGGCGCCGCACCAGCTGATCATGTCGGCGACACCGATCCCGCGCACGCTGGCGCAGACCTTCTACGCCGATCTCGACGTTTCGGTGATCGACGAGCTGCCGCCGGGACGCACGCCGGTGACCACCGTCGCGCTGTCCAACGCCAAGCGAGATGAAGTGCTGGCGCGCATCCGCGCCGCCTGCGGCGACGGGCGCCAGGTGTACTGGGTGTGCACGCTGATCGAGGAATCCGAAGAACTCGACGCCGAGGCGGCCGAAGCGACCGCGGCGCGCCTGCGCACCGAGCTGCCCGATCTGCGCATCGGCCTCGTCCATGGTCGCCTCAAGGCTGACGACAAGGACACGCAGATGCGCGCGTTCCAGGACGGTATCACCCAGGTGCTGGTGGCGACGACGGTGATCGAAGTCGGCGTCGACGTGCCCAATGCCAGCATCATGATCATCGAGAACGCCGAGCGCCTGGGCCTGTCGCAGCTGCACCAGCTGCGCGGCCGCGTCGGCCGCGGCTCGCGTGAAAGCCAGTGCGTACTGCTGTACCAGGCGCCGCTTGGCGACCTGGCGCGGGCGCGGCTCGAAACCCTGCGCTCGACGACGGATGGTTTCGCGATCGCGCAGCGCGACCTCGAGCTGCGCGGCCCCGGCGAGTTGCTCGGTCGCCGCCAGACCGGCGACGTCGGCATGAAGCTCGCCGATCCGGTACGCGACGCCGCACTGATTCCCGGCCTGCAGAAACTCGCCGACGACTGGCTCGCCCACCAGCCACGCCTCGCGCAACTGCTGATCAAGCGCTGGGTGGGCGATCCGGAGCGCTACGCGCAGGTCTGATTGCATGTCTCCCTCTCCCCCTTCAGGGGGAGAGGGTCGGGGTGAGGGGCCGTCGGCGCAGCCGGCGGTGAACCGTGACTTTCGTCTCAGTCGATCCTGCCCCTGAGGGAATAACCCGTCGCCCTGGTCCGTTCTGATCCATAGACTCCGGAGAAAGTCCGGCCGCACGGGCGTATGACGACAACACAGGGACTGCGGTCCCGGGGATGAGAGCCATGAAACACATGACGAAGTTGGGTGCTGCACTTCTTGCCGCGCTGACGGCGCATTCCGCCCTCGCCGGCGACACCGCTGCGCTGGAGCCGGGCCTGCACTTTGCGTGGACCTTCGGCGCGCAGGAACAGAGCAGGCCGACGCTGAGCCTGGGCCTGTATCCGAACGACTTGGGCTGGCGGCGCCTGTGGGCAGATGCCGGCGTCGGGGAGGTGTCGCAGCTGGACAAACCCGCGGTGTTCGACCTGCGCACTGGCGACAGCAGCGGGCTGCACATGATGGGGCTGCCGCTGAATGCGCAGTCGCTGGGTCTCAACGCCAGCGACGGCGAAGCCAGCGGCGGCAGTTTCCTGAAACCCGTGCTGATCGTGCTGGCGGCCGGTGTAGCGACGGCGCTGGTGATCGGTTCGGCCGGAGATGCTGCGGAAGACAACAACCCGGCCGTGAACGTCAATGGCAGCGGCAATGGCGACGGCGGTGACGGCGACGGTGGCGGCGGCACGACCGGTGTCGGCCCGGACGGCGTCGGCTGCGTCAACGGCGAATGCGCGGTGCCCTGCGAGACGACCAACACCTGCAGCGACGGCGGCTGACAACGCCGAACACCTCACATTTCGAGGGGGGGAACCATGAAACGAACTGTTCTTGCGTCTGCGCTGCTGGCGGCGGGCACGCAAGCGGCTGTCGCCGGCGACACGGCGGTCGTCGAGCCTGGCCTGCGCTTCGCGTGGAGCTTCGGCGCAGCAACGTCCGAATCGCGGCCCACGCTGAGCCTGGGTTTGTACCCGAACGACCTGGGCTGGCGGCGGCTGTGGGCGGACGCCGGCGTCGAGGAAGCCACGCGGCTGGAGCGCCCCGCCGTGCTCGACCTGCGCGTCGGCAGCGACGCCGGTCTGCATCTGATGGGGCTGCCACTGAACGCACACGCCCTCGGGCTCAACGCGGACGACGGCGAATCGAGCGGCGGCAGTTTTCTGAAGCCCGTGCTGATCGTCCTCGCTGCCGGCGCGGCGACGGCGCTGGTGATCGGGGCATCCGGCGACGCGGCAGAAGACAATGATCCGCCAATCACCCCTACCGGCCCCGGCGAAGGCGGGGTCTTCTGTGACGGCACCACCGGCCAATGCGTTCTGCCCTGCGACGGGGCCGGGCCACTCATCAGCTGCAATGACGGTGGTTGATTCCGAGGTTTCCGGCTGAACTTGTGCCGCGCGCCGGCTAAGCTTGCGCGCCATGACGACCGCGCTCACCGGAAAATTCCGCGACTACCTGCAGCTGATGCGGGTCGACCGGCCCATCGGCATCTATCTGCTGCTGTGGCCAACGCTGTGGGGGCTGTGGTTCGCGGCGCGCGGCATGCCGGATCTGCATGTGCTGTTCGTGTTCGTCGCCGGCACGGCGCTGATGCGCTCGGCCGGCTGCGCGATCAACGATTTCGCCGACCGCGATGTCGATCCGCATGTTGCGCGCACCAGGGATCGGCCGCTCGCTGCCGGGCGGGTGACGCCGGAGGAGGCGGTGCGCCTGTTCGTCGCGGTGTCGCTGATCGCGTTCGGGCTGCTGACTTCCCTGAAGAACACGCTGGCGATCGCCCTCGCCGTGCCGGCGGTGATTCTCGCTGCCGGTTATCCGTTCATGAAGCGCCTGATCAGCATGCCGCAGGCGGTGCTCGGCCTGGCGTTCTCCTGGGGCATCCCGATGGCCTACGCGGCGCTGCGTCATGACGTCGCCTGGGGCGAGGTGGTGCCGTTGATGGCGGCGAACGTCTGCTGGGTCGTTGCTTACGACACTTATTACGCGATGGTGGATCGCGCCGACGATCTCAAGATCGGTGTGAAGTCGTCGGCAATTCTTTTCGGCCGGCACGACCGGCTGGCGATCGCGCTGCTGCAGGCTACGGCGCTGCTGCTGCTGATCCAGCTCGGCCTCAACAGTGGACGCGGCGAGTGGTACTACGGTGGCATCGCCGTCGCCGCCTGGCTGGCAGTGTATCAACAGTGGATCACGCGCAGCCGCGAACCGGCGGCCTGCTTCCGCGCATTCCTGCACAACCACTGGTTCGGGCTGGCGATCTTCGCGGGGCTCGCGCTCGACTTCGCGCTGCCGGCTACATAACTACCCGGCGGCCGCGCGCAGCAGCTGGCCGCAGAGCCAGCCGCCGTAGGTGCCAAGTGCGTAGCCGAGCACCGCGAGCAGCACGCCGACCGGCGCCAGTGACGGATGGAAGGCGCTGGCGACGACCGGCGCGCTCGCCGCGCCGCCGATGTTGGCCTGGCTGCCGATCGCCAGGTAGAACACCGGCGCCTTGAGCAGGTGCGCGACGATGACCAGCAGCAGCGCGTGGAAGGCGATCCAGGTCAGGCCGACGCCGAACAGGCCGGGGTTGGTGAAGATCGTGCGCAGGTCCATGTGCATGCCGATGCTGGCGACGAGGATGTAGAGCATCGCGCTGCCGATCTTCGACGCGCCGGGGCCTTCGAGCCGCTGTGCGCGCGTGAACGACAGTGCGAGGCCGAAGGTCGTCGCCAGCACCACGATCCAGAAGAACGTGCTCGACAGGCTCAGGCGCTGCGCCCACGCACCTTGCGCGTCGAACCAGGCCGCCAGCGGCGTGGCCAGCGCGTGCGCGAGCCCGGTGCTGCCGAATGCGACCGCGAGCATGAACATCAGGTCCGGCAGCTTGGGAATGCGCGCATGCTCGGCCTCGAAGCGCTCCATGCGCTGCCGCAGTTCGACGAGCGCGGAGGTGTCGACGCCGCGGCGTGCGTCGATCGCATCGGCGCGGCCGGCGAGATAGAGCAGCACCGCCATCCAGATGTTGGCGACGATCACGTCGACCGCGACCATCATGCCGAACAGGTTGTTGTCGATCGCGAACACTTCCTTCATCGCCGCCTGGTTGGCGCCGCCGCCGATCCAGCTACCTGCGATCGCGGTCATGCCGCGCCAGATCTCGCCTTCGACGATCGCCGGATCGATCGCGTGCCAGATCAGCAGCGCCAGCGGCCCGCCGAGGATCACGCCGACCGTGCCGGTGAGAAACAGGATCAGCGCCTTCGGGCCGAGTCGCAGGATGGCTTTCAGGTCGATCGACAGCGTCAGCAGCACCAGCGTCGCCGGCAGCAGGTAGCGCGACGCCATCGGGTAGAGCTGCGAGTGTTCGCCGTCGATCACGCCCAGTGAATTGAACAGCGCCGGCAGGAAGTAGCACAGCAGCAGCGCCGGCACGTACGTGTAGAACCGGCGCCAGAACCGGTGTGCGCTGTTCGAGGTGTAGAACACCGCGCCGAGCAGCACGCTCAGCAGTCCGAGGACGACGGCGTCGTTGGTGATCAGCGGGGTCGGGGTCACGACGTGGTCGATTGTGGGAGCGAGCCGGCAAGGCTCCCCGAAGCCTGCAGTTGCCGCAAGCGGGGAAACCCTCGCCGCAGCCCCCAGCTACGGCGTCCGCGCCGCCGCCCAGGCCTCGACGTGCGCGGCGCCGGCGGTGCGGCAGACTCGGGCAAGGGCGTCGAGCGTGGCGCCGGTGGTCATGACGTCGTCAACGAGTGCAACGCGCATTCCGGTCAGATCGATGCGCAGCGCAAACGCATTGCGCATGTTGCGCCGGCGCGCCGCGGCGCTCTGACCGATCTGGTCTTCGGTCGCGCGCAGGCGCGCGGCCGCGTGCGGCGCGTTTTCGATCCCGCATCGCGTCGCGATCACGCGCGCAATCTCGTGCGCCTGGTTGTAGCCGCGGCGCACCAGCCGCCGCCCGTGCAGCGGCACCGGAATCAGCAGTTGCGGCAACGGCGCTGGGCGCAGGTTCAGGCGCACGGCCATCAGCTCGCCGAGGACATGGGCTTGCGCGAAGTCGGCGTGGTACTTGAGCGCGTGGATGAAGTGCTGCACCGGCGTCTCCAGCCGGAACGCGGCCCAGGCGCTGTCGAAGTGCGGCGGGCGCTGCAGGCACTGCGGGCAGGTATCGCCGGCGGCCAGGGGCAACGCGCAGCGCCGGCAGGCGCCGTCGTTCCAGGGCAGATCGTGGCTGCAGGCGGCGCACAGCGGGCCGTGTTCGAGCGCGCATCCGCAGCTGCGGCAGCGGGCCGGCAGCAGTCCGTTCAGACACTTGTCAACCAAATGACGCATCGGATGGTTGACAGATCGCGCGGCCGGGCGAAAGACTGACGGGGCCGGCAGCTGAAGGGGTGTGTGCAATAAGCTCGCTGGAACGGATTATTGATCGATTATTTATCACAGACCGCGGCAGCGCCGCGGGCTCTGTGCGAGCCGGGGATTTGCGATGCTGTCTGCTGCCGTGCGCCATGACTGGACCCGCGACGAAGTCGAGGCCCTGTTCCGCCTGCCGTTCAACGATCTGCTGTTCCGTGCGCACGCTGTGCATCGGCAGAACTTTGAGCCGAACCGCGTGCAGCTGTCCACGCTGCTGTCGATCAAGACCGGCGCCTGCCCCGAGGACTGCGCGTACTGCCCGCAGTCGGTGCGCTACGACACCGGCCTGCAGAAGGAAGCGCTGATGGAAGTCGCCGCGGTCGTCGATGCGGCGCGCGAGGCCAGGGCCAACGGTGCGACGCGATTCTGCATGGGCGCGGCGTGGCGCTCGCCCAAGGATCGCGATCTGGACAAGGTCGAGGCGATGGTGCGCGAGGTGAAGTCGCTCGGCCTGGAGACCTGCGTGACGCTGGGCATGCTCAAGCCCGAGCAGGCCGGCCGCCTCGCCGATGCCGGCCTCGACTACTACAACCACAATCTCGACACCTCGCCGGAGTTCTACGGCCAGATCATCACGACGCGGACCTACGAAGATCGCCTGAACACGCTCGCGAACGTGCGCGACGCCGGCATCAAGGTCTGTTGCGGCGGCATCGTCGGCATGGGCGAGGGCCCGGCCGATCGCGCCGAGCTGCTACGCCAGCTCGCGATCATGAATCCGCATCCGGAGAGCGTGCCGATCAACAACCTGGTGCAGGTCGAAGGCACGCCGCTCAAGGGCACCGAGGCGCTCGATCCGATCGAGTTCGTGCGCGCGATCGCGGTCGCGCGCATCCTGATGCCGGCATCGCACGTGCGCCTGTCCGCCGGCCGCACGGCGATGTCCGACGAGATGCAGGCGCTGTGCTTCTTCGCCGGTGCCAACTCGATCTTCTACGGCGACCGTCTGCTGACGACCGACAACCCGCAAAACGCCAGGGACCGCGCGCTGTTCGCGCGCCTGGGGATCGAGACAGAAGGTGCCGGTGAGGCCGCGCAGCCGTGTAGCCCGGATGAAATCCGGGGCTGCGCTGACGGCGGGGCGCGAGTCCCGGACTGCGTCCGGGCTACATGAGCGCAGCGACGCCGCTGCAGCGCCGTCTGACGCAGCAGCTCGAACAGATCCGCGCGGCCGATCTCTATCGTCTGCGCCGCGTCATCGACGGCGCGCACGGCGCGCAGATCCGCGTCGACGGCCGCGACTGCATCAACTTCTGCAGCAACGACTACCTCGGGCTGGCCTCCGATCCGCGCATCGCCGCGGCCGCGCAGCGCGCGCTCGGCGAGTCGGGTACCGGCAGCGGCGCGGCGGCGCTGGTGTCCGGCTACAACCGCGAGCACCGCGCGCTCGAAGAAGAACTCGCGGCATTCCTGCAGCGCCCGCGCGCGCTGCTGTTCTCGACCGGCTGGGCGGCGAACCTGGGTGCGCTGCGTGCGCTGCTGAGCAAGGACGACGTGCTGATCGCCGACGAGCTCAACCACGCGTCGCTGATCGACGGCGGGCGTCTGTCCGGCGCCGAATACCTGCGCGTCGCGCACGCCGATGTCCGCGCTTTCGAGCAGGCGCTCTCGGGCGTGGCGCGTCGAGAAGCACGGGTCACGCTGCTCGTCAGCGATGGCGTTTTCAGCATGGACGGCGATCTCGCGCCCTTGCCGGAACTCACGCAGCTGTGCGCCGCGCACGACGCCGCACTGATGATCGACGACGCGCACGGCTTTGGCGTACTGGGACCGGGCGGTCGCGGCATCGTCGAGCATTTCGCTACGCGACCGCCTGACATCCACGTCGCCACTCTCGGCAAGTCGCTCGGCTGCGCCGGCGCCTTCGTCGCCGGCTCCGACGACCTGATCGAGTACCTGGTCCAGCGCGCGCGCAGCTGGGTGTTCTCGACGGCGCCGCCGCCGGCGATCGCCGCCGCGGCGCGCGCGGCGCTGCGCATCGTCGCTGGACCGGAAGGACAGGAGCGGCGCAAGCGCCTGCGCGCGATCATCGCGCGCTTCCGCGACGGCTGCCGTCAGCTCGACGTGTCGCTGAGCGAATCGGCCACGCCGATCCAACCACTGGTGATCGGGGCCGAGGCGCCCGCGCTGGCGCTGTCGCGGGCTTTGCTCGATGCCGGACTCTGGGTCGCGGCGATCCGGCCGCCGACCGTGCCGCGCGGCACTTCGCGTCTGCGCATCACCTTTTCTGCCGCGCATACGGACGAGCAGGTCGACAGGCTCGTCGAGGCGCTCGCGAAGGCGGTCGTAGGGCGGCCCGCGGCCGCCGGCGGGCAAGGCCAGCCCTGCGAGGCGTGAACACGATTTTCGTCACCGGCACGGACACCGGCGTCGGCAAGACCCTGGTCAGTTGCGCGCTGCTGCGGCGCGCGCGCCAGCGCGGCCTGCACGCCGCCGGCTTCAAGCCGGTCGCCGCCGGCAGTGCTGCGACCGCCGATGGTCTGCGCAACGACGACGCTCTGGCGCTGCTCGCCGAGTCGGCGCCGGGCCTCGATTACGCGGAGATCAACCCGATTGCGCTTGAGTTGCCGATTGCGCCGCATCTGGCCGCGCGCGCTGCGGACGTCGTGATCGATCCGCTGCAGCTGGATCGCGCGTACGGGCGCCTTGCGGCGCGCTGTGACACGCTCGTCGTCGAAGGCGCCGGCGGCTGGCGCGTGCCGCTCAACGATCGCGTCGGCTTCGACGACTGGGTGGCGGCGCAGCGCTGGCCGGTCGTGCTGGTGGTGGGCTTGCGGCTCGGGTGCATCAATCATGCGCTGCTGACCTCGGGCGACGTGATGCGCCGTACGCACCTGGCCGGCTGGGTGGCGAATCTGCTGCCGCCAGAGCAGGAACACTGGCGGGACAACGTCGACACCCTGCGCCGTCGCATCGATGCGCCCTTGCTCGGCATCGTGCCGACGTACGCGGATGTGGACGCCGCCGCTGCGGCGCTGCGCTGGCCGGACGAAGGAGCCCTCGAAGAAGGTTCTACTGGGCCGCGCGCTGCGGGATCAGCGTGAACTGATCGCGCCGGTAGCCGGCGCGCTCGAGGCGAGCGAACAGGGTTTCTAGCGTCGCCGCATCGATCTGCGGGCTGCGCGCGTAGATCCAGCCGTATTCGCGGCTCGGATGAACGATCAGCGCATGACGGTAGTCGTCGTCGACGTAGAGGATGTTGAACGACGCCCAGAACGGCCAGAAAAACTGCGCGCGCCAGGCCGCGTTGCTGGCCGGATCGACGATCTCGGCGACACCCTTGGATTGGTCCAGCGGTGCGTCGAGATTGCCTTCGCGCGAGAAATAGAAGTCGTCGACACGTCCGTCGGCGCGCGATCGGTACTCGACGTAGCTGCCGACCTTGTCGCGTTCGAAGAAATAGGGGACGTTGGCGATGATGTACCAGCGGCCGAGGAAACGCTCGCGGTCGACGGGCTGCTCGGGCGCGGGCAGCGGCGTCTTCGGCGCGCTGGCACAGGCGGTCAGCAGCAGTGCACAAAGCAGCAGAACGAGATTTCGCATGCGCGGGCCTCCCAGGCGGACCATTGCGGCGGATCAACGGGGCGGATCAATGCGGGCGCGACGCGCCCCACAACTCATCGAGCTTCTGGTCGCGACCGCAGCCCCAGCGGTAATAGCGGTACCGGACCGGATTCTTCTTGTAGTAGTCCTGATGGTAGTCCTCCGCCGGCCAGAAGCGGGGTGCGGCGACGATCTGCGTGACGATCGGCGGACGATCGGGGAACTGCTTCTGCAGTTCGTCGCGGCTGTGTTCGGCGGCAGTGCGTTGCGCGTCGTCGTGCGCGAAGATCGCGGTCCGGTACTGCGGCCCGTGGTCGCAGAACTGGGCGTCGGGCGTGTACGGATCGACGCTGTGCCAGTAGATCTCGAGCAGCTTTTCGTAGCTCGTGACGGACGGGTCGAAGCGCACTTCCACCGATTCGGCATGGCCGGTGCGTCCGGCGGACACCCCCTGATAGCCCGGGTCGTCGACGGTCCCGCCGGCGTAACCGGACACCGCCGACAGCACGCCGGGCACCTTCTCGAAATCCGACTCGGTGCACCAGAAGCAGCCGCCGGCGAAGGTGGCGATCGATTCGGCCGCGTGGGCCATCGGTAGCATCAGCGTGCAGAGCAGCAGCGCAAAGGACGGAGTTTTCACGAGCGCAGCTCCGGCAGGGTTTCGGCGGCGGGGACGAAGCGCAGCGCGAGGCCGTTGTTGCAGTAGCGCTTGCCGGTCGGACGCGGACCGTCGTCGAACAGGTGACCCTGATGGCCGCCACAGCGGCTGCAGTGGTATTCGGTGCGCGGGTACAGCAGCAGGAAATCGGTCTTGGTCGCGACGGCATCGGGCAGCGCCGCCCAGAAGCTCGGCCAGCCGGTGCCCGAGTCGTACTTGGTCTTCGAGCCGAACAGCGGCTGGTAGCAGGCGGCGCAGACAAAGGTGCCTTCGCCCTTCTCGGTGTTGAGAGGACTGCTGAACGCTCGCTCGGTGTCTTCTTCGAACAGCACGTCGTAGGCGGCGGCGCTGACGCGGTCGCGCCAATGCCGCGCCGGCTGTCCGAGGGCGCCCAGCTTTTCCTCGCCCGCCTGCGCGCGCCGCGGACGGGAGAGCAGTCCCAGGCCGGCGGCGCTGGCCAGAGCGGAGAGCAGGTGGCGTCTGTTCATGGAGGGCTCATGGAAGAGGTTGGGGTGGGCTTGCGGGCTTTCGCAGCTCAATTTACGCCCGAACGCTGCGTTTGGATGCGCGCAGCGCGGTCAAATTTTGCTCGCGGCCGCGTTCGCGCCCCGCGTCTTGACCGCGGTTCTGCTTTGCGCGAGTTTCGGGCCATGGAATACAATTCCGCGGCTGCGGCTCCCCTTGCACCCGAGTCTGTCGAAACCCGGATCGTGATCGGCCCGAATGCCTCGCTCAGTGCGAGGCAGGCATGGCTGTTCATGGGTCTGAGTGCGTCGCTCGCCTTGGGGATCTCAGCGGGAATGGCGTGGCTCGGATTCTGGCCGGTGCTTCCGTTCGCGGGGCTGGAGATTTCCGCGCTGGGAGCGGCGGTTTACGTGTCGGTGCGGCGCAACGGATATCGCGAAGTGCTGGTATTCGAGGCGCAGCGGGTGAGAGTCGAGTTCGGCGTGGTCGGGCGTGGGGCCGGTACTGTGGTGGAACTGTCGCGGGCGCTGACCCGGGTTCTGCTGGAGCCGGGCGCGCATCGGCATGAGCCGACGCAGCTGGTCTTGAGCTGCACGGGACAGCGGGTGCGCATCGGTGCCTGTCTGACGGACGAGGAGCGTGGCCGCGTGGCGGTCCGGGTGAAACAGTTGCTGACGCCTGCGTGGAGCTGGACGCAGGCGGGAGCGGGCGCGGCGCCCGCGCAAGAATTGCCTTTGGGAGAGTGATGATGTCGAGACATGGTTGGCTTGGGGGATGGCTGGCACGGCTGGGGGCCGCTACGGGTCTGGCCCTTGCGTCGCTGGCGGCGTCTGCGTACACCGAGACCAGCGGCGGCTACAACGTGCCGACCGGCGTGACCGAGATCAGCCGCGAGGTGCACGGGCTGCACATGGCGATCTTCTGGGTCTGCGTTGCCATCGCCGTCGTCGTGTTCGGCGCGATGATCTGGTCGATCATCTTCCACCGCCGTTCCAAGCATCCCAAGCCGGCCGACTTCCACGAGTCGACGACCGTAGAGATCATCTGGACCTCGCTGCCTTTCGTGATCCTGATCGCGATCGCAGTGCCGGCCGCCGCGACGCTGATCAAGATGGAAGACACGCGTAACGCCGACCTGTCAATCAAGGTCACCGGCTACCAGTGGAAGTGGCATTACGATTATCTGGGCGAGGACGTCGCCTATTTCTCGACGCTCACCCGCGAGATCAACGCCGCGCGTCAGCTCAAATCCGGCATCGATCCCAACAGCGTGCCGAACTATCTCGTCGACGTCGACAATCCGCTGGTGGTCCCGGTCGGCAAGAAGGTCCGTTTCCTGGTGACCTCGAACGACGTCATCCACGCCTGGTGGGTGCCGGAAATCGCCGTGAAGAAGGACGCGATCCCCGGTTACGTCAACGAAATCTGGACGCGCATCGAACAGCCGGGTACGTATCGCGGCGTCTGCGCCGAGCTGTGCGGCCGTGACCACGGCTACATGCCGATCGTCGTCAAGGCGCTGCCGGAAGCCGAGTTCATCGCTTGGCTGGCGAAGGCCAAGGGCGGCGAAGTGGCGGCAGCGGCGCCGGCGACGACGACGACGACCGACGTGCCCGCGGACGCGGCGCCCACGGCAACCCCTGCCGCTCAGGAAGTCGCCGCAGCTGCCGCGCCGGCCGCAGCGGCGCCGTCGAAGGACGAGCTGATGAAGCAGGGCGAGAACGTCTACAAGGCACAGTGCATGGCCTGCCACCAGGCCAACGGCGCCGGCCTGCCGCCGAATTTCCCGGCGCTCGCCGGCTCCAAGGTGGCCAACGGCCCGGCCCAGGACCATGTGCTGCAGGTGGTCAAGGGCAAGCCGGGTGGCGGCGGCATGATGCCGCCGTTCGCGCAGCTGTCCGACGCGGACGTCGCGGCGGTGGTGACCTACGAGCGCGCGTCCTGGGGCAACAGCGGTTCGGTGGTGCTGCCCGCCGATGTCACAGCGGCCCGCAAGTAAGCCCCGCACGCCCGAACGTTTTCAAAGATTTTCGAATCACTCGATCGATTTTGATGTTGGAGTAGCGCAATGGCACAGGCTCACGACCACAACGATCACGCCCACGATGCCCATGGTCATGACGGGCACCACGGCCCCGACCAGGGGATCATGCGCTGGATCAAGACCACGAACCACAAGGACCTGGGTACGCTGTACCTGTTCTTCTCGTTCACGATGTTCTTCATCGGCGGCCTGATGTCGCTGGTGATCCGTGCCGAGCTGTTCCATCCCGGCCTGCAGTTCGTCGATCCTGAGTTCTTCAACCAGATGACGACGATGCACGCGCTGGTGATGATCTTCGGCGGTGTCATGCCGGGATTCGTCGGCCTCGCCAACTGGATGGTGCCGATGATGATCGGCGCGTCCGACCTGGCGCTGCCGCGCGTCAACAACTGGGGCTTCTGGATCCTTCCGTTCGCGTTCTCGATGCTGATCAGCACGCTGTTCATGGACGGCGGCGCGCCGGCCGGCGGCTGGACCATGTATCCGCCGCTGGTGCTGCAGACCGGCAACGCCTTCCCGTTCCTGATCTTCGCCGTTCACCTGATGGGTATCTCGTCGATCACCGGTGCGATCAACGTCGTCGTCACGATTCTGAACATGCGCGCGCCGGGCATGACCCTGCTGAAGATGCCGCTGTTCGTCTGGACCTGGCTGATCACCGCCTACCTGCTGATCGCGGTGATGCCGGTGCTTGCCGGCGCGGTGACGATGCTGCTGACCGACAAGTACTTCCACACCAGCTTCTTCACCGCTTCGGGCGGCGGCGACCCGGTGATGTTCCAGCACATCTTCTGGTTCTTCGGCCATCCCGAGGTCTACATCATGATCCTGCCGGCGTTCGGCATCGTCAGCACGATCATCCCGACCTTCGCGCGCAAGGCCCTGTTCGGCTACGACTCGATGGTCTACGCGACCGCGTCGATCGCGTTCCTGTCGTTCATCGTCTGGGCGCACCACATGTTCACCGTCGGCATGCCGCTGACCGGTGAGCTGTTCTTCATGTTCGCGACGATGCTGATCGCCGTGCCGACCGGCGTGAAGGTGTTCAACTGGGTCGCAACGATGTGGAAGGGCTCGATGACCTTCGAGACGCCGATGCTGTTCGCGCTCGGCTTCGTCTTCCTGTTCTCGATCGGCGGTTTCTCCGGCCTGATGCTGGCGATCACGCCGGTGGACTTCCAGTACCACGACACCTATTTCGTCGTCGCGCACTTCCACTACGTGCTGGTGCCGGGCGCGGTGTTCTCGATCATCGCCGCCGTGTACTACTGGATTCCGAAGTGGACCGGCCGCATGTACAACGAGGCGGCCGGCAAGTGGCACTTCTGGCTGTCGGCGGTGTTCATCAACCTGACCTTCTTCCCGCAGCACTTCGCCGGGCTGGCCGGCATGCAGCGCCGCGTGCCGGACTACGCCGTGCAGTTCACCGACTGGAACGTGATGTCGACGGTCGGCGCATTCGGCTTCTTCGTCGCCCAGTTCATCTTCGTCTTCAACATGCTGGCGAGCTGCTTCGGCTGGTTCGGTCGCACGCAGGGCCTGCCGGACCGCGTCTGGGAAGGCGCACACGGCCTGGAGTGGACGGTCGCCTCGCCGGCGCCGTACCACACCTTCGAGGATCCGCCGCAGGTCGGCGGCGACGTGCTGACCGCCGTTCACGACGAGTCGGACGCGCTCGATCATCACAAGCTGGTCTGAGCGAACCTTGAACGACGCAATTGCGATGGGCACGGACGAGCAGCAGCTGCGCCGCAAACGCAACCTGCTGCTGTTCGCCGTGCATGTCGGGTTCGCGCTGGCGGTGCTGGCGTGGTTCGTCTACGCAGTGACCCACCAATGACCGAGCGCGCCCGCATCCGGCACAGCTGGCGGCTGGTCGCAGTGACCGCCGGTATGTTCGGTTTTGGCTTCGCGCTGGTGCCGCTGTACGACATGCTGTGCGACGCGATCGGCCTGAACGGCAAGATCGAGATGCGGGCGGCGGACGTGGCGGGTGCGGTCGTGGATCTCGACCGCACGGTGACCGTGGAGTTCGTGACCACGGTCAACGGCGGGCGGCCGTGGAAGTTCCACGCCGAGAAGCCGAGCATCGAGGTGCATCCGGGGCAGCTGTACACGGTGAATTTTTCCGCGACCAACACCGAGGGTCACGACCTCGTTGCGCAGGCGGTGCCGCAGGTCTCGCCCTGGGATGCCGCCAGGCATCTGAAGAAGACGGAATGCTTCTGCTTCAACAACCAGCCGTTCACGGCGGGCGAGCAGAAGACCATGCCGGTGGTGTTCATGCTGGACCCCGAGTTGCCGAAGCACGTCGACCGGGTGACGCTGTCCTATACGTTTTTCGACGTCACCGACGTCGCCATGAAGCAGAATTGAGAGAACCTAGGAGCTGAACATGGGGAGCCCCGCCGCTCACAACGCGCAACGCTATTTCGTCCCGGCACCGAGCGCTTGGCCGTTCATGCTGACCGCCGGACTGGTGGCTCTGGTGGTCGGCGTGGCCGGCTACCTGGAGCACTCGCAGCTGACTCCGGCCCTGATCTGGCCTGGGTTCCTGCTGGCGATCGTCATCATCTTCCTGTGGTTCAGGGGGGTGGCGCGCGAGAGCGAGACCGGCCAGTACGGCGCGCAGGTGGATCGCACCTACCGCTGGGGCATGTCCTGGTTCATCTTCTCCGAAGTGATGTTCTTCGGCGCGTTCTTCGGCGCCCTGTTCTACGCGCGCGGCCTGTCGCTGCCGTGGCTGGGCGGTGAGGGCGCGAAGCTCGCCACGCATGTGACGCTGTGGCCCGGCTTCGAAAGCGTATGGCCCTCAAACGGTCCCGCGAACCTGGGCGGCGAGTTCAAGACCATCCCGGCTTTTGACGTTCCGCTGCTCAACACGATCATCCTGCTGACGTCGGGCTTCACCATCACGATGGCGCACCACGCGCTGAAGGCCGGCAAGCGCGGCGTATGCATCCTGTGGATGTGGGCGACCGTCGCGCTGGGCGCCAGCTTCCTGTACTTCCAGGCGGAGGAATACATCCACGCCTACCACGAGCTGAACCTGACGCTCGGCTCCGGCATCTACGGTTCGACTTTCTTCATGCTGACCGGCTTCCACGGCATGCACGTCACGCTCGGCACGCTCATGCTGTTCGTGATCACGCTGCGTCTGATGGCGGGTCACTTCAAGCCGGAATCGCACTTCGGATTTGAAGGCGTGGCCTGGTACTGGCACTTCGTCGACGTGGTCTGGCTGGGCCTGTTCGTCGTCGTCTACTGGTTGTAGAAGGGACACGCAGCCTGTAAACAACGGGCGACCTTCGCGGTCGCCCGTTGCGTTTGGTGTGTAGCCCGGGCGCAGCCCGGGGCAGATCACGCCGGCGTCATCCCGGGTTTCACCCGGGATATGGTCGTTACGGCGAAGGTGTTGCGGTCGGTGCCGGCGGGATCAGCCCATGCGGCCGGATCCAGCCCTGCTGCCAGGACAGGAGCACGAACAGCAGCAGCGTGATCGACAGCGCGACGCGGATTTTCAGGCCGGTGAGCGCGCGCCGACGATCGCTGTCATCGCGCACCAGAAACACCATGCTGGTCATCAACGAACCGACGATGGCGACCAACAGGCCGATGATGACGAGTTTGGCAAGCATGGGGCCGCGCAGTGACCGGAAATGCGGGCATCATATCGTCTTGACGCCTTCAGGCATGCGCGTGCGTGGGCGTCGGGCGGGGAGGACCAACACGGGGGATTCGAGCGATGGCTAAGAAGTATTTCAGACCGAAATGGTGGGCGATCGTGCTGGTGCTGGTGCTCGGCGGCACGATGGTGGGTCTGGGCGTGTGGCAGCTGCAGCGCGGGATGGCCAAGGCGGCCATGCTGTCCGGCTACCGCAGCGCGGACACGACGACTCCGCGCGAGGTCACGTCCGGAGCCTGGGCCGATCCCAAGGCGGTTCAGCGCGGCTATACCAGCGGCCGCTTCGACGCCGACATGCAGCTCTTGCTCGACAACCAGAGCCGCAATCGCGTGCCCGGCTATCACGTCTGGACGCCGCTGCGCCTGCCGGACGGCGGCACCGTGATCGTCGACCGCGGCTGGATTCCGGCGGACGGCGATCGGTCCAAGCTGCCAGCGCTGCCGGCACCGCAAGGCGAGGTTCGCCTGGAAGGCTATTGGAAAGCCCTGCCGCAGCCGGGGATGCGCCTTGAAGTCGACAACTGCGCCGGCGGTCCGTGGCCGCGCATCGTGCAGTATCCGACCGTCGACGAACTGCGCTGCCTCTACGGCAACTTCGTTCCCGATGGCGTGCTGCTGATGGATGCGGCGCTGCCGGGCGGTTTCGAGCGCGACTGGGCGACCGGACCGGAAATGACGCCGACCAAGAATTACGGCTACGCCGCGCAGTGGTTCGTGTTCGCGCTGGTACTCGCAGGTTTTTTCATCAAGTTCAGTTTCCAACCTAAAGAATGAACGATGTGCGCGCCCGGGGCCGCCAGCAGTTGCTGTTGCTGGCGGCCCTGTTTTTCGCACCGCTGCTCGCAGCGGTGGTCCTGTATTTCTTTTTTCCCGGCTTCGTGCCCGAAGGCCACACCAACTACGGCGAGCTGGTCGATCCGGCGCGTCCGATCCCGCAGGCGAGTCTGCGCGACGATGCCGGCGCCGATGCCGGAGCGGGCGCGCTGCGCGGCAAGTGGAGCTTCGTCTACGTCGGCAACGGCGCCTGCGACGCCGCCTGCGCGGCCAAGCTTCATCAGATTCGCCAGGTGCGCACACTGCTCAACGAAAAGCGCCTGCGCGTGCAGCGCGTCTATATCGCCGCCGATCCGGCCGAGCTGGCGTCGGTGCGGGCCCAGTTGCAGGCGGAGCATGCCGATCTGCACTACTTTGCCGACACGCCGGACGCGGCCTATCGCCGCTTCTTCGGCGCGCAGGATCCGCAGGCCCTCTATCTGGTCGATCCGCTCGGCAACTGGCTGATGGTCTACCCGGCAGCTGCCGGGCCCAAGGGCATCCTTGGCGACATCAAGAAGCTGCTGCGGATCTCGCAGATCGGTTGAGCCACGCGGGGGTGATCGGCGCGGTGAGGTAAAATGCCGCCACCGCGGAGACTGCGATCAGCCGTCTCCGCTTTATTTCGCCTGCCGCACGATGTCCACGCCATGGTCTGGTTTCGCCGCCTCAATCTGCTGACGCTGCTGCTGTGCTTCGGTGTCATCGTCTTTGGCGCCTACGTGCGCCTTTCCGACGCCGGGCTTGGGTGTCCGGACTGGCCGGGTTGCTACGGACACCTGACCGTTCCGGAGGCGGCGCACGACCTGGCGTCGGCCGAGCAGCGTTTCCCGCAGCGGCCGGTTGAGGCGCCCAAGGCGTGGAAGGAGATGATCCACCGCTATCTCGCCTCGACGCTCGGTTTGCTGATCGTTGCGATGGCGGTGATGTCGCTGCGCCTGCGCGAGCCGCAGCGCCCTCGCGTCCTGCCCTGGCTGCTGGTCGCGCTGGTGATTTTCCAGGGCGTGCTGGGCATGTGGACGGTGACCTGGCAGCTCAAGCCGCTGGCCGTGACCGGGCATCTGCTCGGCGGCATGACGACGATGTCGCTGCTGCTGTGGATGTTCCTCGCGAGCCGTCCGCGCCCCGTGGCCGTGGAAGTGCGGATGCGCGAGCGCGAATACCGCAGCGAGCGCCACGTCGCCTTCGAACTGCAGCGCGATGTGACGGCGGTCGACGCCGCAGCACCCGATCCGGCGCCCGCCGGGCTACGTCTCTTCGCCGGCGCCGCGCTGCTGCTGCTGACGCTGCAGATCTTTCTCGGCGGCTGGACCAGCACGAACTACGCGGCGCTGGCCTGCCCCGATTTTCCGACCTGTCACGGCAGTTACCTGCCGGCGACCGATGCGAAGACCGCCTTCACGCTCTGGCATGGGCTGGGCATCAACTACGAGTACGGCATCCTCGACGCACGCGCGCGTGTGACGATCCACTACTTCCACCGCGTCGGCGCGCTCATCGTCGCGACGGTGCTGGCGCTGCTGGCGCTGTTCCTGCTGCGCCGCGGTGGTTCGCCGTACTGGCGCGGCTTCGGCATTGCCGTGCTTGGGGCCGTGACCGCGCAGGTCGGCATCGGTATCGGGGTCGTGCTGCTGCAGTTCCCGCTGTGGCTGGCCGATGCGCACAACGCCGGCGCTGCGCTGCTGCTGGCGGTGACCGTCGCGCTCAATCACTCGGCCTGGACACGACGCTGACGTGGCTGCGGCGCTCGACAGCGTGAAACCCGCCTCGCCGCGCGTCCGGCTGCACGAGTATTACGAGCTGTGCAAGCCGCGCGTGGTGATGCTGATCGTGTTCACCGCGATCGTCGGCATGTTCCTCGCGGTGCCGGGGCTGCCGCCGCTGGGGCCGGCTTTGTGGGGAACGCTGGGCATCGCCCTGCAGGCGGCGTCCGCGGCCGCGGTCAACCAGATCATCGACCGCAACATCGATGCGCGCATGGCGCGCACCTGCGGGCGTCCGCTGGTGACCGGCACGCTGACGATGACCGAGTCGATCGCCTTCGCGACCGTGATCGGCATCGTCGGCTTTGCCGTGCTGTGGGTTTTCGCCAATCCGCTGACCGCGGTTCTGACGCAATTCACGTTGATCGGCTACGCCGGTATCTACACGCTGTATCTCAAGCGCGCGACGCCGCAGAACATCGTCATCGGCGGTGCCGCCGGCGCCGCGCCGCCGGTGCTCGGCTGGGTTGCGGTCACCGGCGAGCTGCATGCGCACGCACTGATCCTGTTCGCGATCATCTTCGTGTGGACCCCGCCGCATTTCTGGGCGCTGGCGATCGACCGCCGCGACGACTACGCCAAGGCCGACATCCCGATGCTGCCGGTGACCCACGGCATCGAGTTCACGCGCACGCAGGTGCTGCTGTACACGGTGCTGCTGATCGCCGTCACCGTGCTGCCCTACGCGACCGGCATGTCTGGCCTGCTGTACCTCGTCGGTGCGCTGGTTCTCGACGGTGTGTTCCTCTACTACGCCGTGCGCCTGAAGTGGTGGCCGACGCCTGGTCTGCCGATGAAGACCTTCGGCTACTCGATCGTCTACCTGATGGGCATCTTCACGCTGCTGCTGGTCGATCACTACGTCGACGCCCTGCTTTTCGCGTAAACCACCCCGAACAACAAGAAACCCGGCTTTGTGCCGGGTTTCTTTAACTGTCGGAGTCCAGATTACGCCGCTTCCGGCTCGATCTGCCTGCGCAGTTTCTTCATTGCCGCCGCTTCAATCTGACGGATGCGTTCGGCCGACACGCCGTACTCATCGGCCAACTCCTGCAGACCTGCCTTGTCTCCGTCCGTGAGCCAGCGCCGGCGCAGGATGTCGCGCGAGCGCTCGTCGAGGCTGACCATGGCCGTGTGCATCTTCGCCTCACGCTCGTCCTGCCACTCGGCGTGCTCCAGCTGGGCGATGGCGTCGTGGCCGTCAGCGAGGTAGTCCTCGGGCATGTAGCTGTCTTCGCCGTCGACCGGCGCGGCGCTGAACGAGACGTCGCCGCCGCCCATGCGCAGCTCCATCTGCAGCACTTCTTCCGGCTTGACGTTCAGATTCGCGGCGATCGCCTCGGCCTGCTCGCGGTTGAGCCAGCCGAGATCGCGCTTGGCCGAGCGCAGGTTGAAGAACAGCTTGCGCTGCGCCTTGGTGGTCGCGATCTTGACGATGCGCCAGTTCTTCAGCACGTACTCGTGAATCTCGGCCTTGATCCAGTGCACGGCGAAGGAAATCAGGCGCACGCCGACGCCGGCGTCGAAGCGCTTGACCGCCTTCATCAGGCCGATGTTGCCTTCCTGGATCAGGTCGGCGAACGGCAGACCGTAGCCCAGGTAGCCGCGGGCGATATGCACGACGTGGCGCAGGTTGGACAGCACCAGCTGCTGCGCCGCCGCCAGATCGCCCTCGTCGCGCAGCTTTTCGGCGAGACGCTTCTCGGCTGCGGCATCGAGCGCGGGGATCTGGTTGACGTGTGCAATATAGGCGTCAACGCTGCCGGACAACGGGACCAAGCCCATCGTCTGACGCGGCGCCAGAATCATCGGGGTGCTCATTGATGTGTCTCCCATGTGGTCAATATTAGCACTCGGGCAAATAGAGTGCTAAGGGCCGCCGGAAGTTTCATTGATTTAGATCAAGTATTTGATCGCAAAGGACTTACTTTGGTTCGATCTGGGCCAGCCGGCGGGTCACGGTGACGAAGGCGCCGGCCCAGCCCAGGACGATGCCGGAGGCGATCAGCGACAGGCCGTCGACGAAGCTCAGGCTGGCGATGCGGTAGTCGCTGCCGTAGAGCGCTGCCAGCTCGGCGCTGGGGGCGTCCAGCATCGAGGTGCCGACCCCGACCAGCATCCACGCCAGCACGCCGCCGCCCAGGCCGAACCAGAAGCCGCTGTACAGGAACGGGCGGCGCACGAAGCTGCCGGGCGCGCCGATCAGCTTCATCACCTCGATCTCCTCGCGCCGGGCTTCGATGTCGAGCCGGATCGTGTTGCCGATGATGACCATGACCGCCAGCCCCAGCAGCAGCGCGACGATGCTGACGGCGCGCTCGGCGATCGCCAGGATCGCGTAGAGCCGCTCCAGCCACTGCTGATCGAGCTTGGCGAGTTCGACTTCGGGCTGCTGCGACAGGCGCTCGACCAGGGCTTCGACCGCCGCCTGGGTCTGCTGCCGCTCCGGCGTCACCGCAATCACCGCCGGCAGGGGATTGTCCTGCAACAGGTCGAGCGCTTCGCCGAAACCCGACAGCTGACGGAATTCCGCCAAGGATTGCTCGCGCGAGATGTAATTGGTGCGGGCGACGCCTTTCTCCGCGCCGATCTCGCGCGCCAGGGCGAGGCCGCGTTCGGCCGAGACGCTGTCTTTCAGGAACAGCGACAGCTGCAGCGATTCCTGCCAGGAATAGCCGATGGTCGACAGGTTGCGCACGCCGACAAACAGCCCGGCCGGCAGCGCCAGGGCGATGCCGATGACCAGCGCGGTCAGGCCGGCGGCGAGCGGCGCGCGTGCGATCTTGCCGAGCGAGAACAGCAGCACGCGCAAGTGTTCCTTGGCCCAGCGCGCGAACCACCGCGGCCGGTCGAGCCCCGCCTCAACGAACGCCATCGGCGACGACCTCCTTGAGCCGGGACGCGGCGGTCGGCCGCTTGTCGGTGATGTGCCCGTGCTCCAGGTGAATGATGCGGTGGGGCAGGGCTTCGATCAGGTCGATCGCATGCGTCGCGATCAGCACGGTGACGCCGGCATCGTTGAAGCGCTTGAAGCCGCGCATGACATCCAGCGCCATCTCCGGATCGAGATTGCCGGTCGGCTCGTCGGCGAGAATCAACGCCGGCTTGGTGACGATCGCGCGCGCGATGCCGACGCGCTGCTGCTCGCCGCCGGACAGCGTCAGCGGCAGCACCTTCTCCTTGCCGAGCAGTCCCACCGAGTCCAGCGCCGCACGCACGCGCCGGCCGATGTCGTCGTAGGCGTAGCCGCGGATCACCAGCGGCAGCGCGACGTTGTCGAACACGGTGCGGTCGTACAGCAGGTTGAAGTTCTGGAACACCATGCCGATGCGCTGGCGGAACGCGGGAACCTGGCGCGACTTGAGCGCCGACAGGTTCTGGCCCATGACCAGCAGCTGTCCGCGGCTGGCGCGGCACAGCGAGGCGATCAGGCGCAGCAGCGTCGTCTTGCCGGCGCCGCTGGGCCCGGTGATGTAGCACATCTCGCCCTGCGCGACCGCAAAGCTGACATCGGCGAGAACGTCATTGCCGCCGGGATAGCGGTAGCTGACGTGGTCGAAATGGATGAGGTCCGTCATTCCCCGATCATGGCCTCTGCATATGCTTCGGCGTCGAAGGGCTGCAAGTCCTCGACCGCTTCACCGATGCCGATGAAGCGGACGGGCAGAGCCATGCGACGCGCGATGGCCAGCAGGATACCGCCCTTGGCGGTGCCGTCCAACTTGGTGATGGCGATGCCGGTCAAGCCGATCGCCTCGTGAAACTGCAGCGCCTGCACCAGCGCGTTGCCGCCGGTGGTCGCGTCGACCACCAGCAGGACTTCGTGCGGCGCGTAGGGGTCGTGCTTCTGCACGACGCGCTTGATCTTGCGCAGCTCCTCCATCAGGTGTGCCTGCGTGTGCAGGCGTCCCGCGGTGTCGGCGATGACGACATCGATGCCGCGGCTCTTGGCCGACTGCACGGCGTCGTAGATCACGCTGGCCGAATCCGCACCTTCGCCCTG
Source organism: Sinimarinibacterium sp. (assembly GCA_041659605.1). Lineage (GTDB taxonomy): Bacteria > Pseudomonadota > Gammaproteobacteria > Nevskiales > Nevskiaceae > Solimonas. The sequence continues at coordinate 7,035 of JBAZXW010000039.1, read as the reverse complement.
CGACAGGATCGGCACGCCGGCGCGCTCGGACCAGGTCTTCAGCTGCTCGACCGCGGCGGCGCGGAAGGTGTCGCCGGCGGCCAGCAGCACGCTCTTGCCTTCGTTCTTCAGGCGCAGCGCGAGCTTGCCGATCGTCGTCGTCTTGCCGACGCCGTTGACCCCGGCGACAAACAGGATGTACGGGCGGATGAAGTCAGGGATCTGCAGCGGCTTGGCCACCGGCGCCAGCAGTTCGACCAGCGCCTTCTTCAGCGTCGCGCGCAACTGCTGCGGGTTCTTCACGCGGCCGGCGTTCATCTCCGCGCGCAGCCGGTTCATCAGCCACTCGGTGGCCTCGAGGCCGGCGTCCGCCGTCAGCAGCCGCGTCTCGATCTCGTCAAGCGCGTCTTCGCTCAGTTTTTCGTTGGTGAAGAAGGTGCCGATGTCGCGGGTGAGCCAGGAATCGCCCTGGTTCAGGCGCGCGCGCAGCTTGGTGATCAAGCTGCGTTCGGAGGGGCGGTCGGACATTGGAGCGGTTCAGGGAGGAGAGAGCGCCGTGTCGGCGGCCGCGTCCAAGGATAACAGCCAGACCTCGCCGCGTTGCTGCAGGGTCAGTCCCGCAACGTCGGCGAGGGCGAGGTCGACCGCGGGCGCGCCGGTGCCGACCGGATAGCGCAGGATCGTGTACAGGCTGCGCGCTTCGACGCGCGTGATCGTGCCCAGCCACAGCGGCTCGCCGCTGTTCAGGCGCACGCCCGCGGGCCACAGGCGCAGGATGTCTTCGCTCTGTTCGTCGACCGCGCGACGCAGGCTCAGGGCCGGGTGCCGTCCGGCGTGCAGCTGCGGCAGGATCGGCAGCTCGGCGACCGGGCCTTCGCGCGTCAGCCAGAGCAGGACCGACGCCACGCCCAGCACCGGCGGTTCGGACCAGCCGGCGCCGGTCAGCGCACCGGCAACGGCATCGAGATCGTCAGCCCATTGCAGGCTCAGCACCTGGCGGTCGCGGCCGGAGAAATCGATACGGCTGCGCGGCAGTCCGCGCCACCCTTCGCGGCTCCAGCTGTCGCGCGAGACCACGTGCTCGGCGGCCGCAAACTGCGTCGCCGGTTGCGGCGCTGACCACGCCAGCGCGGTGCTGATCGCGAAAGCGGCAATCACCGGCAGGGCGACGTGCCGCGCCGCCAGGTGATCCGGCCGATGCCGTCGGTAGCCCAGGCCCAGCAGGCCGGCCCAGACGGCGCCGACCAGGACCGACAGGATTTCGACGCTGAACCACTGCGCGCCGACATACAACCGTGCGAACAGCACCAGCATCAGCACGGCGACCGCGGAAGCGTACAGGGCGCGTCGCTGGCGGATGCCGCGCCCGGTGGCCAGCAGCACCGGCACAAACGCGTAGATCGCGGTCGTCAACACCAGATCCCGGGCGACCGGTGCCAGCGCCGGCAGCGCATCGAAGAAGGCATGCGGGGGACGCAGCGTTGGGATGAATTGCAGGCCGATCGACAGCAGCGCGGCGAAGCCGATCGCGGCGACCCAGTGTGCCGCCGCGCGCGGCGCGCGTATGACGATCAGGCAGGCGAAGGTCGTCAGCGCGACCGGCGCATAGACCGGCAGTGATCCGAGCTGCAGCAGCCGGTGCGCGAGCACCAGACCCCAGGGGCTGTGCAGGTCGCGCATCGACTGGAAGATCGCCGCGTCGATGGTGAGCGGATAGCTGTGCAGCGCGTCGCCCGCCAGCAGCCACAAACCGAGGCCGCTGATCGTCAGCAGCGCGGCGGCCAGCACCGCCAGCACGGGAGTTTCCGGCTGCGCCGGATCGGCCAGTGCGGCGCCGAACTTGCCCAGCCGGCGGTGGCGGCGGCTCCAGTCGAGCATGCGGCCGACCCAGTCCTCGGCATGGCGTTGGGTCGTGCGGATGATCGCTGCCGTGAGCCACACGGTGACGGCGACCGCGACCAGAAGTGCGAGCAGCAGCGTCGCCAGGCGTCCCGCGACCTCCGCCGCCAAGCCCAGCGAAGCGCCGAAGGCGACGCCGGGGACGACGTACAGGATCGCCCAGACCAGCGCCGCGCTGGCGTCGGCGACGACGAACGCCGCGATGCCCAGACCCGATGCGCCGGCCAGCGCCGGAACGATCGCGCGCACTGGCCCGAGGAAGCGCGCGAGCGCGACGCTGAAGGCGCCGTAGCGCTCGAAGAAGCGGCGCCCGTTCAGCAGGAGGTCCGGGTACCGCCGCTGCAGGCGTCCGCTGAACAGCCGCTCGCCATAGCGCCGGCCCAGCCAGTAAGAGAAACCGTCGCCGATGAGCGCGGCGACGGCGGCGGTGACCACCGCCTGCCATAACGACAGCGTCCCGAGCGCAACCAGGGCGCCGGCGCCGAACAACACCACGCCGGCCGGCACAAAGGCGCCGACGATGAATAGCGCATCGAGCAGCGTGGTCAGAAACAGCAGCAGCAGCGCCCACTGCGGGTGCTGGGTGATCCACTCGAGCGATTGCTGGAGCGCAGCAATCATGCGATGGCTGCGAAAGTCTCTTGTGCCGCCTGCAGCGTCTGCGCGACTTCCGCTTCCTCGTGCGCGGCCGAGACGAAGCCGGCCTCGTAGGCCGAAGGTGCGAGATACACCCCACGATCGAGCATGCCGTGGAAGAAGCGCTTGAAGGCGTCGATGTCGCAGCGGGTGACATCGGCGAAGCCGCGCGGCACGCCGTGACGCGTGAAGTACAGGCCGAACATGCTGCCGACCTGGGTCGTCTCGAACGGCACGCCGGCCGTGGCCGCGGCGGCCTTCAGGCCGCTCAGCAGCGTCGTGGTCGTGCCTGCAAGCCGCGCGTACAGCGCGTCGTTGTCGAGCTGGCGCAGCAGCGCCAGGCCTGCGGCCATCGCCAGCGGATTGCCGGACAGCGTGCCGGCCTGGTACACCGGGCCGATCGGCGCGAGCTTGGCCATGATCTCGCGACGCCCGCCAAAGGCGCCGACCGGCAGGCCGCCGCCGATGATCTTGCCCAGCGTCGTCAGGTCCGGCGTGACGCCGTACAGCGCCGACGCGCCGCGCGGTCCGACGCGAAAGCCGGTCATCACTTCGTCGAAGATCAGCACGGCGCCGTGGCGGTCACAGAGCGCGCGCAGGCCAGCGAGGAAACCCGGCGCTGGCGGCACGCAGTTCATGTTGCCGGCCACCGGTTCGACGATCACCGCGGCGATGCCGTCGGTGTGCGCGGCGAACAGCTGCGCGGCCGAATCCAGATCGTTGAACTGCGCGGTGAGGGTGTACTTGGCGAGGTCCGCCGGCACACCGGGCGAGGTCGGCACGCCGAAGGTCAGGAGGCCGGAGCCGGCCTTGACCAGCAGCGCGTCGCCGTGGCCGTGATAGCAGCCCTCGAACTTGAGGATGTAATCGCGGCCGGTGTGGCCGCGCGCCAGGCGCAGCGCCGACATCGTCGCTTCGGTGCCGCTGTTGCACATGCGCACCAGGTCCATGCCCGGCACGCGCGCGCACAGCAGTTCGGCCATCTCGATTTCGAGCTCGGTGGGCGCGCCGTAGGACACGCCGACGTCAAGCTGCGCGCGCAGCGCTTCGGTCACGGTTTTCTGCTGGTGGCCGAGAATCATCGGTCCCCAGGAGCCGACGTAGTCGATGTAGCGCTTGCCGTCGACATCGGTCAGCCAGGCGCCGGACGCGGACGCGATGAAGCGCGGCGTGCCGCCGACGGCGCGGAACGCGCGCACCGGCGAGTTGACGCCGCCGGGGATCGTGCGCTGCGCGCGGTCAAAAAGCTCTTCGGATCGGTTCATAAGGCGCACAGTGTACGTAGGAGCGGCCTTGGCGTAACTCGGACTGACATTGAGTTAGTCCTCGTAGGGCGCAAACGCTGACCGCGATTCCTTTTTTTCAGTAGCCCGGGCGCAGCCCGGGGTGAGCGCAGCGCATTCCCGGACTTCGTCCGGGCTACGACGGAAACAGGACAGCGTAGGCGCGCGCCGCCCGCTCGATATCCGGCGCATCGAACACGCCGGCGATGGCCGCGATCAGATCGGCGCCGGCTTCGATCAGCGGCGCAGCATTGCCCGGCGTGATGCCGCCGATCGCGCAGACCGGCACCGCCAGTGCCGCGCGTGCGACGCGCAGGGTCGCCAGCTGCGCCGGCGGCGCATCGGGCTTGGTCGCCGATTCGAAGTAGCGGCCGAAGGCGACGTAATCCGCGCCGGCCGCGACGGCGGCGCGGGCGCGATCGATCGAGTCGCCGCAGGTCGCGCCCAGGATCGCGTGCGGGCCGAGCAGACGGCGCGCTTCGCTCAGCGCGGCGTCGCCGGCGCCGAGGTGGACCCCATCGACGCCCGTACGCAGCGCGAGTTCGGGGTCGTCGTTGACGATCAGCGGCACGCCCCGTTCGCGGCACAGCGGCAGCAACTGGCGCAGCTGGCGCTCGCGGACGGCGACCGGGTTCCACTTGTCGCGGTACTGCAGCAGGCGCGCACCGCCGCGCAGCGCCGCCTGCACCGACGCGAGCAGCCGCTCGCGGTCGGCGACGATCGCCTGCGAGGTGATCGCGTACAGCCCGTGTAACCGGCTCGCGGGCGGCATCACGTGCGGCCCCCGACGCCGCCCCACTGACGATTCGGCAGGCGGTTGGGGATGCGGCGCCCATGGCCGATGCTCAGTGCACGCTCCAGACAGCCATGCACGTAGGCCTGCGCCTGCTGCAGCGCCGTCGCCATGTCTTCGCCGAGTGCCAGGCGCGCCGCCAGCGCCGCGGCCAGCGTGCAGCCGGCGCCGTGGAAACCGCCGGGCAGGCGCGGCCAGCGGTACAACTGCGGCGGTGCGTCGGGGCGGTACCAGCCGTTCACGACGTCCGCGGTGGGTTCGTCGCCGCCGGTGATCAGCAGATTCCGGCATCCGCGCCGCAGGATGTCGGCCGCACAACCGGCGGCGTCCGCTGCGCCGGGGGCCAGGCGGCGCGCCTCGGCGGCGTTCGGGGTCGCGACGGTGGCGAGCGGCAGCAGCTGTTCGAGCAGCGCCTGGACCGTGGCGGCACCGGCGAGCGGGTTGCCGCCGCCCGCGCGCAGGACGGGGTCGAGCACCACCGGCACTGCGCAGCGTTCGATCGCGGAACAGATCACCGCAACCTGATCGGCATCGCCGACCAGGCCGATCTTGATCGCGTCGACGCGGCAGTCCGCCAGCAGCAGGTCGAGCTGTTCGGCCATCAGCGTCGGCGCCACCGGCTTGACGCGATGGACGTTGCCGGTGTCCTGCGTCGTCAGCGCCGTGATCACCCCCAGCGCATGCGCACCCTGCGCCGCAACAGACTCGATGTCGGCGTGCAGGCCGGCGCCCCCCGACGGATCGTGGCCGGAGATGCACAGGACGACGGGTGGCGTGGTGGGCGAGGTCATGCGAAACGTCAGTCAGAGGTTGACAAGGCGCGAATTCGGCATGTCGCGGTTTGCGCCTTATGCACAGTGCCGGGGCAAATGCCGCGCGGGCCGCAAGATTGCGACATTTTTCCGTAAGAATTCCGCAGAAAATGGGCAAGCATATGTTTTGGAAAGAAATATGCGTGATGGTCAGAAACGCTCCGGAACGCACAAACCGTGCAGCGACGGGCTTTCCGGGGCGTCACGCAAACGCCTGTCCACACAGTTATCCACAGCTCTTGTGAGCAAGGCGCAGGTTCTCCTTGAACAACCGCGAGTTAGCGCCTGTTCTTCACGTAACCCCTTGACCGGGGTAACTCATATTGTCCGATGAATTGTCACCGCCGGAGGGCGGCGATGGCGCGGGTCCAGTGCTTTTTTCGGGGTCGTTCCCAGTGTCGTCTGCGGGGTCGTCCCCGGTGTCGTCCTCGATGTCCGGTTCGGGGTCGGCATCGGGCGCAGGTGCGGGCGGCGGCCAGGGCGTGTTGCTCTGATCGGTGGGCGCATGTCCCATCTGGCGCAGGATCCATGCGCTGCGCTTGCGCACGTACGTGCCTGGATTGCGCGCACTCCAGCGCCGCGGGCTCGGCAACACGGCGACGAGCCGCGCCGCTTCGGCCGCGCTCAGCTGCGCAGCGGACTTGCCGAACACCTGCCGCGCCGCGGCCTCGACGCCGTAGATGCCCGGGCCGAATTCGGCGACGTTGAGATACACCTCCAGGATGCGGTTCTTGGACCACAGGGTTTCGATCAGCACGGTAAACCCGACTTCAAGGCCCTTGCGGAAGTAACCGCCGCCGGACCACAGGAACAGGTTTTTCGCGGTCTGCTGGCTGATCGTCGAGGCGCCGCGCCGGCGCTTGCTCTTGCGGTTGTGCTTGGCCGCCTTTTCGATCGCCTCGAAATCGAAGCCGTGGTGCTCGAAGAATTTCTGGTCCTCGGACGCGACCACCGCGCGCTTGAGGTGGCGCGAAATGCGCTGCGCCGGCACCCAGTCGTAGTGCACCGGCCGCACCGGGCTCTGCAGCATGAACGCCGTGGTTGGCAGCGGCAGCCAGCGCAGCGCCAGCACGATCAGCACGACCGCTGCCAACGCGCCGCCGAGCCAGCGCAGCAGCACGGATCCCGGCGAGCGCCGCCGCCGCGGCGCGCTGGGTTGGCGCCGGCGAAAGGGTGCGCGCAGGGGAGGCAGGTTCATCGGCGCTCGCCCAGCGTGAACACCGGCAGCGTCAGGTTCCAGGCGATCGCGGCAATGCGCAGGCCGGAGATCGTCGCCATGCCCGCCGCGGCGGCCCAGGGCCGGCCCAGTCCCGCATCCTGCAGCACCACGTAAACCGAAGTGCCGGCGATCACCGCCGTCGCATAGATATTGCCCTTGCGCAGAATCATCGGGATTTCGGCGCACAGGACGTCGCGCAGCACGCCGCCGAACACGCCGGTGATCGTGCCCATCACCACCGCGATCAGGCCGCCCAGGCCGCTCGATTCGGCGATCTGCGCGCCGGCGATCGAAAACAGCGCAAGGCCAAGCGCGTCGGCCAGCTGCAGCAACGCGTCCGGTGGGCGCCGGAAGCGCACATAAACGACCGTGAACAGGGCCGCGCCGATGATCGTCACCAGGTAGCGCGGATCG
>JBAZXW010000038.1:0-43180 GCA_041659605.1 Sinimarinibacterium sp. | reverse complement strand
TTCCTTATCGGCGCTTCAGGTGAGGGGTGGGACGATATCTCCTACGGTCTGTGCAATCGCCAGATGCGGCCTTGGTCCCTCCACCCCGACAGGCTTTCGCCTGACCCCACTAACATACAAGCGGCCCCCGGCCGCGATGCGGCGCGCGCGCCGCACGAAAAAGAATCGCGGCGGGGGGCCGCTCCTACAGGTCGTGCGCCGGGCGGTCGCGTGTCGGCTCACCCGCCGCCGATCGCGTGCACGACCAGCAGCTCGTCGCCGTCGGCGAGCGGCGTCGAGGCGTGGCGCGAGCGCGGCACGATCTCGCCGTTGCGCTCGACCGCGACGCGGCGCTCGCCGAGCTGCAGCGCGGCGAGCAGTTCGGCGATCGTGGTCGGGCGGTCGAGCCGGCGGGATTCGCCGTTGACGGTGATCTGCATGCTGGAATGGGGGCGAAGCTTGAAAGGGGGGCGTAGCCTTGGACTACAATGCGCTTCCGCCGTGCGGGCGTAGTTTAATGGTAGAACTGAAGCTTCCCAAGCTTCTAACGTGGGTTCGATTCCCATCGCCCGCTCCAACTTCTGATCCCCAAGGGCGGCCTCAAGTGCCGCCCTTTTTTTGCGCCCCCCGGAGACCTCGTGGAAGACAGCTTGCAGATCGCCGGTCGCGCCTACCGGTCGCGGCTGCTTGTCGGCACCGGCAAGTACAAGGATCTCGACGAGACGCGCCGGGCGATCGAGGCCAGCGGCGCGGAGATCGTCACCGTCGCCGTGCGCAGGGCAAACATCGGGCAGAACCCGAATGAGCCCAACCTGCTCGACGTGATTCCGCCGTCGCGCTACACGATCCTGCCCAACACCGCCGGCTGCTACACCGCGGACGACGCCGTGCGCACCTGCCGGCTTGCGCGCGAACTGCTCGACGGCCACGACCTGGTCAAGCTCGAAGTGCTGGGCGATCCCAAGACCCTGTACCCGGACGTGCCGGCGACGCTGGAGGCGGCGAAGACGCTGGTCGCCGACGGCTTCAAGGTGATGGTCTATACGAGCGACGACCCGATCGTCTGCAAACGCCTCGAGGAGATGGGCTGCGTCGCGGTGATGCCGCTGGCGGCGCCGATCGGTTCGGGCCTGGGCATCCAGAACAAGTACAACATCCTGACCATCGTCGAGAACGCGCGCGTGCCGATTCTCGTCGACGCCGGCGTCGGCACCGCCAGCGACGCCGCGATCGCGATGGAGCTGGGCTGCGATGGCGTGCTGATGAACACGGCGATCGCCGAGGCAAAGAACCCGGTGCTGATGGCCAGCGCGATGAGGAAGGCGATCGAGGCCGGCCGTGAGGCCTTCCGCGCCGGGCGCATGCCGCGCCGCCGCTACGCGAGCGCGTCGTCGCCGGCCGAAGGTCTGCCGTACTAGTTTCACCACAGGAGCGCCCATGAGCCTGTACACGCCGCGCCACTTCCGTGGCAGCGAGGCGCAAGCCATGCGCCTGATCCGCGACAACCCGTTCGCGACGCTGGTGACGACGGTCGACGGCGCCGAGCCGCAGATCACGCACGTGCCGATGCGCTTCGAGCATGGCGTGATCGAGGGCCACATGGCGCGGGCCAACCCGCACTGTCAGGCCTTCGCGCACGGCCGCACGCTGGCGATCTTCCAGGGCCCGCACGCGTACATCTCGCCGCGCTGGTACGTCGAGCCTGCGGACCACGTGCCGACCTGGAACTACGCGGTCGTGCATGTGCACGGGCGGCCGCAGATGCTGGGCGACGCGGCCACGAGTGCGGCGATCCTGCAGGTGACTGCGCACTACGAGCAGGGCGCCTGGGCGCCGGCACCGGACAAGCTCGCGCGCCTCGCGCCCGGCGTCGTCGCATTCCGCATGCCGATCGAGCGTATGGACGTGAAGGTCAAGATGAACCAGAACCGCACACCCGCGGATCGCGCCCAGGTCGTCGCCACGCTGCGCGCGAGTGCGCGTGCCGAGGACCGCGCGGTCGTCGAGTGGATCGAGATCGACCCGCCCGCATGAGCGACGAGAGTCCCAAGGCCGTGCCGGCCGTGCATCGGCGCGAAATCCGTTCGTTCGTGCGCCGCGAAGGGCGCATGACCGACGGCCAGCAGCGCGCGCTCGCGGAACTGTGGCCGCGCTACGGCGTCGAGAAGCCCGATGCGCCGCTCGATCTGACGCAGTTGTTCGGCCGCAGCGCGCCGGTGGTTTTCGAGATCGGCTTCGGCATGGGCGATTACCTGCTCAGCCGGCTCAATGCCGAGCCGGAGCGCGATTTCTTCGGCGTCGAAGTGCATCGCCCGGGTGTCGGCCGCCTGCTCAGCCGCGCGCGGGCCGCGGGCCGCGACAATCTGCGCGTGGCCTCCGACGATGCCGTCGCCGTACTGCGCGACTGGCTGCCCGAAGCCTGCCTCGACGAGATCGTGATCCAGTTTCCCGATCCCTGGCACAAGAAGCGCCACCACAAGCGTCGCTTGGTCCAGCCCGAGTTCGCGCGCCTGGCGGTGTCGCGCCTCAAGCGCGGTGGCCTGCTGTCGCTGGCGACCGATTGGGCTGAGTACGCGGAGCACATGCTGGCGGTGCTCAACGCGGAAGCCGGGCTGCGCAACGACGCGGACGACGGTCGCTACGTGCCGCGCCCACCGGCACGCCTGAAAACCAAGTTCGAGCAGCGCGGCGAGCGCCTCGGCCACGCCGTGTTCGACCTCGCCTATCGGCGCATCTGACATTCCGTCGTCACGCGGACTCCGGTAGTCTGGCGCGCATCATGTCCGCCCTACACCCCATCGTCGGCATCACCGGCTCCAGCGGCGCCGGTACCAGCACGGCAGTCAGGGCGTTCAACCACGTGTTCGAGCAACTGCATCTGCGCGCGGCTTTCGTCGAGGGCGACGCCTTCCACGCCTACGACCGCGAACAGCTGCGGCGCACGCTCGAGCGCGCGCGTATCCGCGGCGAGAATTTCTCGCTGTTCGGACCTTCGGGGAATCTGCTGGAGCGGCTGGAACAGCTGTTGCGCGAGTACGGCGAGGCGGGAACCGGCGCGACACGGCATTACCTGCATCTGCAGGCCGAGGCTGATGCAGCGGGCCAACCGGTCGGCACGTTCACGCCCTGGGAGCGGCTGCCGGCCGACACCGACCTGCTGTTCTACGAAGGGCTGCACGGCGGCTACGCCGGCGAGGATGTGAACATCGCGCGGTGCATGGACCTGCTGATCGGTGTCGTGCCGGTGATCAATCTCGAGTGGATCCAGAAGATCCGCCGCGACACCGCCGACCGCGGCCACGAGCCGGACGAGGTGCGGCGCACGATCCTGCGGCGTATGCCCGACTACGTCGAACACATCGTGCCGCAGTATTCGCGCACCGACGTCAACTTCCAGCGCGTGCCGCTGGTCGACACCAGCAACCCCCTCGACGCGCGCGAAATCCCGCGACCCGAGGAAAGCCTCGTCGTGATCCATTTCAGTCCGCATGGTCGCGTGCGCGCGGATTTCGAGCTGCTGCTCAACGAGCTGCCCGGCGCGTTCCAGTCGCAGGCGCAGACGATCGTCGTGCCGGGCCTGCAGCAGGAACGTGCACTGGAGCTGGTCCTCAAGCCGGCGGTCGCCGAGCTGATGGCACGGCGCGAAGCGGCGCAAGCGAAGAACTGAGACACGCATGGAATACCGCAAGCTCGGCCGCACCGGCCTCGACGTCAGTGCGATCTGCCTGGGCACGATGACCTGGGGCGAGCAGAACACCGAGGCCGACGCGCACGCGCAGATGGACATGGCCGTCGCCGCCGGGGTCAATTTCTTCGATACCGCCGAGATGTATCCGGTGCCGCCCAAGGCGGAGACGCAGGGCCGCACCGAAAGCTACATCGGCAGCTGGCTGCGCAAGACCGGGCGGCGCAAGGACATCGTGCTGGCGACCAAGGTCATCGGACCGGGCATGTTTCCGTACCTGCGCGGCGGGCCGCGGCTCGATCGCGCGCAGGTGCTCGCCGCGTGCGACACCAGCCTGCAGCGCCTGCAGACCGACACCATCGACCTGTACCAGGTGCACTGGCCGCAGCGGCCGACGAACTACTTCGGCCAGCTCGGCTACGAACCCCGCGGCGAGAGCGCGGTGCCGATCGAGGAGACCTTGTCCGCGCTCGACGAGCTGGTGCGGCAGGGCAAGGTGCGCCACGTCGGCATCTCCAACGAAACGCCGTGGGGACTTGCCGAGTACTTGCGCCTGCATCGCGAGAAGGGACTGCCGCGCGTGCAGGCAATCCAGAATCCGTACAGCCTGCTCAACCGCAGTTACGAAGTCGGCCTTGCCGAGTTCGCGCACCGCGAGGACATCGGCCTGCTGGCCTATTCGCCGCTGGCCTTCGGCATGCTGTCCGGAAAGTATCTCGACGGCGCGCGCCCGCCGGCGGCCCGGCTGACGCTGTTCACACGCTTCACGCGCTACAACAATCCGCAGGGACTGGCGGCGACTGCCGAGTACGTGCAACTTGCGCGCGCGCATGGGCTCGATCCGGCGCAGATGGCACTCGCTTACGTCAGCAGCCGGCCCTTCGTGGTCGCCAACATCGTCGCCGCGACCACGCTCGATCAGCTGCGCAGCAATCTCGACAGCATGCAGCTGCAATTGTCCGCCGACGTGCTCAAGGGCATCGAGGCGATTCACTGCCGTCACACGATCCCCTGCCCCTGACAGGGTCATTGTTCCGCGTTTCAGTCGCTTGCGACCCGTCCTTCACACATGTGCTTGAAGCGTGCGCCGGACCGGCGTAGAACGAACATCAGGTATCCGGCGTGATGCCGGTGGGGTGCGATGAACGCTGAGCACCGGTTGCGGTGCGGAGGTGCGCAGATGGCGGAATGGTTGAATGACGTCGCCGTCGGCCAGTGGTTCAAGACCGATGGCGAACCCTTCGAGATCGTTGGTGTCGATGCCGATGCCGAGATCGTGCTGGTGCAGCATTTCGACGGCACGCTGGAAGAGTTCGATTTCGACACCTGGCTCGAAATGTCCGCGCGCGGCTGCGCACCCCCCGAAGACTACTCCGGCGCGCTGGACATCGAACGCGAGGACTATGACGGCTCGCGCAACAACGACGTCAGCGTCCGCTCCGGACGCTGGGACAATCCGCTCGACCTGATCGACATCAACAATCTCTAGGCCGCCGCCGCCGGTGTCGCCGGCGGCACGCGGCGCGCGAGGTGGCGCACCAGCAGCAGCGCCGGCACGCCCAGCGCCGAGGTGTAGAGGAAGAACGCCGGGTAGCCGAAGCTGTCGACGACGAAGCCCGAGCCGCCCATCAGCAGCTTGCCGGGCAGCGAGAACAGCGACGAGAACAGCGCGTACTGCGTCGCCGTGTACGCCGTGTTGGTCAGGCCCGACAGATAGGCGATGAACGCGGTGCCAGCGAAGTTGTAGGCGAAGTTGTCGGCGCTGACGACCAGCCCCAGCCCGAGCAGGCGCGGGCTGTCCGTGAACGCCAGCGTCGCGAACGCCAGGTTCGACAGGATCACCAGCACGCCGCCGACGATCAGCGCGCGCAGCACGCCCAGCCGCGCCACGCCGAAGCCACCGACGATGACGCCCACGATCGATGCGACCACGCCGTAGCCCTTGGCGACGATCGCGATCTCCTGCAGCGTATAGCCCACGTCCAGGTAGAACGGATTGGCCATTACGCCCATCGTGTAGTCGGTCAGGCGGAAGGTGCCGATGAACGCGAGGATCAGCAGTGCGGTCGACGTGCCGTTGCGCACGAAAAAGTCGACCAGCGGGCACACCACGGCGCCGATGAACCAGCCGCCGGCATGGCGCAGCGGCTGCGGCCAGTGCGCCTTGTCTTCGAGAAAGTCGATCACGCGCTGCTCGCGCTGCATCGTTTCGCGGCTGGAGTGCGGCACAGGCTCCGGAATCAGCAGCGTGGTCAGCACGCCGATGCCGACCAGCGACGCCATGGCGAGGTAAGCCGTGCGCCAGTCGAACTCGCCTGCCAGCCACAGCGCGCCGGCGGTCGCCATCAGCAGGCCGATGCGGTAGCCGAGCTGATAGGTCGCCGCCATCGTGCCCTGCATCGACAGCGGCGCCGATTCGATGCGCCAGGCGTCGACGGCGATGTCCTGCGTCGCGCTGGCAAAGGCGACGCAGACGGCGATGAACGCGAGGCTCGCCAGCCGCGTCGTCGGATCGCCGTGGGCCATCGCGACCAGGCCGGCGATCAGCGCCAGCTGCGCGATCAGCATCCAGCTGCGGCGGCGGCCAAACAGCCGCGTCAGCAACGGCAGCGGCATGCGGTCGACGATCGGTGCCCACAGCAGCTTGAACGAGTAGGCGAGGCCGACCCAGGACAGCAGGCCGATCGTCGTGCGATCGATGCCGGCCTCGCGCAGCCACGCCGACAGCGTGCTGAACACCAGCAGGAACGGCAGGCCGGCGGAGAACCCGAGGAACAGCATCGCCAGCGGGCGCGGCTGTGCGTACAGCCGCAGGGTGCCCCACACGCCGCGTGTGGTGGAAACCTCGGAAACCTCAGAGGTCATAGTCGATGATCAGCGGGGCGTGATCGGAGAAGCGTTCGGCCTTGTAGACGGACGCGGACTTGAGCTTGCCGCGCAGGCTCGGCGAGACGATCTGGTAGTCGATGCGCCAGCCGACGTTCTTGGCCCAGGCCTGGCCACGGTTGGACCACCACGTGTACGCATCGCCCTCGGTATCGGGATACAACGCACGGTAGGCGTCGACCCAGCCGGCACCATCGGGCGGGTTGCCGAAAACCACATCGAGCCAGGCGCGCTCGTGCGGCAGAAAGCCGGAGTTCTTCTGGTTGGAGCGCCAGTTCTTCAGATCGATGTTGCGATGCGCGATGTTCCAGTCGCCGCAGATCACGTAGTCGCGGCCATTGCTGCGCCACTCGCGCAGCCTGGGCAGGAAGAATTCGAGGAAGCGGTCCTTGCTGGCCTGGCGCTCCGGGCCCGAGGAGCCGGACGGCAGGTACAGTGAGATCACCGAGAGCTTGCCGAAACGGTATTCGATATAGCGCCCCTCGTGGTCGAACTCGTCGTTGCCGAGCGTGTCGACCACGGCATCCGGCGCCCGGCGGGCGTAGATCGCGGTGCCGGCGTAACCCTTCTTCTGCGCGTCGCAGAAGCGCACGTGCCAGCCTTCCGGGAAGAACTCCGGATCGTGCTGCACGTCCGGATGCTGCGCCTTGGTCTCCTGTAGGCACAGAACGTCGACGTGCTGCTGCGGCAGCCACTGGAACAGGCCCTTGCGGGCCGCGGAGCGGATGCCGTTGCAGTTGAGCGAGACGATGCGCATGGGGGCGATGACGATCCGGGGCCTCGAAAGGCGACAATTCTGCACGAATCGGAACTCGATGCTGCCGAGAACGCTTTCCCAAAGCGACTCGCGGCAACGTCCGCCGGTCGCGACCTGCGTCGATTCGACGGCTTGTCACCGTCCGGCGGCAGGGGGAGGATTCATTTTCGGATCCCACGGAGGCGTGACATGGGCTTGATCGTCGCATTGATCGTTGGCGGTATCGTCGGCTGGTTGGCGAGCATCATCATGAAGACGAATGCGCAGATGGGCTGGATCGCCAATGTGCTCGTCGGCGTGGTGGGTTCGGCGCTGGGTTTCTGGATTGCCGGATTGCTGGGCATTGCGCCCGCGGGCGGCATCATTCGCCTGGCGATCGCGGTTGCAGGCGCGGCGCTGCTGATTTTCATCCTGAGCAGGCTCGGCATCTTCCGCAGGTCCTGATTCAAGTCGGACGTCATGGTCGCGCAGCGCGACGGATGACGATCCGGGGCGGCGACAGGCGATAATTCCGGCAGAAACGGAACACGATGCCGCCGATGAAACCCTACCAGTCCGCCTTTCTCGAACTCGCCCTGACCCACGAGGTGCTGCGCTTCGGCGAGTTCACCCTCAAGTCGGGACGCGTGAGCCCGTATTTCTTCAATCTCGGCAAGATCTCCAGCGGCGCGGCGATGCGCGCGCTCGGCCTGGCTTATGCGCAAGCGCTGGCCGAATCCGGCATCGCCTACGACATGCTGTTCGGTCCCGCGTACAAGGGCATCCCGCTGGTGACCGCGGTTGCCTGTGCGCTGGCCGATCCGGGCGCCGGCGGACGCGACGTGCCCTACGCCTACAACCGCAAGGAGGCCAAGGATCACGGCGAGGGCGGACTGCTGGTCGGCGCGCCACCCAAGGGGCGGGTCGTGATTGTCGACGACGTGCTGACCGCCGGCACTGCGCTGCGCGAGGCCGTGGCGCTGCTGCGCAGCACCGGCGCCGAACCCGTCGCTGCGGTGATCGCCCTGGACCGCCAGGAGAAAGGCAAGAGCGGGCGGTCCGCGGTGCAGGAAATGGAACAGGACAGCGGCATCCGCGTGATTCCGCTCGTCACGGTGCAGACGCTGCTCGAGTATCTGAGCCAGGAGGGACTCAGCCGAGGAGCGGTTGCTCCGGGGGTCGTGAGCGCGATCCGCGCCTATCAAGCCCAGTACGGCATTTCGGCATAATGGAGCGGTGAAGCTTGCCAGGTACCCTATGTCGAACCGGCTGATTCCGACCGCTGTCGTTGCCGTGGCCTGTCTGCTTGCCGCCGCGGCGGCTCACGCGGGCCAGATCGTGTGCTGGACCGACAATACCGGCCATCGGACCTGCGGCGACCGCGTCCCCCCCGAGTACGCCAAGGGCGAGCGCCAAGTCTATGACAAGTCCGGCCGCGTGGTCGAAACGCGGCCGCGGCAGAAGACGCCGGAGGAAATCGCCGAAGCCGAGCGTCAGGCGGCCGAGGACAAGGCGGCCCGGCAGAGTGCGGTCGAGCAGGCGGCGTACGACAAGTTCCTGCTGGAAACCTTCAGCGGCGTCGGCGAG
Organism: Sinimarinibacterium sp.; assembly: GCA_041659605.1. Taxonomy (GTDB): domain Bacteria; phylum Pseudomonadota; class Gammaproteobacteria; order Nevskiales; family Nevskiaceae; genus Solimonas. The sequence continues at coordinate 34,307 of JBAZXW010000038.1, read as the reverse complement.
CTGATGAAGGCGCGCGATGCTCGCCTGCAGCTCATCGATACGCGCCTCAAGCTCGCCGAGAAGTCCCTGGCCGACAACGAGATCGGCATCCAGCAGTTGCAGGAGCAGATCGCCGATACCGAAGAGGCCGACAAGAGTGTCCCCGAGCGCCTGAACAAGCGGCTCAAGGAATTCCAGCGCACGCTGACCGACAATCGGCGCGCCGTCGACAAGCTCAGGACGGAGCGTGCCGAGCTGGTCGCGAAGTACGACCGCGACATAACCCGCTATCACGAGCTGACGGCGCCGCCGCCGTCGCCCGCGCCGCAGGAGTCGCCTTAGAGCCTTAACCGCGGATCAGCGTGCCGATGCCGGCGTCGGTGAACAGCTCCAGCAGCACCGAGTGCTCGACGCGGCCGTCGATGATGTGGGCGGATTTCACGCCGCTGTTCACCGAATCCAGCGCGTAGCGCACCTTCGGCACCATGCCGCCGTGGATGGTGCCGTCGAGGATCAGGTCCTCGACCTGCGGCACGGTCAGCCCGGTCAGGATGTTGTTCTGCTTGTCGAGCACGCCTGGCGCGTTGGTCAGGAACATGATCTTCTCGGCCTGCAGCACCGCGGCGATCTTGCCGGCGGCGATGTCGGCATTGATGTTGTAGGCCTCGCCGTGCTCGCCGACGCCGACCGGCGCGATCACCGGGATGAAGCCGCCGGCTTCCAGGTGGCTGATGATGCGCGGGTCGATCTTCTCGACCTCGCCGACCTGGCCGAGATCCTGGCCGTTCTTGAGGACCATCTTGCGCGCGCGGATCAGCATGCCGTCCTTGCCGGTGAGGCCGACCGCGCGGCCGCCTTGCTGGTTGAGCGCGCTGACCACGGCCTTGTTGACCAGGCCGCCGAGCATCATCTCGACGACGTCCATGGTCTCCTCGTCGGTGACGCGCATGCCCTCGATGAACTCGCTCTTCTTGCCGAGCCGCTCCAGGTGCGAGCCGATCTGCGGACCGCCGCCGTGCACAACGACCGGGTTCATGCCGACCAGTTTCATCAGCACGATGTCGCGCGCGAACGACGCGATCATCGCGTCGTCCTTCATCGCGTTGCCGCCGTACTTGACGACAATGGTCTTGCCGGCGAAGCGGCGAATGTACGGCAGCGCCTCGGTGAGAACGCGGGCGATGTTCTGCGCGTTGGAAAGGTCGATCGGCATGGATGCGGTCTCTGATTGCAGGCGCCAGTGGTGCCTGCCGGGTCTCAATGCTTGCCGGTGCTGCCGAAGCCGCCGGCGCCGCGCTCGCTGGCGTGGAACTCGGTGACGGTCTCGAATTCGGCCTGCACGACCGGAACGAAGACGAGCTGGGCGATACGCTCGCCGGGGCTGATCGCGAAGGCCTCCTTGCCGCGATTCCAGCACGACACCATCAGCTCGCCCTGGTAGTCGGAGTCGATCAGGCCGACGAGATTGCCGAGCACGATGCCATGCTTATGCCCCAGGCCCGAACGCGGCAGGATCACTGCGGCCAGGTTCGGATCGGCGATGTAGATCGCAAGGCCGGTCCTGATCAGCGTGCTGGCGCCCGGTTCCAGGATCAGGGGCGCGTCGAGCAGCGCACGCAGATCGAGACCGGCGGCGCCGTCGGTGGCGTAGGCCGGCAGCGGCAGGTCCTTGCCGAGGCGGGCGTCGAGAATCTTGAGCTGGATGTTTTTCTTCATGGCCGGAGAGCAATAAGGGCGATGCCGTCGATGCGCAGCGTCGCGTGGGGCGGAATTATCGTCCAAGCGCTACACGCTTGCGCGATGCCGCCCCGCGTCAGGCCCGCCGCGGCCCCGTCCGGACGGAGGTGGTGGACGCACTGCCGGCGCCAGCACACTGCCGCCCCTTTCATCGGAAGTTGATCCCATGGGCGCGAAGTGGACCACCGCAGACATGCCTTCACTGGCCGGGAAAACCGCGCTGGTGACCGGCGCCAATCGCGGCCTGGGGCTGGAGATCGCCCAGGGCCTGAGCGCGGCCGGCGCTGCGGTGGTGATTGCCTGTCGCGATCCGGCGCGGGCGCAACAGGCGCTCGACGCGCTGCGCTTGAAGGTTCCGGGTGCTGCAATCCATGCGATGACGCTGGATCTGGCCGATCTGGCGTCGGTCCGCAACTTTGCTCAGGACTTCGGAAAGCAGCATCAGCGGCTCGACATCCTGATTCACAACGCCGCGGCAATCCTGGCGCCGCAGCAGCGCACGCGCGACGGTTTCGAGCTGCATCTGGGGGTCAACCACCTGGGTCCGTTCGCGCTGACCGGCTTGCTGCTCGAGGTGCTGCGCGCGGCGCCGCAGGCGCGGGTGCTGACGACCGGCAGCCTCGCGCATCGGATGACGCCGGGGCTCAACCTCGACGACGCGGATTTCGCGCTCACGCCGTACAAGGACATGGACGCGTATGCGAAGAGCAAGCTGGCGGCGCTGGCGTTCTGCTTCGAACTGGACCGACGCCTGAAAAAGGCCGGCCTGGCGATTCTCTCGGCGGCGGCCCACCCGGGCTACACCGCGACCAACACCGATCTGGGCGGCTTCTTCATGCGGCTGTCGACGCGCCTGTTCGCGCAGCGCCCGCAGCTTGGCGCCTTGCCGATGCTGTACGCCGCGAGTGCGCCGGACATCCGCGGCGGCGATTACATCGGCCCGGACGGCTACAAGGAACTGGGCGGGCACCCGCGCCGCGTCGAGAGTCGCCCGGAGGCGCGCGATCCGGAGCTGGGCGCCAAGCTATGGGCATTTTCGGAGCAGCGTACCGGCGTGCGTTATCTGAGTTACTGAGAACGCTCAGCTGGTCGCGGCCTGCGACCGGCGCGCGAGGTATCGTTCCGCGATCAGGTCGGCAAGTTCGCGGGCCAGCTGTGACTTCGGCGCATGGGCGAGTTCGCGCTCGCCGCCGGTCCAGAACACGTGCAGCGCGTTGTCGTCCCGGTCGAAGGCCTTGCCGTTGCCGACCCAGTTGGCGGCGATCAGGTCGAGCTTCTTGCGCAGCAGCTTGTCGCGCGCATGCTCGACGAGATTCTCGGTTTCGGCGGCGAAACCGACGACAAACAGCTGCGGATGCGCAGTGCGGACCGTCGCGAGAATGTCGGGATTCTTGACCAGCCGCAGGTCGAGCGTGTCGGTTTTCTTCTTGATCTTGTGTTCGGCCACCGCTTCGAGGCGGTAGTCGGCGACGGCGGCGGTGCCGATCAGGATCTGCGCCTGCGCGACCGCGTCCTGCGTCGCCGCGAGCATCTCGTCGGCGGTCTCGACCGTGATGCGATGCACGCCGCCCGGCGCGGACAGCGCCGTCGGGCCGGACACCAGGGTGACTTCCGCGCCCATGCGCGCCAGCGCATCCGCCAGCGCATAACCCATCTTGCCGGACGAGCGGTTGGTGATGAAGCGCACCGGGTCGATCGGTTCGCGCGTCGGACCTGCGGTGAGCACGACGCGCACGCCGTTGAGACGCCCGGTGTGCAGCAGTGCGGTCACGGCGTCGCGGATCTGCAGCGGTTCCCACATGCGGCCCGCACCGGTTTCGCCGCAGGCCTGGCTGCCGCTGCCCGGACCGAGCACGTGCACGCCGCGGTGCATCAGCGTGTGCAGGTTCGCCTGCGTTGCGGCGTGCGCCCACATCAGCCGGTTCATCGCCGGCGCAATCGCGATCGGCCGGTCGGTGGCCAGGCACAGCGTCGACAGCAGGTCGTCGGCGAGCCCATGCGCGAGCCGCGCGATGCTGTTCGCGCTCGCCGGAGCGATCAGGATCAGGTCGGGCCAACGGGCCAGCTCGATGTGTCCCATTGCCGCCTCGGCGGCTTCGTCCCACAGCGAGCTGCGCACCGGCCGGCCGGACAGCGCCTGGAAGGTCTGCGCGCCGACGAAGCGCTGGGCGCTGTCGGTCATCACCACCTGCACGTCCGCGCCGGCCTCCTTGAGGCGGCGCACGAGCTCGGCGGCCTTGTAGGCGGCGATGCCGCCTGTGACGCCGAGCACGATTCGGCGGTCGGTCAGGCTTGTGGAGGGCGTCTGCATGGACCCATTCTAGCCAGAGACGGGAAACGGCCGAATGGCCGCACAAGAAAACCCCGGGAGGGATGGATGGCGATCACCGACTGGCCCGAGTCCGAACGGCCGCGCGAGAAGCTCTTGTCGCAAGGTCCTTCGGCGCTCAGCGACGCCGAGCTGCTGGCGATTTTCCTGCGCACCGGCGTGCGCGGCATGACTGCCGTCGATCTGGCGCGCGAACTGATCCGCCGCTTCGGCGGCCTGCGCGCGCTGCTCACGGCAGAACGCGAGGAGTTCTGCATCAGCCGTGGCCTGGGCGAGGCCAAGTACGTGCAGCTGCAGGCGGTGATGGAAATCGCGCGACGCTATCTGTCCGAAGCGCTCACCCGCGGTGCGCCGCTGACCAGCCCGCAGGCGGCTGCCGAGTACCTGCGCGCGTGGCTGCGCGACCGCGATCACGAGGTCTTTGCACTGCTGTATCTGGACAGCCAGCACCGGGTGCTGGCCTGCGACGAACTGGCGCGCGGCACGCTCGACGGCGCCTCGGTGTATCCGCGCGAAGTCGTCAAGGCGGCGCTCAAGCGAAATGCCGCGGCGGTGATCTTCGCGCACAACCATCCGAGCGGGGTGGCCGAGCCCAGCGCCGCCGACCGCTCGCTGACCGAGCGCCTCAAGCAGGCGCTGGCGCTGGTCGATATCCGCGTGCTCGACCATCTGGTGGTCGGCGACGGCGCACCGACCAGCTTTGCGGAGCGCGGCTGGATCTAAAGCCCGGGGCGGCCGCGAGCCGTATACTCGGGCCATGGTCCGGTGGCCGGCCATCGCGGGTGTTGTTTTTGTCGCGTGCAGTTTTGCGGCGTCGGCGGCTCACGTGGCGCTGATCGAGATTGACGGCGCGATCGGACCGGCCGCCAGCGCGCACGTGGCCAAGGCCCATGCCCGGGCACTCGAAGAGGGTGCCGCCGCGATCGTGCTGCGCATCGATACGCCTGGCGGACTCGACACGGCGATGCGCGACATCATCAAGGTCGAGCTGGGGTCGCCGATTCCGGTGATTGCATGGGTCGGCCCCGAAGGCGCGCGTGCGGCCAGCGCCGGCACCTACATCCTGTACGCCGCGCATGTTGCGGCGATGGCGCCGGCGACGAATCTGGGCGCGGCGACGCCCGTGCCGATCGGCGGATCGTGGCCGGCGGGCAAGCCGGGCGGCGACGGCGACGCCAAAGACGCGCCCGCCGACGGCGATGCCGATCAAAAAAACGGCAAGGCCGCCGACGGCGCAGCGCAGCCCGCGGCAGGCACGATGGACGCGTCGCAGGCCAAGGCGGTCAACGACGCGGTGGCTTACCTGCGCAGCCTCGCGGAAAAGCGCGGACGCAATGCCGACTGGGCCGAGCGCGCGGTGCGCGAGGGCGCCTCGCTGTCGGCGTCACGGGCGCTCGAACTCAGGGTCATCGATTACGTGGCCGATGACGTCGATGCGCTGCTGCGCGCCATCGACGGCCGTGAGGTGCAGATGCCGGACGGCCCGCGCGCGCTGGCGACGGCGGGCCTGTCGGTGCGGCGCATCGACCCGGACTGGCGCATGCGCCTGCTCGCGGTGATCACCAATCCGACCGTCGCCTACGTGCTGATGCTGATCGGCATCTATGGCCTGCTGCTCGAGGGCTATCACCCCGGCGCGATCCTGCCCGGCGTGACTGGCGCGATCTGCCTGTTGCTGGCGCTGTACGCGTTCCAGTTACTACCGGTGAACTACGTCGGCCTGGGTCTGATCCTGCTCGGCGTGGCCCTGATGATCGCCGAGGCCCTGGCGCCGAGCTTCGGCGTGCTGGGCTTCGGCGGCGCCATCGCTTTCGTGCTCGGTTCGGTGCTGCTCATGGATATCGACGTGCCGGGCTACGGCATCAATCTCGGTGTGATCGGCGGTATCGCCGTGAGTGCGGTCGCGCTGCTCGGGATCACCCTGTTCCTGCTGTGGCGCTCGCGCCATGCCCGCGGCGTCACCGGCGACGACCTGATGGTCGGACAGACTGCGCGGATGCTGGAAACGAACGACGCCGAAGGCTGGGCGGAAATCGGCGGCGAGCGATGGTACGTGCGTGCCGCGCAACCGCTGCGCGTCGGCCAGTCCGTGCGCGTCACCGGCCGGGTCGGCTTGCAACTCGACGTGGAAGCGATCGACTAGGAGAAATCATCATGCTGGGTCTGGGCGGCGTCATTCTCATCGCGGTGCTCGCGCTGGTCTTTGCGGGCGTCAAGATCCTCAACGAGTACGAACGTGGCGTCGTGCTCACCTTCGGCCGCTATACCGGCACCCGGGGGCCGGGTCTGATCTACGTCTTTCCGGTCGTCCAGCAGATCATGCGGGTGGATCTGCGCACCGTGGTCATGGACGTGCCGCCGCAGGATGTGATCTCGCGCGACAACGTCTCGGTGAAGGTCAACGCGGTGATCTATTTCCGCGTGGTCGATCCGGCCAAGGCCATGCTGCAGGTCGTGCATTTCTACGAGGCGACCAGCCAGCTCGCACAGACCACGCTGCGTTCGGTGCTCGGCCGGCACGAACTCGACGAAATGCTGACCGAGCGCGATGCGCTCAACCGCGACCTGCAGGAAATCCTCGACAAGGCCACGGACGCCTGGGGCGTGAAGGTCGGCAACGTCGAGATCAAGCACGTCGACATCGACGAGAGCATGATCCGCGCGATCGCGCGCCAGGCCGAGGCCGAGCGCACGCGCCGCGCCAAGATCATCCACGCCGAGGGCGAGATGCAGGCGGCAGTCAAGCTGCGCGAAGCCGCCGCGGAGCTGTCCAAGGAGCCGCAGGCGATGCAGCTGCGCTACATGCAGACCCTGATCGATGTCGCCGGCGAGAAGAACTCGACGATCATCTTCCCGCTGCCGATGGATCTGATCACGCCGTTGATGAAGAAGCTGAACAAGGAGTGATCGTTCGCCGGTGTGGCGGCGGTCAATGATCCAGCGAGAATCCCAGCTTCATTGTCACCTGCCAGTGCACGACCTTGCCGTTGTCGATGTGGCCGCGCGTCTCGGTGACCTGGAACCAGCGCATGTTGTGCACGGTCTTGGCCGCCATGGCGATCGCGCTGCTGACGGCATCCTCGATACTGGTGGGCGACGAACCTGTCAGTTCAATGGTTTTGTAGGTGTGATGCGTCATGGCACCTCTCCAGTTTGGCCGCCCTGCGGGCGGCTGCGGGGGTTGTGCGGATGGTACCCCCGTCCCTGGGCCAGGGCGCAAAATCGGCTGGCTCGCACCCCGGGGCTTGCCCTTGCGGGATCGCGCTGGCACAATTGCGCCCCTTTTTCGGGTTGATTTTTCGCCCGTATCCGCTGCAGCTGCAGCCAAGTCGCCCATACAGGGGCATTTTTCGGGGTTTGCTGTCATGTCCAAAGTCTGTCAGGTCACCGGCAAGCGGCCGATCGTTGGCAACACGGTTTCGCACGCCAACAACCGGCGCCGCCGCCGTTTCGAGCCGAACCTGCACACGCATCGCTTCTGGCTGGAGTCCGAGAAGCGTTTCGTGTCGCTGCGCGTGTCCGCCAACGCGATGCGCATCATCGACAAGAAGGGTATCGAGGCGGTCATCTCGGAGCTGCGTTCGCGCGGCCAGAAGATCTAAGCCCACAGAACTCTGCTAGGAAACTGACATGGCCAGAAAGAAGGACGTCGAAAAGATTCGCCTTGTGTCCACCGCCGACACGGGCTACTTCTACACCACGACGAAGAACCGCAAGAACACGCCGGACAAGTTCGAGATGAAGAAGTACGATCCGGTCGTGCGCAAGCACGTCGCGTTCAAGGAAGCGAAGATCAAGTGATTTGAAGCGGCGCCGCCGCTTCAAATCATCCCCGCGCAGGCGGGGGTCCAAAGGGCCGCGCAAGCGGCCCTTTGCGTTGAGGGGCCGTCATACGGCAGGCGTAACATAGCTGCTAGTCCGACCTGCCGCCGATGCCCGAAGCCGCCGAAGCCCGACCGCATCACCGCCACCTGGAGCAGGCCCGCGCCCAGGTGATCGAGCTGCTGTCGCGGCAGGCGATCGAGAAGGAGCTGCTGTCGCGCTCCGAGAACCGCAAGCAGGACGTCGTCGCGCAGCTCGTCGAGCGCCAGCATCAGGCTGCGCTGGCGCAGCGCCTGCTGCAGTTCCATCCCGCCGATATCGCCTTCGTGCTCGAAAGCCTGGCGCCGGAAGCGCGTGCGGCGGCGTGGGCGCTGGTCCGGCCGGAGCGGCGCGGCGCGGTGCTGCTGGAAGCCTCCGACGCCGTACGCCGCTCGATCGTGCTGGGCATGGCGGCGGAGGAGATTTCCGCGGTCGTTCATACGCTCGACTCGGACGACATCGCCGATCTGGTCGGCAGCCTGCCGGAGACGCTGCGCCACGCGGTGGTCGAGCGGCTCGACCGCGCCGACCAGGCCGAGGTGCGATCCGTGCTGTCGTTTCCGGACGGCACCGTCGGCGCGACGATGGACCTGGAATTCATCGCGGTACGCGAGGACGCGACGCTGGAGGCCGTCCATCGCCTGCTGCGCCGGCGCAAGCAGCTGCCGGTGCACAGCAACCAGTTGATCGTGGTCGACCGCAACAACGTGCTGCGCGGCGTACTCGAAGTCGATCGCCTGCTGCTCGAAGAGCCTGAGCGCCACGTCGCCGATGTCATGACCACGCAGGCGACGTATTTCTTCACCGACGACGACGTGCGCGACGCCATCACCGCGTTCGAGAAGTACGACCTGATCTCGGCGCCGGTCGTGAACCTGCACCGACAGGTCGTCGGCCGCATCACGGTCGACGCCGTCGTCGACGAAATCCACCAGCGCGCGCAGGCCGAGTCGCTGCGCCAGGTCGGTCTGACAGAGGCGGACGAGGACATTTTCGCGCCGGTGCTGGGCGCCGCGCGCCGGCGCTGGCCCTGGCTGGCGATCAACCTGATGACGGCGTTCCTCGCGTCGCGGGTCATTGGTGCCTTCGAGGGCATCATCGCCGCGCTGGTCGTGCTGGCGACCCTGATGCCGATCGTCGCCAGCATCGGCGGCAACACCGGCAACCAGGCCGTCGCGCTGGTGATCCGCGGGCTTGCACTCAACCAGCTTGGCGGCGCGCAGCTGCGTCAGATCCTGCTGCGCGAGTTGAAGATCAACGCGATCAACGGCACCGTCTGGGGCAGCGCGCTCGGCGTCGTCACGTTCCTGCTGTACCGGCAGGCAACACTGGCGGCCGTCATCGCCGCGGCGCTGACACTGAACATGATGCTGGCCGCGGTGGTCGGCGTGCTGTCGCCTGCGGTGTTGCAGCGGATGGGACGCGATCCGGCGATGGGGTCGAGCATCATCCTGACGGCAACAACGGACAGCATGGGTTTCTTCATTTTCCTGGGTCTTGCTGCGCTGTTTCTCGTGTAACGGCAGGCTGCTACAGTGCGCCCCCTGTTCGAGTCGTCTCCATGAGTCGCGACGTCACTTTCGCCCAGCAATTGATCGAATCCGGCCGGCTGTTTCACCAGCGCGGCTGGGTGCCGGCGACCGGCGGCAATTTCTCGGCGCGGCGCGACGAGACGTCGATGCTGATCACCGCATCCGGCTGCCACAAGGGCGAGCTGACCGAGGCCGATTTCCTCGTCGCCGATCTTGACGGCCGGCCGACCGACGGCACCCGCACGGCGTCCTACGAGACCCTGCTGCACTGCCAGCTTTACCGCTTCGGCGCCGGCATCGGCGCCGTGCTGCACACGCATTCGATCGCCAACACGGTGCTGTCGCGGCGTGGGTCGAACATCCGCTTGGCCGGCTACGAACTGCTCAAGCTGCTGCCCGGCATTGCGACGCACGCCGCCGCCGTCGACGTGCCGGTGTTCGACAACGACCAGGACATCGCGCGCCTCGCCGCGACGGTCGAAGCACATATGCGCCGCCATCCGCAGACGCCGGCCTATGTGATCGCCGGCCACGGCCTGTACGCCTGGGGCGAGAACGTCGCGCAGGCGCGCTGGCGCGTCGAGGCCCTGGAATTCATGTTCGAGTGCGAGCTGCACTCGTAGCCGCAAGAAGGAGTGAAGACATGACCACGCTGACGGTTTATTCAGAGCACGACGGCACGCGCTCGCTGGAGAAGCACGCGGGCTTCGAGGCGATCCGCGACCGACTTGCCGCGGTGGGCGTCGAGTTCGAGCGCTGGGAGGCCTCGCAGCCGCTGTCGCCGACCGCCTCACCCGAGGAAGTCATGGCGGCCTACAAGAGTTCGATCGACACGCTGAATGCCAAGTACGGCTTCAAGTCGGTCGATGTCGTCAACATGCATCCGGATCATCCGCAGGCCGAAGCCTCGCGCGGCAAGTTCCTCGCCGAGCACACGCACGCCGATTTCGAGACGCGCTTCTTCGTCGACGGCTCCGGCGCGTTCTACATCCGCAGCGGCGGCAAGGTCTACCTGCTGGTCTGCACGCGCGGCGACCTGATCAACCTGCCGGCCAACACCACGCACTGGTTCGACATGGGGCCGCGGCCGAACTTCAAGGCGATCCGTTTCTTCCGCATCCCGGAAGGCTGGGTGGGCACCTTCACCGGCGACACCATCGCCGAGCGATTTCCGAAGTACGAGAACGCTGCGTGATCAAAGCCATCGTGACCGACATCGAAGGCACCACATCTTCGATCGACTTCGTCCACCAGACGCTGTTTCCGTATGCGAAATCGCACATGCGCGGCTTTCTGCGCGCGCAGGCCGGCAGTGACGCGGTACAGCATCTGCTGGCCGATGTGGAGCAGGTCGAAGGCCGCGATCTTGCGCTGGACGAGGCCGCTGATGTGCTCGAACGCTGGATTGCCGAGGACCGCAAGCTGACGCCGCTCAAGGCGCTGCAGGGCATGATCTGGAAAACCGGCTACGAGGCCGGCGAGCTGAAAGGGCACGTCTACGCCGACACGCCCGAGTACCTGCGCCGCTGGCACGCGGCCGGCAAGGCGCTGTACGTCTACTCCTCCGGTTCGGTCGAGGCGCAGAAGCTGATCTTCGGCCACACCGACGACGGCGATCTGACGCCGCTGTTCGCGGGGTACTTCGACACAAATATCGGCGGCAAGCGCGAGGCCGCGTCCTACGCGCGCATCCTTGCCGAGCTGAAGCTGGCAGGGGATGAGGTGCTGTTCCTGTCCGACGTCGGCGAAGAACTCGACGCGGCACGTGCCGCCGGAATGCAGACCTGGCAGCTGCTGCGCGACGACAAGACCGTGCCATCACCCGCGCATCCGCACGCGAAGACCTTCGCCGGCGTCGCTGTGTAAGCGCCGGTATCCCTCGTAGCCCGGGTGCCGCCCAGGAGCGGTGTGACGCGTTTCCCGGGCTGTGCCCGGGCTACGGGATTACCCGCGCTTCGCGTAACACCAGTGCCAGGGTTCGTAGAGAAAGCCTTGCGGGTTGTTGCGCGGATACGACATGCGGAAGCCGAATGATTCCGCACGCGACTGCAGCCAGCGGAATGCCGCCGTGGCTTCGAAGGCTTCGTCGAGCGCCGGGCAGTCGGTCGTGCCGATGTCGACGGCGCGGCCGCTGTGGTGCTCGCTGTAGCCGGGCGGCGCGTTGACACGCAGGATCGCGTCGAGCGCATCGCCGCGATCGAGCTTGGCGCGGATCAGCGCGGTCTGGAAGTCGACGCTGCGGAACGCGGACACCAGGCGCAGGTCGACGCCCTCGGCTGCGGCATGGCGATGCATCGCCAGCCAGGCGCGGGCGGCGACCGGCGTCAGCAGCTTGTCGCGGCCGTCGGTGCCGAGCCCGACCGGCGCCAGGCGCTGCGCTTCGCGGAACAGCGACAGGCGGCGCTGCTTCGGCAGTTCGAGGGGGAGGCCCAGCGCGGCGAGCGCCGAGGCGATCCGTTCGCGATAGCCGTCGCCGCTGGCCAACTCAGAGCGTCTGCAGGCGCTCGCGCCAGCCGGCCTTGCGGTCGCCGATGACGACGAAGCCGGGATTGAGCAGCGAGTCCTTCTGGTTGTAGCGCAGCGGCTGCAGGTCCGGCAGCGTCAGCACTTCGGCACCGGCGCACTCGGCGACGCACTGGCCGGCGGCGGTGTCCCATTCGGAGGTCGGGCCGGTGCGCGGATAGAGGTCCGCCTCGCCGGTCGCGACCAGGCAGAATTTCAGCGAGCTGCCCTTGCTGACTGCCTCATGCGCCGGCAGCCTTGCGAGCAGCGTGTCCAGTGCGGCGTCCTTGTGCGAGCGGCTGACCACGAAGGCCGGCGTCTGCGCACAGCCGCGCGTGCGGATCGCTTCGCGTGTCGTGCCCTGGATGCGCAACGCGCCGACTCCACGCGCGCCGGCGTAGGTGACGTTGAGCACCGGCGCGAAAACGACACCCAGCACCGGCTCGCCGCGGTCGATCAGCGCGATATTGACGGTGAAGTCGCCGTTGCGCTTGATGAACTCCTTGGTGCCGTCGAGCGGGTCGACCAGCCAGTACTGCGTCCAGTCGCGGCGCACGGCGTAAGGCGTAGCGGCGCCTTCCTCGGACAGCACCGGCATGCCCGGGGTCAGGCGCTCCAGCCCGGCGACGATGGCCTGGTGCGCGGCCAGATCCGCCTGCGTCAGCGGCGAATCGTCGCCCTTGTGGGTCACCGCAAAGTCGGATTCGTAGACCTCGAGGATGCGGTCGCCGGCGCTGCGGGCGAGGGCGATGATGTCGTCGAGGAGGCTGGCGGTGGGAGTCAGATTCACGAAACGGATTCCGGGTGCGACAGTGAGCGGGGCCCGTATCATACGGGCCTTATGAATGTCGGCGTGAATGCACGGGTGGACTGGGCCGCGGTCGAGTGGGTGATCCTCGACATGGACGGCACGATTCTCGATCTGTCCTTCGACAACTACTTCTGGCGCGAGCTGGTGCCGCAGCGCTACGCGGACAAACACCAGATGTCGCTGCTGCACGCACGCGAGGTGCTGCGGCCGATGTTCGAGGCGGTGCAGCACACGCTGCCCTGGTACTGCACCGACTACTGGAGCGAGGCGACCGGCCTGGACATGGCGGCGCTCAAGCACGAAATCCGTCACCGCATCGGCCCGATCGACGGTGCCGAGGCATTTCTGCGTGCGGTACGCGAGTCCGGCCGCCATCTGTGGATCGCGACCAATGCGCACCCGGCGAGCTGGCGGCTGAAGCTCGACTACACCGGATTCCGGCGCCATTTCGACCGCGTGATCTGTTCGCACGAATTCGGCTTCCCGAAGGAAGACCTGCGCTTCTGGGAAGCCGCGCGGGCCGCGCATCCGTTCGAACCGTCACGCGCGCTGTTCGTCGACGACAGCATGCCGGTGCTGTCGTCCGCCCAGGCTTTTCATATCCACCAGGTGATCGGCATCCGCAAGCCGGACAGCCAGCTGCCGGAACGGCCGATCGACGCGATGCCGTCGGTGCGGACGCTCGCGGAGTTGAACCGGCCCTAACGTCGGCCGCGCGGACGACCGCCGCCGCCACCGCCGCGGCGCGGTCCGCCGCGGCCGGGGGGACCGCTGCGATGGCGATGCCCGCGCTCACGCGCGACGGCGATGTAGTCGGCCGCGATCAGGTCGTGGCCGCCTTCGAGCGCCGGAATCTTGGCGCCGATGTATTTCTCGATCTCTGGCAGCGAATAGACCCAGGTTTCGCAGCACATCGAGATCGCGTCGCCGCTGGCGCCCGCGCGCGCAGTGCGGCCGATGCGGTGGACGTAGTCTTCCGCGTCCTGCGGCAGGTCGTAGTTGATGACCATGTCGACGCCGGGGATATGCAGGCCGCGCGCGGCGACATCGGTGGCGACCAGCACCGGCAGCGTGCCGTCCTTGAACTCTTCGAGCAGGCGCAGGCGCGTGCCCTGCGAGACATCGCCCGACAGCACGTGCGCCTCGAAGCCGTTGGCGCGCAGACCTTTCTCGACTTCCTCGGCCTCGCGCTTGGTGTTGATGAAGACCAGCGTGCGCAGCGGCTTGCGGCCGCGCAGGATGCCGACCAGCATCGGCATCTTCTCGTCGTTGGCGACATGGATCATCGCCTGGCGCACCTTGTCCGCGGTGACCTGTTCCGGCTCGATCTCGATCTTCTGCGGATTGTTCATGTGCTCGTACGCCAGTTCGAGCACGCGGTGCGACAGCGTCGCCGAGAACAGGTAGTTCTTGCGCTTCGCCGCGTCCGGCATCTTGCGGATCAGGTAGCGGATGTCGGCGATGAACCCGAGATCAAACATGCGATCGGCTTCGTCGAGCACCAGCACCTCGATCTGCTTGAGGTGGTAGGTGCCCTGCTTGAAATAGTCGATCAGGCGGCCCGGCGTGCCGATCAGGATGTCGACGCCGGCTTCGATGTTCGAACGCTGCTGCTCGTAGCCGGCGCCGCCGTAGCAGACCACCAGGCGCAAACCGGTGTGCGCGCCGAGCAACTCGGCGTCCTTGTGAATCTGCACCGCGAGCTCGCGCGTCGGCGCCAGCATGAACGCGCGCGGCTGGTTCGGATCGTCTCCGGGTTTGCGCGGATTGGTCAGCAGATGATGCATGGCCGCTAGCAGGAAGGCGGCGGACTTGCCGGTGCCGGTCTGCGCCTGGCCGGCTAGATCTTCCCCGCGCAGCGCGCGTGGCAGGGCCGCGGCCTGGATCGGCGTACAGTTCGTAAAGCCGATGGAATCGAGCCCTTGCAGCAGGCTTGGATGCAGGCCGAGGTCGGCGAAATGGGTGTCTGAAAGATGGCTGGGGCGCATGAATGGTCGTTATTTGGCAGATACGGTGCTCTTGCAAGCGGCAGTCGGATCGGCTCAAATAGGCCTACTACGGCTGTGCGGCGAATTCCGAATCAGCGCCGCTGTCCCGGCCCGCAGTAATTCCCCGATCCGAAAATCATAGCGTCCCGGCGGCTTTTTTGCGCGGCTCGATATGTCCCGCGGACCCCTGCGGCGGTTCGGGCGGCCCCCCGGCTACGATCCATTTCATTCCGAGGTCATTCCATGAGCGAACACATTTCCGCCGTCACCGACGCCAGCTTCGACCAGGACGTGAAGCAGGCGAGCCAGTCGCAGCCGGTGCTGGTCGACTTCTGGGCGGAATGGTGCGGCCCGTGCCGCATGATTGCGCCGATCCTGGAGCAGGTTGCCGCGGAGAACGCCGGCAAGCTCAAGGTCGTCAAGCTCAACGTCGACGAAAATCCGCAGACGCCGGCGGCGCTCGCCATCCGCGGTATTCCGACACTGATCCTGTTCAAGAACGGTGTGCCGGCGGCAACGCAGGTCGGCGCCGTCGCGAAGGCGCAGCTTGCTGCGTTCGTCGCTCCCCATCTCAACATTGCCTGAACCTCTAGACCATCATGAAACATCGTCGGCGCTTCCATCCCGGCAAGAACCGCGGCGGCGGCAATAATCCCAACCAGGGCGGCGGCGGCGGTGGCGGCGGCGGACCTGGAAACGGGTTCCCGGACGACCTCGCGCTGGAAGAGGAAATGGCCGAAGCCGAAGCCGAATCGATGGCGATGGCCGACGGCACGGCGCCGATGCCGCGTCCCCGGCAGGCGCTGCCGGAAGGCATGACCACCGAGGGCGATGAATCGGAGGGCATGGGTGCGCCGCAGCAATACGTGCGTACCGAACCACCCAAGGTCATCCGCGTCCCGGATCTGAAGAAGCGAACGGCAGCCGAACTGCTGGCGCATGCCGAGGAGCAGGGGCTCGAAAACATCGCCCGCGCAAAGAAGCAGGATCTGATCGTCTCGCTGCTGCGGGCGGCGGCCCGGCGCGGCGATCACATCCAGACCGAGGGCGTGCTCGAGATCATGTCCGACGGCTACGGCTTCCTGCGTGGCGCCGACAGCTCGTATCTCGCCGGGCCGGACGACGTCTACATCTCGCCGAGCCAGATCCGCCGCTTCGCGCTGCGTACCGGCGACACCATCGCCGGACGCGTGCGCTCGCCCAAGGACAACGAACGCTACTTCGCGCTGCTCAAGGTCGACACGATCAACTACGAGCCGCCGGAGGTCTCCAAGCGCAAGGTCAACTTCGAGAACCTGACACCGCTGTTCGCCGACGAGCAGTTCAAGATGGAGCGCGGCAACGGCACCACCGAGGACATCACGGCGCGCATCATCGACCTGGTCGCGCCGTTCGGCAAAGGCCAGCGCGGCCTGATCGTGTCGCCGCCCAAGGCCGGCAAGACGATCCTGATGCAGAACGTCGCGCAGTCGATCGCCGCGAACTACCCGGACGTCTACCTGATCGTGCTGTTGATCGACGAGCGCCCGGAAGAAGTCACCGACATGCAGCGCACGGTGCGCGGCGAAGTCGTCGCATCGACCTTCGACGAGCCGGCGACGCGTCACGTGCAGGTCGCCGAGATGGTGATCGAGAAGGCCAAGCGCCTGGTCGAACACAAGCGCGACGTCGTCGTCCTGCTCGATTCGATCACGCGCCTGGCGCGCGCCTACAACACGGTCGCGCCGTCTTCCGGCAAGGTGCTGACCGGCGGTGTCGACGCCAATGCGCTGCAGAAGCCCAAGCGCTTCTTCGGCGCCGCGCGCAACATCGAGGAAGGCGGCTCGCTGACGATCATTGCCACCGCGCTGGTCGACACCGGCTCGAAGATGGATGAAGTGATCTACGAGGAGTTCAAGGGCACCGGCAACATGGAGCTGCACCTGGAGCGCCGCATCGCCGAAAAGCGCGTGTTCCCGGCGATCAACATCAACCGCTCGGGCACGCGCAAGGAAGAGCTGATGATGGACCCGACCGATCTCAACAAGGTCTGGATCCTGCGCAAGCTGCTGCACGACATGGACGAAATCGCCGCCGTCGAACTGCTGATCGACCGCATGAGACAGACCAAGACCAATGCCGCGTTCTTCGATTCGATGAAGCGCAATTGATCGGTTCTTCACTTGCGGGTAACGAAAAAGGCGCCGTCGGCGCCTTTTTCGTTTTCGCAGGAACCGTCAGCTTTCGCGCGCGATCGCGCGGTAACCGATGTCGTTGCGGTACTGCGCGCCACTCCAGCGGATGTGCTTCACCGCGGCATAGGCGGCCTGCTGCGCCGCGCGTACCGTCGCGCCGCGCGCGACGACGCAGAGTACGCGGCCGCCGCTGGTGACGACCCGGCCGTCCTTGTCGGTGGTGCCGGCGTGGAAGACCTTGGCGGTGCCCAGATCGGCATCAAGCCCGGCGATCGCGTCGCCCTTCTGCGGTGTGCCGGGGTAGCCGGCCGCGGCCATCACCACGCCCAGCGCCGGCTCGGGCGACCAGCGCGGCGCGACACTTTCGAGGCGTCCGTCGACCGCAGCCTCCAGCAGATCGAGCAGGTCCGAATCCAGGCGCATCATGATCGGCTGCGTCTCCGGATCGCCCATGCGCACGTTGAATTCCAGCGCGCGCGGCGCACCGGTGCGGTCGATCATCAGGCCGGCATAGAGGAAGCCGGTGAACGGTGCACCCTCGGCGGCCATGCCCGCCAGCGTCGGTTCGATGATTTCGCGGCAGGCGCGCGCATGCACGTCCGCAGTCACCACGGGCGCCGGCGAGTACGCGCCCATGCCGCCGGTGTTGGGGCCGGTGTCGCCGTCGCCGATGCGCTTGTGATCCTGGCTGGTCGCCAGCGCCACGTACTGCACGCCCTTGGGGGTGCCCGATGCGACGACGATGAAGCTGGCTTCCTCGCCGTCGAGGAAGTCCTCGACGACCACGCGCGCGCCGGCCTGTCCGAGCATCGCGCCGCCGAGCATGTCGCGTACTGCGGTCTGCGCTTCCTCGACCGTCTGCGCGACGACAACGCCTTTGCCAGCCGCCAGACCATCGGCCTTGACCACGATCGGCGCGCCGCGTTCGGCGATGTAGCCCAGCGCCGGCTCGACCGCGCTGAACACGCGGTACTGCGCCGTCGGGATGCGGTGGCGGGCAAGAAAATCCTTGGTGAAGGCCTTCGACGCTTCGAGCTGCGCGGCGTTGCGGCGCGGTCCGAAGATGCGCAGGCCGGCGGCCTGGAACGCATCGACCACGCCCAGCGACAGTGGCGTCTCGGGGCCGACCACGGTGAATCCGACCTGTTCGCGCTGTGCCAGCGTGACCAGTCCGGCGATGTCCTCGGCGGCGACCGCGACATTGCGGCAGCGCGCCTCGCGCGCGGTGCCGGCGTTGCCGGGCGCCACCAGCACCTCAGTGACGCGCGGCGACTGCGCCAGCTTCCACGCCAGCGCGTGCTCGCGGCCGCCGGAGCCGATCACCAGTACCTTCATTGCCTGCGTCATGAAACTGCCCGGAGCCGGAAAGGGGCGGTAGTTTAGGGCTTGGTTTGCGCGCAAACAAAAACCCCGCGGACACCAGTCCGCGGGGCCGGAAACGACTGCCTGCGCGTCAGCGCAGGTAGATGTTGTTGCCTTCGACGCGTACGCGGGCGCCGGCCGACAGGCCGCCGAGTTCGCCGACATTGATCACGCGGCTGCTGCCGTCTTCCATCGCCACCGCGACGTCGTAGGTCTTGTACGAGCGCACCTGCTTTTCGACCTGGTGGCCGGCGATCGCGCCGAGAATCGCACCGGCGGCCGTCGCCGCATCGTTGCCCTTGCCCTTGCCGAACTGGTGGCCGGCGACGCCGCCGGCGACCGCACCGGCGACCGCGCCGGCGCCGCTGCCTTCGCCCTTCTGCGTGACCTCGGTGATCGACGAGACCGTGCCACAGTCGGCGCAGACGGCCGGCTGCACCGGCTTGGGCGCTGCCGAGACCGGGCGCGGTGCCGGCTTGGCCGTCGGCGCCGGCGTCGGCTCCGGGGTCGGCGATGCCGTGGGTGTCGGCGTCGGTTCCGGCGTCGAGGTATCGGGCGCACAGGCGCCCAGTGCGAACGCCAGCGTCGCCGCGGTCAGGACCTGCAGCAAGGATGTGTGCTTCATGAAAACCCCCTCAAGTGGACAAGACGTGGCGCAGCGTAAGGCCTGCGGCTGAAAGCCGGCTGAATGTGACGCAGTCGACTTTACGTCGACAGGGCCGACAGTTTGGCGCTGGTCATCGACAAACGGTAGATCAGCGTTTCGGTGAAGACCTTGTAGAAGCGCAGCTGGCAGTCGCGCGAGACCTGGTCCATCAGCGTGGCGTTCACCTTGAGCGCGAGCACGCGGCTGGCGGCGACGACGGTCGCGGTGCGCCGCGCCGCGCTGAGAAAGCCGATTTCGCCGATGCAGTCGCCCTTGTCGAGCCGGCTGATCACCTTGCCGCCCTTGCTCACATCCGCCGAGCCGAGCGCGATGATGAACAACGCGTTGTCGATTTCGCCTTCCTTGATCAGCGTTTCGCCGGGCGCGCAGGTGATCATCGTGCTGGCGTTGAGGATCTCGTCGATCTCGTCGTCGCCGAATCCGTTGAAAAAATGCAGGCGGCGCAGCGAATCGCGCGACTCGCGGCGGCTGATCTGCTGGCCGGCGTTGTGCAGCTGGTCGAACAGGCGCGTCAGCATCGACGCCAGTTCCCCACCGGACTGGAAACGCTGCGTCGGATCCTTGAGCAGCAGCCGCGCAACCACATCCGACAACACCTCCGGCACGTCCGGCCGCAGTTCCTTGAGCTGTGGCGCCGGCTGGTTGCGGATCGCGCGGAACAGCTCGGGGATCTGAGCGTTGGTGAACGGCGGCGTGCCGGTGAGCAGCTGGAACAGCACCGCACCCATGGAATAGAGGTCGCTGGCCGGCCCCATCGGCTGCCGGCCGATCTGTTCGGGCGACATGTAGGGCGGCGAGCCGATCACCGTTCTCGGGCTGTCGTCGCCGTCGCCGCTGCGGATTTCGGCGATCGAGAAATCCATCAGCTTGGGCGTGCCGTCGCGCATAAGCATGATGTTGCTGGGCTTGATGTCGCGATGCAGGACGCCTTTGCTGTGGGCGTAGTCCAGGGCCTTGGCGCACTTGAAGCCGATGTCGATCACCTGTTCGAGCGGCATGCGCGCGGTATTCGGCCGGCACATCGGCAGCAGCGTCTCGCCGTCGATGAACTCCATCACGATGTAGCTGAGATCGCCTTCGACGCCGGCGTCGTAGAGCGACACGATATGCGGGTGCTGCAGCATGCCCGCAGCGCGGGCCTCAGCGAAGAACGCGCGCTTGTGGTCTTCGTCGCTGCGCACCGCGGCATCCTGCAGCGCGACCTTGAGCGCGACGTCGCGCTGCACGAAAGGATCGAAGCCCTTGTAGACGACGCCGCAGCCGCCGCGGCCGACTTCGCCGCGCACTTCGTACTTGCCGATCCGCTCAGGGGCCTGATCGGGAAAACTGCCGGACTTCCCGGATTCGGTGACGGCGGTGTCGTCGGTCATGGATGCGCACCCGGCACGCGAGGAGTGCATGCGACTGCAGCATAGTGCTGCCACGCCCGCCTGTCAGCCGGCGGGCACTCCGGGAGCGACGCGCTTGCGATGGAAGTCGAGAAAGGCGCGCAGCGTGCGGTCCGGCGCCTCGAACTGTGGGTAGTGGCCGATCCCGGGTAGCGACACGATATCCGCGTCGGGCATCAGTTCCCGGTAACGCTCGGCCATGTGCGCCCCGGACACCGGGTCCTCGGGGCCGTTGATCAGGCGCAGCGGCACCCGCGCGTGGATCAACGCGTCGACCCAGCGCTCGCGATGCTTGCGTCGCTCGTCGATGTAGCGCAGCAGCCGCGGCATCGCGCGCCGGCCGTCGTTCTCGGACACCAGGCGCCAGAAGTCGTGCAGCTCGATCCGCGACGGCCGGGTTTCCGGCCCGAAGACCCGCGCGAAGGATTTGCCGAAGCTGCGCTCGCTCATCAGCCAGGCCGCGATCGGCCCGAGCGGGCTCTTCATCAGCTTCTGCGTCCCGGTGGCGCGATGCGTTTCCGGGAACAGGCCGCCGTTGAGCAGAACCGCCGAGCCGATGCGCAGGCCCTGGCCGAGGCGTTCGCGATGGCGCGCCAGCAGCTCCTGCGCGACGCTGTCGCCGTAGTCGTGCGCGAGCAGGTGGACGTCAGTCACGCCGCAGGCGGCCAGCAGCGCTTCGCACAGGTCGGCCTGCTCCATCAGCGAATAGCGATGGCCCGGCGGACGTGCAGAGAAGCCGAAGCCCAGCAGGTCGGGCGCCACGACGTGCTGGAACTGCGCGCACAGCCCCGGCCACACCGGTTCCCAGTCCCAGGACGAGGTCGGAAAGCCGTGGATCAGCAGTAGCGCCGCGGAGCCGGCGCCATGCCGGTGATAGAAGATCGAATGCCCCTGGAAATCGAAGCGGCTGCCGGTGTCACGCCAGCGGCTTAGGCTCATGCGTCCCCTCTTCCGGGGGTCGGAACGTGGCACGCGGGCATGAGTGAGCGCGCTCCCGCCCCCGTTTGCGCTGCGCGCAAAGCGCCGTGTCGCGTGCTCATGTGCGATCGAGGAAGGCGGCGGCTTCGGCAACGGCGGCGTCGGCTTCAGGCAGCTTGCCGGCGAACAGCGGCCAGACGTGCCACAGGCCGGGCCAGACGCGCAGTTCGGTGGGCACCTGGGCCTTGCGCAAGGCGTCAGCGAGACGACGCGCGTCGTCGAGCAGGATTTCGGTATCGGTCACCTGGATTAATGTCGGCGGCAGGCCGCGCAGATCGGCGAACAAGGGCGACGCCAGCGCTGCCTTCGCATCCGTGCCGGCGAGATAGTCCCGGGCAGACTTGCGGATGCTCTGCGTGATCAGCATGTCGTCGCGCGGCTTGTCGTTCGCGGAGCTGCCGCTGACCGTCATGTCCGTCCACGGCGACAGCAGCACCAGCTTGGCCGGCAGCGGCAGGCCGGCGTCGCGCACGCGCAGCGCGCAGGCCAGCGTCAGATTGCCACCTGCGGAATCGCCGGCGATCACCAGGTCGGCGGGTGCGATGCCCTGTTTGAGCAGCGCCTGGTAGGCCGCAAAGGCGTCGTCGAGCGCAGCGGGGAACGGGTGTTCGGGCGCGAGCCGATAGTCGATGGCGGCGACTTGCGCGTGCCAGGCGCGGGCCAGATGCGCATTGAATTCGCGATAGACCTCGGTCGATCCGACCGCATAGGCGCCGCCGTGCAGGTAGAGCACGGTGCGTTTCCGTGCCACCCGCGTGTTGCGCAGCCACAGCCCTGGCACACCGCCCAGCTGCGTGGCTTCGATCTGCGAGCCGGCCGGGAACCGCAGGCGCGACAGTTTCGTGATCCGCTCCAGCTGGCGCCGGCGAGCGGCCACCGGTGCGGTGCCGCTGACGGTCGGCGCGACGAGCCAACGGACGACCCGGCGGAGGAGGTGCGAGCGCAGCGAAAGCGAGGTGTTCATGCACGAAGCATAACCAAGGCGACCGATGCGGATCGGTAGAATCGAGCGCATGACGCCCAAACTTGCATTGCCCCTCGCATTGCCCTTGGCATTGCTCGTCGGTTTGTCGGCCTGCGGTTCCGGTGCGCGCAACGCCGGCGCAACGCCCACGCCCAGTCCGACGGCGACGGCGGCGGCGACGTCGACCCCGACCCCGACCCCGGCGGCCACGCCCAGCCCCGCGCCCAGCCCGACGCCCAGCCCGGCGCCGCAGAACACGCCTACGCCCGGCCCCGGAGCGACGCCGACTGCGACGCCCACGCCCGCGGCGAGCGCAAGCCCGAGCCCGACGCCCGCAACCGCAGTCGACTGCGCGCCTGGCGGCGCGGCCGTCGAGTATTCCGGCCATGCGGCGACCGATGCCGCCAAGACCTACCGCATGCTGCCGTTTGCGGTCGCACCCGGCACCGGCCGGGTCGAGGTCGCGTACGGCTGGACCGAGAGCGGTTCGCTGCCGGGCACGCCGTTGACGGCGACGACCTTCGACCTGGGTCTCTGGGATCAGCACGGCTATCGTGCGCGCGACGGCTTCCGCGGCTGGTCCGGCTCGCGCCAGGGGCGCATCGACCAGGCGCAGGCGCCGGTCTTCGTCGAGGCGGCGTCCGCCGAGCGCGGCTATCTGCCGGGGACGATCGAACCCGGCACCTGGTACGCGGAACTGGGCATCGCCGCCGTCGGGCCCGAAGGCGCTGACTGGATCGTGCGCATCGAATGCAAAACCGCCGGCGGTGTGCCGCTCGCGGATGATCCGGTCGACGCAAGCCATGTCGCCCGATCCGCCGCCGGCTGGTACCACGGCGACTTCCACATGCACGCCTACCACTCCAATCCGAATGCGCCGGACTGGGATGCGTTTATCGCGCAGGCGCGTGCCGCCAGGCTCGATTTCCTGATGGTCACCGAATACGTGACCGGGCAGCACTGGCGCACGCTCGGTGCGGTGGAGCGTGCGAACCCGGACCTGCTGATCTGGCCGGGGCGCGAGATCATCACCTACTTCGGACACGCCAGCACGCACGGCGAGACGCCGTCGACCTTCGAGTACCGGCACGGCTTCGAGGATGTGAACCTGGGCGACGTCCAGCGCGACGCCAAGGCGGACGGTGCGCTGTTCCAGGTCAATCACCCGACCAGCTTTCCGGGTCCGGTGTTCTCCAACTTCTGCCGCGGCTGCGAATTCACGCTCGGCGACCAGATCGACTGGAGCCAGGTCGACACGATCGAGATTCTCAACGGCCCGGTGATTGCGACCGCGGACGACATCGGCGTGCCGCTGCCGGCCGGCCAGATCGAGAATCCGTTCATGACCACGGCGATCCAGCTGTGGGAAGACCATCTGCGCCAGGGGCACCGCATCACCGGCGTGTCCGGCTCGGACTCCAAGGGCGTGGAGCCGGACGAAGCCGAACGCCAGCGCCGCGGCTACGGCTCGTCGGTCACCGCGGTCTACGCCGAGAACCTGTCGCGCGCCGCGCTCACCGCCGCCCTGCAGGCCGGGCACGCCTATGTGCGCACACGCGGCGTCGAGCGCAGTCCGGCGCTGGAATTTTCGGCGACCGCCAGCGACGGACGTCGCGCGATCTTCGGCGACACGCTGACGATCGGCAATCTCGAAACCGCGACACTCGATATCGTCGTCACTGGCGGCCAGAACCAGGTGCTCGAAGTGCTGCGCGACGGCTTGCTGTTTTTCGCGGTGCCGATCACCGCAGATCCCTTTGAAGTCAGCCTGCCGGCGTTCCGCGATCCGCTCGGCGAAGGTCCCCTGGGCACGATGTGGCGGATCGAGACGCGCGATGCCACGTCGCGCACTACACTGGGCAATCCGATCTTTCTGAAAGCGCCATAGGGGCAGGGGAACATCGATGCAGAGTCAACTTCGGACAGGTGCCTGGGCGCTGGCGCTCGGCTTGCTCAGTGGATGCGTCGCCTACGATCCTGGTGCGGCCCAGCCAGCCGCAAGCGCGCCGCCGGCGGTGGCACTGAGCGAGCTGCAGATCGCCACGGCGCTGCAGCAGTCGCTGTATCAGGGCGTCGAGACGGCGGTGGGAATACTGGGGCGGCCGACCGGCTTCTGGAGCAACGCCGCCGTGCGCATCCCATTGCCGGCGAGTCTGGCGAAAGCCGAGCGTACGCTGCGCACGCTCGGGCTCAACCAGCCGCTCGATGCCTTCCATCTGGCACTCAACAACGCGGCCGAGCAGGCCACGCCCCAGGTCGCGCAATACTTCTCCGAGGCGATCAGGCAGATGACGATCGAAGACGTGCGCGGCGTCCTGCAGGGCGGCGAAGACGCAGCCACCCAGTATCTGCGGCGCACGGCCGGGCCGGCGCTGGAGGCGCAGGTGCGCCTGAAGGTGGAGGCGGCAACGCAGCAGGCCGGCGCGACGCAGAAGTACAAATCGCTGATGGGCGACTACGGTCCATTGCTGCAGAAGGCCGGCGTCGAAGGCACTGACCTGGACGCCTTCGTCACGACGAACACGCTGGACGGCATTTTCTACATGGTCGCGGCCGAAGAGGCACGCATCCGCCGCAATCCGCGTGCGCGGACCACGGACCTCATGCGGCAAGTGTTCGACATCCAGTAGATCCGTGCGTAGATCGGCGCAGCGCCCATGTCCATGACCCGTTACGGGGTGCGCCCGGTATTGCCGCGCGAGCACCTGTTCGAAGTCCGCTGCAGCGTCGATCGCCCGGACCCGGCGGGGCAGGTGTTCCGGCTGCCTTCGTGGATTCGCGGCAGCTACCTGGTGCGCGATTTCGCCAAGCATGTCGTCGATCTGTCGGCCGATTGCGGCGGGCAGGCGATTGCGGTCGAGCGCATCGACAAGCGCTCGCTGCGTGCTGCGCCGTGTGCGGGGCCGCTGACGCTGCGCTATCGCGTCCATGCCTTCGACGCGTCGGTGCGCAAGGCCTGGCTCGACGTGCGGCGCGGCTTCTTCAATGGCAGCTCGCTGTTCTACTGCCCGGCCGGCCGGGAGCAAGACGGTTTCGAGCTTCAGCTCGAACGCCCGGACGATCCCGACTGTGCCGACTGGCGCGTCGCGACCTCGCTCACGGCGGTTGCGGTCGACGCTGCCGGCTTCGGCCGCTATCGCGCCGGCGACTACGAGGAACTGATCGACCATCCGGTCGAGATGGGCCGCTTCGAGCGGCTGGACTTCGATGTCGACGGCATCCCGCATGCGCTGGTGCTCTCTGGGCGCTGCGAGCTGGATCGCGAGCGCGTCGTCGGCGATCTGCGCAAGGTCTGCCATGTCGAGCGCGAGCTGTTCGGCCAGGCGCCGGCGCGCGGTCCGGATTTCAACCAGTACCTGTTCCTGACCCACGTCGTCGGCAACGGCTACGGCGGACTCGAACACCGCGGCTCGACCGCCCTGATCTGCAGCCGCAAGGACTTCCCGCGTTCGGGCGAGTCCGGCCTGAGCAAGGAGTATCGCGGTTTCTTGGGCCTGTGCAGCCACGAGTATTTTCACTTGTGGAACGTCAAGCGCGTCACCGCCCAGCGCTTTGCCGAGTCGGATCTCGGCGCCGAAGCCTATACGCGCGACCTCTGGCACTACGAGGGCGTGACCTCGTACTACGACGACCTGTTCCTGCTGCGCGCCGGCCTCTTCGATGCGGCGACCTACCTCGACATCGTCGCCGAGACCGCGACGCGCATCGAGCGCGCGCCCGGCGCTTCAGTGCAGTCGCTGGCCGATGCGAGTTTCGAGGCCTGGACCAAGTATTACCAGCCGGACGAGAACAGCCCGAACGCGACGGTCAGCTACTACGTGAAGGGTGCGCTCGCGGCGCTGTGTCTCGATCTGACCCTGCGTCTGCGCTCCGACAAGACACTCGACGACGTGATGCGCGCTGCCTGGCAGCGCTGGGGCGCTCCTTGCGTGCCGGTGCCGGAGGGCGGGTTGGAAGCATTGACCCAGGAGGTGTCGGGTCTGGACCTGCGCGCGTTCTTCGATCGTGCGCTGCGTTCGACCGGGCCGCTGCCGCTGGCGGAGTTGCTCGCCGATTTCGGCGTGAAGGTCGAGCGCCGTGCGGCGCATGGCGACAAGGACGACGGCGGCCGTTCCGCGAAGACGCCGCTGCCGGTGTGGACCGGTCTGCAGCTGCGCGCCGGCGACACGCGCGTCGCCAGCGTGCTCAGCGCCAGTCCCGCCGCGCGTGCCGGTGTGCATGCCGGCGACCAGTTGATCGCGCTCGACGGCTGGCGCGTCAGCAGCGGCGGCTGGAGCGAGGCACTCGCGCAGCTGAAGCCGGACCACGCCGTCGCGCTGCACCTGTTCCGCGACGACGCACTGCTGCGGCTCGACATCACGCCGGCGCCGGCGCGAACGGACACCTGGGTGCTGACGCTGGCCGAGGCTGAAGGTGTCACGCTGGCGCGACGCAAGGCCTGGCTGGGATCCTGAGGCGATGATCGACACCATTCTGCAGACCCTGCTGGCCTATCTCACCGGCACGATCATGGGCGGCCAGGTGGTCGGCGCGCTGCGCGGCGGCATTGACCTGCGCCAGCACGGCAGCGGCAATCTGGGGGCGACCAACGCGCTGCGCACGCAGGGCGCGAAGTTCGCGCTCGCGGTACTGGCGATCGACGTGCTCAAGGGCGTCTGTGCGAGCTGGCTCGTGCCGCTGCTGCCGACCATGGGCCAGCCGCTGTTGGCGCGCGGCGAACAGGCCTACGTCTGCGGCGTCGCCGTCGCCGTCGGGCATTGCTATCCGGTGTTCGCCGGCTTTCGCGGCGGCAAGGGCGTGGCGACGCTCGCCGGCGTCTTCGGCACCCTGCTGACGGCCTCGCTGCCGTGGCTGCTGGGCAGCTTCGTGCTGGTGGTCGTGCTCAGCGGCTACGTGAGCCTGGCGACGATCGTCGCCACGCTCGTCGCGATTCTCTATGTGACCTGTTTCAGCGCCGCGGGCCTGTTCTCCGCGGCCGGCGCGTTCACGCTGGCGATGGCGGTGCTGGTGACCTGGAAGCACCGCGAGAATGTCCGCAGGTTGCTCGCCGGCAGCGAGCACCGCTTCGAGAAAGCGATGATGTGGCGGCGATGGCTCACGCACTGAGCGAGGCGGAGTTGCTGACGCTGGTCGATCGGCTGGCCGACGGCCAGTGGCACTCCGGCGAAGACCTGGCGCAGGCCTCCGGCATCAGCCGCGCGGCGCTGGCCAAGCGCATCGCCCGGCTTGCCGACTGGCAAATGCAGGTCGAGGCGCGCCAGGGCGTCGGTTACCGGCTGCCGGCTGCGATCGAACGTCTCGACGTGATGCGCCTGCGCGCGGCGCTGCCGCAACTGCGCGTCGACGTGCTGACCGTCACCGATTCGACCAGCACGCGGGCGATGGCGGCACCCGCAGAGGCGGATCCGCAGGCGCTGCTGGCGGAGGTGCAGAGCGCCGGACGCGGCCGGCGCGGTCGCAGCTGGATGTCGCCCTTCGGTGCGCAGCTGGCATTGTCGCTGGCCTGGTCGTTCGACGAGATTCCGCCACAGCTGGGCGCGCTGCCGCTGGCGGCGGGCGTGTGCTGCGCGCAGGCCTTGCGTGCGCACGGGCTCGAAGCGGTCGGGCTGAAGTGGCCGAACGATATCCAGGTCGGCGGTCGCAAGCTCGGCGGCATCCTGCTCGAACATCGCGGCGAGGCGGGCGGCCGCTGCCGGATCGTCGCCGGGATCGGCATCAACCTGTGTGTCCCGGCCTTGCCCGAAGATCAGGTTCTGCAACCGTGGATCAATCTGGATGAGGCCCTGCGCGCCGCCGGCCGGCCGGCGGTCAGCCGCAATGCGCTGGCCATCGAACTGCTGCGCGCATTGCATGGTTTGTTCTCGGCCTACGGCACAACAGGATTTGCGTCATGGGCCGGCGCCTGGGCGGCGCTCGATGTCACCCGCGATCGCAGCGTGAGAGTGGTGCAGGGCGATCACAGCTTCGAGGGCCGCGCCGGCGGCGTCGATGCCGACGGCGCCCTGATCGTCGACGCCGGCGGACAGCGGCACCTGCTCCATTCCGGCGAAGTCAGCGTACGTCTGTAGTGTGCTCATGAATCTTCTGCTCGACATCGGCAACTCGCGGCTCAAGTGGGCGCTGGCGGACGAGAACGGTTTGCTGCGCACCGGCGCCGCCGCGCATCACGGCGATCCGGCCGCGGCGGTGCTCGAGTTGCCATCCGAGATCCCCGCCGAGGTCTGGGTGGCGCACGTCACCGGCGCGGCGCATGAGGCGACGCTGGCGCAGGCCCTGCGGCAGCGCTATGGCACCGATCCGCGGTTCGCACGCAGTTCGGCGCACTGGCACGGCTTGAGCAGTGCCTATGCCGAGCCGCAGCGGCTGGGCGTGGACCGCTGGCTGGTGATGATCGCCGCATGGGCGCAAGCGCCTTCGGCGTGCTGCGTGGTCGACGCCGGCACGGCGCTGACGATCGACTGCGTCGACGGCCACGGCCAGCACCTGGGCGGCGTGATCTGCGCCGGACTGCAGACCCAGCAGCGCGCGACGCTGGGGCACACGCGCTTCGAGACCCGGCACAGCCCGGACTCCTATCGCGGCCAGCTGGGTCGCGACACCGAAGCCTGCGTGCGCGAAGGCGCCTTCCTGGCCTGCCTGGGCGCGATCGAGCGCGGTGCCGCCGCGGTCGGCGCCGGCGCGCGCCGCCTGATCACCGGCGGCGATGCCGGACTGCTGTGCCCGCACCTGCCGCCGGGCTGGGACCACCGTCCGCACCTGGTGCTGGAAGGACTGCTGGCTCTCGCCCGGCGCGCCTGATCGGCATTGCTGCAGTGCACTTCGTCGGCTGAGCGGCACCGCCGAACGGCCGGACCGTCGATCGCACGCTGCTCCCTGCAAAGCTCGTTTCCAGCTGGGAGCGGACTTCAGGACGATGACGGCGCAGACATATTTCCGCAAAGGAAGGCGGGCCCAACAAGGCGCCGCTGCGGTCTTTGCCGCGATCGCCCTGCTGGCCACCATCACGGCGGTGATGTTCGCGATCGAGATCGGGCGCATCTACTCGGCCCAGGCGGCGCTGCAGAAGCAGGCCAATCTGGCGGCGCTCGACGCGGCGCGCGTGGTCGGCGGTTGTGCGGTCGAGTCGATCGAAGGCACACCCACACAGGCCGACATCGAGGCACTGGTCCAGCAAACCCTGCTCAGCAACGGCATCGCCGCAGGCGCGCTTTCGGCGACGCAGGTCGATCTGGGCGAAACCGTCGTCAATCCGGAAGACGACGATCACGCGAGCCCCTATCGCAGTCTCGAAACCACCTTGGCGGAAAACGCCGAAGCGGTGCGGGTGACGCTGAGCCAGCCGTTTCCGAAACCGTTCCTGCCGGTGCTGCCTTCGCAGGCGGGCAAGTTCCTCACGGCGTCGGCAACCGCCGAACAGGCCGCGGTCGGCAGCTTCTACGTCGGCAGCGGTCTGCTGGCGCTCAATGGCGGGATCGTCAACGCGCTGCTCTCCGGGCTGCTTGGCGGCAACATCAATCTCACGGTCGCGGACTACAACGGGCTGGCGGGCGCGACCGTTTCGCTCGGACAGCTCGCGACTGCGATCGGGGTGGACGTGCAGGACCTGTCCAATCCCCTGGCGCTGCAGGCGCAGAATCCGCTGCTGGGCGATCTGCTCAACGGCCTCGCCGGCACGCTCGCCGGGACGGCGAACAGTGCCGTGACCGGCCTGCTCGGCGACCTTGCGGACGCGGCCGAGGCGGGCAGCAACAACCCGGTGCCGCTGGGCGATCTGTTTCCCTCGGTCGACGACAGCGGCGCCGACGTGCCGATGGTCAATCTGCTCGATCTGCTGATTGCCGCCGGTGCGGCGTCCAACGCCGATCCGACCGGCGGTGCGACGCCGATCGCCTTGCCCGTGGTGCTGAGCATTCCGGGCGTGGCGACGCTCAATTCTTTTCTGCAGGTGCTCGAGCCGCCGCAGTTTAGCGGCATGGGCCGTCCGGGCGAGGCGGAGGCGCATACCGCGCAGATCCGCCTGATGGTGCGCCTGCAGGTCGATGCGCTCAGCACGGTGTCGGACGCGCTGACCGTGCTGCTGGGCGGCGGTCTGCTCGGGTCGGTCGACATCGAGCCGCTGAATCTGGGCATCGATCTCGAAGTCGCCAAGGCCTCGGCCTATCTCGACCGCATCGAGTGTCCGCGCAGCGCCACGCCGGGTCTGGCGACCGAGCTGAGCGCGCGCGCAGCGGTGGCTGATCTCAAGCTCGGCACATTTTCCGGCGATCCCCTCGATGCGCCGGACATCAGCGACGGCGCGGCGCAGTTGCTCGGCGTCTCGATCGACCTGCTCGGTGGCCTCCTGGCGAGCATCGATGTGAACCTGTTCCTCGACGGCCCGGCGGCGACCACGGTCGGCAGCGGCGCGAAGGATCCGCTGCCGGCTGCGGTGACCGATTTCGACTGGATCGAGGCGGACGGCGCGACGCCGTACTGGCTGGCCGCAGGCGTGCCACCCGACGCGCCCGTCGCCGACAATCCGCAGACCGTCGGCTCGACCGGTCTGCTCGGTGGCGCCTTGTCGTCGCTGTTCGACAGCCTGGCGATTTCGGCTTCCGATCCGGCGCATCCCGACGAAAACTCCAGCGTCTGCCTGCTGCTGCTCCTGTGCATCCCGGTGAGCGACATCCTCGATGCCGTGCTCGACCCGGTGGTGGCGCTGCTGGGGACCCTCCTTGCGCCGACCGGCGCACTGGTTGACTCATTGCTCGATCCCCTGCTGCAGATACTCGGCATTCAGCTCGGCTCCGCCACCGTGACGATGAATACCGTGGCGATCGACAGCGTCCGCGTCGTTTCGATGGACATCCCCCCGCCGCCCTGAGCTGCGCCGCGGTTCAATACACTATGCGGCCCGCCAACGGTCGCATCGTGAAACTCTCCCTGCCTCAGCTGCCGGTACTCGAGACGCTGGATGCGTTGCGGCCGGCGCTCGCGGCCGGCTGTGCCGTGCTGTCGGCGCCGCCGGGGTCGGGCAAGACCACGGTCGTGCCGCTGGCGTTGCTGGACGAGAAGTGGCTGGCGGGGCGCAAGATCGTGATGCTGGAGCCGCGCCGGGTGGCGGCGCGCGCCGCGGCGCGGCGCATGGCGAGCCTGCTCGGCGAAGCGGTCGGTCAGACCGTCGGCTACCAGGTGCGCTTCGAGCGCCGCATCGGGTCGGCAACGCGCATCGAAGTCGTGACCGAGGGTCTGCTCGCGCGCCGTCTGCAATCCGATCCGGAACTGCCGGATACCGGGCTGCTGATTTTCGACGAGTTCCACGAGCGCTCGCTCGATGCCGACCTCGCGCTGGCGCTGGCTCTGGATGCGCGCGAGAACCTGCGCCCGGACCTGCGCGTGCTGGTGATGTCGGCGACGCTGGACACCCAGCGCGTGGCGCAACTGCTGGGTGGAGCCCCGGTCGTCGAGAGCGGCGGCCAGCTGTTCCCCGTGGACATTCGCCATCGGCCGGTGCCGGCCGATGCGGAGCACGGCCTCGCCGTCGCCAATGGCGTCGTTGCCGCCCTGC
This sequence comes from Sinimarinibacterium sp., assembly GCA_041659605.1. Lineage (GTDB taxonomy): Bacteria > Pseudomonadota > Gammaproteobacteria > Nevskiales > Nevskiaceae > Solimonas. The sequence continues at coordinate 2,488 of JBAZXW010000038.1, read as the reverse complement.
GCGAAACCGAAGGCGACGTGCTCGCCTTTCTCCCAGGTGCGCGCGAGATCCGCGCCGCGCAGCGCAGCTTGCAGGAGCGCTTGACCGACACCGTCGGCGTGTTCCCGCTGTACGGCGAACTCTCGGCGCAGGAGCAGGACGCCGCGCTGCTGCCGGATTCGCGCGGGCGGCGCAAGGTCATCCTGTCGACCAACCTGGCGCAGACCAGCCTGACCGTCGAGGGCGTGCACACGGTGGTCGACGGCGGTCTGGTGCGGGTCGCGCGCTTCGATCTGGGCGCAGGCGCCGATCGGCTGGAAACGCAGCGCGTCTCGCGCGCGTCCGCCGACCAGCGCGCCGGCCGCGCTGGCCGCCTGGGGCCGGGCGTGTGCTACCGCTTGTGGAGCGCGGATCAGCAGGGCGTGCTGCCGGCCTACGACACGCCGGAAATTCTCGCAGTTGATCTGACGCGCTTCGCGCTGGAACTCGCGGCCTGGGGCGCGGACAGCCCGGAGCGCCTGCGTCTGCTGGATCAAGCTCCGCAAGCGGCCTGGAGCTACGCGCGCGAGCTGCTGTCGGAGCTTGAGGCGATCGACGGCGACGGGCGCATCACCGCGCATGGCCGTGCACTGGCACGCCTGCCGACGACGCCGCGCCGCGCGCACATGTTGTTGCGCGCCCAGGAAAAGGGACTCGGCACCCTGGCGACCTGGGTGGCGGCGGCGCTCGACGAGCGCGACGGCGGCAGCGTCGACCTGGCCGACGCGGTCGAGCGTTACTTGAACCGGCGCGCCGAGCCGGCGGCGCAGCGGCGCGTGAGCGATGCAGCCCAGCAGTTCCAGCGTCTGCTTGGCGAAGCCGCGGGGGAATCGCACATTGCGCGGCCCGACACTGCGGGCGATATCGCGCGCATCGTCGCCTGGGCCTATCCGGAGCGGATCGCGCGTCGCCGGCCCGGCCATCGCGGTGTGCGCGAGGTGGCCTACCAGTGCGCCGATGGCGGCGAAGCACGCTTGCCGGAAGCCGATCCGCTGGCGCAGCAGGACTGGCTGGCCATTGCGCACTGGCAACCGGGTCCGCAGAGGCGCATCCGCCTGGCCGCCGCGTTCGATGAGGCGGCGTTGCGCACCGACCATGCGTCGGCCTTGCGACGAGAGGCCAACGTGGCCTGGGATGCGGCGACCGAAACCGTCGTCGCCGAGCGACAGTTGCGCCTGGGCGCGTTGGTGCTGGAGCGCCGACCCTTGCGTCCCGAGGACGGCATCGACACGTCTCCCGCGATGCTTGAGGGAATCCGCAAACTCGGCATCGACGTGCTGCCGTGGACCGACGCGGCGCGGGAGTGGCAGGCCCGCGTGCTGTCGCTGCGCGCTTGGCGCGCCGACGAGGACTGGCCCGATGTCGGCGATGCCGCGCTGACGGACGCGCTGGAGGACTGGCTGCGGCCGCACCTGGCCGGCATCACGCGGCGCGAGCATCTGACCCGCCTGGATTTGCGCTCGATTCTGGAGTCCCGGCTCGATTACGCGGCGCAGCAGCGCCTGAACCGCCTGGCGCCGACGCACATCGACGTGCCGACCGGCTCGCGCATCCGTCTCCAGTACCGGCCGCCGGAGGCGCCGCTGCTGTCGGTGCGGTTGCAGGAGATGTTCGGCTGCGCGACGACGCCGACCATCAACGACGGCCGCACGCGCGTGGTGATCGAGCTGCTGTCGCCGGCGCAGCGCCCCATCGCGGTGACGCCCGATCTGGGCGGGTTCTGGGCCGGTAGCTACGCCGACGTGAAAAAAGACATGAAGGGGCGCTACCCCCGACACCCTTGGCCGGACAATCCGCTTGCGGCGCCGCCGACCCGTCGCGCAAAGCCGCGAGGGACATGAATCGCAGCCACAAAATTCCTTGACGGAGTGGATGGCCGCGCGGACAATACGCGGCCCTTTCGGGGCCTCATGCCCCGTTGGGCCGGAGGAGGGGTACTCAAGCGGCCAACGAGGGCAGACTGTAAATCTGCTGGCTTATGCCTACGTAGGTTCGAATCCTACCCCCTCCACCAGTAGTGAAGCCGGTAGAGAGTGCGGGAATGCACTCAGTGATGTCTTTGCAGCAAGAGCGCGTGAAGCGGGTGTAGCTCAATGGTAGAGCAGAAGCCTTCCAAGCTTACGACGAGGGTTCGATTCCCTTCACCCGCTCCAGACGAGAGTTTGCGGTAAACGTTTTGCCCACCTAGCTCAGTCGGTAGAGCACACCCTTGGTAAGGGTGAGGTCGCTGGTTCGATTCCAGTGGTGGGCACCAGATTCTTGGCGTGGGTATCGGCAGGGCCGATCTCCGCGCATTTGGTTTTTCTTAGCCACAGCGGTCCACTGGATTATCGGAGCCTGAGACATGTCGAAGGAAAAGTTTGAGCGCAAGAAGCCGCACGTGAACGTGGGGACGATCGGGCACGTGGACCATGGCAAGACGACGACGACGGCGGCACTGACGAAGGTGTCGGCGGACAAGTTTGGCGGG
>JBAZXW010000037.1:0-43343 GCA_041659605.1 Sinimarinibacterium sp. | reverse complement strand
ACCTGCCTGACGTCGGCACCGGTGCAATACGACCTCACGGTCGACGGGCCGACAACGCTCAAGCTCTCCGACGGCCGCGTACTGAACCTGCCCGGCGCCGGCATGCACCAGGGCAGCTTCTGAGCCCGTGCCGGAGCCTGCCGCTACAGCTTGCGGTAGCGGTCGGTCGCTTCGATCAGCCTGGACAGGATGCCGGGCTCGCTGGCGGCGTGGCCGGCGTCGGGTACGACGATGAATTCGGCCTCGGGCCAGGCACGGTGCAGATCCCAGGCGGACTTCATCGGGCAAACGACGTCGTAGCGGCCCTGGATGATCGTGCCGGGCACCTGGCGGATCTTGTGCACATGCGCAAGCAGGTGGTCGTCGCGATCGAAGAAGCCCTTGTTGATGAAGTAGTGGCACTCGATGCGCGCGAAGGCCTCGGCGAAGTGGTCCTCGCCGAAACGCGCGGCCATGTCGCCGCTCGGGAACAGCTTGCTGGTCACGCCTTCCCAGACGCTCCAGGCCTTCGCCGCCTCACGCCGCACCGCTGAATCGGGACTGGTCAGGCGCTTGTAATAGGCCTTGACGAAATCGCCGCGCTCCGCCTCCGGAATCGGCTTGACGTAGGCCTCCCAGGCGTCGGGGAAGATCCAGCTCGCGCCTTCCTGGTAGAACCAGTGGATCTCCGCCTCGCGCAGCAGGAAGATGCCGCGCAGCACCAGCGCCTTGCAGTGCCGCGGATGGGTCACTGCGTAGGCCAGAGCCAGCGTCGAGCCCCAGGATCCGCCGAACACGACCCAGCGGTCGATACCCAGCAACTCGCGGATCTTCTCCATGTCGGCGACCAGATCCCAGGTCGTGTTCTCGCGCAGCTCCGCGTGCGGCGTCGACTTGCCGCAGCCGCGCTGGTCGAACAGCACGATGCGATAGCTCTGCGGATCGAAGAACTGGCGCTGCCAGGGCTCGGTGCCGCCGCCGGGGCCACCGTGCACGAAAACGACCGGCGCGCCGTCTGGATTGCCGCACTCCTCGACATGGAGTTCGTGCAACTCCGACACCCGCAGGCGGTGCGTGCGATACGGCTCGATTGCCGGATAGGGGTGCGCCATCGTTGTGTTCGTTGTGGCTGGGCGGACAGCTAGCTTAGCAAGGCTACCGCCGGGCGGGCCGACGTGCGCACAAATCAATCAAACCGTTGCCGCTGGCCGCAGCCGCGCCTACCATTTCCGCACGTACCGTCGCGCCGACGGCTTCACCGTCATGGATATGAAGCAGTGAGTTTCGTTGTCCCTCATTCGTACCGGCTCCTGCTGATCCCGCTGGCCTTCTGCGCCCTGATGAAGGCGCATGCCCAAGCCGCCCCCGCCCCCGCCGACGAAGCGACCCCACAACTGATCTCGGTACCGGAACCGCAGGCCGGCGAGCTGTCGTCGGTCGCGTTCCCGAAGCTCCCGGGCGGCGCCCAAGCCGTGCACAGCGACCTGCAGTTCCCGCGCTACGAGCGCCTGATGCCGGCGGTGAAGTTCTGGTCGCGGGTGTTCGGCGAGTACTCCGAACTGCAGAGCGCCGTGCACTCGACGGAATATCCGCACAAGGTGCTGCGCCTGCTCGATTTCCGCGGGCAGGCGACGCGCATGTCCGACGAGCAGCTGGCCAAACACCGCAAGCGCACCGAGGAAGCGGCGCGCGACGAGTTCGAGAAGCTGATCCGCGCGGTGCACGCCAAGCGCGCCGCACCGCAGCAGATGAGTACCGAGGAACGGCGCGTGTTCGACCTGTTCGCCGACGTCGGCGACGACGACCGCTTCCTGCGCATGCGCGACACCATCCGCACGCAGCGCGGGCTCAAGGAGCGCACGGAGAAGGCGCTGCGCGTCTCCGACGGTTACCTGCCGTACATGGAGCGCATCTTCTCCAACTACGGCCTGCCGCAGCAGCTCACGCGCCTGCCGCTGGTCGAGTCCAGTTTCAACCTCGAGGCCTATTCCCGCTCCGGCGCCGCCGGCATCTGGCAGTTCATCCCGTCGTCGGCGCGCATCTACATGCGGCTCGACGAGGTCGTCGACGATCGTCGCGATCCGTGGACCTCCACCGACGCTGCCGCGCGCCATCTGCGCGACGATCACGACATGCTCGGCGACTGGCCGCTGGCGCTGACCGCGTACAACCACGGCCGCAACGGCATCGCCCGCGGCCTGCAGGCCGTGCGCGGCAAGAGCCTGGTCGACCTGATCGAACGCTACGACTCGCCGCGCTTCGGCTTCGCCGGCAAGAACTACTACGCCGAGTTCCTCGCCGCCACCGACATCGAGCGCCAATGGCGCGAGCGCAAGGACCGTTCCGGCGCGGTCGATCCGATCGAGTTCGAAGTCGTCGAAACGCGGCATTACATGCCTTACGAAACCCTGCGTCGCATGTGCGGCGCGGACGACGAGTATTTCCGCCGCCTCAATCCGGCATACCGGCCGGAAGTCATCAACGGCAAGCTGTACGTGCCGCCGGGTCATCTGATCCGCGTGCCCGCCGGCGCCGCGAGCGGTTTCGAAGTCGCCTACGCCAAGCTCGGCAGCCACGAACGCTTCGATCGCCAGCGCGTCTTCTACCTGCTGCACAAGGTCAGCAAAGGGCAGACGCTCGGCGGCATCGCCAAGCAATACCGCGTCAGCCTCGACCAGGTGCGCAAAGCCAACGGCATCCGCGGCTCGGCGCTGCGCGTCGGCCAGGTGCTGAAGATTCCGCCGCGCGAAGAAACCCGCCCGGGGCCGATCAGCGTCGCCGTCGGCGAATCAACGCCGACACTGACGCGCACGCAGCTCGTCGCCGTGCGGCGCGAGTCGGACGGCTCCACCCATGTCGTCGGCAAGGGCGACACCGTCGGTGCGATCGCGCGCCGCTACGGCGTCAGCCAGGCGGAGCTGAGCAGCGCCAACAATCTCGAATCGACGAACATCCGCGTCGGCCAGGCGCTGACGATTCCCCAGCGCGGCGCCGCCGGCAGCCGCGCCGGCTATCAGCAGCACAAGGTGCGCAAGGGCCAGACCCTGGCTTCGATCGCGCGCCGCTACGGCGTCAGCGTCGCCGACCTGCGCGTCGCCAACGGCATGGGTTCGTCGAGCATGATCAAGGTCGGGCAGACGCTGCGCGTGCCGACCGACAGCTAGGGAAGCGCCGAGCAGGCCCATCCGTCATACCCGCGCAGGCGGGCATCCGGTGCCCCCGACAACTGCTGGATTCCCGCTTACGCGGGAATGACGTTGCCCGGAAATCCGCTAGACAAGGTAGGCGAAGACGAAGATCCCGAGCATCGCCAGCGACAGGGCGAGCTTGGCGAGCGTGCCGAACAGCAGGCCCATCCAGGTGGCGATGCCGACGTTGGTGGCCTGGCCGAGGCTGCGGCGGGCCGACAACTCGCCCAGCACCGCGCCGACGAAAGGGCCGAGCACGAGCCCCGGCAGCCCGAAAAACAGCCCGACGAGGCTGCCGAGCAGCGAACCCCAGATCGCCTGCTGGCTTGCGCCGACCCGCTTGGCGCCCAGCGCCGACGCGGCGAAGTCGATGACGATCGCCAGCGCGACGATCACGCCCAGCGCCACCAGCGTGACCACCCCGACCCGCGTGTAGTCGTCGATCCAGGCCGCCAGCCACAGGCCGATGAAGATCATCGGCACGCCCGGCAGCGCCGGCACGACGACGCCGGCCAGACCGACGCCGACCAGGGCGATCGCCGCCAGCCACAGCAGCACCAGAACCATTGGATCCATCGTTTCCCTCGCCTGTCGGGTGGACTTATTCCGCACTGCACAAAATGTCTTACACTCGATCGCGATGAGGATCCCACCCCGCATGACCCGCCGGCTGCTCGCGCAGCGCCTCAAGGATCTCGACAACGCCGCCGATTATCGGTCCTGGCGCGAGGTCGCGCTGGAGCTGGACCACCTTGAAGGCGCCGATGCCTGGAAACTGGACGAGACCAGCGAGGACTTCGACTACCTGCTGATCAAGGAGCGCCTGACCGAGCTGCGGCGCCTGCGCCAGGCCGGCGACGCGCGCCAGCTCGCGTTCGACCTCTACGAGGGCCTGCACGGCAACCTCGGCAACATGTCCAATCCGGGCTTGTACGGGTTCGCGCGCGTCGGCACCAAGAAGCTGGTGGAGGATTACATCGCCGAGGTGGCGCGCTGCCTCGACTTCATCTGCGCCGGCGACTTCGCCGATTTCACCTTCGAGGACAAGATCCAGTTCTTCAAGCGCACCGCGACCGCGTTCGGCCGCTCCGCGCTGATGCTGTCCGGTGGCGGCACGCTGGGTATGTTTCACCTCGGCGTGATCAAGGCGCTGCACGAACAGGACTTGCTGCCGCGTGTGCTGTCGGGCTCGTCGGCGGGCTCGATCATCGCCGCCACCGTCGGCACACGCCTCGACGACGAGATTTCCGCGATCTTCCGCCCGGGCGGGCTCGACCTCGAGGCCTTCCAGTCGCTGGGGCTGCGCGCCGCGCTCAAGGGCGGCGCGGTGATGGACGGCTCGCAGCTCGACCGCTGCCTGGCGACCAACATCGGCGACTACAGCTTCGTCGAAGCCTTCGAGCGCACCAGGCGCATCGTCGGCGTCACCGTGTCACCGTCGGAGCCGCACCAGCAGGGGCGCCTGCTCAACTACCTGACCGCGCCGCACGTGCTGATGCGCCGTGCGGTGCTCGCCTCCTGCGCGGTGCCCGGCGTGTTCCCGCCGGTGATGCTGGAGGCGCGCACCTACGAAGGCACGGTGGTGCCGTACATGCCCGGCAAGCGCTGGATCGACGGCAGCCTCGCCTCCGACCTACCGATGCTGCGGCTCGCACGCCTGCACAACGTCAACCACTACATCGTCAGCCAGACCAACCCGCACATCGTGCCGTTCATGGCGCAGATCGACCGCGAGCAGGCGGGCAGCCGCGGGCTGGCGCCGCTGGCGGCCGAGCTGGTCAAGCACGGCGGCACCGGCGCGCTGCGGCTGGCGCGCAAGCATCTCGACCCTTACGGCGGCGGCCGCGTCCTCGGCAAGATCGACAACATCGTGCGCCAGCGCTACTCGGGCGACGTCAACATCTATCCGCGCAACTCGCCGCGCCGCGTGTTCCGCACCTTCAGCAATCCGCAGCCCGAAGACATCCAGCGCTACGTGCGCTCCGGCGAGCGCGCGACCTGGCCCAAGATCGAGCGCGTCCGCAACCAGACGCGCATCTCGCGCACGTTCGAGGATTGCCTGCGCCTGTTGAAGACGCGCGAACACGAACTGCTGCAGCGGCCGCGGCGCAAGCCGTCAGCCGCCGCCCTGGCCCACGCGTAGCGGCTACGGACCGGAGCGCGCGACGTTGCCCATGTCGAGGCGCACCTTCCAGCTGCCGTCCGGCTGACGCAGCCAGACGTTGACGTAGCGACCGCCGGCCAGAGGCTGTTCCGGCGCCGCCGGATCGAAGGCCTGCCAGTCACCCCAGGTCCAGCCCATGTCCGCAGCGGCAGCGACCTCTGCGTAGCGCGGCGTCCACAACAGGCGCGACGGCGGCCCCGCCGCGATTCGCGCGACCACCGCATCGACGCCCAACACCGGTTCGCCCTGCGCCGGCAACTGCATGCCGTCCGCCGCCATGTAGGCCGCGAACGCGCGTCCGGTGTCGGTCGACGCCGACAGCGCGGCGAAGGCACGGTCGGCGTCCAGCAGCATTTCGGCTTCGGCCGCGCGATCGACCGGTGCGTGCGCACAGCCCGCAAGGCCCAGCGCCACGCACAGGATCGCGCGCCGCATGCTCAACGCGACTTCAGCAGGTCGCGGATCTCGCCGAGCAGCTTCTCTTCTGCGCTGGGCGCCGGCGGCGCCGCCGGCGCGGCCTCTTCCTTCTTCTTCAGGCGGTTGATCGCCTTGACCGCCAGGAAGATCGCAAAGGCGATGATCAGGAAATCGACGCTGGACTGGATGAACTTGCCGTAGCTGAGCATCACCGCCGGCTGCTCGCCGACCGCTGCCTTCAGCGTCACTGCGAGGTGCGAGAAGTTCACGCCGCCGACGAGGAGCCCGATCAGCGGCATGACGATGTCACCGACCAGCGACGTCACGATCTTGCCGAACGCACCGCCAATGACCACGCCGACGGCGAGATCGATGACATTGCCGCGCATCGCGAAATCGCGGAATTCCTGAAGCATGCCCATCGACGGACCTCCTGTCGGTCGCAAGTGGAGTGCGCATCGTTCACGGATCGACGCAGCTTGGCAAGCCGTGTTCGAGGTCCGGGTAGCGCGGCGCAAAGCCCAGCTCGCGCACCGCGCGCTCGATCTTCAGCCGCTTCGACTCCTCCATGAACGACCACATCGCCGGGCTCAAGCGGCGCTGTGCGTCGTCGCGGCCGAGTGCCTCGGGCGGCGGCAGTCCGAGCAGGCGCGCGCAGCGCCGGAAGTAGTCGGACATCGTCGTCGGATGCCCGTCGCTGACGTTGTATGCGGCGCCTGCGCAGCCGCGCGCTGCGGCAAGGACCGCGCACTCCGCCAGGTCGTCCGCGTGGATGCGGTTGCTGTACGGCGCATCTTCGTCGCGCAGCACCGCCAGTCCCTTGCGCAGGCGTTCCACCGGCAGGCGGCCCGGGCCGTAGATGCCGGGCACGCGCAGGATCACGCATGCGGTCCCGCTGCGCCCCGCCCAGTCCGCGAGCGCCGCTTCGGCGTCGCAGCGGCGCCGCGCGCGCTCGGTCTGCGGCTTGAGCGGCTCGTCCTCGGCGATCCAGCGTCCATCGCAGTCGCCGTAGACGCCGGACGTGGAGATATAAACCAGGCGCCCGATGCGGCCGCGCTGCGCCGTCAGCCAGCGACGCAGGCGCGTGTCCGCTGCGCCGGAGTCCGGTGGCGGCGCGAACCAGAACAGCCACGGCCAGTCGCCGGCGTCGCCGGCCTGGTCGAGATCCTCGATGCGCACCTGCGCACCGGCGGATTCGAGCACCGCGCGTTTTTGCGGGTCGCGCAGGATTCCCGTAACCTCGCCGCCCGATCCCGCCAGTCGGCGCGCGACGCGGACGCCGATGTCGCCGCAGCCGGCGATCAGGGCCTTCGGCAGTGCTTGCGCGAGTGTGTTCATGAGCCGACGAGTTTACTTGGAGGGGCGCCCGCAAAGCTTCGAGGTCGAAGCCGGCGAGACCGTGCTGCAGGCCGGACTGCGCCATCACCTGGCGCTTCCGTTCGGCTGCCAGTCCGGCGGCTGCGCGTCGTGCCGCGTGCGCGTGCTGCGCGGCAGCGTCGAATATCCGTTCCCGCCGCCGGCGCTGTCGGCCGGTGAGATCGATGCCGGCTACATCCTGATGTGCCTGGCGCGGCCCAGCAGCGACCTCGTCATCGATCTGCATCAGCCGGCCGAGCTCGACGCGATGCGGCCGCGCAAACTGCCGTGCCGCGTGCAGTCGCGGCAATGGCTCGCGCACGACGTGCTCGGCCTGACGCTCAAGCTGCCCAGGGACAGCGGCTTCCGCTACCTGCCCGGCCAGTACATCGACCTGCTGCTCGACGACGGCAAGCGCCGCAGTTTTTCGATCGCGTCGGCGCCGGGCGGCGACACGCTGGACCTGCATATCCGCGTCACGCCGGGCGGCAAGTTCGCGCACTGGGCCGCGCACGAAATGCCGGAACGCGCGATCCTGCGCTTCGAAGGTCCGTTCGGTGCGTTTTACCTGCGCGATGACTCACAGCGCCCGATCGTGATGATGGCCGGCGGCACCGGCATCGCTCCGATCCACGCGATGCTGCAGGACATCTTGGCGCGGCCGTCGTTCACGCGCCCGCTGCACCTGTTCTGGGGCGTGCGCGCGCAGCGCGACCTGTACCTGGATGCGCGGCTGCGGCAGTGGGCCGCGGAGCATGCCGGCTTCCGCTACGAGCCGGTGCTGTCCGAACCCGATGCCGGCTGGTCCGGCGCGACCGGCTTCGTGCACGAAGCCCTTCTGCGGCAATATCCCGACCTGCACGGCCACGAGGCCTATCTGTCCGGCCCGCCGCTGATGGTGCGCGCCGGCAAGGACGCCTTCATCACCGCCGGCGTCGACGCCGATCACCTGTTCTACGACGCCTTCGATTACGCCTTCGAGACCTGGCCTGCCTTGGGGTAAAGCGGCTCAGCTCTGCGCCGCAATTTCCAGCCCCATGCGATAGAACTTCTGCGCCTCCTCGGCGTTCTGGGTCTGCTCGCAGACGCGTGCCAGTTCCAGGTACGCCGCCGCCGACGGCGCCACGCGCACGACCGCTTCCAGGTAGCTGCGAGCCTTGCCCCACAGGCGATTGCGCAGGCAGGCACGACCGGCGCCGATCAGCAGTTCGGGGCGCTCGCCATAACGCGTCAGCCACTCCTCGATCGCCGCCAGCTGCGCCAGCACGTCCGCGGTTTCCAGCGCGCCATACAGCGCAGCAAGCCCCGCGTCCCATTCGCGCGCCAGCGTGTCGCTCGCCAGCGCCGCCGCCTCGGCCTGCGCGTTGAGCCGCGCGAGGCTGCGCGCATACTGCAGGCGCAGCAGCGGCCATTGGCGGCAGTCCGCGTGCAGCGCGCTCCACAGCGCCTTGACCTGGTCCAGCCGCACCGCGGCCTCGGCCTCGCGCATGCGCTCGCTCACCGCCAGTTCGAGCATCTGCTGCCGCCGTTGCGCGGTCAGCGCGGTCCTGGCGATCTCCTCCAGCAGCAGCTGTCGCAGTGCTTCCCAGTCGCGCAGCCCGTACAGCGATTCGGCGAGCAGCTCGACCGCGTACGGCTGGCGCGCATCGAGCTTGCGCAGGCGCAGCGCGGTCTCGCGCGCCGCGACGAACTCGCCGCGTTCGAGCTGCAGCTCAGCCTGCGTCAGCAGCGTCGCGCGCTCGATGTCCGGCACTTCGCCTGTGGCCAGCTGCAGGTAGTGGTCGCGGCGATCGCCGGCGCCCAGGCGCTGCGCGGCGCGCGCGGCGCCCAGATAGTTCAGATGCGCCGCGTGATGGTCGGCCGCGCGCCGCACCAGCTCGACTTCCGCGCGCTTCCAGTCGCCTTCGAGCAGATGCAGCAGGCCGGCCTCGAACGAGCGCTGCGCACGCTCACCGCGGCGACGACCGATGACTTCGCGCATCGTGTCCGGCAGGCGCAGACCGCCAACGATGAGCCGCGCCGCGATGGCCAGCGCAAACACGCTGAAGCCGACGCCGAGGACCAAGCCGAGCAACGAGGTCTCGACGATCCAGCCGCGGAAATTGATCAGCACATAGCCGGTCTCTTCGCGCAGATAGAACGCCGCCGCGGCACCGGCCGCGAGCGCAAGGACCGCGAGCAGCAGGTTGCGGATCATTGCGGCTGCGGTTCGAGGTGGCCGCGCACCAGGCTCAGGCTGCGGCTGATGTCGGGCAGCGGCGGCTGCAGCTGCAGGGCTTGCAGGCGCCGCAGTTCCGCGCGCGCCGCCGCGACGGCCGGATCGCCGGCGTGGAAATACTCGTCGAGCCAGCCCTCAGCCGCTGCGCACAGCTCGCGAAAGCTGGCCGCGTCCTGGCGCAGCAGTGCGACCCGCGTCGCCTCCAGCTTGAGCATCAGCACCTGGCGGATCAGCTCGGTCTGCTCGACGCTGAGCAGCTGCGGCGCCGGCGACAGCGAGCGGCGCACGCTGAATGCGCTCGCCAGCGCACGCTTGATCGCGGCCCAGGCGCGCGCCCATGCCCCTGCGTCCCGCGGCGGCGGCACGGCCTGGGGCGGCTTGGTCTCGAAATGCTCGGGAACCTGCGTCGCCAGCGCCAGCTGCGGCGCGCGCGCGATCAGGCCGGACAAGACCAGTGCGGCACCGACGGTGTCCGGCTGCACGACCGACTGCAGCGCGGCGCGCTCGCGCGAAACGGTTTCGCGCAGCTCGAACAGGCGCGGATCCTTGAGTGCGGCGAGGCGCGCGTCGGCCGCGTCGAGCGCGGCGATCGCCGGCGCGACTTCGCGCGCAACCTGCACGCGATCATTGGCGAGCAGCAGCAGTTGCTCGACCAGCGCCAGCTGCACGCGGGCGCGGCCGCCGCCCAGCTCCTCGCGCAACTCGCCGATCGCCTGATCCTGCGCCTGCAATCGCTCGGGAACACGCGCCAGCTCCGCCGCCGTGCGCTGCGTCGCGACAGCCTGATCCGACAGGCGCGTCTGCAGGCGGTCGATCTGCGCTTCGGCCGCGTTCAGGCTCTGCGCCAGCGTGGTGATGCGTTCGTCCTGCTGCGCCAGCCATGCGCTGCCCCAGCGATACGCCTGCCAGCCGGCGACGCCGAGCAGTGCCAGCATCAGCAGCGCCGCCAGCAGCCACCAGCCACCGTGCGTGCGCGGTGCCGCGGCGTGCGGCGGCGCGGCGGGCCCGGCAGCGGGCGCGTCGGCCGCTGCGGCGGCGGCGACCAAGTCGGGAGTGTCGTCGTGATGTTCCGTCATGCGCGAATCTCTGCGTCCGGCATCCCACCATCGCTCCAGACAGTGAAGGTACCCGGCATCGGCGATCTGTTCGGGAATCAGGGGAAGGGCGGTGAAGCCCAGTTCGTGGGCCAGTTCTACCACACGGCGGCTGGGCACAACCAGTTGCAATCCGAGCAGCGTGGCGCGCGCATCCGCGGGCATCCGCTGCGCCAGCTGCTGCAGCGCCTCGCCGTTGCTGACGATCGCCGCATCCGCGGCGGCGACCGCTTGCGCCAGCGCTTCTGGCGTGTGCGGCAGGGCGACGCGACGGTAGACCTCGATGCGCTCGACGCGGGCGCCGCGGGCGCCGAGCCCGGTCTCGATCGTGTTGCGGCCTTCTTCGCCGGTGACCAGGACGATGCGGCGGCCGCCCACGTCCTGCAGCTCCGGCATCGCGAGCACGCCTTCGCTGTTGTGTTGCTGGGTGGGCGAGACGACGCTGTCGATGCCGATCTGCTCCAGCGCCGCCGCAGTCGCCGGGCCGACGGCAATGCAGCGCGGCCACACGCCGGCGTCGAGGCTGCGGGCACGACGCGCCGCGTTGGCGCTGGTGAAGATCCACACCCAGGCATCGCGCGCCTGCTGCAGCGCCCGCGCCGCCGCCGCTTCCTGGCGCGTCGGCTCAATCGCCTGCATCGGCAGGCGCACGACTTCCGCGCCGTGGCTTTCGAGCAGCCGGCACAGCAGCTCGGCCTGGTCGGCCGGTCGCGTCACCAGGACACGCAGTCCGCGCAGCGTGGCGAAGGTCTCCACGGAGCCGGGGCGCCTCAGACCGCGATGCCGAGCGCGCGCAGGATGTCGCGCGCACCCTGTTCGAGCAGGCGGCCGGCGAGCTGTTCGCCGAGCGCGGCCGCCGCCGCCGCTGCGCCTTCGATCTGCGCGCGCACCAGGCGCGAGCCATCCGGCGCGCCGACCAGGCCGCTCAGGCGCAGACGATCGCCTTCGACGACCGCGTACCCTGCGACCGGCACCTGGCAGGCGCCACCCAGGCGCGCGTTCATCGCGCGCTCCGCCTGCAGGCGCGTCGCCGACGCCGGATCGTGCAGAGGCGCCAGCAGCGCACGGGTCGCGGCATCGTCGTCGCGGCACTCGATGCCGACGATGCCCTGGCCGATCGCCGGCACGAAGCGCGCGGGATCGAAGCGCTCGCGGATACGCACGCCCAGGCCCAGACGCACCAGCCCCGCGGTCGCCAGCAGGATCGCGTCGTACTGTCCTTCGTCGAGCTTGCGCAGGCGCGTGCCGACGTTGCCGCGCAGGTCGGAGATGCGCAGGTCGGGCCGCAGCGCGCGCAACTGCGTCTGCCGACGCAGGCTCGACGTGCCGACGTGCGCGCCCTGCGGCAGCTCATCCAGCGTCGCGTAGCGATTGGAGACGAAGGCGTCGCGTGGATCCTCGCCGTGCAGAAAGGCGGCGAGACACAAGCCCGCCGGCTGCTGCACCGGTACGTCCTTCATCGAATGCACGGCGATGTCGGCGCGGCCTTCCAGCATCGCCGTTTCCAGTTCCTTGACGAACAGGCCCTTGCCGCCGAGCTGGGCCAGGGGGCTGGACAGCATCTGGTCGCCGGCCGTGGTCATCGGCACCAGCTCGACCGCGAGCGCCGGGTGCAGGCGCTGCAGCTCGCTGCGGACGAAATGGGCCTGCCACAGGGCAAGCGGCGATTCGCGCGTGGCGATGCGGAGAGGCATGGGCGGCGGCAAGCGGAAACGGGAGGCGAAGTGTATCGGGATCGACGACTTCGCGACCGCGCCGCGGCCGCCGCCTCAGGCATCCGTCAGGAACCGCCGCACCTCGGCCAGCCGCCGCCGCGACACCGGGATCGCCTCGGCGACGTGCTTGATCTTGAGCCAGTGGTGCTGGTCGCCCTGGCGGTCGCGCTCCAGTCCGGCGATGAAGCGCGTGTTGACCAGCGCCTTGCGGTGTACGCGCAGGAACAGCGGCTCGAAGTCCGTTTCGAGGGTCTTCAGCGATTCCTCGATCAACACCTCGCCGTGCAGGTGGTAGACCGTGGTGTACTTCTGGTCGGCGAGAAAATAGAGGATGTCCTCGACCGGTACGCGCACCAGACCGTCGCGCGTGGTCGCCAGCACGAACTCGCGCTTGGGCGTGCCGCCCTCGGCCGGCGGCGCCGCCTGCGGCTTGTGCGCGCGCGTCGGTTTGCGCACGCGCTGCAGCGCGTCGCGCAGCTTTTCCAGCCGGATCGGCTTGAGCAGATAGGCCTGCGCGTTGGCGTCGAACGCAGACAGCGCATGCTCGGAATAGGCGGTGGTGAAAATCACCGCCGGCGGCACGTCCATTTCCGCGAGCTGGCGCGCAACCTGCAGGCCGTCGATGCCGCCCATGCGGATATCGAGCAGGACCAGGTCCGGCTCCTCGTCGTCGATGACATCGAGCGCGCTTTCGCCGTCGCCGGCCTCGCCGACCACCTCGTATCCGGGAAACTCCTGCAGCAGGCGCTTGAGGCGCTCGCGCGCCAGCGGTTCATCGTCAACGATCACCACGCGCATTTTCAGCTCCTCTGTCGTGTGTGCGGCTCACGCCGCTGCCGCCGCATCCGTGGGCGCCTGCCTGCGCAAGTCCTTGGGCAGGACCAGGCGCGACCGGAACAGGCCTCCTTCAAGACGCATGTCCCGTCCCATTTCGAGGCGGGCCCCCTCACCGTAAATCAGGTTGAGGCGTTGGGCAATATTGTCGATCGCGATGCGATTGCCGCGACTCGGCTTGCCGTCGCCGCCGGTCATCGGGTTGGTGACCTCGATCACCAGCCGGCCGAAGATCTCGCGTCCGGCGATGCGGATCACGCCGCCTTCGGCGAGGCGCGACACGCCGTGATGCACCGCGTTCTCGATCAGCGGCTGCACGACCAGCTTGGGCACCGGCCAGGACAGCAGCTCTTCCGGCACGTCCCATTCGACCCTGAGCTTGTCGCCCAGGCGCAGCTTCTCGATGCGCAAATAGGCGTGGCACAGGCCGATCTCCTCGACCAGCGGCGCGACTTGGCCGCGCTTCTCCAGGCTGGCACGGAACAGGTCGGACAGGTCCTCGACCATCATCTCGGCGTCGTTCGGCCGCACCTGGATCAGCGCGGCAAGACTGTTGAGCGCATTGAACAGGAAATGCGGACGGATGCGCGCGTTGAGCGCCTGATAACGCGCCTCGCCTTCGGCCTGCACCTGCATCGACCATTCATTGCGCACCCAGAAATAGCGCAGCAGCAGCAGCACGACGATCGCCGCCACGCCCATGTGGCGCAGCACGAACTCGACGCGTTCCTGCGTCGGCAGGATGAAGTCCCAGTTCAGCAGCGTGCTGATCCAGTGCGAAACCCAGGCCACGACCATGACGATGCCGACCACGACCGCCCAGCAGACGAAGAACACCACACCGGGCCGCGCGTACTGCAGCCGGCGCCGGAACCAGCACAGCGCCGCTGCGGAACAGAGGCTGATCCACTGCAGGTACAGGGACACCAGCAGCAGGCGGTCCAGCACTTCGAGCCCGGTGGTGTTGCCGACCAGCGTCACGACGATCGCCACCAGTTCCATCGTGAACGCCAGCGACAGCACGCCGCGGCCCGCGCAGAAATCGGGGATCAGGTTCAGCGCGGGTGCGGACTGCGGTCGGATGCGTTGCACGGAGGCGGGGATCGGCCGGTGGTGCGTCAGCTTGGCAAGCGCGGTCCACAGGATCAAGCCGCGCCCTCATCCGGACCGCTCGGCGCGGCTCGGCGCCTATAATTGCGCGCCTTTCCCGAGTCCGTACGCCTTACATGTCTACCAGCCCGAATCCCTCCCAGAAGCTCTGGGGCGGCCGCTTCGCCGAATCGACCTCTGCGCTGGTCGAGAAATTCTCCGAATCGGTGAGCTTCGACGCGCGGCTGTACCGCCAGGACATTCGCGGCTCGCAGGCGCACGCGCGCATGCTGGCCAAGGTCGGCGTGCTCTCCGAGGCGGATGCGCAGTCGATCGTCGAGGGTCTCGACGGGATTCTCGCCGACATCGAAGGCGGACGCTTCGAATGGAGCGAGAAGCTCGAAGACGTGCACATGAACATCGAGGCGCGCCTGACCGAACGCATCGGCGACGCCGGCAAGCGCCTGCACACCGGCCGCAGCCGCAACGACCAGGTCGCGACCGACATGCGACTGTACGTACGCGATGTCATCGACGGGCTCGTGCCACTGATCGACCGCGTCGCCGCGGCGCTGCTCGACTTCGCGGAAGCCGAGGCCGACACCGTGATGCCCGGCTTCACGCATCTGCAGATCGCGCAGCCGGTGACCTTCGGCCACCACATGCTGGCGTGGCGCGAGCAAGTGCTGCGCGACAGATCGCGCCTGCTCGACTGCCGCACGCGCATGAACCTGCTGCCGCTGGGCGCGGCGGCGCTGGCCGGCACGGTGTATCCGATCGACCGCCATTTTGTGGCTGCGCAGCTCGGCTTCGACGGCGTCACCGAAAACTCCCTGGACACGGTTTCCGATCGCGACTACGCGATCGAGTTCTGCGCCGCCGCGAGCCTGATCATGGTGCACCTGTCGCGCTGGAGCGAGGAGCTGATCCTGTGGGCGACGCCGATGTTCGGCTTCGTCGACCTGCCGGACCGCTTCTGCACAGGCAGCAGCATCATGCCGCAGAAGAAGAACCCGGACGTGCCGGAGCTGGTGCGCGGCAAGACCGGCCGTGTGATCGGCAATCTCAACGCACTGCTGGTGCTGATGAAGGGCCAGCCGCTCGCGTACAACCGCGACAACCAGGAAGACAAGCCGCCGCTGTTCGACTCCGTCGACACAGTGACGATCTGCCTGCAGGTCTACGCCGAGATGATTCCGCACATCGTCGTCAAGCGCGACAACTGCCGCGCCGCCGCCGCCAAGGGCTTCTCGACCGCGACCGACCTTGCCGATTACCTGGTCAAGAAAGGCCTGCCGTTCCGCGACGCCCATCACGTCGTCGGCAGCACCGTCGCGCACGCGGCGCAGAAGAACTGCGATCTGGCCGAGCTGTCGCTCGACGAGCTGCGCAGCTTCTCGCCGCTGATCGAGGCCGACGTCTACGCGCGCATCACGCTGGAAGGCTCGCTGGCCGCCCGCGACCACTACGGCGCGACCAGTCCGGCGCAGGTGCGCGCCGCGATCGCGCGCGCACGCAGCAAGTCCTGATCAGGCCGGCCTCACGCGGAACCACGCCGCGTACAGCGCCGGCAAAAACAGCAGCGTCAGCACGGTCGCGGCGAGCAGGCCGCCCATGATCGCGACCGCCATCGGCCCGAAGAAGACGCTGCGCGACAGCGGGATCATCGCCAGGATCGCCGCCAGCGCCGTCAGCACGATCGGGCGCAGGCGCCGCACCGTCGCTTCGACGATCGCGTCGAACGGCGAGCGCCCGTGCTCGATGTCCTGGCGGATCTGGTCGATCAGGATCACGCTGTTGCGCATGATCATGCCGAACAGCGCGATCGTGCCGAGCATCGCGATGAAGCCGAAGGGCTGCCCGAACAGCAGCAGGAAGACAGCGACGCCGATCATGCCCAGCGGCGCGGTCAGAAACACCATCGCGCTCTGCGAGAAGCTCCTGAGCTGGATCATCAGCACGGTCAGCACGACCAGCGCGAACAGCGGGATGCCCGCGAGCACGCTCTTCTGCCCCTTGCCGGCGTTCTCGACGGTGCCGCCAGTCTCCAGCCGATAGCCCGACGGCAGCCCGGCGGCGACCGCGGCGATCTGCGGTGCCACCGCCGCAACGACCTCCGGCGGCTGGATGCTGGCAAGGATGTCCGCGCGCACGGTGACAGTGGGTGCGCGATCGCGGCGCCACAGGATGCCGTCTTCCAACCGGTATTCGATGCGCGCGATCTGCGACAGCGGAACGTTGCGGCCACTGGCGGTCGGCACCGACAGGCTGCCGAGCAGCTCCAGGTGCGCGCGCTCGCGCGGCGGGCCGCGCAGCACGATCTGGATCTGCTTGTTGTCCTCGCGCAGCTGGCCGATCGCCACGCCGTTGATCGAGGTATCCAGCAGCTGCGACACCGACTGTGTGCTGACGCCCAGGCTGCGCGCACGATCCTGGTCGATCTCGATATGGATCGCCTTCGATGGCTCGGCCGTGTCCAGGTGCACGCCGACCGGATACGGATTCGCGCGCAGGATATCGGCGACTTTCTCCGCATGGACGCGCGCGACGGCGCGATCCGGCCCGGACAACCGGTACTGCAGGACATAGCCGACCGGCGGCCCGTTCTCGAAGCGGTTCACGCGCCAGCGTGCGTCCGCGAACTCGCGCGGCAGGATGTCCAGCAGCCGGTCGCGCACCGCCTCGCGTGCCTTGTAGTCGTGCGTGTTGAGGATGAACTGCGTGAAGCTCGGCGCCGGCAGCTGCTGGTCCAGCGGCAGGATGAAGCGCGGTGCGCCGCTGCCGATATAGGCGACGTAGCTGTCCACGCCTTCGAGTCCGCCGACGATCTTTTCGAGCCGCCGCGCGGCGCGATCGGTCTGTTCGATCGATGCGTCCTCCGGCAGCTTGAGGTCCACCATCAGCTCCAGGCGCGTCGAGAACGGGAAGAACTGCTGCGGCACCTTGCCGAACAGCACGATGCTGCCCGCGAACAGCGCCACCGTCACCGCGATCGTCACCCAGCGGTGCGTCACGCAGGCGCGCACCAGCGCGCGGAAGCGATCGTAGAACGGCGTGTGGTAGACCGCGTGCTCGTCGTGGAGCTTGCCGTCGGCCGACAGGCCTTTTTCCGGCAGGATCAGGTAGCCGAGCAACGGCACGAACACCACCGCCGCGATCCACGACAGCAGCAGCGCGATCGTGACGACATAGAAGATCGAGCGCGTGTACTCGCCGGTGCTGCTCGCCGCCGTGGCGATCGGCAGGAAGCCGGCGGCGGTGATCAGCGTGCCGGAGAGCATCGGAAACGCGGTGCTGGTGTAGGCGAAGGCCGCGGCGCTGACACGGTCGTAACCCTCCTCGAGCTTCACCGCCATCATCTCGACGGCGATGATCGCGTCGTCGACCAGCAGCCCCAGAGCGAGCACCAGCGAGCCCAGCGAGATCTTGTGCAGATCGATGCCCAGCTGGTGCATCGCCGCGAAGGTCATCGCCAGCACCAGCGGGATCGACAGCGCGACCACCAGTCCGGTGCGCAGGCCCAGCGACAGGAAGCAGACCGCGAGCACGATCACGACCGCCTCACCCAGCGCGCGCACGAACTCGTTGACGCCGGCCGCCACGGCCTTGGGCTGGTCGGCGATGCGCGACAGCGTCATCCCCAGCGGCACCTCGCCGGCGATCATCTCGAACTCGGCGTCCAGACGCTGGCCCAGGCGGATGATGTCGCCGCCGCGCTCCATCGACACCGCGATCGCGAGCGCCGGCTCGCCGTTGAAGCGCACGCTCGGCGCCGCCGGATCCTGCAGGCCGCGGTAGACCTCGGCGACGTCGCCGAGACGGAAGCTGCGACCGGCGGACTCGATCGGCAGGTTCTTCAGTTGCTCGACGCCCGTCAGTCCGCCGCTGGCACGCAGGTAGATCTTGTCGCTGCCGGTGTCGAAGTCGCCGGCCGGCACGACGCTGTTCTGCTGCGCCAGGACGTCGGCGACCAGCGTCGGCGGGATGCCGAGCTGGTCGCGGCGCGTGTTGGCGACGTCGACAAAGATGCGCTCGTCCTGCAGTCCCAGCAGCTCGACCTTGGCGACGTCGTCGATGCGCAGCAAGCGTTCGCGGATACGGTCGGCGTAATCCCGCAACTCGCGATAGCTGAAGTCCTTGGCCTGCAGCGCGTAGACGTTGCCGAAGGTATCGCCGAACTCGTCATTGAACGCCGGACCGATCGCACCGGCCGGGAGCAGATGGCGCATGTCGCTGACCTTCTTGCGCGCCTGGTAATAATTCTCCGGCATCATGTGCGCGCCCAGATCCTCGCGGAAAATCACGAAGATCTGCGACTCGCCGGGCCGCGAATACGAGCGGATGTAGTCGAGCGAATCGAGCTCCTGCAGCTTTTCCTCGATGCGATCGGTGACCAGACGGTCGACCTCGTCGGCAGTCGCGCCCGGCCAGATCGTGCGCACCACCATCACGCGGAACGTGAACGGCGGGTCTTCCGACTGCCCGAGATGGAAAAAGCCCCAGACCCCCATCACGCCGAGCAGCACGATGAAGTAGGCCACCAGCGTGCGGTTGGCCAGCGCCCACTCGCTCAGGTTGATGCGTCGCATGCGATGCTCGCGGCCGGCGTCAGAGCGCCGCTTTCGCGGTACGCTCGATCGGCTGCACCGGCATCCCCGGCCGCAGCAGGTTCACGCCGGCGGTGACCAGCCGGTCGTCGACGCCGATGTCGCCGCTGACCAGCACGCGCCCGTCGAGATAGCGCACGACCTGCACCGGCACGGCCTGCACCGTCGCCTGCGTCTCGCCCGCCGCGGGCTGCAGCTTCCACACCACCGGGTGTTCGGCGTCGAGCGCGCCGAGGGCGCTGGCCGGCAGATCGAACACGCGCGCATCGGTCGCGCCGAGCACGAGAACGGTTGCGCTCACGCCGAGCGGAATATCGGCCGGCGCATCGACCAGCGTGATGCGCGCTTCGTGCGTGCGCGTCACCTGGTCCGCCTGCGGCGTCAGATCGCGCAGCCGGCCGGCATAGCGCTTGCCAGGCTGGCTGTAGAGTTCGACCGCCAGCTGCGCCGCCGCGCGCAAGGCATCGGCGCGCCCTTCCGGAACGGAGATGCCGACTTCGCGTTCGCCGTCCTGCGCAAAATGCAGCACCGGCTGCCCGGCGGCGACCACGGCGCCGGCGTTGGCGTAGACCTGCGTGACGACGCCGCGCGCGTCGGCGGTCAGATGCGTGTAGCGCGACTGGTTGCGCGCCAGCTCAAGCTGCGCCTGCGCCTGCTCCAGCCGCGCTTCGGCCAGGCGCAAGGTGTTGATGCGCGCGTCGACCGCCGAGCGGTTGACATAGCCTTTCGAGAACAGCTCGCGATAACGCCGGTCCTCGCTGCGCGCCAGCTGCGCGTCGGCCTCGGCGGCTGCCACCGCCGACTGGGCCGCATCCAGGTTGAGCTGGGCGTCGTTCGGATCGAGTTCCGCGAGCACGGTTCCGGGCTCGACCCGCGTCCCCAGCTCCGCCAGCCGCCGCGCGATCTTGCCCGGCACGCGGAACGACAGGTCCGCCTCGTGGCGCGCACGCACGGCGCCGGGATACACCTCTGCGCCCGCGGGGCCCGTCAGCGGCTGCGGCGCCTCCACGACCACCGCGCGCAGCTGCGGTTGCGGCGGCGGCTGCGACGAACAGCCCGCCGCGATCAACGCCGCGGCGACAGCCCACCTTCGATATCGAACGCTCATGACCCGCTCCAGACCGCGACTGCGACCACTTCCACAATTACTGAACTGTATCGTACACTTATTCGATGGGTCAACGAACCAGCCGGAGCGGCACCACTCCAACTGCGCCCGCCGACGCGCGCGGTCGCGGGCGGCCGATCGATGCCGCCAAGCTGGCCGCGGTGCGGGCAGCCGCCGAGAGCCTGTTCAAGACGCGCGGCTTCGACGGCGTCGCCATCGAGGAGATCGCCGCCGCGGCCGGCGTCTCCAAGGTCACGATCTACAAACATTTCGGCGGCAAGGACGAGCTGTTTCGCCAGGCGGTCGAGGCCAAGTGCGCGCAGTACTGGCCGGAGGTCGTATTCGACACCCAGGTGAGGACCGACCTGAAGCTGCGCTTGCGGTCATTCGGCATCGGCTTTGTCGGACTGGTCACCAGCGCCGACGTGGTCAGCTTCTTTCGCCTGATGGCGATGCAGGCCCGCGATGGCAGCGACTTGTCGCAGCGTTTCTGGGAAGCCGGTCCGGAGCGGACGCTGCAACGCCTCGCTCATCTGCTGGATGCCGCGCAGCAGGACGGCGAGTTGCGCCGCCTCGATCCAGTGCGGGCCGCCAAGCAGTTCATCACCCTGCTGCAAGGCGAGTACCAGCTCAAGTGCATCCTCGGCGTCATCGACGCCCCGGGGCGGGCGACGATCAAACGCCATGTCGACGAGGCCGTCGACGTCTTCCTGCGCATGTACGCCGCCTGATCCGCAAGGGCGCGGGGCCTGCGCGTTCTGCACAGCGTTTGCACAAAGATCCATCGCCTTTGCACCGGCGCGCCATCGCCCCTGCACCGCCGGAGGCCACTCTGAATCCCGGGAGTCAACCCATGGGAGACAGTCGTGCGGGAAGGATGGATGCAGGTGTTCGAGCAGCTGGCGCGGCTTTGCGTGCGGGTCGCAGAAGCGGTGGTTGTGGCGCTGTCCGCACTGCTGCGTGCGATCGGCCGCGCCCGGCTGGCACTGGTCGTCGCCGCGGTTCTGGGCACGTTGACGTACTCGGCCTGGCGGCATCCGCCGGTTGCGAGCGTGGCGCCCGGCGAGATCGGAATCCGCAGCAACCGCCTCACCGGCACGATCGTCGAGTTTCGTGAAGGGCCCGCGCTGGTCGTCCCGGGCCTGCACCAACTGCGCCGCCATTCGCTGCGCGACCGGGTGTTCCGCCCCGCCGACAGCGGCCAGGCCAGCGGCGCGGCGCCATTCCAGTCGATCGAAGGGCTGTCCATGGGCGTCGACCTCAGCGTGCGTTACGCGCTCGATCCGACGCGGCTGGCCAGTATTGCCGCACAGCTGCCGGACGACATCGACGGCGAAGTCGTGCAGCCGGCCGTGCAGGGCGTGGCCTACAACCTGTTTCCGCGCTACACCGCCCGGGAAATCTTCTCGACCAAGCGCGGCGAAATCCAGGAGGCGCTCGCGGCCGCACTCAAGCCGCGCCTCGCGCGCGACGGCATCCTGCTGCGCAGCGTACAGATGGGCAAGGTCGACCTGCCCGCCGACTACCGCGCCGGCATGGAGCAGCTGCTCGCCGAGGAGCTGCAGAGCGAGAAGATGAAGTACACGCTGGCGCTCAAGGAGCAGCAGGTCCGCGAGTCCGAGCTGGAAGCCGAGGCGGCGAAAGTGCGGCGCGAGAAGAATGCCCAGGCGGCCGCCAGCGAGCAGGTCATCGCCGCCCGTGCGCAGGAGGACGCGATGCGGCACGTGCTGCCGTTCAAGCAGAAGCAGATCGAGCAGCGCAAGCTCGAAGCCGAGGCCGACAAGCTGGCGCGCATCTCGCGGGCGCAGGCGGAAGCGGAGGCGCGCCGTATCGAGGCCGCCGGCGAGGCCGACTCGCGGCAGAAGCTTGCGGACGCCGAAACCTACCGCCTCGAAAATATCGGCAAGGTCACCAGCGCGCAGATGGAACGCGACGGCGCGCTGCTGTCGAAACATCCGCTGCTGATCCAGAAGACCATGGCCGACAAGCTCTCCGACAAGGTCTCGGTGATCATCGCCGCGCCCCCGACCGGCGGCGGCTTCATCGGCGCCAACCTGCTCGGGCAGCCTGCGACGGCCGGCGAATGACCATGCTCCTCGCCGCTCTCACCGTGCTGGCGATCGTCAGCAACGACCAGGTCGCGCTGCGCGCGGCACCCAGCAAATCCGCGCCGCTGCAAACCCTGCTCGGTCAGGGCGACGCGCTCGAAGTGCGCGGTCGGCAGCTGGACTACCTGCAGGTCTGGGACCACCGCCGCGAACGCGGCGGCTACGTTCACGTCTCGCAGGCCCGCAGCCTGGACCTCGATGCGCCGGCGGCGTCGGAGCTGCTCGCCGTCGTGCGCTTCCTGCGCGACAGCGCCGGCGACGAGGCCCTGGGCATCGCCTACGTCGGCGCCTACCTCAAGGCCGCGCCGGCGCAGGCGATCACGGCGGAGCCCTTCGATGCGCTCGGTCGCATGGCCGAACGCCTCGCCGATCGCGCCTCGGCGCGGTCGCAGGACACCGGCGACGCCCGCCTGTCCGCACGCCTGGAGACTGCTGCCAGCTACGGCGTCGCGTTCAACAGCATCGAGCGCGACGGCCGCGTCAGCCTCTGCTACGACGGCGACGCCTTCCGCCGCGTGCTGGCGCTGCCGGCCAGCGCCGAGCAGCAGGCGCACGCCGCGCTCGCGCTGACACGGCACGACTGTATCGATCCGGCGCTGCGGCCGTCCGAACTGCACGCGCTGAACCAATGGCGCGCGGACGTCCTCGATCGCGTCGACGCCGGCGCACTGCCGGAGCTGCTGCGCAACCGCGTCCATCAGCGCCGCGCCGGGGTGCTCGCCGGTCTGGCCTACGAGGATCACCGGCAAGGCGGCGCGGCGCGCGACACCGCCACCCGCGCGCTCGACGAACTCGCGCGCGTCGTCAGGACCGGCCTCACCGACGACGATCGCGCCGCCTATACCGATGCGGCCGTACGGGTCGGCGCCTCGCGCTGGGCGGCGCAGCCGGACACGGTGGCGGATGCCGCGCTGACCCTCGCGACCGCGCCCGGCGAGCCGGGCCAGACCTGCGTATCGCTGCTCGACCGCACCCATCCGCAACGCGGCGCGCTGGTCACGCGCTGCACCTATGGCACGGTCTGGAGCGCCTCCGCCGCGGTCAATCGCAACGGCACCGCGCTGGCGCTCGCGGTGCAGCCGCTGCCGACCTGGCGCGAACTGTGGGTGTTTCAGCGACGGGGCGACGCCTGGACCGTGCGCGTGCTGCCGCCTGCGGCCAGCGATCCCACTCTGGGCTACGTCGAGTTCGCCGGCTGGGTCGCCGGCAAGGATCAAATGCTGGTGGCGCGCGAAGCGCAGGCCGACGGGCGCTGGCAGCGCAGCTTCGAAGTCGTGAGCCTGGACACGCTCGCAGTCGATCTCCGCGCCAGCGAACCGACCCGCCTCAGCGCGTTCTATCGCTGGCAGTCGCCCACCTGGAAGGCACAGACGGTCAGTCTGCGCTGAGCCTGCGCGGCAGATTCCGTTTCAATCAATCGCAAACGACCGGGGCTAGCCATTCACCAACTGGTCTGATAAGTTGACCACATGCCAAAACCTGCATTTTCCGCCGTCCGCAAGGAAGCGCTGTCCGAGTCGGTCTACCGCCAGCTCGCCGACAAGATCCTGCGCGGCGAACTGCCGCCGGGCGACACGCTGCCGGCCGAACGCGAGCTGTCCGAGGTGCTGGGCGTCAATCGCGGCGCGGTGCGCGAGGCGATCAAGCGCCTGCAGCAGGCCGGCCTCGTGGCCGTCCGCCAGGGCGGCAACAGCGTGGTGCTCGATTACCTCAGCGAGGGAGGAATGGAATTGCTGCCCAGCCTGCTGGTTCACAAGGACGGCCGCCTCAACGGCACGGTCGTACGCTCGATCATGGCGATGCGCTCGTCGCTGGCACCGGACATCGCCGCCGCCGCGGCGCGCAAAGGCGGCGAACGTCTCGCCGACGATCTCGACGCGCGGCTGACGCGCATGCGCGCGGACATCGACGATCTGCGCGCGCTGCAGCAGCACGCGCTGGAGTACTGGAAGCACCTGGTCGAGCGCGGCGGCAACATCGCGTTCCGGCTCGCGTTCAACTCGATGACCAAGACCTACACGCAGGTCTGGGACGTGCTGGCGGCGGTGCTTGAAGCCGAGTTCCGCGATTTCGACAACCTCGGTGCGATCGCGCTGGCGGTGCGCGCACAGGATGCGGAGGCTGCCCGTGCGGCCGGCCGCCGGCATGTCGAGATCGGCCGGCAGTCGTTGGAACGCGCACTCGATGCCGTGGAAAAACAAGGAGGTCGCCTGTGAACACCGTGCCTGCCGAAGATCGCCGCATGGTCGCGGCCAGTGAAACCGCGCAGCGCAATCCGATGCGCCCGCCGGACACACTGCCGCGCGACCGCGCCAGCGCGCTGAAACTGTTCTGGTCGCATCCGAGCAGCCTGCTGATCGCCGGCTTCGTGCTGCTGTTCGGCGCCTGGCGCGTCGCGCTCGGCGGATTCAGCTGGATCGACGCCGCGATCGCGCTCGGCCTGCTCGCGTACTTCCCGGTCAACGAGTGGCTGATCCACGTGTTCATGCTGCACTACAAGCCACGCACGCTGTTCGGCCGCACCATCGACTTCTACCTGCCGATCACGCACCGTCGCCACCACGCCGATCCGTGGAACCTGAAGTGGGTGTTCATCCCGCGTCACGTCCACGCGCTGGTGCTGCCGACCATCGGCCTGCTGCTGTGGGCGCTGTGGCCGTGGAAGGAATGGGCTCTGACCGCGGTGACGGTGTACCTGCTGCTCGGCCTGCATTACGAGTGGGTGCATTACCTCAGCCATATCCCGTGGTGCCCGGCCAACGCCTACTACCAGCGCCGCGTGCGCGAGCACCGCTACCACCATTTCCGCAATGAGAACTACTGGTGGGGCGTGTCGATGGGCTTGGGTGATCGCCTGTTCGGCACCGCGCCCAAGGTCGAGGATGTGCGCCGCTCGGGGACGACGGCGACGGTCGGGCGCTCGCGGTAGCGCCGTGGTGTGGATGGAGTGCCGCCTGGCGGCGGTGGGTTTCGCGGCGCTCAACCCACCCTACAATGCGTACCGCATCCCGGAATGATTTCATCCCCATGATTGTTTTCGTGACCGGCGCCAGCGCCGGCTTCGGCACCGCCATCGCACGCCGCTTCGTTGCCGACGGTGCGCGCGTCATCATCAGTGGCCGCCGCGGCGAGCGCCTGCGCCAGCTCGCCGCGGAACTCGGCCCGCACGCGCTGCCGGTGGAACTGGACGTGCGCGACAAGGCCGCGATCGACGCGGTGCTCGCGGCGTTGCCGCCGGACTTCGCCCAGGTCGATGTGCTCGTCAACAACGCCGGCCTCGCGCTAGGCCTCCAACCGGCGCAGGCGGCGGTGCTCGACGACTGGGAGCGGATGGTCGACACCAACATCAAGGGCCTGATGTACATGACCCGTGCGCTGCTGCCGGGCATGGTCGCGCGCAAGCGCGGGCACGTGATCAACATCGGCTCGATCGCCGGCGAATGGCCCTATCCCGGCGGCAACGTCTACGGCGCGACCAAGGCCTTCGTGCGCCAGTTCTCGCTGAACCTGCGCGCCGACCTGCTCGGCACCAAGCTGCGCGTCACCGACGTCGAGCCTGGACTGTGCGGCGGCACCGAGTTCTCCAGCGTGCGCTTCCACGGTGACGCTGCGCGCGCGGCCAAGATCTACGAGAACACGACGCCGCTGAGCGCCGAGGACATCGCCGACACCGTGCACTGGATCGCGACGCGGCCGGCGCACGTCAACATCAACACGATCTCGCTGATGCCGGTCGACCAGGCGTTTTCGCCGATGACGATCCATAGAAACGTGTAGGAGCGGCCCATGGCCGCGATTCTTTCCGGCGATGCGCGCTATCGCGGCCATGGGCCGCTCCTACAATCGCCGCGAACGACGCCTACGCCGCGTGCCGGCGCCGGTACTCGCCGGGGCGCACGCCGGTCCACTGCTTGAACGCGCGGTGGAAGGCGCTGGGCTCGGTGAAGCCGACCGCCTGCGCGATCGCCGGGACCGGCAGGCTCGAATGACTGAGACGCTCGATCGCCATGTCGCGGCGCAGCGCATCCTTGATCGCGCGGAAGCTTGAGCCCTCGCGCTCAAGGCCGCGGCGCAGCACGGAGACCGTCGCACCCAGGCGCTGCGCAAGGTCGTCGAATGCGGGCCATGCCTGAGGATCTTCGTCGCGCAGCACCTGGCGCACGCGCGCCGACCAGCTGTGCGTGTCCTTGTACTTGAGCACGATGTTGTACGGCGCCTCGTGCAGAAATTCGCGCGCGCCGCGCTCGTCCTGTGCCACCGGCGCGTCGAGGAATTCCACGTCGAAGCGGATGCGCGTCTGCGGCTGATCGAAGCGCAGCTGCGGCGAGTACATCACGCTGTACTCGCGCCAGCGCGCCGGCCGTGCGTAGGCAAAATCGGCCTGGATGATCGGGATGCGGCGGCCGATGAGCCAGCACATCAGGCCATGCAGCAGCACCAACAGGGTCTCGTGCGCAAACGGGCGCAGCGGACGCCCGGCCGCGGACGGGCCGAGATCGAGCCAGGCGTGCGCGGCGTCCTCGCCCAGGCCGATGCGGGTGTCGTCGAGCACGATATCGAACAGGCGGATCGCCCGCTGCAGCGCGCCGCGCAGCGTCTTCGCCCCGATCGTGAAATAGGTCAGCGTCGCAAACGTGCCGACCTTCATGCGCCGTGCGTCGAGCCCGAAGAACTCGTCGTCGAGGACGGCCGCGACCGCGAGCCACAACGCACTGAAGCGCTCGGCCGAAACGCGCGCCTGGTCGGCTTCGAGCAGCCCCTCCGGGATGCCGGCAGTCGCGAGCACCTCGCCGGCGCCGATCCCGCGCGCGCGCAGACCTTCCAGCGCCTCGTGCACGAAGCTGATCGAAACGCTGTCCTTTTCGGGTTGAGGCACTGGCACTGCCCGATTTTCGCATTACCGGCGACAGTTTCGGGCATCGCCCGGAACGCCCGCGGCGCCTAGAATCCGATCGTTTCAGCGCGCCCCAGCCGGCCGCGCGGCGCCACCCACCGGATTTCACCATGACCGACCTTTCCGTCGCACAGAAACTCAAGCCGTACAAGGCCAAGAACAAGGTCCGCTTTGTCACCGCGACCGCGCTGTTCGACGGCCACGATGCGTCGATCAACATCATGCGGCGCATCCTGCAGTCGACCGGTGCCGAGGTGATCCACCTCGGCCACAACCGCTCAGCCGGCGAGATCGTCAAGGCCGCGCTCGAGGAGGACGCGCAGGGCATCGCGATCACGTCCTACCAGGGCGGCCACATCGAGTTCTTCAAGTACATCGTCGATCTGCTGCGCGCCGGTGGCGGCGAGAACATCAAGGTGGTCGGCGGCGGCGGCGGCGTGATCGTGCCGGCCGAGATCAAGGCGCTGATGGACTACGGCGTCGCGCGCATCTACTCGCCCGAGGACGGCGCGCGCCTGGGCCTGCAGGGCATGATCGACGACGTCATCCAGGTCAGCGACTACGACCTCAACGCGCTGGCGCCCAAGGCGAAGGATGCGGTGACGGCACTGCAGTCCGGCGACCGCCGGCAGCTGGCACGCGTGATCACCGCGCTGGAAAATAGTTCGAACGGCGGGAATGCCTACGACGATGCGGCGAAACAGGCGATCCGCGATGCCGCCGCGAAGGCGACGACACCGGTGCTGGGCATCACCGGCACCGGCGGCGCCGGCAAGTCGTCGCTGACCGACGAACTGGTGCTGCGCCTGCGCCTCGACCAGGGCGACAAACTCAAGGTCGCGGTCGTCTCGATCGACCCGTCGCGCAAGCGCACCGGCGGTGCGCTGCTCGGCGACCGCATCCGCATGAACGCGATCGACACGCCGCAGGTGTACATGCGCTCGCTGGCGACGCGCGACACCGGCACCGAGGTCTCGGCAGCGCTGCCGGAGGTGATTGCCGCGTGCAGGCTGTCGGGCTTCGATCTGATCATCGTCGAGACTTCCGGCATCGGCCAGGGCGACGCCGCGATCGTGCCCTTCGTCGACCTGTCGCTGTACGTGATGACGCCGGAGTTCGGCGCCGCGTCGCAGCTGGAGAAGATCGACATGCTCGATTTCGCCGACTTCGTCGCGATCAACAAGTTCGACCGCAAGGGCGCCGAGGACGCGCTCAGAGACGTGCGCAAGCAGTACCAGCGCAACCGCGAGCTGTTCGCGCAGGCCCCGGACACGATGCCGGTGTACGGCACGATGGCCGCGCGCTTCAACGACGACGGCGTCACCGCGCTGTACCAGGCGCTGCTGCCCAAGCTGCAGGCCAAGGGCCTGAAGACGCAATCCGGCAAGCTGCCGCAGGTCGCGGCGAAATTCTCATCGCAGAGCCGCGCGATCGTGCCCAGCGAGCGCGTGCGCTATCTGGCGGACATCGCCGGCGCCGCACGCGACTACCACAGGACCGTCGCGCAGCAGGCACGCGTTGCGCGCGAGCGTCAGGCGCTGAAGATCGCCAAACAGCTGTTCGAGGCTTCGGGCCAGCCGGCGCAGAACTTCGACAACATGTTCCATCATATGATTGGCGCCAAGGATGGCGAGTTGCTGCCGGCGGCGCGCAAGCTGCTGGAGCAGTGGCCGACGACGCGCGCGCTGTACGCGCAGGACGAATACGTCGTCAAGATCCGCGACAAGGAGATCCGCACCCAGCTCACCAGCGAATCCCTGTCCGGGACCAAGGTGCGCAAGGTCGCGCTGCCGAACTACGAGGACGACGGCGAGACGCTGCGTTTTCTCATGAAGGAGAACGTGCCCGGCTCGTTCCCATTCACGGCCGGCGTGTTCGCGTTCAAGCGCGAGGGCGAGGACCCGACGCGCATGTTCGCCGGCGAGGGCGACGCCTTCCGCACCAACCGTCGTTTCAAGCGCGTCTCCGAGGGCATGCCCGCGCACCGCCTGTCGACCGCGTTCGACTCGGTGACGCTGTACGGCTGGAACCCGGACCTGCGCCCCGACATCTACGGCAAGGTCGGCAACTCCGGCGTTTCGATCTGCACGCTCGATGACATGGAGGTGCTGTACTCGGGCTTCGACCTGTGCTCGCCGTCGACCTCGGTGTCGATGACGATCAACGGGCCCGCACCGATGATCCTGGCGATGTTCATGAACACCGCGATCGACCAGCAGGTCGACAAGTTCAAGGAACAGAATGGCCGCGAGCCGACCGACGACGAATACCAGAAGATCAAGGCGTGGACGCTGTCGGTCGTGCGCGGCACGGTTCAGGCCGACATCCTCAAGGAAGACCAGGGCCAGAACACCTGCATCTTCAGCACGGAGTTCGCGTTGAAGATGATGGGCGACATCCAGGAGTATTTCGTCCACCACCAGGTGCAGAACTTCTACTCGGTGTCGATCTCCGGCTACCACATCGCCGAGGCCGGCGCGAACCCGATCAGCCAGCTCGCGTTCACGCTCGCCAACGGCTTCACCTACGTCGAGTCGTACCTCGCGCGCGGCATGCATATCGATGACTTCGCGCCTAACCTGTCGTTCTTTTTCTCCAACGGCATGGACCCCGAGTACTCGGTGATCGGCCGCGTCGCGCGCCGCATCTGGGCGGTGGCGATGAAGAATCGCTACGGCGCCAACGAGCGCAGCCAGAAGCTCAAGTACCACGTGCAGACCTCCGGCCGTTCGCTGCACGCGCAGGAGATGGCATTCAACGACATCCGCACCACGTTGCAGGCGCTGATTGCGATCTACGACAACTGCAACTCGCTGCATACGAACGCCTACGACGAGGCGATCACGACGCCCACCGAGGAATCGGTGCGCCGCGCGATGGCGATCCAGCTGATCATCAACCGCGAGTGGGGCCTGGCCAGGAACGAAAATCCCAACCAGGGCAGCTTCATCATCGACGAGCTGACCGATCTCGTCGAAGAGGCGGTACTCAAGGAGTTCGAGGCGATCGCCTCGCGCGGCGGCGTTCTCGGTGCGATGGAGACCGGCTACCAGCGCGGCAAGATCCAGGAAGAGTCGCTGCACTACGAGCACAAGAAGCACGATGGCTCGCTGCCGCTGATCGGCGTCAACACCTTCCGCAACCCGCACGGCGATGCCGCGCTGCAGGAGATCGAGCTGGCGCGATCGACCGAGGACGAAAAGCAGTCGCAGCTGAAGCGTCTGGCGGAGTTTCAGCAACGCAACGCGGAGCGCGGGCCGGTCCTGCTCGAACGCCTGCGCCGCACGGTGATGGAGAACGGCAACACCTTCGAAGTGCTGATGGACGCGGTGCGCTGCTGCTCGCTCGGGCAGATCACGCACACGCTCTACGACGTCGGCGGAAAATACCGCCGCAATATGTAAGCCCCTGCTTCCCTACGAGAGAACCTCATGTCGCAGAAAGAAGTCTTTGTCGTCTCCGCGGTACGCACCGCGATCGGTTCCTATGGCGGTTCGCTCAAGGACCTGCCGCTGGCCGATCTGGCCACGACAGCGATCAAGGCCGCGGTCGAGCGTGCCGGCATTGCCGCGGACCAGGTCGGCCACGTCGTCATGGGCCACGTCATCCCGACCGAACCGCGCGACGCCTACCTCGGGCGTGTCGCGGCGATGAACGCGGGCATCCCGAAGGAAACGCCGGCGTTCAACGTCAACCGACTGTGCGGTTCGTCGCTGCAGGCGATCGTCTCGGCGGCGCAGACCGTGCTGCTCGGCGACACCGACATTGCGATCGGCGCCGGCGCCGAGGCCATGAGCCGCGGTGCCTACATTCTGCCGACCGGACGCTGGGGCGCGCGCCTGGGCGATGCGCAGCTGCTCGACTACATGAACGGCATCCTCCACGACCCTTTCCAGGGCATGCACATGGGCGTGACGGCCGAGAACGTCGCCGAGCGCTACGGCATCACGCGGCAGATGCAGGATGAACTGGCAGCGGAAAGCCAGAAGCGCGCCGCGCGCGCGATCGCCGAAGGCCGCTTCAAGTCGCAGATCGTCGGCGTCGAACTCAAGACGCGTAAGGGCGTCGTGGTGTTCGATACCGACGAGAACGTGCGCGGCGACACCACGGTCGAGTCGCTGGCCAAACTCAAGCCGGTATTCAAGAAAGACGGCCTGGTGACCGCCGGCAACGCGTCCAGCCTCAACGACGGCGCCGCCGCGCTGGTGCTGGTCTCCGGCGACACGCTCAAGACATTGGGCCTCAAGCCGCTCGCGCGTCTGGTCGCTTATGGCCATGCCGGCGTCGACCCCGCCTACATGGGCATCGGCCCGGTGCCGGCGACGAAGCAGGCGTTGCAGCGCGCCGGCCTGAAGGTGTCGCAGCTGGACGTGATCGAGGCCAACGAGGCCTTCGCCGCGCAGGCCTGCGCGGTCGCGCGCGAGCTCGACTTCGATCCGGCCAAGGTCAATCCGAACGGCTCCGGCATCTCGCTCGGCCACCCGGTCGGCGCCACCGGCGCGATGATCGCGACCAAGGCGATCCACGAACTGCAGCGCATCAACGGGCGTTATGGCCTGGCGACGATGTGCATCGGCGGCGGCCAGGGCATCGCGGCGGTGTTCGAGCGCGTCTGAAGTATCGGCACCGGGGGAGGCGGCCACGTCGACCGCCTCCCCCGTTTATGTGGTAGCAACAATTTCAATTGTCGATAGAGTCTGGGCGCATGGCACACATGACCATGCGCGACGGCGCGAAGCTGCACTATCACGATATCGGCCGCGGCGACCCGGTCGTCCTGCTGCACGGCTTTGCGATGCCGGCGGCGCTGTGGCTGCCTTTCGCGCTGCCGCTCGCACACCGCTATCGCTTCATCCTGCCGGATTTACGCGGCTTCGGCGGTTCGCATCGCATCAAGCTGAGCGACGACTGCCTGCTGACCCAGCACGCCAACGACATCGCCGATCTGTTCGAAAGCCTCGACCTGCGCGACGTGCGTCTCGGCGGCCTGTCGATGGGAGCGTGCACGGCGATGCAGTACCACCGTCTGCACGGTTTCGAGCGCGTGCGCAGCTATCTGCACATCGACCAGTCGCCCTGCGTGCGCAACGGCGACAACTGGCGTCACGGCCTGCTCGGCGAGCTGCAGCAGTCCCGCCTAGGCGGCTGGCGCGCGCTGATGACGCGGATGGAGCCGTACCGCGCACATGCCTACGATGAGCTGCCGCCCGAGCTCCGGCGCGAGCTGTGGGCCAGCCTCAGCGAGTTTTTCGACTACGCCTTCCACCACCGCGGCTGGAAATGGATCACGCGCCTGGTGCGTCACGAAGGGCTGATCCGCCGCATCGCGCCGACGACCAACTGGCCGATCTATCTCGACAGCGTGCGCTCGTATCTCGAAGACGACTACGACTGGCGCCCGACGCTGCCGCAGCTGCGCGTGCCGATGACGGCGCTGATCGGCGAGGACTCGATCATGTACCCGGCCGAGGGCCAGCGCGCGATCGGCGATCTGGTGCCGCACGCCCGGCTCGTGAGCTTCGCGCGTTGCGGCCACGCGATCCCGTTCGAGGCGCCGCGCCAGTTCAACCGCGAGCTGCGTCGCTTCCTCGCTGCGTAGGTTGGCGTGAGACGCAGTCGAACCCCAACGATTCGCGGCTGCAGCAGACGTTGGGCATCGCTGCGCTCAGCCCAACCTACCCGCCCGATAACTCAGGACAGGTAGGTGTAGCCGGTCAGCCCGGCTTCCAGTTCCTGGAACAGCTCATCGCGTTCTTCGGCGGGCAGGCCGGTCGCGGCAAGCTTGCTGCGATAGGCCGCGCTCAGTGCCTCGGGCTCGAGGTGCACATAGCGCAGCAGCTCGTCGGTGCGGTCGCCGCGCTCGGCATGGCTCAGATGCCAACCACCGCCCTGGTTGTCGAGCACGACGTTGACGGCATTGGTGTCGCCGAACAGGTTGTGCATGTCGCCGAGGATTTCCTGGTAGGCGCCGACCATGAAGAACGCCACGAGGTAAGGCTCACCTTCACGCAGCCGGTGCAGCGGCACGGTCGGCTCCAGACCGCCGCGGTCGACGTAGGTATCGATGCGGCCGTCAGAATCGCAGGTCAGGTCACAGAGGCTGGCGCGCACGTCCGGACGCTCGTCGAGGCGGTGGATCGGCAGGATCGGGAATACCTGATCGATGGCCCAGGCGTCCGGCACCGACTGGAACACCGAGAAGTTGCAGAAGTACTTCTCGGCGAGCTTCTCGCGCAGCTCGTCGAGCGCCTCGCGGTGTGCGCGGATGCTGACGTCGAGCTTTGGCTCGGCCGCCCGGCAAATTGCGTAGTACATGTTCTCCGCGTAGGCGCGTTGCGTCAGCGACAGCCGCCCATGCGTGTACTGCCCCTGTGCGTCCTGCAGCAGCGAGGCCGCGTCGTGCAGGCACTCGAGCGGGCCGTGCACGTCGATCGCACCGAGCAGGCCGGCGAGATCGTGCAGCACCGCCGGCGCGTCGGCGGCCGGCGCCGGCGGCGTCGGCACCTGCACCGACTCGTGGTCGATTACCGAGGTCACCAGTACGGCGTGGTGAGCGGTCAGCGCGCGGCCGGACTCGGAGATCAGGTCAGGCTCGGGCTGGTTTTCCTCGGCGCAGACTTCCTGCAGTGTGCGCACGACGGTGCGCGCGTACTCTCGCTGCGTGTAGTTCATCGAGCAGGACGAGCGCGAGCGCGTGCCTTCATAGTCGACGCCCAGGCCGCCGCCGACGTCGACAACGTGCACCGGCGCGCCCAGGGCGCGCAGTTCGGTGTAGAAGCGCGCCGCTTCGCGCATGCCGCGCGCGATGTCCTGGACATTGGCAACCTGCGAGCCGAGGTGGAAGTGCAGCATCCGCACAGCATCCAAACAGCCCGCGGCGCGCAGCTCGTCGACCGCCGCCAACACCTGCGCGCAGGACAGGCCGAACTTGGACTTCTCGCCGCCGGTGTTCTGCCACTTGCCGGCGCCGATCGACGACAGGCGCACGCGCAGGCCGATGCGCGGCGCGACCTTGAGCTTGCGCGCCTCCTCGATCACCAGCGGCAGCTCGGAGCGCTTTTCGACGACGATGTAGACTTGGTGGCCGAGCTTCTCGCCGATCAGTGCGCGGCGGATGTAGCCGCGGTCCTTGTAGCCGTTGCAGACGATGACGCTGCCCGGGCGGGCCATCCCCAGCACCGCCGCCAGCTCCGGCTTGCTGCCGGCTTCGAGACCGACGCGCTCGCCGCCATGGGCGACGATCTCGCGGATCACGTCCGCCTGCTGGTTGACCTTGATCGGGTAGACCGCGGTATAGGCGCCGCCGTAGCCGAGTTCCTTGATCACGCCGGCGAAGGCGCCAGTCAGCGCATCAACGCGGTCGTGCAGGATGTCGACGAAACGCAGCAATACCGGCAGCTGCAGGCCTTCCTGGGGCAGCCGCGACGCCAGTTCATAGAGGTCGATCGCCACCGGCGAGCGCTCCCGGTACGGGCGCACCTGCACGTGTCCGTCCGGGCTGACGCCGAAGTAGCCCTCGCCCCAGTACGGCATGTTGTAGAGGTCGAGCGCCTGGTCGGGTGTCCAGGCACGGCGGCTGTCATTCATTCGGTGTCTTCAGTGGATATACTCGCGCCGCACATTTTAGAGGTTAAGTCATGTCACTGGATCGCAGCTGGTTCACCGAAGCCGTCGAGGCCACCGGAACGGCGTTTTCGCTCAAGGCCGAGAAGCTCCACGAGGAGCAGACGCCGTACCAGAAGATCGAGATCTGGAAGACCGGGACCTTCGGTTACCTGATGACCATCGACGGCTGCACGATGGTGTCGACCCGCGACAACTTCCTCTACCACGAGATGATGTCGCACCCGGCGCTGAACTCGCACCCGAACCCGGAGACGGTCGTGATCGTCGGCGGCGGCGACTGCGGCACGCTGCGCGAGGTGCTCAAGCACCCGGAAGTGAAGTCGGCGACCCAGGTCGAGATCGACGAGCGCGTCACCCGGCTGTCGGAGCAGTACTTCCCCGAGCTCTGCGACAAGAACTCCGACCCGCGGGCGACGCTGTTCTTCGGCGACGGCATCCAGTGGATGAAGGACGCCAGGCCCGGCTCGATCGACCTGATCATCATCGACTCCACCGACCCGGTCGGCCCGGCCGAGGGCCTGTTCGGAAAGCGCTTCTACCTCGACTGCATCAAGGCGCTGAAGGCCGACGGCATGCTGGTGCAGCAGTCGGAATCGCCGCTGCTGCACCTGGAGCTGATCAAGGAAATGCACCAGGCGATGCGCGAGGCCGGCTTCGCCCAGACCAAGCTGCTGCACTTCCCGCAGCCGATCTACCCGTCCGGCTGGTGGTCGGGCTCGATCGCCTGCAAGAAGGCCGGCGCGCTGGCCCAGCGCCTGGACGCCAAGGCGATCGCGGCGCTGGATGCGCAGTTCTACAACGCCGACACCCACCGCGGCGCGTTCGCGCTGCC
This sequence comes from Sinimarinibacterium sp., assembly GCA_041659605.1. Classification (GTDB taxonomy): domain Bacteria; phylum Pseudomonadota; class Gammaproteobacteria; order Nevskiales; family Nevskiaceae; genus Solimonas. Next base: position 8,114 of record JBAZXW010000037.1, on the reverse strand, counting down.
GACCTACGTGAGAAAAGCGCTCGGCGGCTGAAGCCTGCTGCGCTACGGATTCACTGCGTGTCCGGGCCGCACATCTCGGTGACGCGCTTCTGCGTCTGTTCGAGCAGCTGCAGGCGTTCCTCGCTGCTGTAATCCTTTTCCTTGCCCAAGGCATCGCGCTCGACAATCTTCGCAGCGCCCTTGTAAGACGCCAGCTGTGTCTTGGCGCGCTTGCATTCTTCGGCGCGCAGCTGTTCTCGGGTGTCGGTCTGGGCGCCGTCGGTGTCGCCGCCCTCGGCCACAGCGCCGGCGTCAGCATCAGTTTCAGCATCGGCCGTGGTGGAAGTAGCAGGCGATTCGTTCAGATCCACCAGCTTCCACCCCTGCTGCGGCGTATCGCTGAAATGGACGCGGCCGCTCGGATCGACCCACTTGTAGACCTGCCCAGCGTGAACGCCATACACCGTGGCAGCGCAAAGCAGCGCGAGGAAGGTCGATTTCACGTCCATGCTGGGACCTCGAATCTAGATAGCGAAGATCTTGGAGTCTAGTACGATTTCGCGTGCACCAGAACCGGGGCCGACCAGCGTTATCGAATGAGCGACGATCCGCACACGCCGCACTGCGCCCAGGCGGCGCCGTTCCTGCTGCAACTGGCGCCTGGCGAATACCAATGGTGCGCCTGCGGCCGCTCGCAACGGCAGCCGTTCTGCGACGGTTCGCATGTCGGTACGGATCTGCGTCCGCTGCGCTTCACCGTCAGCGGCAAGCCGCGCCTGGTCTGGCTGTGCGGCTGCAAACAGAGCCATAGCCGTCCCCATTGCGACGGCACGCACAACCGCCTGCCGACCTGAGATCAGAGAGACTGCATGTCGTAGGCGCGCTCGTTGTGCTGGGTCGTGTCCAGACCCATCGACTCGTGCTCCGGCACCACGCGCAGGCCGACGATCCGTTCGACCAGCTTGAGCAGCACAAAGGTCAGCAGCGCGGTGTAGGCGACCGTCGCGCCGATGCCGAGCAGCTGCACCCCGATCTGGCGACCCATGGTCATGCCCTCGGCGTAACCCTGACCGCTGAACACGCCCAGCGCCGACGAGGCAAAGACGCCGGCCATGAGTGTACCGAGGATGCCGCCGACTCCGTGCACCGGGAACACGTCGAGCGAGTCGTCGACCTTGAGCACACGCTTGAGATAGTGCGTGGCGTTGAAGCAGACGAAGCCGGCGACCAGGCCGATCACCAGTGCGCCGCCGGGCCCGACGTAGCCGGACGCCGGCGTGATCGTACCGAGGCCGGCGACCATGCCGGTGACAATGCCCAGCGCCGACGGCTTGCCGTACTTGACCCACTCGATCGCGCTCCACATCAGCGCGCCGGCCGCTGCCGACATGTGCGTGACCAGGATCGCCATCGCCGCGTTGCCGTCGGCGGCGAGCGCGGAACCGCCGTTGAACCCGAACCAGCCGACCCAGAGCATGCCGGCGCCGGTCACGGTCATTGTCATGTTGTGCGGCATCATCGGCGTCTGCGGAAAGCCGTGACGTGGGCGCAGCTGCAGCGCAGCGATCAGCGCGGCGACGCCGGCGGTGATGTGCACGACGGTACCGCCGGCGAAGTCGAGCAGGCCGAGACGGAACAGCCAGCCGTCGCCGGCCCAGACCCAGTGGCAGACCGGCAGATAGACGGCGAGCAGCCACAGGCAGGAGAACAGCAGCATCGCCGAGAACTTCATGCGCTCGGCAAAGCCGCCGACGATCAGCGCCGGCGTGATGCAGGCAAAGGTCAGCTGGTACATCGCAAACAGCGATTCCGGCACCGAGCCGCTCACCGCGCCTTCGGTCACGCCGGCGAAGAAGGCCTTGGACAGACCGCCGATGAAGCCGCTGCTGAAACCGTTGCCTGGGGCAAACGCGAGGCTGTAGCCGCAGACCAGCCACAGCACCGACACGGCGCAGACGATCGCGAAGCACTGAACCAGCACCGACAGCACGTTCTTGGCGCGCACCAGCCCGCCGTAGAACAGCGCCAGACCCGGCAAGCTCATGAACAGCACCAGGGCGCTGGCCGTCAGCAGCCAGGCGGTGTTGCCACTGTCGATGCCTTCCTGCGCGAACGCCGCACACGGCAGTACCGCGCACAGCGCAGCGGTGATTTTTCTCATGTCATGCCCCCACAAACAAAAACCCCGTCGATCCGAGGGATCAACGGGGCCAGACTCCCTGAAATCAAACGGCTTCGATACCCGATTCGCCGGTGCGGATGCGCACGGTCTGGTCGAGATCGTAGATGAAGATCTTGCCGTCGCCGATCTGGCCGGTCTTGGCGGCCTTGAGAATCGCCTCGACGGCCTTGTCGGCCATGTCGGGGGCCACGGCCACCTCGATCTTGATCTTCGGCAGCAGGTCGACGGTGTACTCAGCGCCGCGGTACAGCTCAGTGTGCCCCTTCTGGCGGCCGAAGCCGCGCACTTCGGTCACGGTCATGCCTTGCACGCCGATGTCGGCGAGCGCTTCACGCACCGCATCGAGCTTGAAGGGCTTGATGATCGCAATCAGCATTTTCATGACGGGAACTCAGCAGTCCGGTTTGGGCGCGAGTGTATTGCCGCGGCGATCAAATGAAAAGAAAAGGGGCGGATCGATTGATCCGCCCCAGACCCACAGGAGAACAAAATTTGGCTCTCAGGCCGCGTACCCGATCAGGGGCTGTAGGCCTTCTCGCCGTGCTCGGCGAGATCCAGACCTTCCGACTCCTGCTCTTCGGTCACGCGGATTCCGACGGTGTACTTGAGCAGCGTCATGATCACTGCAGCGACGCCACCGCTGACGAAAATCGCGACCAGCACCGCCTTCACCTGGATCATGATCTGCGCGCTGTCGTAGCCGAAGGTCGGACCGACCCAGGCATCGGTGACGTAGCCGGCACCGCCCAGTTCCGGATTGACATACACGCCGGTGAGGATGGCACCGATGATGCCGCCCACTGCGTGGACGCCGAAGGCATCGAGCGCGTCGTCATAACCCAGCACCTTCTTCAGGTAGGCCACCGCGAAGAAGCAGGCCACACCCGCCACCAGACCGATCACCAGCGCGCCCTGGATACCGACGAAACCGCAGGCCGGGGTAATCGCCACCAGGCCGGCGACCGCGCCGGAGATGATGCCCAGCAGCGAGGGCTTGCCCTTGAAGATCCACTCGGCGAAGAACCAGGAGATCGCCGCGACGGCCGTCGCGAACAGGGTGTTGCCGAAGGCCAGCACCGCGTAGCCGTTGGCTTCGAGGTTGGAACCGGCGTTGAAGCCGAACCAGCCAAACCACAGCAGCGAGGCGCCGATCATCGACATCACCAGGCTGTGCGGGGCCATGGAGACCTTGCCGTAACCGGTACGCTTGCCCAGGAACATCGCGCAGACCAGGCCCGCGACGCCGGCATTGATATGCACCACGGTGCCGCCGGCGAAGTCGAGTGCGCCGAGCTGCCACAGCCAGCCCGCAGTCTCGTTCATCGCGCCGATTTCCTCGGGGCTCATCGCCGCGGTGTAGGCATCCGGGCCCGCCCACCACCAGACCATGTGCGCCATCGGCAGGTAGGCGAAGGTGAACCACAGCACCGAGAAGATCAGCACCGCCTTGAACTTCATGCGTTCCGCGTACGCGCCGGCGACCAGCGCGACAGTGATCGCCGCGAAGGTCAGCTGGAAAAACGCGAACATCAGCTCGGGAATGTAGACGCCCTTGCTGAAGGTCGCGGTCGGCACGAAGTTGCCGTGGCTGTCGTAGACCACGCCGTCGAGCAGCAGCTTGTCGAGGCCGCCGAAGAACGCGCTGCCGTTCGAGAACGCGACGCTGTAGCCGTAAACGACCCACAGCACCGAGATCAGGCTGAAGATGGCGAAGGTCTGCGTCAAGGTCGACAGCATGTTCTTGCTGCGCACCATGCCGCCGTAGAACAGCGCCAGGCCTGGCACCGACATCAGCAGCACCAGCGCCGTGGCCGTCATCATCCACGCGACGTTGCCCATGTCGTACTTCGGCGCGACGTAGCCGTCGTCCGCAGCGGCCGGCGCGGCCTCTTCGGCCGGTGCCGCTTCCGCGGCAGCCACCGGTGCGACCTCCGCCGGAGCCACTTCAGCCGCCGGCGCCGTCGCTTCGACCGCAACCGGCTCCGCGGCCGGCGCATCATCCTGCCCCCAAGCCGGTGCAAGGCTGCACACCGCAGCCAGGGTCAATGCACCCAGTAATTTGCGCATCATTTTGATTGCTCCCCGTTACAGTGCGTCCTGACCGGTCTCACCCGTGCGAATCCGGATGGCCTGGTCGAGGGTGAACACGAAAATCTTGCCGTCACCGATCTTGCCGGTATGGGCCGCCTTGGTAATCGCGTCGATGGCGGTGTCGACCTTGTCGTCGGCAACGGCGACTTCGATCTTCACTTTCGGCAGAAAGTCCACCACGTATTCGGCGCCCCGATAGAGTTCGGTATGCCCTTTCTGGCGCCCGAATCCTTTTACTTCCGTCACCGTGATGCCGGCCACGCCGATATCCGAGAGTGCTTCGCGCACCTCGTCCAGCTTGAACGGCTTGATGATGGCTGCGATCAATTTCATTGACATCACTCCTGAGTCGGAAAGCAGTCTTCCGCCAGAGGAGCCTGAAGACTCCGGCGGTCGGACTGGGTAAAAGCACGGAGCGTGCCAGCCGGTAGCGGACGGAATTGACCTGAATCAGCGCATTTCCGGCGGCGTTATGCACCATCGTGGTGCGCCGTTGAAAAAGAGGGGGGTCGCTATACAATGCGCGCCCGATCGCTCCCCCCGACCGGCGCACCCGACGCGCCAGGACCCGAAATAATGGAAGTCTCGCCCTCCCTGCTGGCGGCGAAAGAGCTGCTGTACGCGTTTGGCATCATCCTGGCGGCCGGCACCCTCGGCGGCGTGCTGGCCAAGCGGCTCAAGGTCCCGGACGTTGCCGTATTCCTGCTGGTCGGCATCGCGCTGGGACCCGAGATCCTGCGGCTGATCAACATCCACGCCGACAGCGGCCTCAACCAGATCATCCTGATCTTCGGCTCCTGCTACATCCTGTTCGACGGCGGCGCCTCGCTGCGCTTCCGCGTGCTCAAGGAGGTGTGGGTGACGATCGCGATCATCGCAACCGTCGGCGTGCTGATCACGGCCGCGGTCACCGCGACCGCCGCCTACCTGATCATGGGCCTGCCGGTGCTGGTTGCCGCGCTGCTCGGCGCCGCCATCGCATCCACCGACCCGGCGACCCTGGTGCCGATCTTCAAGCAGATCCCGATCAAGGAACGCGTCTCGCAGACGATCATGTCGGAAAGCGCGTTCAACGACGCCACCGGCGCCATCGTCACCTTCACGGTGCTCGCGATCGCCATGGGCCAGAGCGAGTTCTCCTTCGGCGGCTCGCTGGCCGAGCTTCTCAAGCAGGCCAGCCTCGGCATCCTCATCGGCGGCACCGTGGGCTACGCCGCCGCGCTGCTGATCGGCCACGAGCGCTACGCCTTCCTCGGCGAGTTCGGGCCGGTGGTCACGCTGATGGCAGTCGCCGGCGCCTATCTGGCCGCCGACAATTACCACGCCTCGGGATTCATGGCCGTGTTCGTGTTCGGCATGATCGTCGGCAACAAGGAAAGCTTCGGCTTCCGCATGGCGCCGACCGAAGCGGAGAAGATGGAGCACTTCGTCGCCGAGATGGCGCTGATCATGCGCCTGATGATCTTCGTGCTGCTCGGCTCGCAGGTCGACTTCGCGCTGATGCAGAAGTACTGGCTGCACGGCGTGCTGCTGGTGCTGGTGTTCATGTTCGTCGCCCGGCCGCTGACCGTATTTATCTGCGCCCTGCCGGATCGTCGCGCGCGCTGGAGCTTCAAGGAGCTGCTGTTCATGTGCTGGACGCGCGAGACCGGCGTCATCCCCGCGGCCTTGGCCGGCCTGCTGGTCGGCATGAAAGCGCCGGGCGCGGAAATCATTGCCTCCGTCACCTTCATCGCGATCCTGATGACGATCCTGATCCAGGCGACGACCACGCCCTGGCTTGCCGGCAAGCTCGGCGTGCTGGTCGAGGACTGGCAGGACTGACCGCTCGTCGTGCCGCTTGAATCCGGGCGGCCGAGCCTCGACACTCCCACGCCATGGACACACGCCAGCTCGAAGAACTCGCCGCCAAGCTGTCGCAGCTGCTGCCGCCGGGCCTCAAGGGTCTGCGCCGCGAGCTGGAAGACAACTTCCGCGCGGTGCTGCGCGCCAACCTTGAGAAGTGGGATCTGGTGTCGCGCGAGCGTTTCGACACCCAGGCCGAACTGCTCGCGCGCACCCAGGCCAAGCTCGCGGCAATGGAGAAGCGCCTGAACGAAGTCGAGCAGAAACTGGGCGTGCGCTGAGACACCGGTCTCGGTTCGGCCCCGCATCCGATTGACGGGGCCTGCACGATTTCCCGATGCTGCGGCGGTCACCAGCGATTGGCGCTGGCGGCATCAGGGGGAACAGGCATGGCCGAGCTCGCGACCCTGCTGTCGCGTGCGCAGAACGGACTCGAAGCGGATCTGGTCACTGTCGAGGTGCACCTGGCGCCGGGCCTGCCGGGACTGAACATCGTCGGCCTGCCGGAAGCCGCGGTGCGCGAAGCCAAGGACCGGGTCAAGGCGGCGATCGCGACCTGCGGCTACCGCTTCCCGGTGCAGCGCATCACCTGCAACCTCGCGCCGGCCGATCTGCCCAAGGACGGCACGCGCTTCGACCTCGCCATCGCCCTGGGCATCCTCGCCGCATCCGATCAGATTCCCGCCGCGCGCCTCGAGGGCGTGGAAATCCTCGGCGAGCTGTCCCTGTCCGGCGAAGTGCGCACCGTGCCCGGCACCCTGCCGGCCGCACTGAAGACGGTGCAGGCCGGTCGCGCACTGCTGGTGCCGGCCGCGAACACCGGCGAAGCCAGCCTCGCGCCGGGCGCGCGCGTCCTTTCGGCACGGCACCTCGGCGCCTTGTGCGCAGACCTGCACGCCGGCGCACTCGCACCCGTTGCGCCCACGCCGCCGCCGCCGATCGCCGAACCCGAGCTGGATCTCGCCGACGTGCGCGGTCAGCCGCAGGCGCGCCGCGCGCTGGAAGTTGCGGCCGCCGGCGGTCATTCGCTGCTGTTCATCGGTCCGCCGGGCGCAGGCAAGTCGATGCTGGCGAAACGGCTGCCCGGCATCCTGCCGCCGCTGCGTGGCGATGAAGCCCTGGACGTCGCGGCGGTCGCGTCGATCGGCCGCGGCGGCTTCGACGTGCGCGACTGGGGCCGGCGCCCGTTCCGCGCACCGCATCATTCCTGCTCCGGCGTCGCGCTCGTCGGCGGCGGCAGCAACCCGCGCCCCGGCGAGATCACGCTCGCCCATCACGGCATCCTGTTCCTCGACGAGCTGCCTTCCTTCCAATATTCCCCCTCGACGTTGCACTGACTGCAAGTAGCACGCATTAGGTTGATTTCAGAAGAGATTACACGTCACGCAGGGGGCAGCAGTTGGCATCTGGAAGCCACTTGTTGCATCTGATGCACGAATATTGGACATTCCGGAATCTGGCAATCATGTGTCAGATCAATGAGATAGCAGAAAATTGCGCTTGTGGTCAGCAAGTGTAGTGCAACACGATTAAGTTGCATTAAACGCAAGAAAGGCGCATAAAGAGAGTCAAAGGAGCATCTGATGCTCCGGCTAGATTGGAGTTTCGCCTTTTTGCGGATTCAGTCATGACCGCTATCTCGACTCGCGACACGTGGAAGTTGGCGATCTTGCCGCAGCAGGACGCCGAGTTTCTCGAGCGCATGATTGGTGGGTATGTGACACGTCGTGAAGCGCTGAGGCATCAGGCGAGCTCAATAAACCGCGACGTCGCGGTCATCAACGACTTGGTGCGTTTCACCAAGAAGGCTCCCTGGCACTGGACGGAATCCGACTTCGAGCGGTGGGGCTCCGACCTCGGGCGAAACCGCAAACTCGCAGTCGCGTCGCAACGTCACTACCAGGGCTGCGTATTCCGCGCCATGCCGGTCCATGATTCCGCCGCATGTCGGTCCAGTGTTCCGCGGCAAGTCGGTCCACGATTCCGCGGCATGTCGGTCCAGTAGGTGATGCGGGAT
>JBAZXW010000036.1:33059-45160 GCA_041659605.1 Sinimarinibacterium sp. | reverse complement strand
CCCTGGGCGGCGGCTCGCTCAGCGGCGTGCTGCCGTGGCAGCAGGACCTGCTGCTGATCGGCGAAGCGGGGCCGGCGCTGGCGCAGGTGGCGGAGCTGAAGCCGTCGGAGCGGTGACAGGATCCAAGGGTGGGCAAACGGTTCATCGTTTCCCCACGCGGCGGGCATGGCCCGCCCTACAGGTGCGAAGGGACGTAGGGCGGCCCGCGGCCGCCGCGGCGGGCATGGCCCGTCCTTGTGCTCGATCGCCACGGCCGCTGCGCGGCCTCCTTACAGGTACGGCGAAAACAGCCAGAACGCCGCGTCGCGCAAGCGCGCCGGCAGCGAGCGTTCCTCGATCTCGGCCAGCGGCACTTCGCGGGACTGGGCGCGCACGGCGTTGAAGTGGGCGGTGACGGTCTGCGCGAAGGCGTGGTCGTAGATCTCGACCGCCAGCTCGAAGTTGAGCTTGAGGCTGCGCGGATCCAGGTTGGCGCTGCCGATCTGCGCGTAGACGCCGTCGACGACGAACAGCTTGCTGTGGCAGAACGGCAGCGGCTGGTAGAAGACGCGCACGCCGAAGCGCAGCAGCTCGCCGAGCATGTTGCGCGTGGCCCAGTGCACGAACGGCAGGTTGCTGCGCAGCGGCAGAATGACGTCGACGCGCACGCCGCGCACCGCCGCCGCCTGCAGCTCCGCGATCATTTCGTTCGGCGGCAGGAAGTAGGGGGTCATGATCAGCACCTCGCGATGCGCCGCCGAGATCGCCGCCTGCAACACCATCGCCAGGTGATCGTAATCCTCGTTCGGCCCGGCGGTGATCGCGCGGCAGGCGGCGCCCGCCGCGGCGCTGTCGGCGGCGATGGGTTGGGGAATCCGCCATTCCGGCTTGCCGCACCAGCGCCAGTCTTCGGCAAAGACCTGGCCGAGCTGGTGCAGCACCGGACCGCGCATTTCGAACTGCATGTCGATGGCCGCGCCGGCGCCGCGCTCGGCGACCATGTGGCGACAGCCGATGTTCATGCCGCCGGTGAAGCCGACCTCGCCGTCGACCAGCAGCAACTTGCGGTGACTGCGCAGGTTCAGATGCAGCGACGGCGGCAGCAGGCGCAGCGGGTTGAAGATCGCGTGGTCGATGCCGTGAGCGCGCAGCCGCCGCGTGATCGGCACCAGCGAATAGTGCTGGCCGAAGTCGTCGATCAGGACGCGTACGTCGACGCCGCGGCTCTTGGCGCGGACCAGCGCATCGACGAAGCGCCGGCCGATGGCATCGTTGTCGAAGATGTAGGTCGCCAGCGCGATCGACGTCCGCGCGTGGTCGATCGCGTCGAGCATGCGCGGATAGGCTTGCTCGCCGTTGTGCAGCACGCTGATCTGGTTGCCGCCGAGTAGCGGCAGGCGCGTGAGCGTGTCCGAAGTGCGCGCGAGCTCGTCCAGCCAGTGCGGAATCACGTCGCCGGGCTCGGCGAGATGGTTTCGCAGATCGTCGGCGTGCGCCGCGCCGATCGCACCGACGGCGCGCGCGTCCATACCCAGGCGCTGCGCGTGCGTGTGGATGCGGTTGATGCCGAACAGGAAGTACAGCGCGGGGCCGGCGAACGGGAACAGCCAGCACACCGCGATCCAGCCCCAGGCGGTGCGCGGGTCGCGGCGGCTGATCAGCGCGTGGCTGGCCGCACCGACGGCGACGGCGATCCACAGCGCCAGCAGGATGGCGGACCCGGAAGGCAGGGTCACGGCGGACCGGCCGATCGCATGGGGCAGTGCTGTGCCAAGGGCGTCATCGCTAGATGATCGGTCAATTTTGCGTCGGCATCACGTATCGGCCGGTGCCGGGGGAAATCCCCTCGACAGCCGGCGCAGTTCGAAGCAGCATCAGCGGCACAAGCTTGCACAACACGATCAGGGGAAAAACATGATGTTCACTGTCCACCGGGCGCTTCCGGTGATGGCTCTCGCGGCCACGGTTTCGGCATTTTTCGTGATCGATCGTTCCGCGCCGGCACCGCTGTCCTGTCCCCAGGGCCAGCGAGTCGCCCGGCACGCAGGGGGCGAACCGTTCTGCACGCGGATGCGCGGAGCCGAGTCGCCGTCCGAGCTGCTCGCGGCGAACGACACGCGCTATCGCCGCGCCGGCGTCGTGCCGGACGGCGCGGTCCGCAGGGCGGTGGAGCGGCGCGAGGCGATGCGCTCGCTGCAGGGTAAGGTCGCCGGCGCCAGCGGCGGCTGGGCCGAGTACGGCGTCGGCAATCTCGACGACGGTTTTGGCGTGTTCCAGGGCGCGCGCGTCGACAACTTCGTCTACGACCCGGTGGCCAAGCGCCTGTTTGCGGCGGTGGGCTCGGGCGGCATCTGGATGAGCGAGGCGGTCGACGGCGACGTCCGCACTCTGGCGGACCTCTGGGTCTCGGTGGGCGACGGGCTGCCGAGCCAGGTCAATGGCGGCGTCGCCTGGACCCCGGCCGGCGGCGGCACTTTGATCGCTGCCGGCGGTGAGGCGGTGATGGGTTCGAGCGGCTACCTGGGCCTGGGCGCGTACTGGAGCAACGACCTGGGTGCGAGCTGGCACCACGCGCCGGGCGTGCCGGACGGCGCGCTGGTGTTCCGCGCAGCTGCCGATCCAGCCAATCCCGACGTGATCTACGTCGCGTCGAGCAAGGGTCTGTTCCGGTCCGGCGATGCCGGCCGCAGCTACGTCAATGTCGCGCTGCCCACGTCCGCGGAGTGCGCGGGCGTGGAAGCGCTCGGCCCCTGCCAGTTCACCAACTACGTGACCGACGTCGTCATCCGCCATCCCGGCGGCACGACCGGCCTCGAATGCGATCCGGCCGGTTGCCCGGTGCTCGCCGCGGTGGGCTTTCGCGTCGGCGATGGGCTCGCGTTCCAGGACGAGCGGCCGATGGCGCCGGCCAACGGCCTGTACCGCTCCGAGACGGGCGAGGCGGGCAGCTTCGCAAAGCTCGATGTCTCCGCCGTCGACACCAACAGCCCGCTGGGCTTCGCGGTGCAGAACCGCATCGGCCGCATCGAGCTGGGCCAGGCAACCGGCGACGAGCAGGATCACGATTACGTCTACGCGATCGTGCAGGACGCCGAGCTGTTCAACGGCGGCGGGCCGTTCGCCGACATGCTCGACCTGCTTCTCGACCAGTCGCCGCTGCCATTTCCCAGCGTCTTCAACGGCCTCTACGCCTCGGCCGACTTCGGCCAGAGCTGGACACGGATGGCCGATACGGCGGAGATCATCACGCCGGATACCGGATCGGAAATCGCGCTCATCGGCGGCGCGCTCGGCAGCGGTGCCGGCGTGCAGGCCTGGTACAACGAGTGGGTGGCGGTGGACCCGACCCGCGCGCTGGGCGGCGCACCGACGCGCATGAGCTTCGGCCTGGAAGAAGTCTGGCAGAACCGGCTCACGAGTCTGCCGCTCGATGGTACGACGCAGAGCGGGCCGTCGGACTTCACCGTGATCGGCGTGTACTGGGGCCAGGCGGCCAACCCGACGGGCGTGCCCTACGCCACGACCACGCATCCCGACCAGCACGCCGGCCTGTACGTGCCGACCGGCGACGGCGGCGTGTGCCTGTTCGTCGGCAACGACGGCGGCGCGTACAAGCAGTGCGCCGACAGCGGCGCCGAGATGGACAACGCCGGCTGGGGCACGGGCGCCAACACCGGCATCTACGCCCTGCTGCCCTACGGCATCGGTGTCGCCAAGGACGGCACCGTCTGGTTCGGCCTGCAGGACAACGGCTCGGGCCACATCGAGCCGGACACGCGCCTGCTCTACGAGAACTTCGGCGGCGACGGCTTCTACGCCGAAGTCGATCCGGACAACAGCGACATCGCCTACACGGAAATCCAGAACGGTGGCCTGGTGCGCACGACGGATCGCGGCGCCTCCTCCACCGACATCGCGCCGACCTACACCCGGGTCATGTTCGACAACTGGTTCCGCATGGACCCGCTGGACGCGCAGCACATGGTCACCGGCGCGCAGGAGGTCTACGAGACCGCCAGCGCGGAGACGGTGACCGGCAGTACCTGGGTCGAGGTCTTCAATCTCGGCACCCATCCGGACACCGGCGCGATCCGCACGACGACGACGATGGAAGTGCTCGGTGATGCGGTCTATGTCGGCGGCTGCGGCGACTGTGGCGTGTCCGGCAACGACACCGGCTTCAGCAACGTCCTGGCGACGAACATCGGTGGCGACGAAGCGCCGGAGCGGGAGACCGCCCAAGGCTGGCACTTCGCCAGCGCGCAGGGACTGCCCAACCGCTACATCAGCAGCATCGCCATCGATTCCGCCGATCCGCGCACGATCTACGTGACGCTGTCGGGCTACCTGTCCAACCTGCGTCCGCCGGGTTCGTACCTGGATCCCAACGCGGACATCGGAGCCGGCAACGTGTTCAAGTCGACCGACGCGGGCGAGAGCTTCACCAATATCTCCGGCAACCTGCCCGACGTGCAGGCCAACAGCGTCGTCCTGCGCGGCAGCCAGCTGCTGCTCGGCACCGACGTCGGCGCCTTTGTCTCCAGCGACCTGGGCGGCGGCAGCTGGGCGCCGCTGGGCAACAACCTGCCCAACGTGCCCGTCAACATGCTGCGCCTGCGGCCCGGCAATCCGGACCAGCTGTTCGCGGCGACCTTCGGCCGCGGGGTCTGGACCTACGACCTCAAGTCTGCCGGGGCGCCGCCCACAGGTGGTGGCGGTGGCGGCGGCAATGCCGAACGTTTCGGCGGTGCGCTGGGATCGCCGCTGCTGGCGCTGCTGCTGGCGGCCGCGGGTCTGCGGATGCGCCGTCGCCGCTGAAGGACGGCGCTACTGGGGACGCAAGCGGATCTCGGCCGTGACCGGCAAGTGATCGGACAGGCGCGCATCGATGACGCGCGCCTGTCCTGCGTCCACGCTGGGCGTCACCAGCAGGTGGTCGATGCTGCGCACCGGGTTCCAGCTCGGGTAGGTCGGATCGGCGTGGATCGCGCGGAAGCCGATGCGGCGCAGCTCGGGATGATTCGCCAGTTCCAGCGGCTCGCAGTTGAAGTCGCCCATTAGCACGGTGTCGGCCTCGGGGTTCGCGAGTCCGGCCAGATAGTCGAACTGGCGCGCGCGTGCGCTGCGCCCGAGCGCGAGGTGGGCCACCATCAGGTGCAACGGTGCGTGGCCCGGTTCGCGGACATAGGCGCCGAGCACGCCGCGGCCCGGCAGGCGGCTGGGCAGCGCGTGGTGGTGCACGTCGTGCAATTCGTAACGCGACAGGAATCCGAGCGCATGCTGCGCGAAGGGCCCGAGATCGCGGTTGACCGCGGCCTTCCAGTGGGTGAAGCCGGCGCGGCGCGCGAGATATTCGACCTGGTTCAGCTGGCGGGTGCGCAGGCTGCCGGCATCCGCCTCCTGCAGCGCGACGACGTCGAACTCCGACGCGAACTCGGCGATGCGGTCGAGGTTGCGCCGCGCGCTACCCGACGGCAGCACATGGCGCCACGCGCCGGTGACGTAGTGGCCGAAGTGCTCGGTCGGCATGCCGACCTGGATGTTCATCGTCAGCACGCGCAGCGCCTGCTGCGCACGCACCGCACTGAGGGCGATGACCACCGGCTCGATGGATTCCATGTCCCCGCATTATGGCGCGCGCGCGCGCCGAGCCAAGCGCCGCCGTCCGATCAGCCCCCGCCGGCTGATCGCCGGCGGCCAATCAAGAGATAAGCGGCAGGAAGCACCAGCATGGACAGCAGCGGCGCGGTCAGCATGCCGCCGATCATCGGCGCGGCGATGCGCTGCATCACTTCCGAGCCGGTGCCCTCGCCCCCTCCGAGATTCCAGAACAGCGGCAGCAGGCCGGCGACGATCACCGCCACCGTCATCGCCTTCGGACGCACGCGCAGCACCGCGCCTTCGATGATCGCTTCGCGCAGATCGGTTTCGGTGAGCGGGCCGGCGCGGCGCGCGATCGCCTGCTGCAGGTAGATCAGCATCACCACGCCGAACTCCGCGGCGACGCCGGCGAGCGCGATGAAACCGACCGCCGAGGCCACCGACAGATGATGGCCGAGCAGGAAGATCAGCCAGTAACCGCCGACCAGTGCGAACGGCAGCGTCGCCATGATCAGCGCCGCCTCGCCGACGCGGCCGAAGCTCAGGTACAGCAGCAGGAAGATGATCGCCAGCGTCGCCGGCACGACCACGCGCAGGCGCTGGCTGGCGCGCTCCAGGTACTCGAACTGCCCCGACCACGCGATCGAGTAGCCGGACGGCAGCGCGACCTGCTCGGTCACCGCGCGGCGCGCGGCGGCGACGAAATCGCCCAGGCCGCGGTCGCGGATGTCGACGTAAACGTAGCCGGCCGGACGCGCGTTCTCGCTCTTGACCATCGGCGGGCCGTCGGCGATCTCGACCGCGGTGATCGTGCCCAGCGTCACCGTCGCCCCCTGCGCGGTGAGCAGCGGCAGTTCGCGAAGGTCGCTGACCGAATCGCGCAGCTCGCGCGGATAGCGCAGGTTGATCGGGTAGCGCGCCAGCCCGTCGACGACCTCGCCGATGTTGGCGCCACCGATCGCGTAGGCGACGATGCGCTGCACGTCGTCGATCGACAGCCCGTAGCGTGCCGCGGCGATGCGGTCCGGGCGGATCTCGACGTAGCGCCCGCCGCCGACGCGCTCGGCGAACACCGAGGCCGCGCCGGGCACGGTTTTGACGACGGTCTCGACCTGCGCGGCGACGCGCTCGATCACGGCCAGGTCCGGTCCGGCGATCTTGATGCCGACCGGCGACTTGATGCCGGTCGCGAGCATGTCGATGCGATTGCGGATCGGCTGCACCCAGACATTGCCCATGCCCGGGATCTGCAGCGCGGCGTCCATCTCCGCAACGAGCTTGTCCGGCGTCATGCCGCTGCGCCATTGCTCTTTGGGCTTGAAGCGGATCGTCGTCTCGACCATCTCCAGCGGTGCCGGATCGGTGGCGCTGTCGGCGCGGCCGATCTTGCCGAACACGCGTTCGACTTCGGGGAAGCTCGCGATGATGCGGTCGGTCTGCTGCAGGATCTGCGCGGCCTTGCCGGCGGACAGGCCGGGCAGGGCGGTTGGCATGTACAGCAGATTGCCCTCATCGAGCGGCGGCATGAACTCGGTGTCGAGTTTGAGCGCCGGCCACGCGGTCGCGATCACGGCGACGGCGGCCAGCGCAAGCGTGGTCTTCGGACGGCGCAGCACGGCCTCGATCGCCGGGCGATACGCGGCGATCAGCATCCGGTTGAGCGGATTGTCGTGCTCGCCACGCAGCCGGCCGCGAATGAACAGCGTCATCAGCACCGGGATCAGCGTCACCGACAGTCCCGCCGCCGCCGCCATCGCATAGGTCTTGGTGTACGCCAGCGGCGCGAACAGCCGCCCCTCCTGCGCTTCGAGCGTGAACACCGGGACGAAGGACAGCGTGATGATCAACAGCGAGAAGAACAGCGCCGGGCCGACTTCGGCGGCGGCGTCGGCGATCAGTGCTTCGCGGTCGGCGTCTTGCGGGGCATGCTCCAGGCGCTTGTGCGCGTTTTCGATCATCACGATCGCCGCGTCGACCATCGCGCCGATGGCGATGGCGATGCCGCCCAGCGACATGATGTTGGCATTGATGCCTTGAGCACGCATCACGATGAACGCGGCGAGCACGCCGACCGGCAGCGTGACGATGGCGACCAGCGCCGAGCGCAGATGGAACAGGAACGCGGCGCAGACCAGGCCGACGACGAGGAATTCCTCGACCAGCTTGATCGTCAGGTTGTCGACGGCACGATCGATCAGCGCCGAGCGGTCATAGGTTTCGACCAGCTCGACGCCGGGCGGCAGGCCGGCGCGCAGCGTTTCGAGTTTCTGCTTCACCGCGTGGATCGTCGCGCGCGCGTTGGCGCCGTAGCGCATGACGATCACGCCGCCGACGACCTCGCCCTGACCGTCGAGCTCGGCGATGCCGCGGCGCAGTTCGGGACCGCGCTGCACGGTCGCGACGTCGCGCAGCAGCACCGGTGTGCCGTTTGCGCCCAGACCGAGCGGAATCGCGCGGAAGTCGTCGAGCGTGCGCAGGTAGCCGCGCGTGCGCACCATGTACTCGGCTTCGGCGAGCTCGAGCACCGAACCGCCGGTCTCGTCGTTGGCGGCCTGCACCTGCGCGATGACGCGCTCGAGCGGAATGCCGAAACTGCGCAGCCGGTCCGGCTCGACGACGATCTGGAACTGCGAGTTGAAGCCGCCGATGGTCGCCACCTCGGCGACGTCGGCCACGCTCTTGAGCTCGTAGCGCAGGAACCAGTCCTGGATCGCGCGCAGCTGTCCCAGGTCGTGCTTGCCCGTGCGATCCACCAGCGCATATTCGTAGACCCAGCCGACGCCGGTCGCGTCCGGGCCGAGCGCGGACCTCGCTGCGGCCGGCAGGCGACTCTGCACCTGCGACAGGTATTCGAGCACGCGCGAACGCGCCCAGTACAGATCGGTGCCGTCCTCGAACAGCACGTAGACCAGTGACTCGCCGAACGTCGAATAGCCGCGCACGGTCTTCGCGTGCGGCACCGACAGCATCGTCGTCGTCAGCGGATACGTCACCTGGTCCTCAACGACCTGCGGTGCCTGGCCCGGGTAGGTCGTGCGCACGATCACCTGCACGTCGGACAGATCGGGAATCGCATCGAGCGGCGTGCGCGCGGCTGACCAGAGACCCCAGGCAACGACCAAAGCAGTGGCCACCAGCACCAACAAGCGGTTGCGCACCGACCAGTGGATCAGTTGCGCGATCATGGAGTGCTCTCCGCGGACAACCGGTTGAACGCGCCGCGCAGGCTGGCCTCCGAGTCAAGCAGGAACTGGCCGGAGACGACGATGCTCTGGCCCTCGCGCAGACCCTCGAGGATCACAGTACGGTCGTTGCGCTCGTCGCCGGCGACGACATGGACCGGCACGAAGCCGCCGTCGTCCCGTGCGACGATGACGACGCTGCGCCTGCCGGTGCGGATCAGCGCTTCGCTCGGGATCGTCAGCATGTCGTCGCGCGGACCGCCGAACAGGGTCACGTCGGCGTACATGCCCGGCTTGAGGCTTTCCTGCGGATTGTCGAAGACCACGCGCACGCGCAGGGTCCGCGTCGTCGCATCGACGCTCGGATAGATGTAGTCGACGCGGCCTTCGAACACCACGCCGGGCAGAGCGGCGATGCGCGCTTCCGCGGGCCGGTCGGTGGCGATCCATCCGGCCTGCGCCTCCGGCACTTCGGCGAGCACCCAGACCTGCGCGAGGTCGGCGATGCGCGCCAGCCGCGCACCCGGTGCGACCTGCTGGCCCTCGTGCACGTCGATGTCGAGCACGACGCCGTCGCCGGGCGCGAGCAGCGGCAGCGCGCGCTGCGCGCGACCGGCGCGCAGCATGGCGTCGATCTGCCCTGCGCCGACACCGAGCAGCGACAGGCGTTCGCGTGCCGCCGCGGCGAGTCCGGTGTCGCCGCCGCGCGTGGCCAGCAGCAGTTCCTCCTGCGCGGCGTACAGCTCCGGCGCGTAGATCGCGGCGATCGGCGTGCCGCTTCGCACGCGCTCGCCGGCGGCATGCACGTACTGCTTCTCGATCCAGCCGGCGACGCGGCTTTCGATCGTGCGGATGCGGTGCGGATCGACGTCGACGCTGCCGACGGTGTCGACGCGCTGCCAGAAGCGGCCGCGCTCGACTGGCGCGGTGCGGATGCCGAGGTTCTGCACCATGCCCGGCGCGACGCGGATCACTGCCTGCTCGGCGCCTTGTGCGGATGCGGCCTCGTCCGCGTACCTGGGCACCAGCTCCATGTCCATGAACGGCGACTTGCCCGGCGCGTCGAATTGCACCTCGGGCTTCATCGGGTCGTACCAGTACAGCGGCCGGCGCGCGTCCTGCGTCGACGGCTCCGGCTCCGGTTGCGGGTCGGGTGATCGCTGCAGCCACCACGCGGCAACGCCTGCGAACGCCAGCGCTGCGACCGATGCCGCGAAGATCGGGGTTCGGTTCATGTCAGTTCTCCGGGAACAGCCAGGCAAGCTGCGCGCGCTGGCGCTGCAGCTCGGCGCGCAGTTCCAGCTGCATCAGCTGCAAGTCGAGCGCGCCGCTGCGCGCATCGAGCAGGTCCGCGAGCGTGCCGCGCGCGCTGCGGTAGGCAGCGAGCGCGACGTCGCTGCGCGCCGCAGCCGCCGGCAGCAGTTCGGCGTCGTAGCGGACGAGCCGTTGTTCGAGTGCGGCGCTGTTGCGCCAGGCCGTCTCAAGCGCGGCGCGCAGCTCGCGCCGGCGGTCGTCGAGGCTGGCGCTCGCGGCCTCGTGCTCGGCCTGTGCCGCGGCGAGTTCGCGGTCCTGACGGTTCGCGGTGAACCACGGCAGGTCGATGCCGACTTCGACGCTGACCATGTCGTCGTACGGGCGCCGGTAGCCATAGGACGCCTGTACGCGCCAGTCCGGACGGTAGGCGGCGCGCGCGAGGTCGATCGCCGCCGCGCTCGCGTCCGCGCTACGTTCGCCGCTGCGCAGTTCCGGGTGGCGGTCGAGCGCCGCCAGCACGTTTGCCAGCGGCGGCAAGGGCCCGGGTGTCGGCAGCGCGATCGCGACCGGGCGCTGCGCGTCGTCGGCGATCCAGCGCGCCAGCCGCGCGCGTGCGGCCGCCTCGTCCTGTTGCAGCTGTTGCCTGCGGTCTTCGAGCAGCGCCAGCCGGATCGCGGCCTCGTGCACCGCCCCCTGTTCGCTGCGCGCACTGCGATAGTCGATGCCGGTGGCATTGCGCATGCGCCGCGCCTCGCCGGCGAGCGCTTCGACCAGTGCCGCTGCCTGACTGGATTGCCAGAGGTCGATCCAGGCCAGCGCCGCTTCGCGCGTCACGTCGCGGGCGAGCGCCTCGCGCTCGGCTTGCGCGACGTCGCTGAGCAGATGCTGCTGGCGCCTTTGTGCGTCGCGCCTGGCCGCGTTGGGGAATTCCTGCATCAGGCCGAACCGGGTCATCGTCATCCGCTCGGCGTCCGCGGCGTAAGGATCGAGCGTCGTGACCGACAGGTTGTCGAAGCCGGCGAGCAGTTCCGGATCGGGCAAGCGGCCCGCGGCCACGGCGCGTTCGCTCGCCGCACGCACGCGCGCGTCCTGCGCGCCCAGCAGAGGTTGACGCTCGAGCGCGAGACGCTGCGTCTCGGACAGATCGAGGACTTGGGCTTCGGGCGCGTCGGCCCGGGCGGGGAAGGAACAGAGCACCCAGGCGATCAGCGCCAAGGCGCGGGTAATGGCAGGCATCAGCCATCCTCCGGCGTAGGAAACAGGCCGCGCGGCGCGTCAGCAGGCTGGCGCGCGGGCGGGCGAGACCGTCAGCGGAGAAGGGTGATGGGAGGTCGCAGGAGATCGAGCGGATGCGCGAGCAGCACCGTGTCGGTGCGGCGCATCAGCGCGTAGTGCGCGTCGAGGTAGTCGTCGAGCAGCGCGGCATCGGCCGGAGGTGGCGGGTTGGAACCGCAGACGGCGTCGCAGTGCGTGCAATCGATGCCGTCGTCGCAGCAGGCCATGCCGGAACCCGTGCGGTGTTCGGCGCCGGCGGCCATCTCGTGACACGGCATCGCCGATTCGGCGGGCGTGGGCGCGGTCATTCGCGTCAGCGCCATCGGTGCCGCCCATGCCGATGCCAGGCCCTGCAGCAGCAGGGCCAGCATCAGCACGAAAGCGGCGACCGGTCGATCCATGTCGGGATCATAGACCCGAAAGCCGCGTGCGGGTTCGCCAAGAGTAGCCCGGGTGAAACCCGGGGCGCCGCGGGGAGCTCCCCCGGACTACGTCCGGGCTACGCCTGCTACTCCGTCAGGTGAACCACATCGATGCGGTCGGCCTCGATCGCCGCGTCGGTGAACGGCAGGCGGTTCCAGCGCTTGGCCGAGTATTCGCGCGTGTAGTCGTCGAAGTGCGGGCTGGCCGGGTCGGTCGATTGCGAATAGGTGATGAAGCCTTCCGCGTGCACGGCGCCGTTCTCCCAGGTCACGGACTGGATGTAGCTGTTGCCGTAGAACACGTTGTAGCCGCTGGCGTCGAGCCCGTTGGTCGCGGAAGCTGTCGTCGATGCGATCGTGAGCGCGCCCTCGAAGAACTCGCCGCCGA
>JBAZXW010000036.1:0-33049 GCA_041659605.1 Sinimarinibacterium sp. | reverse complement strand
GAAGATGCAGCACGGGTGCTGGATCGTGCCGAGCGTCGCGTCGAAGGCGAAGCCGCTCGCCTTGACCGCGGCGACGCCGGCCGAGAAGGCCTGGGTCACGGCACTGGCCGAGGTATCGAGGTCGCGCGGCGTGTTGACCGGATCGTCGGCCGAGAAGGGGACGCGCCAGAAGTCGCCGCCACGATCCGCTCCTGCGGTCAGCGCGCGGAAGAACTCGCGCCAGACGTGGGCGCCGACCGAGTCGATGTTGGCGGTGCCGTCCCACTGCGCCAGCGCGGCGCAGGCCAGGGCCTCGTCGCCGGTCGCGGTCGGGCAGATCTCGGTCAGCACGTTGGACAGGCCGTATTCGGCGGTCTTGACCTTCGCCGACAGGCCGACCTGCTGCAGCAGCGGCAGCGTGAAGCCCGGCGTCGGATCGAGGCCGTCGCTGGCGTCGAGGCGGTGCTGCACCTGGGTGATCGACTGCTGGGTGCGGTAGGAGCGCGCCGTGGCTTCGTCGCCGATGATGCGCGCGTAGCCGGTGATGAGCTCGGCCGGATTGGTTAGCCAGTAGCTGTCGTTGTTGTTGGCGACCCAGTCGTCACGCTGCAGCGTCGGCAGGTTGCCCTTGCCGAAGATGCCGGGCGCCGGCGCGTCGGCGTCGGTGTCCCATTCGCAGGTGCTGCGCGAGCCGTCGAGCACCGGCAGGCCGGGAACCAGCTGGCCGATGACGTTGTTGATCGGCACCGCGCCGCAGGACTGCACCTTGGCGTCGGAAACATTGGGCACGACCGACAGGTCGCCGTAATAGGCCTTGCCGCCAGGGCCGGTGGCGACGGTGTTGACCCAGGGGATGCCGAGGATCTGGCCGTGCAGGTTGATGAACTCGTCGAGCGAGTCGGCCTGGTTCCAGCGCGCGAACTGCTCGATCAGGCGGTTGTTCTCGGCGTTGGCGTCGCGCAGCGTATAGGCCTTCAGACTGGTCCAGCCCAGCACCGGTGCGCCGCTGGCCTCCAGCACCAGCATCGGGCCGTAGTGCGAGCGGTACAGCGTGCGCGTCTCCTCGCTCAGCGAGCCGTCCGTTTCCTTGACCTGGATCGTCACCGGCACCTGCTCGATGTCGCGAAAGCCGGTGTCGTAGGCGTACTGGAACGGATCGGCGGGATTGAGGGTGAGTTCGTAGAAGGTGAAGCGGTAGGCGGTCGAGACCGTGTGGCTCCACGCGAAATGGTCGTTGAAGCCGATCAGCGCCGCCGGCACGCCGTACAGCGACGCGCCCATGATGTCGAGCTCGCCGGGAATGGTCATGTGCGCCAGGTACAGGCGCTCGGTGCCGGTCCACGGAAAGTGCGGGTTGCCCCACAGCAGGTTGGAGCCGTCCTGCGTCGCGTCGGCGCCCATCGCGTACATGTTGCTGCCGAAGCGCTTGCCGCGGATCTCGGTGAAGTAGCGCAGCGCGCCGGGATCGGACTTGAGCGCGGCAGCAGCATCCGCCGCGCGCGCGCCGGCCTGGGCCTTGGCCGCGCTCAGCAGCGGCGCGGCGTTGGCGATCTCGTTGATGAACACCGATGAGCTGGCGATCACCGCGAGGCGGTAGAAGCGGCGATACAGATCGTCCGACTCGATCTCGAACAGCCAGTCCGCGCTGCGGCAGGACTGATGGCGGCCGGCGTGGCCGCCGGACTTGATCTCGCGGATGTAGCGGTTGTAGCCGTCGACGAAGCCGTCGACCACCGAGCGGAATTCCGCCGGCGTGCGCTCCTTCATCGGCGCGATGGCCGCGTCGGTGGCCGAGAACTTCCAGAAATAGTCGCTGTTGACGTTGGTCGCGGTTACGCCGTTGGGCACGATCAGGTAGCTGCCGTCGCGGCCGAACCAGCGCGAGCGCTCGCCGCGGATCGTGACCAGGTCCTCCTGCAGCACGCACAGGTTGTCCTCGGCCAGCGCGTAGCCGTAGCCGTAACCGACGCTCGGGTAGTCGTCCGCCTTGATGTGCGGAATGCCCAGAGAGGTACGGGTGACGGTGACGTCATAGACAGTCCCGCCCGCAACGCCCGACGGCGGCGAGGAGTTGCCGCATCCGGCCAGACCGATGACGGCCGCGCACAGGGATACGAGGGTCCAAATTCGCATGTTTTCCTCCAGTTTCGAATGATTTGCGCGGACTATAGCGCTCGTCGGCCAGCGCTAACCGACAATGGAAGCGGATTTACCATGGGTGGCGGTTCGGTGCGACGATATGTGCAAGGATTCGCTGCACATCAAATAAGGCACCGCAGTCCGTGCCGAGGAGAAAAAGTCATGATCAGGATGCGCGCATTCATCGCTGCGGCGGGATTGTTGCTGGCCACCGTGCTGGCGACCGGTTGCGGCAGCAGCGACCCGGTAGGAGCCGGGCCCGGCTCGCCCGGCAACGGCACCAAGACCTTCCGCATCTGCCCGGGACCGGACGCGCAGAAGGAAGCGATCCTCGCCTTCTTCGACGTCCACGAAGGCGACACGATCGAGTTCTGCGAAGGCAACTTCGACTTCGACGTCGGCTTGGTGATGTTCGGCAAGAAAGGCATCACGATCAGAGGCGCGGGCAAGGACAAGACCCACCTGCGCTTCAAGAACAGCTCGGATCAGGACGGCTTCAACCTGAACCAGATGACCGGCATCACGGTCCAGGGCCTGACGATCTACGACGCGCCCGGCAACGGCCTGCGCGTATTTCGCTCCGACTACATCACGATCCGCGACGTGCGCGTCGGCTGGACGGTTTCCGATCCGCACGCCAATGACGCCTACGGCGCCGCCACCTACAACCCGGACCCGGCGAGCTGGAGCGCGAACGGCGCCTACGCGTTCTACCCGGTGATCTGCCACCACGTGCTGATCGAGGATTCGATCTCGGTGGGCTCGTCGGACGCCGGCGTCTACGTCGGCCAGTCCTCCGACATTCTCGTGCGCAACACCGAGGCCTTCCACAACGTCGCCGGCTTCGAGTTCGAGAACACCTACCGCGCCGAGTTCGTCGACAACTACGCGCACGACAACGTCGGCGGCTTTCTGGTGTTCGATCTGCCGGGCCGCGTGCAGTTCGGCGAGAAGAACCTCGTCCACCGCAACCGCTCCTACAACAACAACACGCCGCAGTTCGCGCCGCGCGGCGCGATCGTCGCCTACGTGCCGTCGGGCACCGGCGCGCTGGTGCTGGCCTCCGACCAGCTCGAGTTCTACGACAACGACATCCAGGACAACAACACCGTCGGTCTCGTCGTCGTCAACTACGGCCTCGCCGATCCGAGCCAGTCGCAGACGCGCTACGACTTCTTCCCGGAAGGCACGCACATCTACGGCAACACCTTCACCAACAACGGCAGCAATCCGCAGCTGCCCGATCCGGAGCGCAGCACCTGCACCGGCCCCAACGGCCTGCCGGGGCCGGGCGACGATCCGCAGTGTCTCGGCGACAACGCCGGCCTGCTGGTGACGATCATCCAGCTCAAGAACGGCGGCAAGTCGGCACAGATCATCTGGGATGGCGCCACCGACACGGCCAACGACTGCACGGCAATTCCGGTCGACAGCGACGGCATCGCGCTGAACCAGCCGAACCCCAACGAGACGCGCGCGCAGCGCTACGAGGCGCGTGTCGACGAGCGCGGCCGGCCCAACCTCTATCAGTACGACCCCGAGCCTTCCTGCAAGTACAGCGCGTGGAAGTTCAATACCGACGGCTCGTTGAAGAAGCCGCAGAACGGCATCTGCATCGAGGACAACACATTCAACAAGACCACGCCGCAGGCGCTGCTGGTCGACGACTACGCCAACATCAAGTTCGGCACGCCGGACCCGACCGATCCTGCCAACCTCGAACCGGTCGACAACACGATCCCGACCGAATGCCCGATCGTCGAGCCGGCGCTGCTGCCGCAGTACGTGCCGGTGCTGGGCAGCTACACGCCCAACCCCGCCAACGATCCGCGGCCCAGCGAGGCAGAACTGGCCAACGTCTGCGGCAGCGCGCAGGCCGGGCAGGTCAATCACGCGGCGCTGGCACGCTACAACTGTCCGCGCCTGGACCAGTACAACCTGTTCGCCGATGCCCAGGACCCGACGCAGAATCCGAACGGTCTTGGCGTGCCCTTCGATCTGAACACGATCCTGTTCTCCGACTACGCGTCGAAGTACCGCTTCCTGTTCCTGCCGCCGGGGCCGAGCGGCGAGCCGCAGAAAGCGACCTACATGGATCATGAGGACTGCGAAACCCTCAACGTCTACGACTGCTATACGGCGACGCTCGGCTTCCCGGTCGGCACCGTGTTCGCCAAGACCTTCTCGTTCAAGGACGGCGACCAGGAGAACGTCGTCGAGACGCGCCTGCTGATCAAGCGGCAGACCGCTGACGGCAACCCGGTCTGGGTCGGCTTCGCCTATGAGTGGAAGGATGCGACCGATGGCGTGCGTTACGCGGAGCTGAAGATCGAGGGCAGCACGCACAACGCCAGCTGGGACTATGACGACGACGATCCGGAGGTCGTCGACGACCAGGGCGCGCGCGTGCATTACTCGGGTTCCACCGACCACTACGCGGTGCCCAACGCGACCGCGTGCCTGCTGTGCCACGGCGGCGACGACCGCGAGGCCGGCACCGCGCCGATCGGTCTGAAGGTGCGCAACCTCAACAAGAATCACACCTACGCCGGCGTCGGCGAGATGAACCAGCTGGCCTACCTGCAGTCGCGCGGCATGCTCGACTTGCCGTCCGGTCACGCGCCGGACCAACTGGAGAAGATGGTCAAGTGGAACGTGCCCGGCAGCGGCGGCGACCAGCCCGGCTCCGCGGCCGACGTGCACAAGCGCGCCCGCGCCTTCCTCGAAGTGAACTGCATGCACTGCCACAACCCGGGCGGCGGCGCGCAGAACTCGGGACTGCGCCTGGATGCGTTCACCGAACCGCTCGACCAGGCGCACGGCATCTGCAAGCCGCCGATCGCCGCCGGCCGCGGCGCCGATGCCGGCGACTACGACATCCAGCCCGGCGACGCCGGTGTCTCGATCCTGGTCAACCGCGTCGCGTCGACCCAGGCCGGCATCAAGATGCCGCCGCTGGCGCGCAGCGTGATGCAGGCCGAGGCGGTGCAGCTGTTCACCGACTGGATCGACAACTACGTCGCCGACTTCGCCGACCCCAACGCCAACACCTGCGGCAGCGGCGGCGGCACCCTGCCGATCCCGCTGATGGCGCCGGTGGCGCCGACGGCAGCGCAGGAGGCACCCTGGGGTTGATGCAGTCAGGTCGAAATCTCC
This sequence comes from Sinimarinibacterium sp., assembly GCA_041659605.1. Taxonomy (GTDB): domain Bacteria; phylum Pseudomonadota; class Gammaproteobacteria; order Nevskiales; family Nevskiaceae; genus Solimonas. Next base: position 27,775 of record JBAZXW010000036.1, on the reverse strand, counting down.
GTGATTCGGGCCTGAAGGCGAAGAGAAAAGGGGGGAGCACATGCGCCGAGGTCTGTGGAGTGTGGCGATGCTGCTGGTTGTCGTTCAGCCGCTCGCTGCGGGGGAGCGCCGCGATCGCGAGGTGCCTGAGCGGCAGTCGATCGATATGTCGCCGGGTTGGCAGGCGCGCAGTCTGGTCGCGGCCGACGTCGGCGTGATCCGGTTCGCCGATCTGGGGCGGCTTGGCGATCAGGCGGCCACCGGCACCGTGGCGCGGCTCTCGACCCGATTCGGGATTGCCGGCGGCAGCTACCTGTCGTTCGGCGGCGAATACCACTGGCTGACCGATGCGGACGAGGATCTGGACTTCGGCTACGTCCGCTTCGGTGTCGGCTATCAGTACCGACTCGCCCCGCATGCGGATCTGGGTGTTGAGCTGGGCGCGCAGGGGCAGATCGGTCAGGAGTTCTTTGGCACGGACCGCGCGACCGAGGATGCCGAATATGGCCGCCTCTGGATGCGCAATGCGCTGGTCGGCGGTGCGACGCTATGGACCACTGCGACGCTGGGTTCCGATTACCTCGGCGCGGATCTGCGATGCGAGTGGCCGACCCGGGTCCAGCCACTGAAGATCGGCCTTGCCGCGACGGGGGGCCGGATGGAGAGGGCCGAATTCTGGTCGGTGTCACCCTCTCTGCGCTGGACTTTTGGTTCTGGCGGATGAGCGGGCGCCGAGTCGGCCCCCTGCTGATGGCGCCGGTGGCGCCGACGGCCGCGCAAAGAGCGCCGTGGGCTAATCCCCCTGCTCCATTCCCGGAACCCACGAGCCTCCCCCGCTTGCGGGGGGGGGGCGAGCGCATGCGTTCGACGGGTGGGGGCGCGGGAAATGCGGTTTGTTGCACTGCAATGAATCCTTGCATCAATTTTGAATTGCGTTCAAAATCCGCGCCCGCATCAATGAAAGAACGCCGAAAGCATTCACCGTGGGCACCAAGGAACGCCGCCAACGCCAGTTCGCAGAGCGCGAGCAGCTCATCCTCGATCGGTCGCGGGAGCTGATCCGCGAAAGCGGGCTGCTGAACCTGCAGATGTCGCGCCTCGCCGAGAAGTGCGAGTACGCAGTCGGGACGCTGTACCAGCACTTCGCCAGCAAGGAAGATTTGCTGCTGGCGCTGACCACGGCGCAGGCCCAGGAGCACACCGAGCTGTTCCGCAGGGTTGCTGAGTGGAAGGCGTTGTCTCGCGAGCGCATGTTCGCGATCGGCGTCGCCGACAAGATCTTCGTGCAGCGCAATCCCGATCACTTCCGCATTTCGCAATTCGCGCTGTGCGAGGTCGTCTGGCATGCGGCCTCGCCCGACCGGCGCGAGGATTTCCTCGCCGCCTGCCAGCCGATCGGGCGTTGCGTTGCCAGCATCGTCGAGGACGCGGTCAGCAAGGGCGATCTCGAACTCAATGGCCTCAGTCCCCAGGAGTTGTGCACCGGCGTCTGGGCGCTGTGCAACGGCACGCACAACCTGGTCCACACCGAAGGCGTGCTCGAGGACTTCGCGATCCGCGATGCCTACCGGCTGATGTGCCAGCACATCCAGGTGATGCTCAACGGTTTCGGCTGGAAGCCGCTCGCCGACCCCGGTGATCGCAAGGCAATCGACAAGCTGATGGAAAAGATCAAGAAAGAGGTGTTCCATGACTTTTGCTGCGACAAGTAGGCGGGCGCTGGTCGGGTTGCTGGTGCTCGCTGCCGCAGTACCGGCATCGGCGATGACGCTGGTCGAAGCGCTCACGCGCGCGGCCGAGCACGATCCGGCGGTCGCGGTGTCGCTGGCGCAGTACGACGCCGAGCGCGAAGCGGGCGGCCAGGAGCGCGGCAGCCTGCTGCCGACGCTGGGTATCGGCGGCAGTTACGACTACGCGCGCACCGAGGCGACCGGCGTGTTCGGCAAGGCGCAGGGCACTTATCCGACCTGGTCGGCACAGATCGAGGCGCGACAACCGCTGTTCCGGCTCGACTGGTTCGCGCGCCGCGACCGCGCGCGTGCACTCGATGACCGTGCCGTCGCGGGCCAGCTCGATCGCAAACAGAAACTGCTGGTGCGCCTGGCAGACCGCTATTTCGCGGTGCTTGTGGCCCAGGACCAGCTCGCCCAGGCGGAGGCCGAGGCCAAGGCGGTGCGCGAGTCGCTCGAAGACACGCGCAAGCGCTATGAAGTGGAACTGGTGCCGGGCACCGACCTCAAGGAAGCGCAGGCGCGCGACGACCTCGCGCAGGCACGCCTGCTGTCGGCACGCACCGGCCTGGAAACCGCGCAGGACGCGCTCGACGAGCTGACCGCGAATGGTCACGTCGCGCTGCCGGTGCTGCCCGAAGATGTCGCCTTCCCGCCGCTGGCGCCGGCCGATGCCGAGCAGTGGGTCGAGGCGGCGCGCACGCAGAGCCCGGCGATCGCGCTGGCGCGCCAGGCGGCGCAGATCGCGGACGCGGATCGACGCAGCGCGCGCTCCAAGGCGATGCCGACGCTGGATCTGGTTGCATCGGCCGGGCGGCAGGACACCAGCGAATACTCGTTCGGCCAGGAAGTGGACGATGCGCGCGTCGGCGTCGAGCTGAATGTGCCGATCTACGCCGGCGGCGTGAACAGCGCGCGCATCCGCCAGGCCAAGGCCAATGCGCTGGTGGCCGAAGCCGACCTCAAGCGGGTGACCCTGGAGACCGAGCGCTCCGCACGCCAGCTGTACCGCCAGGTCGTCACCGCCTACTACGAATCCGACGCGTTCAAGAAATCACTGGAGTCGGCGCAGGCGGCCGAAGCCGCCACGCGTGCCGGTTACGACGCCGGCACGCGCACGATCACCGACGTGCTCGACGCCAAGTCGCGCGTCGTGCAGGCGAGTCGCGATCTCAACGGCACGCGCTACCGGTTGCTGCAGGGGCTGATCCAGCTGCGGCAGACCACGGGCGAACTCGCGGAACAGGACTTCGCCCTGATCGACCAACTCCTTCGTTATCCCCCGGCGCACTGAAGCGCAAAAGAACCAGCAGGACCCCGCCATGAACGATTTCACCTCAGGTAACGCGATGGGCACCGGCAGAACCTTCGCCGCGGATCAACGGCGCAAGACGGTCGTGCGTCTCGTCGTGCTGCTGCTGCTCGCGCTCGTGCTGTTCGGCGGCGTGTTTGCGGCCAAATGGGTCTCCAATTGGGGCATGGCGAAGTACCTGGAGAACATGCCGACGCCGCCGGCCACGATCACCGCGACCGAAGTGTCGACGATGATCTGGGACAACCGACTCGAAGCGATCGGCACGCTGGTGCCGGTCAACGGCGCCGAGCTGACGACCGAAGCGGGCGGCATCGTGCAGGCGATCCATTTCGAGTCCGGCGCGCAGGTCGAAAAAGGTGCGCTGCTGGTGACGCTGGACTCGGCCAACGAGATCGGCGACCTCAAGCGGCTGCAGGCGCAGGCCGAGCTGTCAGAGCTCAACCGCAAGCGCCGCGAGCAGCTGTACAAGCTCGAGGCGATCTCCAAGTCCGACTACGACGCCGCCGTCGCCGAATCCAATGCCGCCAAGGCCGCGGTCGAGGCGCAGGCCGGGCGCGTCGCGCAGAAGGAGATCACCGCGCCGTTCGCCGGCCGCACCGGCATCCGCAAGGTCAACGTCGGCCAGTACGTCGCGGCCGGCACGCCGATCGTGTCGTTGCAGTCACTGAACCCGATCGACATCGACTTCAGCCTGCCCGAGCAGTACACCGGCGCGGTCGATTCGGGCTACGGCGTCACCGTCCGCGTCGATGCGTATCCGGATCGCGAATTCAAGGGCGAGGTGCTCGCGGTCGAGCCGCGTGTCGACGTCGCCACGCGCAACTTCGGCCTGCGCGCGCGCCTGCCGAATGCGGACCTGAATCTGCTCCCGGGCCAGTTTGCCCGTGTCGTGCTCAGCCTGCCCGGCGACCGCGAGGTCGCCGCAGTGCCGCGCACCGCGATCAGCTACAACTCCTACGGCACCTCGGTGTTCGTCGTGCAGAAGAAGAAGCCCGCACAGAGCGCCGACGGCGAGGCGCCGCCGCAGCAGCCGGGCGCGACCGATCTGGAGGTGATCCAGCGTTTCGTGCGCATCGGCGACGGCCGCGGCGACTACGTCGCGGTGGTCGACGGGCTCAAGGCGGGCGAGCGGGTCGCAACCTCGGGGCTGCTCAAGCTGCGCAACCAGCAACCGGTGATCATCAACAACGACATCACGCCGGACACGCAGCTCGCGCCCAAGCCGCCGCAGACCTGATAGCCCCGCGCGGCGCGCATAGCGCGCCGCAAACCGAAACGACAGGTGCCCTCATGCAGTTCACCGACATCTTCATCAAGCGCCCGGTGCTGGCGACGGTCGTCAGCCTCGTCATTCTGCTGCTCGGTCTGCGCGCCGGGTTTGACCTGACGATCCGCGAATACCCCGAGCTGCAGAACGCGCAGCTCAACGTCACGGTCGCCTACCCGGGCGCCGAGGCGGCGCTGATGGACGGCTTCGTCACGACGCCGCTGGAGCGCGAGATCGCCGCTGCCGACGGCATCGACTTCATGACCTCGAGCACCGCCCAGGGCGTGGCGACGATCACCGCGAACCTGCGTCTGGACAAGGACCCCAACGAGGCGTTGACGGAGATCTCGGCCAAGGTCAACAAGCTGCGCAACCAGCTGCCGGCAGGCTCGGAGGATCCGATCATCGAGATTGCCGAAGGCGGCGGCACCGCGGCGATGTATCTGTCGTTCTATTCGAAGGTGCTCGACAAGAGCCAGATCACCGACTACCTGATCCGCGTCATCGAGCCGCAGCTGGCGTCGATCCCCGGCGTCGAGAAGGCGCAGATCATGGGCGAGCGCACCTACGCGATGCGCGTCTGGCTCAAGCCCGACCGGCTCGCCGCGTTCAACATGACGGCGAGCGAAGTCTTCGGACGCATCCGCAGCCAGAACGTGCTGTCGGCCGTCGGCGAGGCCAAGGGCAACTACGTGCGCATCGGCCTGTCGGCGCGCACCGATCTGCGCACCGCCGAGGAGTTCAAGCAGCTCATCCTGCGCTCCGACGGCGCCAGCGTCGTGCGCCTGAGCGACGTCGCCGATGTCATGCTCGGCGCCGAGAACTACGACGGCGGCGCCGGTTGGGACGGCGACCCGGCGCTCTTCATCGGCATCGAAGTCCGCCCCGAGGCGAACGTGCTCGACGTGATCGAGGAGGTGCACAAGGTCTGGCCGGGCATCCTCCAGGCGCTGCCCGAGGGCCTGGGCGCCGAGATCGGTTACGACAGCACCGAATATATCCGCGAGGCGATCTCGGAGGTCCGCACGACGCTGATCGAGGCCGTGCTGATCGTGCTCGTCGTGATCTTCCTGTTCCTCGGCTCGGTGCGCAGCGCCCTGATTCCGGCGGTCACCGTACCGCTGTCACTGGTCGGCGCACTGTTCCTGATGTACGCGATGGGCTTTTCGATCAACCTGCTGACGCTGTTGGCGATGGTGCTCGCGATCGGCATGGTCGTCGACGGCGCGATCATCGTGCTCGAGAACGTGCACCGCCACATCGAGGAGGGCATGACGCCCTACGACGCTTCGATCCGCGGCGCGCGTGAGCTGGTCGGGCCGGTCATCGCGATGACGATCACGCTGGTCTCTGTCTACGCGCCGATCGGCTTTCTCACCGGCATCACCGGCAAGCTGTTCAGCGAGTTCGCATTCACGCTTGCCGGCGCCGTGCTGATTTCCGGCGTGATCGCGCTGACCTTGACGCCGATGATGTGCAGTCGCCTGCTCAAGCCGACGCACGGCGAGGGCGCCGAGCCGAACAAGCTCGCCGATTACCTCGACGCCAAGTTCGAGTTCTGGCGCAACGGTTACAAGCAGCGCCTGCACTCGGCGCTCGACACGCGCCATGTCATCGGCGTGTTCGGACTCGTGGTGCTCGTGTCCTGCTACTTCCTCTATGTGTCGACGCCGTCGGAGTTGGCGCCGCAGGAGGATTTCGGCTTCGCGTTCTCGATCAACGAGACCGATGGCTACGCCTCGCCGGAATACCTCGAGCGGTACTTCAAGGTCGCCGAGAAGACGACGCTGGACGATCCGGACGTGAAGCATATCTTTGCGTTCAGCATGACCCAGGGCGGCAGTTCCAACACCGGCTTCATCGGCATGATCATGGGCGAGTGGACCGAGCGCACGCGCTCGACCAAGCAGGTCCTGGAGGAGCTGCAGGGCAAGATGAGCCAGATCTCCGGTCTGCGCTGGGCCGGTATCCAGCCGCCGGCGCTGCCGACGCCCGGCCAGGGCTATCCGATCGAATTCGTGCTCAAGTCGACCGCGCCGCCGGAAACGCTGGCGCAGATCGGCGACGAGATCATCGGCCGCGCGCTGGCGACGAAGAAGTTCTTCTTCGCCGCCGGGCGTCTGCGCATCGACAAGCCCGAGGGCACGGTCGAGATCGACCGCGAGAAGGCGGCCTTGCTCGGCGTCGACATGCAGCAGTTGTCGTCCGATCTGTCGGCGCTGCTCGCCGGCGGCGAGGTCAACCGCTTCTCCTACGACAGTCATTCGTACAAGGTGATCCTGCAGCTCAACCGCGGCGACCGCATCAACCCGCAACAGCTGGAGGGCTATTACACGCGCGCCGCCAACGGCGAGCTGATCCCGATCTCCACCCTTGTGAAGATCGGCAGCCGCACGGTGCCGCGCACGATCGAGCATTTCCAGCAGCTCAACTCGAACACGATCATCGCCGTGCCGCGGCCGGACGTGCCGCAGGGCGAGGCGCTCAAGATCTTCGAGGATCTGTACGCCGAGCTGGCGCCGGCCAACTTTCAGGCCGACTACGCCGGCCCGTCGCGCCAGTTCAAGCAGGAAGGCGCCGCGCTGGCACTGACCTTCGTGTTCGCGCTGATCATCATCTACCTGGTGCTGGCGGCGCAGTTCGAATCGTTCCGCGACCCGCTGATCATGCTGGTGACGGTGCCGATGTCGATCTGCGGCGCGCTGCTGCTCATCAACATCCTGTCCGTCCTGAACGGCTTCAGGCTGACCGACTTCCCGGGCATGACGCTGAACATCTACACGCAGGTCGGCTTGATCACGCTGGTCGGCGTGATTTCGAAGCACGGCATCCTGATCGTCGAGTTCGCCAACAAGCTGCAGCAACGGGGATTCGGCAAGCGCGAAGCGATCGAGGAGGCGGCGAGCATCCGCCTGCGCCCGGTGCTGATGACGACGGCAGCGCTGGTGGTTGCGATGTTCCCGCTGCTGCTGGCGGAGGGGCCCGGCGCCGCGTCACGCTTCTCAATGGGCCTGGTGATCGTCTCCGGCATGACCATCGGCACCCTGTTCACGCTGTACGTGGTGCCGGCGATGTACCTGTTCATCGGCCGCGACTACAAGGCGAGCAAACCGCAGCCGGCCGCGGAGACGGCTGCTGCGCATTGAGGTAGCTTTTCGCCTCTCACCCGGCACGGGGGAGAGGGCAGGGTGAGGGGAACGCCGGGGGAGAACGAATGAAGCCACTCAACACCGACGCCATCCTGCGCGTCGTCGAGCCCGCGCTGTACTCGCGGCGCGGACGCCGCATCAGCGTCGTGCTCCTGATTGCGACGACGCTGCTGATGCTGGTGCAGGCCTTGCGCCTGCAGCCGGATGCCAGCTTCGACAAAACGATTCCGGTCGGACACCCGTACATGCAGGTGTTCGATCAGTACCGCGCCGACCTCGGCGGCGCCGATGCCGTGCTCGTCGCGCTGATGCAGAACGGGCAATCCGGCAAGCCCGACATCTACAACGAGTCGTTCCTCGCCAGCCTGAAGCTGGCGACCACCGAGGTCGAGTTCACGCGCGGTATCGACCGCACGCGCCTGTCGTCGATCTTCACGCGCAACGTGCGCTACCTCGAAGTCGTAGACGGCGGCTTTCGCTCCGAGGACGTCATCCCTGCCGACTATTCGCCGTCGCAGGAGGCGTTCGCGAAGATCCGCGAGCGCGTCGGCAAGGCCGGCGTGATCGGGCGGCTGGTCAGCAACGACCAGCGTGGCGCAATGGTCTATGTCGAGGTGCTGTCGCGCGATCCGGAAACCGACCAGCGCACCGACTACGCGCATGTCGCCGAGAACATCGAAGACAAGGTGCGCGGCCAGCTGACCAGCCGCGACAAGTACCTGCTGCGTCTCCAGCGCGACTACGCACACTTCAAGGCCGGCGAGGTCATCGCCGAGCGCTACACGGCGCCGTCATGGAGCTTTCCGCTGGAAAGCGTCGAGTTGCATCGGCGCGACGAGCTGGGCGCCAAGCAGATCATCAAGGTCCCGGGCCGCTACCTGCAGGTCGAGCGTGTCGACAACCCGTCCTTCAATCCTGACCTGTCGGTGCACATCATCGGCTTCGCCAAGGTGGTCGGCGACGTCTCGGCGGCGACGCGCGAAGTGGCGCTGTTCTTCTTGTTGACCGTCGCCGGAACCTTCATCGCGCTGCTGATCTATCTGCGCGACCTGCGCCTGGCGTGGCTGCCGATGCTGTGCTCGCTGGTCGCGGTGATCTGGGAGCTGGGACTCCTCAAGACCTTCGGCTACGGGCTCGATCCCTTCGCGATCATGGTGCCGTTCCTGGTGCTGGCGATCTCGACCTCGCATGGCGTGCAGTACGTCAACACCTGGGCCGACGAGATCGTGCACGGCCGCGATCCTTTCGAGGCCTCGCGGCACACGTTCAGGCGCCTGTTCATTCCCGGCAGCATCGCGCTGATCACCAACGTCGCCGGCTTCCTGACGATCGCGCTGGTGCCGATCGGCGTGATCCGGGAGATGTCCGCGAACGCTTGCCTGGGCATGCTCGCGGTGATCGCCACCAACAAGCTGATGATGCCGATCTGGCTGTCGGTGCTGCGTGTACGCGACGCGGACGCATTCAGGCGCCGGCGCACGCAAGTGGCGCAGGCCGGCGAAGCGCTCTGGCAACGCATGGCGGTCGTCACAACGCGCCCGGTGGCGGCGACGCTGCTGGTGCTTGCCGCGATCGTGCTCGGATTCAGCTGGTACCTGCAGGGCGGGCGCATCATCGGCGACGCCGAGGTTGGCGTACCCGAACTGCGGCCCGATTCGGTCTACAACCGCGACTCGCGCCTGATCGCCGAAAACTTCACGGTCGCGACCGATATCTTCACGGTCTTCGCCGAAACCGACCCGTGGGCCTGCGTCAACTACGACGTGCTCGACCAGATGGATCGTTTCGCCTGGCAGATGGAGAACACGTCGGGCGTTTCAGCCACCCGTGCGCTGCACCAGATCGCGAAGCAGGTCTACGCGGGTTTCTGGGAAGGCCACATCAAGTTCCGCGTACTGCCGCGCAATCATGATTCGCTGGTGCTGTCGACCAAGCCGGTCGAGACGCGCACCGGCCTGCTCAACGTCGATTGCAGCACGATGCCGGTCTACGTGTTCACGACCGATCACCGCGCGACGACCATTCACGGCATCACCGAAGCCATCGAGCGCTTCAATGCGTCGAACGCCCGCGAGTTCTATGAAACGCATCCGGATGCCAAGCCGGAAGTCTGTGCCGAAAGGAAACAGAAGCGCCGCAGCGGCGAGGTCGTGACCGACGGCTCGCCGTGCCCGGTGCACTTCGCGATGGCGTCCGGCAACGTCGGCGTGATGGCGGCGACCAACGAGGTGATCGAGGACAGCGAGCTCAGGGCGGTGCTGTGGGTCTACGCCGTGATCGGCTTGTTGATCGTGCTGTCGTACCGATCCCTGCAAGGCGTGCTGATCATCGGCGTGCCGCTATTTCTGGTGACGATCTTCGCCAACGCACTGATGGCCGTGTTCGGCATCGGCCTCAAGGTGGCGACGCTGCCGGTGGTCACGCTCGCGGTCGGCATCGGCGTCGACTATGGCATCTACGTCTACGACGTGTTGCGCCACCATCTCGACGACGACGCGATGAGCCTGCGCGACGCCTACGTGCTGACGCTGCGGCAGACCGGCAAGGCGGTGATCTTCACCGGCCTGTGCCTGGCCGGCGGCGTGTTCGCGTGGCTGTTCTCGGGCCTGCAGTTCCAGCGCGACATGGGCCAGCTGCTGGTCGTGATGTTCGTCGCGAACATGCTCGGCGCGGTGCTGCTGGGCCCGGCGCTCGCGCGTTTCTTGCTGCGGTGGCGCGAGGCGTGACGCCGTCCGGTGGGCTTCGCGGCGCTCAGCCCACCCTACGAACGCGATCGTAGGGTGGGTGAAGGCCGCAGGCTGTAGCCCACCGTTATCCCATGTAGAAGAAATTCAGCTTGTTGCCGTCGAGATCGCGGAAATACGCGGCGTAGAAGTTGTCGCTGCGTGCGCCCGGCTTGCCTTCGTCCGTGGCGCCCAGCGACATCGCCTTCGCGTACAGTTTGTCGACTTGTTCCTTGCTGCTTGCGGCGAGTGCGATCATCACGCCATTGCCGACGGTGGCGGCCTTGCCGTCATACGGCTTGGTGATTGCGATGCTCGGCCCGCCCGGCTTGTTGCCCCAGAGGATGAAGGTGCCGAAGTCCATGACGCGCTTCGCGCCCATTTCACCGAGCATCGCATCGTAGAACGCCGCGGCGCGCGGCAGGTCGTTGGTGCCCAGCGTGACGTAACCGATCATTTCACTGCTCCGCAGAATTCAGGGAAGGCGATAGTACTCCGGACGCCCGGCCGTCCACAGCTCGCCCCAGAGCTTGCCGCCGCCATCGACCGTCAGCACCTCGCCGGTGATGAAACTGCCGCTGGACGCCGAGAGGTAGATGCAGGCCTCGGCGATTTCCATCGGCGTGCCCGGCCGCTTGAGCGGATTCGCCAGCGGGAATTCCTTCTGCGCTTCCGGCGGATAGACGCGCAGACCTTCGGTCGCGGTCAGCCCGGGCGCGACGCAGTTGACGCGGATGCCCAGCGGCGCCCATTCCACCGCAACCGTGCGCGACGCGCCGATGATGCCGGCACGCGCGGCGACCGTATGCGCGACGCCCGGCATGCCGCGCTCGATGACGACGACGATGTTGCAGATCGAACGCCCCATCGCCTGCGCGGCCACGCCCTGGTCGCGCCAGTACTGCGCGGCGCGCTGCATCATCAGCCAGGTGCCATTGAGGTTGTTGTTGATGACCGCGGCCCAGCCCTTGGGCGCGAAGTCGATCGCGGCCTGCGGGAACTGGCCGCCGGCGTTGTTGACCGTGAAATCGATGCGGCCGTAGCGTGCGTGCGCCTGCGTGAACAGCGTATCGACCTGCTCCGGCTCGCGCACATTGGTCGGCACGACCAGCACGTCGCCCCCGTTCGCGCGCACGAAGTCGGCGACTGCGTCGAGCTTCTCGACCGTACGTCCGCAGATCACGAGCTTGGCACCCAGACGCGCGAACAGCAGCGCGACCGCGCGGCCGATGCCGCTGCCGGCGCCGGAGACCAGGGCGACCTTGCCCGCGAACAGATCGGGCCGGTAGACCGTCTCCGCGGCCCACAGCGTCTCGGGCGAATTGAGTGCGTCGATGTCGATGTTCATGTGCCGGCTCGAAGAGGAAAGTCGTCAACCGTAGGGCAGGCCATGCCCGCCACGGCGGCCTGGCATGTCCAAAAAGCCGGCGGCCACGGGCCGCCCTACGATGAGAGCAGCTCCTTGCTGATGATCATCTTGCGCACTTCGGTGGTGCCGGCGCCGATCTCCAGCAGCTTGATCGAACGGTACAGGCGGTTGATTTCCGATTCCCAGATATAACCGGTGCCGCCGTGCACCTGCACGCCGTGATTGAGCACCTTGTTCAGGGTTTCGGCGACGTACATCACGCCGGCGGCAGTGAGCTTGTGGATCTCGCCGCGACCGCCTTCGTCCTCGCCGATCACGTTGGCAGCGCGCAGGGTCTGGTAAGTGAACAGGCGCATCGACTCGACCCAGACGTACATCTCGGCGAGCATCGACTGCACCATCTGGAAGTCGGCGATCGGCCGGCCGAACTGCTTGCGCTGCTTGGCGTAGTCGAGCGCCAGCGTCAGCGCGCGCTCGGCGATCCCTAAGCAGATCGGCGAGATCATCGAGCGTTCGAGGTCGAGGCCGGACATCACGACCTTGACGCCGCGGTTCTCCTCGCCGACGAGGTTCTCGGCCGGCACGCGGCATTCGTCGAACACCAGCTCCGCGGTCTGCGAGCCGCGGAAGCCCATCTTGACCAGCTTCTGCGCGACCTTGAAGCCGGGGAAGTCCTTCTCGACGATGAACGCCGAGATCCCCTGCGCGCCCTTGTCCTTGTCGGTCTTGGCGTAGACCAGCAGCACGTCGGCGACGGGGCCGTTGGTGATGAAGATCTTCGAGCCGTTGAGATAGTAGTAACCGCCTTCGCGGCGCGCGGTCGTGCGCATCGAGCCGAGCGCGTCCGAGCCGGCGCCGGGTTCGGTCAGGCCGAGCGCGCCGATCAGCGTGCCCTTGCACAGGCCGGGCACGTACTTCTTCTTCTGCGCGTCGTTGGCGTTGCGCAGGATGTTGTGCAGGCACAGGTTCTCGTGCGCGACCCAGGCCAGCGCGAGCGCGTGGTTCCAGCGGCCGAAGGCCTGCAGAATCAGGCCGCTCGTAAAGACATCCAGCCCGGCGCCGCCGAGCGACTCGGGTGCCGTCACGCCGAAATAGCCTGTGGCGCCGATCTTCGGAAAGATCTCGGTGGGCCACCACTCGTCGTCGTCCATGCGCTGCGCGAGCGGATACATTTCCGCCTGCGCGAAGCGATCGGCCTGCGCGAGAATTTCCATTTCATCGGTCGACAGGCCGGTGAAGGCCTGCATCACACTGGGGCGGTCTGCCATGTTCGGATCGTCTGGTGAGTCGGACTTACCAAACGATAGGCGACGGTGCCGGGCAGTGCTTCGTCCGATAAGGTGAGTCGGGTCGTCCTTCAGGGCCCGCCGACCTACGTCGTCGCGATGTCTAGAACCCCACTGGCCCGGCCGGCTTCATCAGGAACGGCCGCCCCGGTTGCGGCGCGTGGACCGGGCAGGTCGTGCCGCGCCAGCGGGCGGCCTGGATGATGCGTTTCTTCGGCGGTACGACGAAGTAGGTTTCGCAGTTGGGATCGGTCGCCGCCGCCAGCAGGGAATCCTCGTTCGAAGAATCCGCTTCCGCGGGCTTCGCCACCTTCTGGAAATAGATGTGGTACTCGGAGCCATCCGGCGCGGTCATGCGCCGGCTCGGCGGCCCCCAGGACGCCCACAGCTTGGAAACGTCCTTGCCGACCCAGGTCTGGATGATCCGCGTGTGGTACGCATCCTGATACGGCGTCATCGCGCAGGCGCAGGCCGCAAACGCGGCGGCGACCATCGTCGAGCAGCGTGCAAAGGCACTTCGTGTCGTCATATCGCTCCCCCGGCGCGGCTTGTCGCCGCTGATGTTGGTTTGCGCATCCTAGCGCCTGGCGGGTCGGCCTCTGTGTGATGCGCTTATCAAATCCGGCCGCCGCCGGCCGGGTGGGGTGCGCGCGCAGCGCTGCCCGGATGGCTGCCCAGATCGCTGCGTATATTCTTCCCCCCGCCTCATCAATCCCGTCCGCATGAACAGCCAGATGCCGGCGCTGGCCAGTGTCATTTATCTGCGCCTGGTCGATTTTTCCAGCAAGCCCGTCGCCGAGCAGGCGCGCCTGCGTGCGCGGCTCGAATCTGCGATCGGCGCGGCGCTCGTGGTCCTCACGCCTGAAGGTCGCGCCGTTCTCGAAGCGCCCGATGGTTTCGTCCTGGTCGTGCTCGCCAATCCCGCCGCTGCCCTGTCCGCGGCCGAGTCCTGCCTGGATGCGGCTGGCGATCTGCCGCTGAGCGTCGGCGCCAACCACGGCCCGGTGGCGATGGTCGATGCCGAAGACGGCGGCAGTGCGATGGCGGGAGACGGCATCCGCTCGGCTGCCGCGGTGGCTGCGTTCGCGCAGGGCGGGCAGATGCTGCTGACAGCCGGCTTCCGCGAGGCCCTGGACGAGCAGGCGCCGGACCGGAGCGCCGCGCTGCGCAAGGCCGGCGTGTTTTCGGATGCCAGCATCCGCACGCATGAGCTGTACGCCGCCGATCCGGCGCGGCCGCAGCGGCGTCGCGCGCGGCTGTTCGCTGCGGCGGTGGTGGTTGCAAGCGGACTGATCGGTGCCGGCATTGCGCTGCGCGGGACCGTACCTTCGCTCGGCTTGCTGGCTCCGACCGGCATCGTGTCCCTGGAAGTCCTGCCCGGCGGCGAAGTCTTCATCGACGGCCAGGCGCGCGGCAGCATCCCGCCACTGCAACAGCTCAAGCTGCCTACCGGCACGCACCGAATCGAAGTGCGCCACGGCGACGACGAGCCGTACCGCGTCGACATCGAACTTGCGCATCGGCAGACGATTGTCGTGCGCCATGAGTTTCCGCCGCCGGCGATCGTGACCTTCGACATCACGCCCGGCGGCGAGGTGTTCGTCGACGGCCAGTCCCGCGGCGCGGCGCCGGCGCTGGAGGAGCTGGAGCTACGGTCCGGAGCGCACAGCATCGAAGTGCGGCATCCCGACTACGCGCCTTACACTACGAGCGTCGACCTCAAGCCCGGCGAGCGATTCGTATTCAGTCACGTATTCGTGCCGCCGGCGGTGCTGGTCTTCCAGATCACGCCCGGCGGGCAAGTTCTCGTGGACGGTGTGCTGCAGGGTTCACTGCCCGACTTGCAGCGCCTCGAACTCAAGGCCGGACGCCACCTCGTCGAGGTGCGCTACGGCGACTACGCCCCGCTGGTACTGGACGTGACGCTTGCGGCCGGCGAGCAGGTCGTCATCAAGCATCGCTTCGACGGCAGCAAGCCGGCGGAGCTGCTCCGCAAACTCAAGAAGTCGCTGGGCTTCTAGCCGTGACCGAGCCGACACTGACGCAGTTGGGCCGTTACCGCATCCTCGCCGAACTCGGACGCGGCGCGATGGGCGTGGTCTACCGCGCGCAGGACCCGGCGCTGGACCGCATCGTGGCGATCAAGACCATCCTGCTCACCGGCGATGCCGCGGAGCGGGAAAACTACGAAGCGCGTTTCACACAGGAGGCGCGGGCCGCCGGGCGCCTGGGGCACCCGGCCATCATCACGGTCTACGACGTCGGCCGCGAAGGCGAACTCGCCTACATGGCGATGGAACTGCTGCGCGGCATCGACCTGCGCGAACGCTTGCAGTACGGCAGCCTGCCGCTGCGCGAAGCCGTCGGCCTCGCGGCCGAGATCGCCGACGGCCTGGCCTTCGCGCACGAGCAGGGCGTCGTCCACCGCGACATCAAGCCGGCGAACATCATGATCGTGCGCGGCGGTCACGCGAAGATCATGGACTTCGGCCTCGCGCGCCTGCCGTTGTCCGACGTCAAGACCCAGACCGGCGTGCTGCTGGGCACCCCCAAGTACATGTCGCCGGAGCAGGTCGCGGGCCGTCCCGTGGACCACCGCGCGGACCTCTTCGCGCTGGGCGCCGTGCTCTACGAAATGCTGGTCGGCCGCCCGCCGTTCTCCGGCACCGATACCGCCCAGCTGATCCACCGCATCGCCATGGCGCCGCACGCCGCACCGAGCCGCATCGTGTCGGGCGTGCCGCACATCCTCGATCTGATCGTCGCCCGTGCGCTGGAAAAGGATCCGTCCACCCGCTACCAGAGCGCACGCGAGATGGCCGCAGATCTGCAGGCCTGCCTCGCGCAACTGCCTCAGGAAACGAAGCCGCGCGCGAAGCAGGCACCGAATCCGGAACCGCCAGACGACGCGACACTGCAACTTTCGCCGGGCGGCGCCGAGATGACCGAGAAACTCTCGCGCACCGAGATCGCCGGCGGCACCGAACGGCTCGCCGCGCCGACGCTGTCCGCCGTCGCGGAGTTGTGGCCCGTGTCGCAGCGCTTCGATTCCGCCGCCGCGATCCAGCGCCTGCGTCACCCGGACGATGACGACAGTGCGACGTTCACGCGCACGCCGCGAAGGCTCAGCGGTTTTGCGCGGATGTCACGCGATTCGGGCTTGCGTACGATTGCCGTGGTCGCCGTCGTATCGACCATCGGCGCCGCGCTCGTGGCCGTACTTTGAACTGAACCCCATCGCGCAACAGGCAGTCCGAATGTCCGCAACCGCATTCTTCGCTGCCCTGCCATTTTTTGGCTTCGCCCTGTTCACCTACCTAATTCTTCGCCGGGCAGACCGGACGGGGCAGATCCGTGGCGTCGACAAGTATGATCCAAAGCATGTTGTGCAGCGCGATCAGGCGCCCGGCCTGTTTGAAACGCTCAGGCGCAAACACGTCTTCGCGGTCTGGGCGTGGTTCGTCGGCGGTATTTTTATGTTGGTCGTTATTTCTCTTGGCGCCGGATAGCCACGGGCGTCCAAGGCTGCTGCCCGCACCTTAGCGCCGCCGGACTTCATGACGTTCGGCACTGGGGGTCGTGTTGCGGCGTCGGCACGATCTGCGACACAGTCGGCCAAAGTCCATCATCTTCGCGCGACATAACGCTCGCCGAAGTCTTTGAGCCACCGAGATTTCCAATGGTGGCCGGGGACGGAATCGAACCGCCGACACGGGGATTTTCAATCCCCTGCTCTACCGACTGAGCTACCCGGCCTTGCGTGTGAAACGCGTGCCCGGCATGGGAGGCCGGGCGAAGGAGCGCGGTATTAAAGCGGCGAGGCGGGGCCAAGTCAAGGAAATTGCGTAGGCGCCCTTCGACCGGCGGCGAGGTGCGCGGAGGTGTTGCGCGCGGGCGGCACTGGCTGCTCGGCCTTTGACCGTTCCGGCAGCCTTGGCTACCCTGCCGGTCCGTCTCAAGGAGGAGCGGCGATGCAACACGCCCGCAGTGGGGACGTGGGGGAGCAGGCCGCGGAGTTGTGGCGCCGTTATACGACGGTGCGCAACCGCTCGACGCAGTTGATCGACGGCTTGAGCGCCGAGGACTGTCAGGTCCAGAGCATGCCGGACGTCAGCCCGGCGAAGTGGCACCTCGCGCACACCACCTGGTTCTTCGAGACCTTCGTGCTGGCGGAGAGCGGCGCGCCGCATCACGCCTTCGATCCGCTGTTCGGCCAGCTGTTCAATTCCTACTACAACAGCGTCGGCCGCATGCATCCGCGGGCGCAGCGCGGCCTGCTGTCGCGGCCTGCGCTGGAAACCGTGCTCAAGTATCGGCGCCACGTCGATCAGGAGATGCGGGCGGCGTTGCCGGCGCTCTTCGCGGCCGGGCTCGCACCGCGGATCGAGCTCGGCCTGCAGCACGAGGAGCAGCATCAGGAGCTGATGCTGACGGACATCCAGCACGTGCTGTCCTGCAATCCGCTGCTGCCGGCGTATCGATCCGAGGAGCCACCGGTGTCGGTGCCGGTCGTGCCGACGTGGATGCACTGCGAAGCCGGAATGCGGCGGATCGGACATCAGGGCGACGGTTTTGCGTTCGACAACGAGACGCCGCCATGCCGGGTCTGGCTGAACGCATTCGAGCTGGCATCGCGTCCTGTCACGAACGGCGAGTACCGTTCGTTCATCCAGGATGGTGGTTACCGGGATCCGTTGCTGTGGCTGGCGGACGGCTGGACGCAAAGGCAGGCCGACGATGGGGATCGGCCGCTCTATTGGCAGGCCGATCTGGACCACGCGTTCGGCTTGCACGGGCTGCAGCCGCTCGATCCCGATGCGCCGGTCTGCCATCTGAGCTATTACGAGGCGGACGCCTATGCGCGCTGGGTCGGCATGCGGCTGCCCACCGAGGCGGAATGGGAGTCGATGATGATCGAGCGCGGCATTGCCTGGAACACCGGAGAGGGTGCGACCTGCCCACGGATCGGCGGCGCACCGGCGATCGGGCAGGTCTGGGAGTGGACGTCCAGCGCCTACGCGCCGTATCCGGGCTTTCGCGCCGCGCCGGGTGCGATCGGCGAGTACAACGGCAAGTTCATGTGCAACCAGTTCGTGCTGCGCGGCGGTTCCTGCGCGACGCCGCCGGGACACGCGCGGCCGAGCTATCGCAATTTCTTTCCGCCTGCGGCGCGCTGGCAGTTCAGCGGCCTGCGACTGGCTCGGGACGCCTGATCATGCGCCGGACTTATAACAATGCCACCGCGCTGCGGGTCGATGCCGGCAGCGACTTTCTGAATGACGTCCTCGCCGGACTGCGCCGCGCGCCCAAGGCGATCCCGCCGAAGTACTTCTACGACGCCGCGGGCTCGGCACTGTTCGATCGCATCTGCGAGCTGCCCGAGTACTACCCGACGCGCACCGAGCGCGCGATTCTCGAACGCGGCGCGGCGGAGATGGCGCAGGCGCTCGGGCCGCGCGTGCTGCTGGTCGAACCCGGCGCCGGCAGCGGTCTGAAGACTCGCTTGCTGCTCGGCGCGCTGTCGGAACCCGCGGCCTACGTGCCGGTGGACATTTCCGGCGAGCATCTGCTGGCCAGCGCCGATGCGCTGCGCACGGCCTTCCCGGACATCGACATCCGGCCGGTCGAAGCGGACTTCACGCGCGGCTATGCGCTGCCGCGTCCATCGATCCCGCCGCTGCGGCGCGCCGTGTTCTTTCCCGGCTCGACGCTCGGCAATTTTGAACCGGATGCGGCGCGGCGCCTGCTCGGCGAGTTCCGCCTGCTGGCCGGCCGCGACGGCCGCCTGCTGCTGGGCATTGATCTGCAGAAGGCACCGGACGTGCTCGAACCGGCCTACGACGACGCGGCCGGCGTCACCGCGCAGTTCAACCTGAACCTGCTCGTGCGCATCAACCGCGAACTGGGCGGCAACTTCGACCTTGATGCCTTTGCCCACCATGCGTTCTACAACCGCGAACGCACGCGCATCGAGATGCATCTGCGCAGCCGGCGCGACCAGGTCGTGCGCGTCGCCGGCGATACCTTCCGCTTCCGCCGCGGCGAGACGCTGCACACGGAGAACTCGTACAAGTACACCGTGGATTCGATTGTGCAGATCGCGCGCGCCGCCGGCTGGCGCGCGCGACGGCACTGGTCCGACGAGCGCAGCTGGTTCGCGCTGTGCCTGTTCGCGGCAGCGTGAGTGTCGTAGCCCGGGTGAAACCCGGGAGAGCGGCGCTTCCCGGACTGCGTCCGGGCTACGGTTCCTACTCCTTCGCCGGCGGTACGTAACCGGTCTCGGCGGTCTTGCCGTCGCCGAAGAAGTAGCGCTCCATTTCCTCGCTGAGAAACTTGCGCGCCTTGGCCTCGGCGAGCGACAGGCGGTATTCGTTGATCAGTCGAGTCTGGTGCGCAATCCAGTCCTGCCACGCGCGCTTCGACACGTTCTCGAAGATGCGTTGCCCGAACGGGCCGGGCAGCGGCGCGCGATCGAGGCCTTCGGCGTCGATGCCGAGCTTGATGCAGTGAACGGTACGGCTCATGGCGGTGTGGGCAAGAGTTCGGAAGCGATGAGTTTGCGAACCGGCGCGGGCAGGCCGATCGCGGACAGCTCCGATAGCCTAACCCAGCGCCAGCGCTCCGGTTCGGCGATCAGGTCCATGCGGCCGACGCGCATACGCAGCGGCTGCAGCTCCAGTTCGAAATGGGTGAAGCCGTGACGCACGACCGGCAGCGATTCCGCGGACGCGTGGCCGTCGAGCAGCGCCAGCGCCCAGCTGCCGCTGGCGAGCTGCGCATCGTCGAGCAGCGGCGGGCACCACAGCCCGCCCCAGATGCCCAGCGGCGCGCGCTTTTCGAGCAACAGCGCGCCTTCGCTGTTCGAGGCCAACAACAGGCGCGCGTGGCGCAGCGGGCGGGCTCTCTTCGGGCGTGGCTGCGGGTAGCGCTCTGGCGCGTCCAGAGACAAGGCTTTGCAGTCGTCCGCGAGCGGGCAGCGCGCGCAGGCGGGTTTGCGCGGGGTGCAGAGGGTGGCGCCCAGGTCCATCAGCGCCTGCGTGTAGTCGGCGAGGCGCTGTTGCGGCAGCAGCGATTCGGACAGCGTCCACAGGCGCTTCTGTACAGCAGGCGTGCCGGGCCAGCCGTCGATCGCGGCGTGGCGTGCGAGCACGCGGCGCACGTTGCCGTCGAGGATGGCCGCGCGCGCGCCCCAGGCTTGCGCGAGGATCGCGCCGGCGGTCGAGCGGCCGATGCCGGGCAGCGCGGTCAGCGCGTCGAGCGTGCGCGGGAACTCACCTTTGTGGTGCTCGACGATCCGCCGCGCGCAGCGGTGCAGGTTGCGCGCGCGGGCGTAGTAGCCGAGCCCTGACCACAGCGCGAGCACGTCGTCGCTCGGCGCGTCTGCGAGCGCGCGCACGTCGGGAAAACGCGCGACGAAGCGCTCGAAGTACGCAACGACGGTACCGACCTGCGTTTGCTGCAGCATGATTTCCGACAGCCACACGCGGTAGGGATCGCGCGGATGCTGCCACGGCAGATCGTGGCGGCCATGCGCGTCGAACCAGCGAAGCAGACGCGTCGCGAAGTCGGGCGGCAGGGTGCGGCGCGTGCTCACCGCCGTGTCTCCGCGCGCGCGATGCGCTCGATGCCCTGCGCGGTCTGCAGGGCCTCGTTGCGCATCGCGCGCTCGATCGCCCAGGGGCCGATGATCGGCGGCACCCAGAAATCCGGCTCCAGTTCAGCGGTGAAATCGAGGCAGGTCCGCTCGCCGCAGTGCTGCATGCGCCAGCGCGCACGGCCGTAGCGCAGGTTGCTCTGCTCGGGCAGCACCTCGGCGTCCAGGCCCAGCGCGTCGTCGTCATGCACTTCGACAATGTCCTGCACCTGATCCAGGTGCGTGCAGAAGTACCAGATGCAGACGCGCACACGCGTGTAGAGCCGCTGCGCGCCGTCGGGCGCACCGGGCAACGGTTGTACGAGTTCGATCGCGTCGTTGATGCGTGGCAGGTTGGCGAAGTCGCGGAACACGCCGAAGCTCGCTGCGAGCGGCGTGTCCAGTCGTGCCGACAGGTGCATCCGGTAGCGGGGCGCCGCGTGCTCGATCTGCAGCGATTCGACTTCTGCGGCGGAGGCGGACGCGCAAGCGGTGGTGATGAGCGCGGCGAGCGCTCGTCTCACGTGGGCGGCGCCGAGGTGGCCGGTGCGGGCGTCTGCTGCGGCTGCTTGTCTTTCTTCTTCTTGTTGCCGAAAAGGAGGTCGCCCAGCTTCTCCGCGGCCTTTTCCTTGAGCTGCTGGTCGGTGGCCTGGCCCTTGGGCAGATCCAGTTCCTTGGCCAGCTGGTTCTTCAGCTGCTCCTTGGCCTTGTCCTTGAGCACGTCTTCGAGATCGAGCTTGTACTTGGGCGAGAACAGGTCGCCGCTGATCTCGATCGGCACGGTCAGGCCTTTGAGCTGGTCCAGGCCCTTGCCGCCCTGGCCCTGGGTCGTCTCGACCACGGTGGGCTTGGCGGTGAAACGGATCGTCTCGTTGGCGAGGTCGATCTGGCCGCTGCCGGCGAGGCGAAAGGCCGGGCTGGCGGCGGCCAGATCGTTGGTGCTGAGTACGCCGTTGGCGATAGTCCCGCTTGCGGTCAGCGCGGCGAAATCGGTTTGCAGCGGCGCCGACTCCGACGGCGCCGCCTGGCCAGCGAGCATCGCCTGGCCCTGGCGCAGGATCTGGCCGAGGTTGAAGCCCTTGACCGCGCCGTTCTCGACCTTCACGGCGACGGTGCCGTTGAGCGCCTTGCGCAGCTCGCCGACGGTGGCGCCGCGACTGGTGAGATCGAGCTGCATGTTGCCCAGGCCACTGACGTAGTCCTTGCCGAGCAAGTCCTGCAGGAAGGGCGCGGCATTGAGCGACGCGAGATCGGTCTTCAGCGCGAAGGTCGGCGCACCTTCGGCGGCGTAGCGGTTGTTCAGGCTGACGGTGCCGCCGTAGAGCCTGGCGCTGAGGTCCTGGGTCTTGGCCGACTTGCCGCTACCGCTGAGCTTGAGGCGCACGTCGGCGAGCTTGATGCCGTTGACGGTCATCTGGCCGATGTCGAGCGAGCCGTTGGCGTTGAGCTTGTCGAGCGCTTCGGTGGGCAGCTTGATGTCGTTGACGTCGCCGCCGCCCTGCGTCTCGCTCTTCGACTCGCCTTCCTTCTTGGGCGGCAGGTAGCGGTCGACGTCGATCGCGTCGGCCTTGAGCGCGAACTCGAGCGCCTGCGTCGCGAAATCCGTGACCGCCAGCTCGCCCTGCACGGTCGTGTCGTCGAGCTTGATCTGCAGATCGCGCAGCGCTGCGGTCTTGAAGCTGCCGCGGTACTCGGCCTTGAGGCTCGTCGCCGAGAGGGCGTTCGCGTCGGCGGTGTCCAGCGCAATGCCGAGCTGCTTGAGCAGGTCGCGCGGCGAGAACTGCGCGATGCTGATCGGTCCCGACAGCCGCGGCTGGTCGCTGTTGAGGCCTTCGCCCTTGATCTGCGTGTTCAGAGTCGCGTTGGCGAGCTGCACGACGCCGTTGTCGAAGCTCAGCGTGCCGTTTTTCTGGTCGTAGCGCAGCGCGCCGCTCAGCTTCGCCGCCTGCTTGCCGCCGGGGATGCTCTTGCCGGCGGCCGTGGCATCCAGCTTCAGACCGTCGATCGTGAACACCTGCGCGGCGAGGTCGGCGAGGATCTGCGCGGCCAGCTCGCCCTCGGCTTCGATCGCCGGTTCGCCGGTCTTGGACTTGAAGCCGAGGCGCGCGTCCTTCACCGCGATCTTCTGGTGGTCGAGATCGGGCTCGACCATGGCCTTGAGCGTGAGGTCCGCCGCGGCCTTGGGGGCATCGGACAGCGCGGTCAGGCTCAGGTCGACATCGAAGGGCTCGCCCGGGCTCAGCGCGCCGGTCTGCAGGTTCAGCGCTTCGACGCGGTAGGCCTTGCCGCCCTGCGCGTCGCTGTAGCGGATCGCGGCGTCGCTGATGTCGATGCCGCTGATGTCGATGTCCTCCATGCGGATGCCTTCGGACTCCGGCGTCGGCTCGGCCGGCTTCTCCTCCTGCTGCTTCTGGTGGTCGATCAGGTCCTGCCAGTTGCTGACGCCCTCTTTGTTCACCGCCAGATTGAGGCGCAGGCCGTCGAGCTTGACGCTGCTGACCTGCACCTGGCGGTGGAACAGCAGCGGCAGCAGCTTGACGCCGACGCTCAGCTCGCGCACTTCGGCGAAGTTCTCGGCGCCGAAGCCCTGGGCGTTGCCGAGCTTGGCGTCGGCGACACCGACCTGCAGCCACGGGAAGACGTGCAGCTCGATGTTGCCGACGGTCAGTTCGCGCCCGGTTTCTTCGCGGGCGGCGTCCGACACCTTGCCGCGGAAGCTGTTCGGATCGAACAGCAACGGCAGTGCGATCGCCGCGGCAACGATGAGAAACAGCAAGGCACCGAAAACGATGAGGATGATCTTGAGCGGCTTTGCCATGATCCGGATACGCGCGTGACTCGGGGAGCACGCAGTGTAGCGGCTCTGCCCGACCGCCCGATGAACGCGGCGGCCTTAGTGTGGTGCCTCGGAAGAATCTGCAATAAGTCCGTTCGCCCCGAGTGCCGCGCCGTCAGGCGCGGTGTATCGAGGGGCCCGCGCGGTGTCTCGATACGGCGCTGCGCGCCTACTCGACACGAACGGGATCAATTTATGCAACGTATCTACGGGATATCACACTAACCGAACCGCAGCTCGGCGACCGCGCCGCCGTGCTCGCCGTTGCGCACGCTCAGGGTCCAGCCCTGCCGCTCAGCAAGCAGGCGCGACAGGTACAGGCCGATGCCGCTGCCGCCGGCGCGGCCGTGCGTGCCGGGCTCGAAGACATGCTCCAGCAGGGCCGCATCGATGCCGTCGCCGTCGTCGCTGACGCGCAGGCAGCCCGGTTCGAGCGTGACGGTGACATGACCTTCGGGCGCGGCCTTGAGGGCGTTGCGCAGCAGGTTCGTGAATACGGTCGAAAAGGCCGCGGGCGGCACCGCGGCGCGCACGTCGGCGAGTTCCCAGCGGACCTGCGTGGCGACGCCGGCGAGATAGGGCTCGGCCCAGGCGGGCAGTTGTTCGCGCAGCGCCAGCGGACTCGACGGGCCGGGTTCGGCACCGCGCGCGGCCTGCAGCAGCGTGTCGAGCGTCGCACTGGCGGTGGTCACCGCGCGCTGCACGCGGCGCAGACGCTCGCGGTCCTCGTCGCTGGCGGGGGCGATCATGTCTGCGGCGATGCGGATCGAGGTCAGCGGCGTGCGCAGCTCGTGGCTGGCGGCGGCGGCGAAGGCTCGCTCGCGTTGCACGCGCTGTTCGACTTCCGACACCAGGCGGTTGATCGCGTCGATCACCGCGGTGAACTGCCGATCGCCGGGCTGCGCCTGCAGCGGCTGCAGGCGCTCGCGATCGAGGGTGCGGATGCGCGCGACCAGGGACTCCACCGGCGTGGTCAGGCGCTGTGCGATTACGCGTCCGGCCAGCAACGACAGCATGGCCGCCAGTCCCAGCGCCGCGCCGAACACGATGACGAGCCAGCGCTCACGCTGTGCAAAGTGCGTGACGTCGTAGGCGAGGTAGTAGCGTTGGCCACTGCCGCGTTCGCCGACCAGCACGTGGAACTCGCGGCCGTCCATGTGCACGTCACGATGCGAGCCGGGGGCCAATCGGCTCAGCGCCGCGGGCACACTGCCCGGCTTCGCGGCGTCGGTCTGGTAGAGCGAGATGCCCTGTGCCGTGGTGACGATCGTCCCCGGCGCCGCGGGCGCGGCGAGCAGGTTCGCCGCCTCGCGTTGCAGGATCGACGCCAACACGGTCTTTTCCATCCACGCGTGCCCGAACCACAGGGCACCGCCGACCAGCGTGCTGACGGTGACCGACAGCCCGAACAGCGCCAGCCCGACGCGCCGCTGCAGTTCAGACCGCATCGACCGAGAGGCGGTAGCCGACGCCGTGCACGGTGTGCAGCAGCTTGCGCTTGAACGGCCGGTCGACCGCGGCGCGCAGCGCGTGCATGTGGATGCGCAGCACGTCGTCTTCCGGCACCTGCTCGCCCCACAGCAGATGCTCCAGCTCGCTGCGCGCGACGACGCGCGGCGATGCGCGCATCAGGTGTTCCAGCAGGCGCCGTGTCGTCGGCGTCAGCGTCAGCGTCTTCTGCTGACGCGACGCCAGCAGCGTGGTGGGGTCGTAGCGCAGATCGGCGACCTGCAGCGCCTCGCTGCGTGGCGCCTGCGCCGGCGGTGCGCGCCTCTGCAGCGCCTGCAGGCGCGCTTCGAGTTCGGCCAGCGCAAAGGGTTTCACCAGGTAGTCGTCGGCGCCGGCGCCGAAGCCGTCGAGCTTGTCCTCAAGGCTGCCGAGCGCCGTGAGCATCAGCACCGGCACCGTCTGCGCCTCGGCGCGCAGCCGGCGGCACAGCTCGGCGCCGTCGAGACGCGGCAGCATGCGGTCCAGCACGATCGCGTCGTAGCCGCCGTGCGCCGCCCTGCGCAGGCCGCTGCCGCCGTCGAAGGCCAGCTCGGCGACGTGGCCACGGGCGCTCAGGTATTCGCCGATGCCTTGAGCGATGTCGCGGTCGTCTTCGATGACGAGGATGTGCATGTGGGCAGGGCAGACGTGGTGGGCGCGAGCATGCCAGACGGCGGCCCGCGTCCCAAGCAGGTGGGGTGGAACTGGGCGGAAACCCGGAATTTACAAGTCGTTAACATTTGCGCAGAGTACCCGCCTTCGAGCGCATCGGGGCGCGGGGAGTGGGGACATGAGAGATGCGGAGCGGGTGGCCTGTGCGGCCGCCCTGCTGGTCGGCTGCGCGGTGGCGCAGGCGGCGGACGATGTCGTGCAGTTGGAGACGCAGCAGGTCACAGCCAGCCGCAGCGAAGCGGCCGCCGATGAAGTGTCGCAGGCGGTGACGGTGGTCACGCGCGCTCAGATCGAGCGCGAGTCGCCGCAGACCTGGTCCGAACTGCTGCGCGGCCAGGCGGGCGCGTTCACGCAGGCGTCGGGACCGGGGCAGGGCATCGTCATCGTGCGCGGGCTCAAGGGCTCCGAGGTGCTGCACCTGGTCGACGGCATGCGTCTGAACAACGCCTTCTTCCGCAACTCGCCGAGCCAGTACATCGCGCTGGTCGATCCGTACAACATCGAGCGCGTCGAACTGCAGCGCGGGCCGGGTGCGACGCTGTACGGCTCGGACGCGATGGGCGGCGTCGTGCAGATCCTGACGCCGGAATACCGTTTCCACGGCGAGGAGTGGGAAAGCGCCGGCAAGTTGCGCCTGCAGTACGGCAGCGCCGACCTGTCGCGCGTGGCGCGCGTCGAGACCGCGGCCGGCAATCGCGAAATCTCCTTGTCCGGCGGATTCACCTTCGTGGATTACGGCGAACGCGACCTCGGCGGCGGCGGGCGCGAGGACCTGACCGACTACCTGGCGCGCGGCTACGACGCCAAGCTGCTGTGGACGCCGGCCTCGCTGCACGAGTTGATGCTCAGCGGCCAGTACTTCGAGTATCCGAAGCTGGCGCGCTACTTCGACGTGGTCGGCGGCCCCGGCGGCGCCGGCGAGGACATCCAGTCGTACTTCCGGCCCAACGACCGCCAGTTCCTGCACGCGCGCTATCGCTACCTCGCGCCGCTGGCCTTCCTGCACGGGATCGAAGTGCACCTGGGTCAGCAGCAGATCGAGGACGATCGTCTGCGCCAGCCGAATACGAGCCGCATCGATACCGAACAGAACCTGAGCACGCTCGACGGACTGACGCTGCAGGCGTGGACGCCGCTCGCCGACGCCGTGCGCCTGCGCTACGGCGTCGACCTCTATCGCGACAGCGTCGACAGCGCCAAGCAGCGCACGAGCATCGAATCGGGCGAGACGACGCCGGGCATCAGCACCTTCCCCGACGGCGCGCGCCAGGATAGCCTGGGTGCGTATCTGCACGCCGACTGGCAGGCGATGCGCCGCTGGGCCGTCGACGCCGGTTTGCGCTACAGCCGTGTAGTGACGGACCTGCCGGCGACGGTGGTCAGCGAGGCCGCGGACTTTTCCGATGACGACTTCACCTGGCAGCTGGGTTCGCGTTTCGATTTGACCGAGCAGCTCGCCTGGACCGCGACGGCGGCGCGCGGCTTTCGTGCGCCGAACATCTTCGACCTGGGCACGCTCGGCCCGCGCCCGAACAGCAACCAGATCAACGTGCCCAATCCGGACCTGCAGCCGGAAACGGTGACATCGGTCGATACGGGCCTGCGCTGGCATACCCGTCGCTGGCGCACGGAGCTGACCGCGTTCTACGTCGACTACGACGACCGCATCGAGGCGCGCGAGCCGACCGGGAACACGATTCCGGAGGGCGAGCTGGGCTGCTCGGAACCGGACGGCTGCGTCGAGGTGCAGAGCCGCAACATCGCCGAGGCGCGCTACTGGGGCATCGAGAGCGCGGCGCGCTGGCGCAACGACATCGTCGACGCCTACGCGGTGCTGAACTGGACCTACGGCCAGGAGCTGCGCGACGGCGAACCGACCACCGCCGCGAACCGCATTCCGCCGCTCAATGGCCAGCTTGGCGCGATCTTCGCTGCGCCTTATGCCCTGGCGATCGAGCCCTATGTGCTGTTCGCCGACCGCCAGGAGCGCCTCGACGACGACGACCGGAACGATGTGCGGATCAATCCGAACGGCACCGGCGGCTGGGCGACGCTGAACCTGCGCCTGGCCTGGGCCGCGCGTGATTGGCTACGCCTACAGCTCGACGGTCGCAACCTGCTCGACAAGGACTACCGCGAGCACGGCTCCGGCGTCGACGCGGCGGGGGCGGGGGCAATCCTGTCGGCGACGGCGAGCTGGTAGCCGTTTCGTCAACCCGTGTAGGAGATTCTATGTTCACCCTCAAGCGGCTGGGCTGAGGATCTGTGGTTGATAGTCGGTTTGGTTTTTCATCAGCGCGAAGGCAATGCGTGCGAGTTTTCGCGCGA
>JBAZXW010000035.1:0-46509 GCA_041659605.1 Sinimarinibacterium sp. | reverse complement strand
CGCCCGAAAACTCCTCACCATCCTCAACGCCATGCTTCGTGATCACAGCCAGTGGAATCCCCACTTGGCCGCAAAACGCGCTTGACGAAACATGGTTGCTACGGCATCGCCGGCGCCCCGACGCTGGCCTGCCGATCGCGGTAGAACCACGCGCCCAGCGCCGGCAGCAGGCACACCGCGCCGAGCATGTTCACGAGGAACATGAACGACAGCAGCAGGCCCATGTCGCCCTGGAACTTCAGGGCCGACATCATCCAGGTGCCCACGCCGATCGACATCGTGATCGCCGTGAAGACTGCGCCGGTGCCGCGCTCGCGCATCGCCTCGTAAAAGGCATCGCGGAAGTTCATGCCGTCAGCCATATCGTGCTGGATACGCTCGAACAGGTAGATGCCGTAGTCGACGCCCACGCCCACACCCAGGGCCACGACCGGCAGCGTCGCGACTTTCAGGCCAATCCCCAGCGTCGCCATCAGCGCGTTGCAGAAGATCGAGACCATGGTCAGCGGTACCAGTACGCACAGCGTCGCCTTCAGCGAGCGGAAGGTCAGCAGGCACAGCAGGGCCAGCGCGCCGAAGATCGCCAGCAACATCGTGACCTCGGCGGCAGAGACTGCCTCGTTGGTCGCCGCCATCACGCCGACGTTGCCGCTGCCCAGGCGCAGCGTCACGCCCTCCACCGGGTTGTCGGCGATGAAGCGCTTGATCTCGGACACCACGTGCGCGATGGTCGTGCCCTCGTGGTCCTTGGTGAAGATCAGCACGCGGATCGCGCGGCAACCCTCGTTGTTGAAGCCGAGCGCCGGGTCGAAGCCCTTGGAGCCGGTCGACAAGCCCACCTCCGAGCGCGGCAACGCGCGGAAGCGCGGATTGCCCTCGTTGAATGCACTGATCACCAGCTTGCCGATGCCGCCCACGCTGACGACCGACTGCACGCCCGCGACGCCGCGCAGGAACAGCTCCAGGCGGTCGATGAGGTTGACCACCGGATACTGCAGACAGGAGTCGCCTTCGAAATTCTTAGCCTCGGCGATCACCGTGAGCAGGTCGGCGCCGATGTCGTAGGTGCTCGCGATCTGCACCGTGTCCTGGTTGTAGCGCGACTCCGCCCGCAGCTCCGGCGCACCTTGCCCCGAGTCGCCGATGATCATGCCGCGCGAGGCCCAGGTCGTGACCGCGAGCAGGACCAAGGAAACCGCGAACACGCGCAGCGCGATCTTGGGCTCGGCACACCGGGCGATCGTCGCCCAGATCGCGCCGCCACCCTGGCGTCCTCTGGTCGCGTGGTAGGCACGGCAGCTGTCCTCAAGCTTCACCTGCGTCAGGATGATCGGCAGGATCATCTTGTTGGTGATGATCATCAGCAGCACGCCGGTGCAGGCGGTGATGCCGAGCTCGTGCACGATCGGGATGTCGATCAGCATGATCACGGCGAAACCCAGCGCATTGGTCAGCAATGCGACCGCGCCGGGCACGAAGAGCTTGGTGAACGCCGTGCGCGACGCCTCCAGCGAGCTCTGCCCTGCGATCACGGCCTGGCGCCAGCCATTGGTCATCTGCACCGCATGCGAGACGCCGATCGAGAAGATCAGGAAGGGCACCAGGATCGACATCGGGTCGATGCCGAAACCGATCAGGGGCAGCACGCCGATCAGCCAGATTACCGGCAGCATCGCGACCACCAGCGCCACCAGCGTCAGGCGCAGTGAGCGGCAATAGAAGTACAGCAGCGCCACCGTGATCAGAAAGGCCAGCGCGAAGAACGCGAACACGCCGATGAGGCCGTTGATGACGTCGGCCAGCAGCTGCGCGAAGCCGACGATGTTGACCTCGATGTTCTCGTTGTAGTCCGGGTTAGCGGACGTCGCGATGTCGAGCTCGCTGCCCTTGATCGGAATCAGTTCGCCGCCGCCCGGAGGCGTGGCAAAGAAGGCCTGGAAGCGCTGCATCCAGCCATAGTCGACGTAACCCTCGGCGATCTTGTCGCCGGCCTTGAAAGGCGCGTGATCGGCCTTGAGCGTGTAGGTATAGAGCGTGGGGCTTTCGAAACGCCCGCGGATGTCGCCAAGCTTGCTCATCACGCGACGGAAGAAGATCTCGGCAGCCGCGGGATCGTTCGTGTCGACGTCCAGCAGGCTCGCGCGGATCAACGCGCCCTTCTGGTCGTTGGAGACCAGCAGGCCGATCTGTCCCGAGTTGCCGACGTTGCGGCGGATGCGCACCAGCTGCTCGTCGGTCCCCGAGTAGCGCGCCGGCACGACCGGCTCGCCCTTGAAGCCGTCCTCGGTGATCTCGATGTAGTAGGTGCTGGGCGTGAACAGCGAGGCGACCTGGATGCGGTTGATGCCCGGGATGAAGAAGACGTCGTCGGTGGCCTTGCTCAGCGCCTCCATGAACTCCTTGCTGTAGATCTCGCCTTCGCCGTTCCAGCGCAGGTTGACCAGCAGCATGTTGGCGTCCGAGAAGTCCTTCATGTATTCCATCATCGTCTGCATGTACTCATGCTTGATGGGAATCAGCTTGAGGAAGCCCGGGTCCAGCTTGACGTTGCTCGCGCTCCAGCCGAAGAACAGCGTGGTGGCGGCGAAGATGACCGAGAGAATCTTGCGGCGGCCGAGCAGGACGCCCGCGACACCGTTGACGAAGCGATCGAGACGCGACATGGCTTACTCCCCCTCCCCTGCGGCCGTTTCCGGCTGTTCCGGCACAACGCCCTTGGCCTCGCGCTCGGTGCGGATGCCGCCGTCGCCCACCGTCAGCCATTCACCCTTGGCGAGCGGCAGCAACCCCGCGATGGCATTGCGCGCCTTGACGGCGGACAGCGTGAAAGTCGCGCCGCCGTCGGTGGATACCAGGACGGTGTTGCCGGCACCGCCGAGGATCGCCTCGCCGCCGGGGCCGACCGCGCCTGCGAATAGCGATTGCTGCAGCGGCACCTTGGCCCGGTTCCAGCTTGTGCCAGCGTCGCGGCTGTAGAACACGTTGCCGCGCATGCCATAGGCGACCAGGCTCTTGTCCGGCAGCGCGACGACGCCGTAGAAGGAGCCGGAGTAGACGTCGCCGAGCTTCTTCCAGGTCTCGCCCTTGTCGGTCGAGCGCAGCAACAAGCCGCGTTCGCCCACCAGGATCAGGCTACCGTCGGCCGTCTGCGTCATGTCGTTGAGATGCCCGGCGCCACCAACGGCCTCGGCGTCGAAGTTCGCGAACGGATCCGCATTCGGGTCGATGACCTCGGCAGCCGCAGCCTGGGCAGCGCCACCTTCATCGATCACCAGTTCGCGCTGCTGCCAGGTCTGGCCCAGATCGTCCGAGATCAGGTAAAGCCCGAACGCGCCGAACGCATACAGGCGGCCGTCGTAGGGACCGGCAAGGCCCAGCAATGGATCGCTGCCCTCTCCGCCCAGAGCCACCTGCTTCCAGGTTTCGCCGCGATCGCTGCTGCGCGCAATCAAACCATCGTGTCCGACTGCAACGACGACGCCGTCGCCGGCGAATATTGCGCGCGTGAGGGTCAGCCCCTGCTGCGGCTCCAGCTTCGCGCTGCGCCACGGACCCTTGGCGTCGTCGGCAACGAGAATCTGGCCGAGTTCGCCGACCGCGACCACACGCTGGCCCTGCCGGGCCAGGCCGTTGACCAGCACGCGATCCGGATAGACCTGCGTCTGCGGAAATTCCGGCTCCGGTCTCTCGGAGAACGAGAACACCGCGGCGACGGCAACCAGCACCGAAACCAGGATGGAAGGCCAACTGTCGCGGATCAGCGACTGCCGTGCGCTGCCGCGCAGCGCCGCTGCGGAACTTGAATCATTCATTTGTCTCTCCTCTCGACTCGAGCCGCCCGGTCTTCAGCCGGACAGTCCCCCCACTGCGGACGCGCGACTTGTATCAGCAGTCTGAGCCTACGCACATCCGTGCAGCAACCGCTACGGCTCAGGCCGCGACTTCGAATAACCCTGCTGCGCCCATGCCGCCGCCGATGCACATGGTCACGACCACATACTTCACGCCGCGGCGACGGCCCTCGATCAGCGCGTGCATCACCATGCGCGCGCCGGACATGCCGAACGGATGGCCGATCGCGATCGCGCCGCCGTTGACGTTGAGGCGGTCGTTGGGAATGCCGAGCGTGTCGCGGCAGTGGATCACCTGCACCGCGAACGCCTCGTTCAACTCCCACAGCCCGATGTCGGATACCTTCAGATTGTGCTGTGCCAACAGCTTGGGCACCGCATACGCCGGACCGATGCCCATCTCGTCCGGCTTGCAGCCGGCCACCGCGAAGCCGCGATAGATGCCCAGCGGCTTGAGCCCGCGCGCCTTGGCGGTCCGCGCGCTGGTGAGCAGCGTCACCGCGGCGCCGTCCGACAGCTGCGAGGCATTGCCGGCGGTGATGTGCTTGCCCTGCGCGACGAACTTGCCGTCCTTCCACACCGGCTTGAGGCCCGCGAGGCTCTCCAGCGTCGTGTCGGCGCGATTGCCTTCGTCTTTCGCCAGCGTGACGTCTTCCTTCGTCGTCGGATTGCCTTCCTTGTCGAACAGCTGCTTCTGCGTCTTCAGCGGCACGATCTCGTCGGCCAGCTTGCCGGCGGCCTGCGCGGCCGCGGTGCGCTGCTGGCTCTGCAGCGAGAACTCGTCCTGCGCCGCGCGCGTGATGCCATAGCGCTCGGCCACGACCTCGGCGGTCTCGATCATCTGGATGTACGCCGCCGGCTGCGCCGCCAGCACCGCCTCGGAGACGAAGCGATAGCTGTTCTTGTGCTTGTTCTGCACCAGAGAGACCGACTCCAGTCCGCCGGCGACGACGATGTCCTGCTCGCCGACCATGATGTTCTTGGCGGCGATGGCGATGGTCTGCAAGCCCGACGAGCACTGCCGGTCCAGGGTCATGCCCGAAACGCTGTCCGGCAGCCCACCGGTGTACGCGCACAGGCGACCCAGGTTGTAGGCCTGCGTGCCCTGCTGCGCGGCGCAGCCGATCAGCACGTCGTCGACCTCGGCCGGATTCACGCCGGCGCGCCGGACGACCTCGCGCACGACGTGGCCGCCGAGCACCGGCGCCTCGGTGTCGTTGAAGGCGCCGCGGAAGGCCTTGCCGATCGGCGTGCGCGCGACGGAGACAATCACTGCTTCATTCATGGGGAGAGCCCGCGCCTTATGGTTTTCGAGGCGCCTACGCTACGCCGGGGCGCGCGCCCCGGCTTCATTCAAAAGTAGTAGCGCGAGATCGTGTCGGCGATGCAGGCCGGCTTGGCGCCGCCGTCGATCTCGACGGTGACCCGGATCGTCGCCTGCACGCCGCCGTCCTTGGTGCGTTCCGCCGCGACCAGATCGCCCCGCCCGCGGATGCGGCTGCCGACCTTGACCGGCGCCGGGAAGCGCACCTTGTCGCAGCCGTAGTTCACGCCCATCTTCATCTTCACGTCGACGATCTCGGGCAGGAAGCGCGACGCCAGCGACAGCGTGAGATAACCATGCGCGATGCACGCGCCGAACGGCCCGTCCTTTGCGCGCGCGGCGTCGACGTGAATCCACTGGTGATCGTCGGTCGCGTCGGCGAACTGATTGATGCGTTGCTGCGTGATCGTCACCCACTGGCTCTCGCCAAGCGGCTGGCCGACGGCGGCGAGGATGGCATC
Organism: Sinimarinibacterium sp.; assembly: GCA_041659605.1. GTDB lineage: Bacteria > Pseudomonadota > Gammaproteobacteria > Nevskiales > Nevskiaceae > Solimonas. The sequence goes on along the minus strand of JBAZXW010000035.1, from coordinate 40,873 downwards.
TGCGCTGTTGAATACGGTTGGCATTAGAAATCAGGCCTGTTTATTAATCGTCATGCCCGCGCAGGCGGGCATCCAGTCTTTGCTCGACCTGAGCCCTGGATTCCCGCTTTCGCGGGAATGACGGGTTCGGGTTGCACCGAGGTCAAGCTCGCTGGCTCGACGCCGAAATCACTTCGCCGACGAGATACGACGCGTAGTCCGACGCCAGGAACACCATCACGTTGGCGATCTCCCAGGCCTCGGCGCCGCGGCCGAAGGCTTCGCGGCTCGCCAGCTCGTTGAGCAGCGACTCCGGCGCACTCTTGCGCAGGTGGTCGTGGAACACGATCGACGGCGACACCGCGTTGATGCGCACGCCGTGCTCCGCCGCCTCCAGCGCCGAGCAGCGCGTCAGCGCCATCACGCCGGCCTTGGCCGCGGCGTAGTGTGCCTGCTCCTTCTGCGCACGCCAGCCGAGCACCGAGGCGTTGTTGACGATCGCGCCGCGACCCCGCGGCTGCATCTTCCTGAGCATCGCACGCGTCATGCGGAAGGTGCCGTTCAAGGTCACGTCGATGACCTTGAGCCAGTCCTCGTCGATCATGTCGACGACGCGCTTGCTGCCGCCGAGGCCGGCGTTGTTGATCAGCACGTCGACGCCGCCGAGCTTGTCCTCGGCCGCATCGACCAGGGCCTGCACATCCGCTTCGACCGCGACATTGCAGACCTGCCCGAACACCTGCGCCTGCGGGAATTCCTTCGCCAGCGCTTGCGCCGCCTCTTCAGTGCGCCGCGGGTGCATGTCCGACAGCATCAGCGCGCGCGCGCCTTCTTCGAGACAGCGCTTCGCCGTCGCAAAGCCGATGCCGCCGCCGGCGGCGGCAGTGATCAGCACGGACTTGCTCTTGAGCAGGCCGTGCGCGGGGACGTAGGGTGGTGGCGGTACAGTGATCATGGTCGGTTCAGTTTGCGGGCCGCGGCTCGCGCGGCATGCCCAGCCCGCGTTCGGCAATGATATTGAGCTGAATCTCGTTGGTGCCGGCGTAGATCGTGTCGGCACGCGAGAAGAAGAACAACTGCTGCAGTGGCCGGATCGCCGGGTCGTCGGAGATCACGTCGGCCTCGGCGCCGAGCACGTCCATCGCCAGCTTGCCGAGGTCGCGGTGCCAGTTCGACCAGTAGTATTTGTAGATCAGCGCCTCGCGTCCGAGCTGCGTCTGCTCGCCGGCGAGCATGCGCAGTGCGTTGTAGCGCATCACGCGCAGCCCGCACCAGGCCTGCGCGATCCGCGCGCGGATCGCCGCATCGTTCACCGCGCCGTTGCGCCTGGCCGCCGCGACCAGCAGCTCGAACTCGTGCGCGAAATGCATCTGCTGGCCGAGCGTGGACACGCCGCGCTCGGCTTCGAGCAGACCCATCGCGACCTTCCAGCCGTCGCCTGGCGCACCAACGATGTGATCGGCCTCCGCACGCGCACCGTCAAAGAACACCTCGTTGAACTCGGCGCCGCCGCCGAGCTGCCGGATCGGGCGGATCTCGATCCCCGGCTGGCGCAGCGGCAGCAGCAGGAACGCGAGGCCCTTGTTGCCCTTGGTGCCCGGCTCGCAGCGTGCGAGCACGAAGATCCAGTCGGACTCGTGTGCGAGCGAGGTCCAGATCTTCTGGCCCTGCACGCGCCACGCGCCGCCCGCTTCCTGCCAGCAGCGCGTCTGCACGTTGGCGAGATCGGAACCGGCGCCGGGCTCCGAATACCCTTGCGCCCAGAATTCGCGGCCGGCGACGATCTGCGGCAGAAAGCGCTTCTTGTGCGCGTCGCTGCCGAAGCGGATCAACGCCGGCCCGATCAGGCCCTCGCCGATGTGGCCCATGCGGCCCGGACCGCCGGCGCGCGCGTATTCCTCGTGAAAGATCACCTGCTGTGCGATCGACAGCCCGCGCCCACCCGCCTCTTTCGGCCAGCCGACGCAGGTCCAGCCGCCGGCAGCCAGCGCGCGCTCCCAGTCCTTGCGCAGCGCGGGTTCGAACTCCTCGTCGCCGGGTCCGCCACGATGCTTGAGCGCAGCGAAGCGACCGCCCAGATGCTCGCGCATCCACGTCGCGACCTCGGCGCGGAAGCGCTGGTCTTCTCCCTCTCCCCCCGCCTCGCGGGGGGGTGAGCCAGGGCTTTCAGGGACTGCCGGTGGCAGTTCCTGCCTGGCGAACGCCCGGGGTTGGGGCCCCGGGCCGGAACGGGCTGGGGTGAGGGGGGCGTCGGCCAGCAGCCCCTCCGCAATCTCGTCTCGCAGTTGATCCGAAGTCCCCAGCCAATGCCCCGCCGCCTGCGCACGCTTGAAATACAGCTGCGGGTCGTATTCCCAGGTGAAGCCGACGCCGCCGTGCAGCTGGATCGCTTCCTGCGCGCACCAGAAAAACGTTTCGTTCGCGAGCGCGCGCGCCATGGCGCACTCCGTCGACATCGGCGCCGTATCGCCGCCGGCGGCCGTGGCCGCCGCCCCGGCGATCGCCGAGCGCAGCGCCTCGATGCGCACCATCATCTCGGCGCAGCGGTGCTTCACCGCCTGGAAGCCGGCGACGGCTCGACCGAACTGCTTGCGCGTCGCCGTGTAGGCCAGCGTCAAGTCCAGGCACTGCTGCGCACCGCCCAGCTGCTCGGCCGCGAGATAGAGGCGCACGAGCGCGGCGATGCGTGCCGTGCCCTCGTCGACACGCGCAGGGTCGTCGATGCGCACCGCCGCCGCGTTATGCAACTGCGCGTCGGCAAACCGGCGCGTCGTGTCCCAGGTCGTCAGCGGCGTCACGGTCACGCCGGCGCCCGGGTGCGGCACCAGGAATATCGCCAGGCCGCCGCCGCTGAGCGTCGCCGTGACCAGCAGCACGTCGGCACTGGCAGCGTCGATCAGCCGATGCGCCACGCCATCGAGCACCCAGCCGCCGCCCTTCTGGCGTGCGCGCACCGGGCCGGCCGCCGCCGCCCAGGCCTGCGCGTCGGCCACCAGCGGCGCACCCATGCGCAGCGTGCCTGCCGCAACTTGCGGCAGATACTTCTCCTGCGCGGCATCGGTACCGACCTGCTGCAGCACCGTCGCGGCGACACAGACGGTCGCGAAAAACGGCGAACACAACAGGCGGCGGCCCGCCTGTTCCTGGATCAGCGTCAGCTCGACCGGCCCCAGCCCGAGCCCGCCGAAACCTTCCGCAATGGCGATGCCGCACCAGCCCAGTTCCGCGCCGATGCGCTGCCAGACCGCCGCGTCATGACCGGTCGCGCTCTCCATCGCCCGACGCACGGCCGTGCTGTCGCTGGCGTCGGCGAGAAAACTCTCGGCGGCGTCGCGGATCATGATCTGGTCTTCGGTCAGCGCGAGATTCATGGCCGCCATTATTCCGGCCACACCCCAGCGGCTCTTCACCCATCGTGATTAGGCCCGAGTCTCGGCTGACACCGTCATTCCCGCGAAGGCGGGAATCCAGCGCGGTAAGCATCGCGCCTCGCGTCCCTGGATTCCCGCCTTCGCGGAAATGACGTGTCCTTTGGGGCAGCTCAGCCCAGGGACCGCGTCAGCCGAACGAGGTCCGTCTGGCTATGCGCGCCGGTCTTCGACAGGACGCGCTTGAGATAGGAGCGCACCGTCTCGTACGACAGGCCGCTCCAGTCGGAAAACTCCTTGAGCGTCAGGCCCTCGTTCAGCGCCTGGACGAGCTTGACCTCGCCCGGCGTGAGCCCGTACACCAGCTTCAGCATCGCGGCATGTCCGTCGGGGCGGGACTCGGGATCACACACGAAGAGAATGGCCACTGCCGGATTCACCGACGCGCTGCGCGGCTCGACGCTGTGCAAGGTCAGCACCAGCGGCAAGCCATCGCGCTTGGAGACGATGGTTCTCCCAACTTCGGCCGGGGTGTCCTGCGGCCCTTTTTCATCAATGACCAGTCGCGACAGAACGCTGCGCACCAGATCCGAAGCGTGCCTGTCGGCCACCTGCAACCGCCCCTCGGCCGACAGGGAGATCCCGTTGCCCTTGCCGAGCAGAACGCTCGCCGCGCGATTTGAATGAAGCACGAAACCCGAGACGTCGAGCAGTGCAATCGCATCCTCGACCAGGTCAAGGGCAGCGATCAATGCGGAGTTTTCGGCACGAGCCCGCCTTAACGCCTCGTCCGCAAGGTAGACAACTCCACTCAGCGCGTCCCCCTCTCTGTCCATCGTCGACCTTCGATTCCTTCGTCGCGCATCGAAGCACTCGCGCGTTGCCAACTCCTGTCAAACCAAGCACCGGTCGGGTATGCACCGCTCATGTCAATCTACGCCAATGTGGCCCACGCGTACGCCGTTGCGCCCCCCGTTCTTGACGACATAGAGGTGCTTGTCCGCGCAGTCGTAGACCTCGGACAGCGTCAGCCGGCCATTCGAGATCGCCCCGCCCACGCTGATGGTCAGCATTTCCATCGGAACATTCCCGCTCTGCACCTTCAGCGCGCGGACCGCGCTCGCCAATTCCTGAAGCCGCTGCAGCGCGCTCGCGTGGTCGCAGTCGTACAACAGAATCCCGAACTCCTCGCCGCCGATGCGGGCGACTGCGTCCAGCGGACGACGGCTGAACTTGCCGAGAACATCGGCCACGTCGCGCAGCACCTCGTCGCCGCGGCCATGGCCATAGCGGTCGTTGATCAGCTTGAAGTGATCGAGATCGGCGATGGCCATGCACAGGCGCGCGCCCGCGCGTCGCGCCTGTGCCGAAGCGATTTCGTAGAGCTGCTCGAAGGAACGGCGGTTGCGCAGCCCGGTCAGCGGGTCGCGTTGGGCCTGGAACTGGATCAGCCGGCGCGCAACCCAATTGCGGCGCTGCCTGGATTCATTTGCCAGCACCGCGACCGCGGCGATGACCAGAAGAATGGTCTCGCCGGCCCACATCGCCGACGTCCATCCCGGCGCGTCGATCAGCGCGCTCGATGTCATCGCAGTCACCGCATAGCCGCCCAGCAGCATGAGCGCGGCGCCGAAGCGGAAAGAGCCAAAAGCCACCAGCGCGATCGGGATGCAGGCGACGATCGTGTGATCGAACCGGCATGGCGCTTCATGGCAATGCGCGCGCAGCCACTCCAGCGCCATGACCAGTACCAGACCGTTGACCGCCAGGGCGACTTCGGTCGCGCGGCCGCTGGGCGACAACCAGACGATCGCGGCCGTCGCGATGCTGGCCGGCAATACAACGGAGATCGCGATGTCGCGCATCAGGGCTGCGGTATCCGCCGGAAAGTCCAGAAGCCCTTCGGCGACCAGTGCGAGAAAACAGAACAGCAAGGCCGGCAACACCGCCAACAGCGTGCGTGTCTGCAGAGACGTGGCGTGTAACTCCCGGAGATAGTCCGGCTCCACGTGCTCCGGCAGGCCCAGCAAAGGCCCTTGGCGCTCGACGATGCGTTCGAGATCCGAGATCGTTTCGAGAGACAGCGCAGGCCCGCCCTCAGCCGACTTTGCGCCGGCCTTCAGCGCCCGGGCTCGACGTTGCCAGAGCCGCGCCAGCAGACCGCGCGACGCGCGAACATCGCTCGCGCCATCATCCTCGCCATCGGGATCCACGGCTCGCCCGAAGGCCCCCGCGCCCGTCCGCATTGCAGATTCAATGCGATTACCCAAGTGTGTTTTCATGCACCCCTCCGTGCATGCCTCTTGTTGGACCAAAATGAGCGCCAGCTGAACGCCGCACAACCCCCAATTGGGGATACTCCCTGGTGCATCTTCATCCCAAGCCCTGCGTCAGGCGGACCAGATCGGTCTGACTGCGCGCACCGGTCTTGGCCAGCACCCGCTTCACGTACGAGCGAACCGTCTCGTACGAGAGACCGCTCCAGTCGGAGAATTCCTTGAGCGTCAGGCCTTCGTTCAGGGCCTGGACCAGCTTCACCTCGCCGGAGGTCAGTCCGTAGACCAGCTTCAGCGTGGCGGCGTGATCGCCGGGCCGGGATTCCGGATCACAAATGAAGGCGATGGCAACCGCTTGATTCGGCGCCGAAGTGCGCACCTCCACCGCGTGCAGCGTCAGCACCAGCGGCAAGCCGTCGCGCTTGGATACGATCGTCCGCTGCACATCGGGCAAGGTGTCCTGCGCCATCCGGCCCGGGGCCGCAAGACGCCCCAGCGCGGCACGGACCATCTCTGCCGCGTGCCGATCCGCAACCTGGAGGCCTCCCTCGGCTGAAACGAAAACTCCGTTTCTCTTCTCCAGCAGCACGCTTGCGGCACGATTGGCGTGCAGGATCCGGCCCGAAGCGTCGAGCAGCGCGACCGCCTCCTCGACCAGATCGAGCGCTGCGATCAGCGCGGCGTTTTCCGCCCGGGCCCGTCGCAGCGCCCCGTCGGCGAGGTGAACCACTCCGCCCGGCGTGAACTCCACGTCCACGGGCAGTCTGAAAATCCTTTCGCCGTTCATCCGCATACCCCGCCATCGGAGGCCCGCAGCGGTGCGCAATGGGTTGGCGCCCGCCGAAGCGAGCGCCGCCGATCCCAGAGCCTGGATTTGACCCAGTACCTCCTGATATCGGCGCGCATCGCTTCGGCGTTCACCGCACCCTCCCCGGGCCGTTTCTGATCCCGCGACTTTCCGGGACGGCTCCAACGTACGGCGCGGCTCGACGGCAGTCCTGACGAAGCCTTGAAGAATTCATGAAAGATTCGGTCGACGACCTGACGACCGTACGCACAGCGAGCGTGCGCCTCGTGAAAGCCGCCTTCAGTCGGGGCTTTTCTGACGGTGCGTAGGTCGTGTCCTACAAAGTTGACCCGCAGCGGAGCCTTCGACAACTTCCCGCTAAAAACTGAGCGCCAGAGTCACTGAGACGGTGCGGGGCGTAATGAAGTAGAAGTCCTTGGCACTGGACGCGGGATCGGCGAACGCGCCCGCGATGCCGCGCTCATCGGTCAGATTGCTCACACCCAGCGTCAGATCGGGCCGTAAAGGCAGACTGTTCAGCAATACATGGGCGCGGATGTCGTACGTGTCGTAGCCACCCAGTTGCTCGGTGCCGAACAGGTTGTTGGGCGAAGTGCCGATGTGCGAATGGATCAGTGCGATGCCTGGCGAAAAGTCCTGGAACCGCGGCTCATACGAGATCAGATTGGCGATCTGGAATTTCGGCGTGCCGGGGAGACGGGTGCCGGGCGGCACCGTACCGCTGGTGGTCTCCAGTGCTTCGTCGGTACGCGCGCTGATGAAAGCGGCTGACGACGACAGCACCAGCCCCGTGAAAGGCGTGAGTTCCGCCCTCAGCTCCAAGCCCTGCGTGTGTGCCCCTCCGATGTTCTGCACAAAACTGAACAGGCCGGTGCTGTCGACCCGGGTGATCTGCAAGTCCTTCCACTTGCCATAGAACAGCGTCGCATCGAAGCCCAGCCGGCGCCCGAACCACTCGCTACGCGTGCCGATCTCGTAGTTCCACAGCGTATCCGACTTGAACGTGTTGCTCCGTTCCACGCCACCGCTGCTGTCGGCCAGCGATGGCGGCGCCAGCTGTACGCCGCCGAAGCGGAAGCCCTTCGATACCAGCGCGTAGACCATGGCGTCATCGTTGAATCGAAACGCCGCGGACACGCGTGGGTTGAATCCCTGCTCCTTGAGGTTGTCGTCGTTGACCTGTTCCGTCATGCCGGACGTGGCGGTGATCAACAGGCCGCGACTGACGTTGTGCGAGTGCAGCTCGGTTCGGTAGTAACGCCCACCCAGCGTCACTTCGAGATCGTCCCAGAACTGCCCGGCAACGTCCCCGAACAGGGCCTTCTCCGTGCCTCGGCTCTGAAAGTGTGCAGCCACCAGCTCGGCCCCTTCCATGAGCGCTCCGGGTTGTAGCAGTGGCACGGGGATCGACAGGAACCCGGGCAACGGGAGCGGCGATTGCTGCGGTGGTGTCGGCAGCGGGATCAGCTCCGACGCCGGAGCCGGCAGATGCTGGTCATACTGCTGTTCGCTGCGCAGGTACCAGGCGCCGATCATCCACTCCCAGCGCCCGTCATCTTCGACGGACGACAACCGCAGCTCCTGCGTGAATCCGTCGCTGCCTGTATCGGTCGTGATGTTCACCGGCAGCCCGGCCTGATCGACACCCAGCGTGCGACTCGCCTCGAGTATCAGGCTGGCGTACTTGGACGAACGGCTGGTCGACGACAGCAGCCGCGCACCGTGGAAGTCATACGTCGCCACCAGATTACCCACGTCGAACTCGCTGCTCATCGGGCTCGGACCGTTGGCGTTGCCATGCTCCAGGCGCTCGCGCTGATCAGCGTAAGCCGAATCGTCCTGACTGCTGCGCTGCCTGAGATAAGTGGCCGTGAGTCTCAGCGGATCGAACACCTGCCACGCGCCCTGTACGCGTTCCTGGCGCTTGCGGATGCCGCCGATGTCGTCCTGACCCGTACGTGTGTCGTCGATGTACGCGGGCTCGTCGCGATACACCGCCACGCCGCGCAGCGCCGCGGTATCGCCCAGCGGCACATTGAGCATGGCGGCCGCATACGGCGGGCTGTCGCCCTCCGACACGCGCGTAAACGACCCCGCCAGCTTGCCCTCGAATTCGCCTGTCGCCGGCTTCTCCGTGATGTAGCGGATCGCGCCCGCTAGCGCAGTCGAACCGAACAGCGTGCCCTGCGGCCCCTTCAGCACCTCGATGCGTTCGAGATCGAAAGTACCCACGTCCGGCTGCGAGATAGGGATGAATGGATCGGACATCGGGATGTCGTCGACGTACACCCCGGTCACCCGCGCCGTCGACTGGAAGCGCGTTTCGGTCGCAATGCCACGGATCGACGGATCGCTGCGGTCGGCGTTCTCCTTGTTCAGAGACACCCCGGGCACCAGCTTGAGATAGTCCTCGGAACTGTGCGCACCGAAGCCCTCCAGTGTCTTGCCGCGCAGGGCGTCGACGTCGCCGACCGTGTCGCGCAAGCTTCTGGGGCGCTTGTCGGCGGTGACGACGATGGTTTCGAGTTGGGTGGCCGCAGGCCCCCCGCTCTTGGCCGGGGCTTTCTCGTCTGCGGATTCGCCGGCCACCGGTATGGTCGGCAGGACTTCCGCAGATTCTGCCGTGGCATCGGCATCGTCGGCGGCCGGCATGGTGGCAGAGGCGGTGCTTGCCTCCGAAGCCGCGACCGCAGCCTGCGGCGCCCAGGCAGCAGCGGCGATGGCCAGCGCCGCAGCCACGGTCGTCCAACGCCCACCCGATTCAACACCACCGATCCCGGCAGACACACGGCACGCGTGCCGCTGCTGATCAGACATCGCACCCCCCTCTCGCAACTTCGACCGATCGCTCTGCTCCGTCAGCTCCGCGATGACGGAGCGAAATTCCGAGCGAGCGTGGCGTCCGTTGCTCCCCTTGGATGGTTGCCCACTCTATCCGAATGCTCGCCCGGACGAAGCTTCTTCACCCTCCCCAATTGCGGATTGCTCTTGAGCGCCATCGCGGTAAGATTCGACTCAGTGCTTGCGCTGGGGGGTGCCACTGCAAGCAGCTGGGTTGTCAGCGTCGTTGTGCGTGTCGAACGAAGAAATCGGGGGGGACACATGAACGCAAGTCGCTGGTTGCTGCGCGCGGGATCGGTCGGCCTTGGCCTTGTCATGGGACTGTCGACCGCCGCCGTCCGCGCGCAGATGGAGTTCTTCTCGCTTCCACGGGGAGGCGCGGCGTTCGATGAAACGGGCGACGTCGAAGCCCGCGCTAGCTCGTGGTGTAGCTGGGGTTTTTCGCCGGCCGAGCTGGAAGCGTGCGTCGATTACCTTGCGAAGCACGACGAGCGAGCGCTGTTCTATCCGCGCCAGGCCGATCATGTCGCCGGCGCCGCCGTTGCGATCGTCTATCGCGACGAAAATGGCGAGTTCCAGAGTTTCACGAAGGGTTACGGCTGCGCCGACATTGGCGATGCGAGCGGCAATGGCCACGAGCCGGTCCATGCGAAAAAGGGCGAGCCTCAGACGCGCTTCCGCATTGGCTCCGTATCCAAGCTCGTCGCCGCGACGGCGCTGCTGCATCTGATCGAGGAGAAGAAACTCGACGTCGACAAGACCCTGGAGCGGGATGTCAACGATTTCCTCCCCGACGACTTCCCGCGCGTGCCGCCCACGACGCTCAAGAACATCCTCACGCATACCGGCGGCTTCGAGAACAACCAGATCGGCTTCCTTGCCCACGAGGCTCTGTCCGAGGCGGACGCGAAGGGGCCCAACCGCTACCTGGCCCTGCACATGCCCGCGCGCGTGCACGCGCCGACGACCAACTACGACATCACTCAGGGGTCCACGGCGGGCATCGACTCGATCTATTCGAGCTGGGCCATGTCGCTCATCGGTGAAGTCGTGCGAAAGCTGTCGGAAAAGCCGTTCGACCTGTATGTGAGGAAGCACGTCCTGTCAGAGCTAGAGATGGACGACAGCGATTTCCGCGAACCGGCGAACGTCGAGAAAGAATGGCCGACGATGGCGAAGGGCCACGGATACGTCGGCCCTGTGTTCAAGCGCCCGGCACCGGACCCCAGTTACGAGACAAAGGCCGGATGCCCGCCCGATCTGGCGGACGGCGCCAGGTTCGAGCGGCGCGGCTTCGAGTACCTGCACCCGGTCGGCCCAGCCGCAGGATTCACCACCACGGCCGCAGACATGGCGCAGTTCATGATCATGCATCTGCGCGAAGGCGAGTACGGCAATCTGGGCAAGCGCATGCTCGACAAGCACACCGCTGACCTGATGCACGGCCGCATCCTCATTCCGCATGCGGACCCGGGCTTCAACGCCGGCGGGCTCGCGTTCCACGAGATGCAGTTCAACGGCCGACGGATCATTTCGCACGGCGGCACGACGCTGCGGTTCTCCTCCAAGCTCGCGCTGTTGCCGGACGAGAAGCTCGGCATCTTCATCGCGACGAACTCGCCCGTCTCCGACATGCTGCTGCGCAATTTCATCGTCCGCTTCCTCAACGCACATCCGCATGCACCGGGAACGCCGCCCCAGATCCCAGGCGACCCGAGCGCGGCTCCGCTGGATGTCGAAGGCGTCTATCTGACGAGCGCGTTCTCGGTGACCAGGAACGAGAAGTTCCTGCAGCTCACGATCCCGACTGCCGAAACGAAGGTTGAGACGTTGAAGAGCGGCAATCTCAAGATCACGAACCACTTCGGCAACGCCGAATGGACGCCCGTGGCGAACGCGCCCAACGTCTTCAGGCTGTCGCACGAGACGATCGCGTTCGTGCGCGCCGGCGAGGGCGGCATCGCACTGCTGGGCCCGATGCCGTTTGCGCCGGCGCACAAGGTGCTCAGCCGCTACGACCTGCCGGGCTTCCATGCCCGCCTGCTCAAGCTCGCAATGGCCGTATTCGTGGTCGTGCTGGGCTGGGGTCTGCTGCGACTGATCGGCACCGCGCCGGCAGGATCAGGTGCGCGCTGGGCGCTGATCGCCGCTGCCGCAACCGCCGCGCTGAACCTCGCCGCCTATCGGATCATCTGGAATTTCTTCACGACGCCGGACGTGCTGTTGTACGGCTATACGCTGCCCTTCAAGGCGGCATTGGTCATGCTCCTCGCCTCGGTGGCGACAACCCTGGTCGTCGTCGCCTTCGTGGTCCTCGCGTGGCTCAGGAAATTCTGGACGCTGCCCGAGCGCCTGGCCTACGCGCTGTTCGGCATGGTGGCGCTGGCCTTCCTGTGGTCGATGAACCACTGGAACCTGATCGGCTGCCACATGACCTGAGCCACGCGATCGCCGCTATTTGCGTTTCTTCGCCGCCGTCTTGGGCGCTTTGCTGCAGTCCCAGGCCTGGGTCGGATCGCCCAGATCTCCCGAAGCGATGAGCGGGAGGACGATCTGCATGGCCGGGTCATTCTTGGGGCAGAGCGGCCCAAGGATGTCGTCGATCGCGTGGCCGATGCTGTAGATTTTCTCGGCCACGTCGCGTCGCACCACGACCACGCCGTTGACCTTCTCGAAGGATTCGGGCGAATCCGAAATTTGCAGCGGAATGCAGATCTGCTGGGCCGCGCCCAGCGGATCGGCCACGAAACAGTCGCGGAAGCGGTAGTCGCCGAGGACGAAAGCGGAAAGGATCCGCCGCTGCATTTCATTGATGGCCATCGTGCTCTCCTGCTGGGTTGTGGAACAAATTCCAAAAAATCAGCTTGCGGCGCGCACGGCCTCGACAATCGCCGTGACGACGCTCGCCGGCATGCCATGGCCGACGCCGTCGAGAAAATGCGCCTCGCAGTCCGGCAACTGCGCGGCAATGTGCCGCGCCACCGCCACGGGCACGCTCGCATCCTCCGTGCCGTGCCAGAGCAACACGCGCCCCTTGATGTCAGCCAGCCGGCAGCCCCAGTCGCGCGCGAACATGCGCATCTCGTCGGCCGCGGCGCGCGTCCCTTGCCGGAATGCCCCCTCCAGGGCGTCGAACTGCAACTGCATCGAGTCCGGATGCGCATCAAGCCAGGCGCGATCCGCGGGCGGCAGGCCGGCGAGCTGACGGCGGACAAAGCGCTCGCGACGCTTCGGGCTGCTCACGGCGTGCTTGTACGACGACATGAACAACCGCATCAGCCAGGGCGCGTGCCGGGCGATCCAGAACATTCTGCGATTCGCCGCCCGCATGCCGTCCCGTACCCAGTCCTCCGTGGCCGGCCCCATGCCGGCAACCACCAGCGTCACGGTGATCCGCTGCGGCAGCGCGTGGGCGAGCGCAAGCGCGTGCGGGCCGCCACCGGACTGGCCGGCGTTGGCAAAGCGCTGGAATCCGAGGTGATCCGCCAGGGCGGCAATGTCGCACGGCCAGTCGAGCAGCCGACGCCTCGGCTGCGGATCCGAATGCCCGTAGCCCGGCTTGTCCACCGAGATCCAGCGCACGCCGGCCTTGCGCGCGGTTTCGTCGTAGATCACGCCGATCAGTCCGGACGCGGGCGAGCCAGTGGTGTAGATGCACGGCTTGCCGTCTGGGTCGCCGTACTCGTACCAGGCCAACCGCCGGCCGTCCGCCAGCCGCAGAAACTGCGGCGGTGGGTAGGCGCTTGAAAGATCCATGCTTTCGACGACGCCAGCCGTCACTGCCGACCCGCAGCGGATCGTACTTCGCCGTGCAGCTTGCTCGGCTCGACCAGCACGTCCGCGATGCCGCTGAGCTGCTCCGCCGCATATGTCTGGGCGCACTCGGCCGCGATCACGGCCATCTCCGGATCGCTGGCGATGTGCGCGCAGAGGTCGCAGACGCCGGCGTAGGCCGCGCGCAGGCGGTGGCTGAGGCCGCGCGCCTGGATTTCTCGCGCGAAGTGGATCGGCCCATGGTTGCGCAGCAGTTGCTGCGCACCGCCGAGGTAGTGGCGGCTGCGGATGCGGGCCAGGCCGGTTCGTTGCGCGTTGCCCAGCGCCAGCAGCGGGTTCTGTGCGCCCGGTTGCGGACACATGAAGGCCTCGCCGTCCTCGCGCACCGTGAGCAGCGCGGCGGGGCAGCCGCCCTCCGGCAAGCCGGGCTGGCGCAGGTAGTCGTCGTCCGGCAGGCTCGCGCCCGCGCTCAGGTACGGGATGATCGGAAAGTCCTGCACGGTGTGCGCGCCGGCGGCCGTCGCCCAGTGCTGCACTTCGTCCGGACTTTCCGCATCGCTTGCCGTGCGCGCGTACTTGAGCGCGCAGGGCAGGCCTATCTCGCGCGAGAGCCTGAGCACGCGTTCGACGCGCTGCTTGTTCACGAACTGCTGATGGAATCGGCTGGTGCTGACCGCCAGCACATTCAAACCCGCCTCCCTGACCGCGCCGAGCAGCGCGCGCGCTTTCGCATCGGACGCCGCCCAGTAACCGTTGGTGACGCAGGTGACGCCGGCGCCGAGCGAGTGGCCATGCCGGACCAGGTGCAGCAGTCGTTCGAGATCGAGGAAGGGCTCGCCGCCGCTTAGCAGGAACTCGACCAGCTGGTTCTGCGCCAGCCGCACCGCCTGGTTCATCAGCTCGAAGATGTCCGCGTCCGGGAGATGATCGCTCCGCGATGGGCCGCAGCTTGTGCTGCAATGCGTGCACCGCGCGTTGCAGCGGTTGCTGATGATCAAGCCGAGCTTCATGGCTGGCGCCCCACCTCGAGTCGGGCGCGCCGGGTGAACCCGTGCTGCGCGCCGTAGCGGCTTTTGAAAATCAGGAGGGCCCTCTCCAAGCTTCCGCGCGCGGCTTCGTGCCTGCCTTCGGCGCCCGCAATGAGTCCTTCGACGCGATGCAGCTCCGCCAGATAGGGGTGATCTGGCGCGAGCCTCTCCAGCGCCGCGCGATCGACTTGGCTTAGCACGGCCTGCGCTTCTGTCGCTTCGCCTCGTTCCCGCAGGATGTCCGCCCGCGCGATGCACAGGTGCTGAGTCAGCGGATGCGCCTTGCCGTGAGCTCTTTCGCTGCTTGCGAGTGCCGAGCTCATTTCGGAGAGCGCGACATCCAGTCGTCCGGAAGCCTGATAGGCCAGCGCAAGCCAGGATCTGATCTCCGACTGCTGATCGACGCTCGGACCCGCCAACCGCGCCAAAGTCGATACGGGGTTCTCGATCAAGGCGATCGCCTCATCTGTCCTGCCCTGCCGCAGCCTGAGAAAGCCTATCGTCGCTGTGACAGCCAACACCACGCCGCTTTGATCACTCGGCGACCATTCGAGGAACAAGCGCAGTGCTTCTGACAATTCGCGATCCGACTCCGGAAACTCTTCTTGCTCAATCAGCACCCGGCCACGATCGAAGTGAGCATGCGCAATCGCGAGCGCAGGGGCGCCTTCAATGCGCAGTATCAAGTCGAGCGCCTGTCGCATTGCCTGCTCAGCAGACTCGAACTCTCCCAGCCGCAGGAGCGCGTAACCGAGCATTCTCCGAACGGTGCAGAGCAGGAGGGGGTCGGCGCCAGTGTCCGCCGTAAGCGTCTGCACTAACTCGCGAAACTCCGCGACTGCCGGCAGCCAATCGCCCATCTCCATGCGTGCGCGGGCGACGTTGACCCGGAACTTCGCAACGTCCGAATTCGCCGCCCCAATCACCGTCTCCGCCAACGCGCGGATGGCGTCGTGTCGTGGCAGAGATGCCGCCAGCTTGCCCAGCATGAATTGCACGCTGACGAGGACGGCAGCGACGGACAGCACGTCGCCCGACATGGCACCCTGCTGCTCGTAGAGATCGAGTGCGCGGCCCAGGTGCTTGTCGGCCTCGGCCAAGGCCTCCATGTTCCAGAACGCGTGGCCGAGCGCCGCATGGACCTGCGCTGCGGCCAGCGGCATCTCGTCGAAACGGTCGGCCAGCTTCTCCGAGGCTGCATCCAGCAACTCGCGCACGGTGAGATCGCGCAGCGGCTTTGAGCCAACGACGGCGAACATGTCCTTGCTTAGAAACTCCGCGACAGCCTGGCTGGCCTTGGCCTGGGCGAGCGCGCGTTCCAGCGCCTCGGCTTTCTCCTTTGCCTCGCGCTCGTGCCGCCTCCGCTCGCGTTCTTCGTCCAGCGTACGCAGGCGCAGGGCCAACGCACCCGCGTCGGCGAGCCGGCACGCGGCATCGCCCCGTGCGGCGTCGGCGATGCACTCTCTCAGCACTTCGTCCGCGACTTCGTGCTCCCAGCCGGACGCCATCGCCTTGCGGAATTCGCCGACGACGAGCTGGTAGAGCATCACGCCCAGCGCGTAGATGTCCGCCTTGACCGTGGGCGGCTGGCCGGCGAGCAGTTCCGGCGCGAGGTACAGCGGCGTGCCGCCGGTCGTCGCGCCCAGCGCAGCGATGGTCCTGGTGAAGCCCAGGCGGGTGATGCCCAGGGCTTCGAGCTGCTTGGCGTCGAGCACGCCGCCGCTGCCGAAGTCGGCTAGGCGGATGTTGGGCGCGGCGCGGGAAACGCCCCCCTCTGTATCTCCCCCCGCAAGCGGGGGGAGAGAAGCGATCAAGACGTTGCTGGGTTTCAGATCCTTATGCAGCACGCCGACCGCGTGTACCGCGGCCAGGGCCTCGGCGATCTGTGCGGCGAGGTCGAGGCGCGTGGCCAGCGGGATTTTCGCCAGTCCGCCGCTGCGCTCGGCCCACTCGATCATGCTGCCGCCGGCGATGTACTCGCTTTCGATGAAACAGGGCGGCTGCTCCAGGTTCCAATCCATCAGCGTAACGATGCGCGCGTGTTCGCCGAGGCTGTCGTTGAGGAAGCGGAACAGCGTGATCTCGCGCTTGAGCGCGCCCAGAGAAGGTTCGTCGATCGCGAACTTGAAGACGCGCTGTTCGTGCGTCTTGTCGTGCCGGCCCAGCCAGGCCTCGCCGTGACCGCCGCTGCCGAGCCGGCGCACCAGGCTCCACAAGGGGCGGGCGGGCGGATGGTCGCCGGCCTTGAAGTCGAAATGCGCGACTTCCGGGGCGTGCTGCACTTCCACCCGGACCTGGGCCACGAGCCGGTAGCCGTAGCCATGGACCGTCTTGATCAGCTCCTGATCGGGATCGTGCAGCACCTCGCGCAGCCGGCTGATGGCCTTGGCCAGCACGGACTCCGAGAGGAACCGCCCCGGCCACACGCCTTCGAGCAGCTCATCCTTGGTGACGACTTCGCCGGCGTGCTGCAGCAGGAAGCGCAGCACCTCAAACGGCTTGCGCTCGATCTCGACTTCCTCGCCGTCGACCAGCAGTTCGAGCGTGCGCTCGTCGACGACGGCGCGGCCGAATATCCAGCGCCGCGACTCCGTTGCGGACGCGCCGGACAGCACTGCTGGTTGTGCTTGATCTGCCACGCGCGCTTCGAGCCCCCCCGGTGCGGACGTGCATCTGTTCCCGTCCGAGTCTACACGCGCGGCACCGCCCGGCAAACACCGCGCGCGGGGGCTGGCGAACACTCAGGAATCTTTCCGGCCGATTTCAGGTTTTCGTCAAGCTTGCCGCTCCGCTCCGCGCCTACTGTCGTTACGGGTCGTGCGGACGTGTCGCGAGTGTCGACGCGCTGACCCGCCAGCAGTGGACGCGCATGGCCATGCCCCGGGCCGTGATGGTCCGTTCATCGGAGCGGGGTGAGGGTACAGGAAATGAAATCCATATTCGCCGCCGCGGTCGCCGCCGCGGTGCTGACTCTGCCCGCGTTCGGCAATGAGTGCGACGCGGACATCCAGGACGTGGACGCGCAGTTCACGAGCACCAACCCGCTGCCGATGGACACGCTGAAGGAGGCCAAGCGCCTGCGCGATGAAGCCTACGCGCATTGCGAATCGGGTCAGGTTCCAGAAGGCCTGAGCCTGCTGGCCCAGGCCAGACAGCTGCTCGGCATCTAGCGGCACGCACAGCGGAGACGGACATGAAATGGACAACGAGACTGTGCCACGCGACGCTGCTGTCGCTGGCCGCCTGGGGCGCGCCTTCAATGGTGTGGGCCGCCAACGTCGGCTATTACGAGATGTGCAATGGTCAGGGCGCTTCCTACCAAGTTGCGCCGATCAACGCAGCCGGGCACACGCCGGTCAACGTCACCGTGCCCGACGCCAGTCAGCTGGCGGGCATCGACGTGCTGTTCGTGACCAACTGCGACAACGGCGGCTTTGGCGGCGAGTACCTGGGCAACTTGTCGTCGATTGCGGCGGCGGTCCACAACGATGGGCTCGTGCTGGTGTTGCACGACCGTTATGTCGCGGGCGCCGGCGCCGCACTGCCCGGGTCCGGCGGCATCAGCTTCGTCCGCGATTTCTCGGACCACAGCAATATCGACCTGCGCACCAGTAACCTGGTGACCAACGGTCCGGCCGGAACCCTGACGGATGCCAGCCTCGACGGCGGATGCTCGTCGTCCCACGGCTACGCCGATGCTGCCAGCCTGCCGGTGGGGGCCATCAACATCCTCAGCACCGGAACCGCCAGTCACTCCGTGCTGTTCTCGTATGGACACGGTGCCGGCAAGGTCCTCTACTCGTCGATCCCGCTGGACTTCTACCTCGCGGGCAACAACTGCAACATCGGACCCACTGCGCGGAACGTCTACACCCCCAACGTCATCACCTATGCCGCGTCCTTGCTGAATGGCCCTCCAACAGCCAATGCCGGGCCGGATCAGACGGTCGACGAATTGACGATGGTGCAACTGGACGGCAGCTCCAGCGTCGACCCCGAGGGTCAGCCGCTGAGCTACAGCTGGGTGCAGACAGCCGGCCCCCTCGTCACACTGAGCGGAAGCACGACGGCGACGCCGACATTCCTCGCACCCGACATCACGAAGGCGCAAGGTCAGCAGACGTTGACGTTCGAACTCACAGTCAGCGACGGCAGTGCGTCGGACAGCGATTCGGTCGACGTCACTGCCAAGCACGTGAACGCCCGGCCGGTCGCCGACGCCGGCAACGACGCCGCGGTGCGGGAGGGCGTGAGCTACGCGCTGGACGGCAGTCTCAGTTACGACCCGGACGGTGACGAGTTGAGCTACACGTGGACGCAAACCGCTGGCTCGGCCGTGGTGTTCGACCCCAGCGGGTCGGTCGTGGCGCCGACGTTCGTCGTGCCGCTGGCGGACGGCAATCCCCTGTCGTTCCGGCTCGTCGTGTCGGACGGCGTGGCCGCCAGCGTCCCGGACAATGTGACGGTCACACCTGGCGCAAACAATCCGCCGCTGGCCGACGCCGGCCCGGACGATACGCAGGACGAGGGCAGCCTCGTGATCCTCAACGGCGGCGGCAGCAGTGATCCCGACGGTGATGGGCTCTCCTACCAGTGGCTGCAGACCGGGGGGCCGGCCATCAGCCTGGACGACAGCACGTCGATCACGCCGAAGTTCACTGCGCCGGCCGTGTCCGCCGGCGGGGAGGATCTGATCTTCCAGCTGGTCGTGACGGACGACTACGTGTTCAATCCCAAGACCTCGTCTGCGGACGTGGTCGCCGTCCATCTCCGCAATGCGAACGATCCCCCGACATGCGCATACGCCCGTCCCAGCCTCGCGCAGCTATGGCCGCCCGATCACAGGATGGAAGAGGTCACCATCGAGGGCGTCATGGACACGGACTCGGATTACAACCGTGTGCAGTTGCAGATCACCGGCGTCACGCAGGACGAGCCGCTGCTCGGTACGGGCGCCGGTGACACCACGCCCGACGCAGCGATTCAGAGCGGGGTGCCGGCGGACACCGCACTGATCCGCGCCGAACGCAAGGGCAACGGCAACGGACGCGTGTACCGTATCGACTTCACCGCCGATGACGGATTCGAGTCGTGCAGCGGCGCGGTCAACGTCACGGTGCAGCGCGACCGCTCCGGCAAGACGGCTGGCGACGACGGGCAATCGTTCAACTCGCTGCAACCCTGAACTGCCTCTCTGCTCGATCCAGGCCCGCCGCGGAAAACCGCGGCGGGCTTTCTGCGTCAGCCGCCGTCGTCGCTCTGAACTGGCCGGCGTAAGATGGGTTCAGGATCAAGAAGCTCGGGGGAGCTGCCACATGTACAAACGTCCGGATGATCTGCAGATCGTGCCGCGCCAGCCGCAGGTGGACCTGCGTGCGCTGATGCATCGGCAGCGCTACTGGCTCGGCGGCGATCCTGTGCTGACGCATTTCGTCAATGCGCTGCAGGCGACGTTTCCCGAAGGCGAGCGCTTCTTCATCGACAGCGCGCGCGACGTGCGCGCGATGGTCGATCCGGCGCAGCTGCCGCCGGCGCTGGACCGCGATCTCGACGCGTTCATCCGCCAGGAGGCGCGCCACGGCCGCATGCACGAGGACTGGTGCATGGCGCTGGTCGATGTCGGCTACACGCGCATGCCCGAGTACGAGGCGCAGATGAAGCGGCTGCGGCTGTGGTCGCGCGAGCACATCGGTGCGCTGACGCGCCTGGCGATGACGGCGGCGGCCGAGCACGTGACGGCGTCGATCGCCAAACTGCTGCTCGACAAGCGCCGCGACCTGATCGACAACGCGGAGCGGCCGGCGCGCGACGTGTTGGCCTGGCACGCGCTCGAGGAGTGCGAGCACAAGGCGGTGTGCTTCGACCTGTACCACGCCGCCGGTGGCGGCTACATCCGCCGCTGCGTGATGATGGTGCTGGAGCTGCTCGACATCTACCTGCACGTGCAGGCGCGCTACCGCTACCTGCTGAAGACCGACGGCCTGTGGACCTGGCGCATGCGCTGGCGCGTGTTCCGCGAGGTCTGGGGACCGACCGGCATCATGGGCAGCATGTATGGGCTGATCTGGCGCTACTTCAAGCCCGGGTTTCACCCGTGGGACAGCGACGAGCGCGCGGCTTTCGTGGCGCGTTACGGCGAATTGATTCCGCGCTGACTTCGCCCGAACCGGCTGCCGCGCTCGCAAGGATCGCGGCCATGGGCCGCTTCTACAACACGGCGCTGCTCAGGCCGCCGGCGCGATCCAGGCTTCGAGACGCGTCCGCATGTCAGCGTCAAGCTCGACGCTCTTGCGCGTCTGCGCGTCGATGTGCACGAGCACGGTCGCCGCAGTGGCGACGCAGTGGCCGCCGGAGAACATGCCCAGGCCGAGCGTGAAGGAGCTGCGGCCGATCTTGAGCACGCGCACGCCGACGCGCACGTCGGCCGGGTAATGCAGCTCGCGCAGGTAGTCGACTTCCAGGCGCGCGATAACGTTGTGTGGCGCCGACCCGGGTCGCCACAGGCCGCTCGCGCGCAGGAACGCGGCGCGGCCGCTTTCGGCGTAGGTCGTGAACGATTTGTTGTTGACGTGGCCGAGCATGTCCAGATCGTCGAAGCGCACGTGCTCGTCGATCCAGAAGCGGTAGGCGGCTTCGTCGGTGGCCGCCACGACTGCCTGCTCGTGGGCGCCCATCAGGTGCCGTACACCTTCTGCGGCTTGGGCGACTCGGCGATCAGCGTGTCGACGACGTCGGTCAGCTCGGCCGGATTCCAGCGCGCCTTCTTGTCGCGGATCATGCCCGTCTTCCAGCCGGTGGCGATCGACAGCTTGCCGCCTTCGACCTCGAACACCTTGCCGCTGACGTGCGCGGACAACGGGCTGCACAGCCACACGACCAGCGGCGCGACGTTCTCGGGTGCGTAGTGGTCGAAGCTGCCGTCTTCGGGCTTCTTCATCATCGCGCCGAACGGACCTTCGGTCATGCCGGTGCGCGCCGCCGGCGCGAGCGCGTTGGCGGTGATGCCGTAGCGGCCCAGCTCCGCGGCCTGCACTAGTGTGAGAGAAGCAATGCCGCCCTTGGCCGCCGAGTAGTTGCTCTGGCCGATGTTGCCCTGCAGGCCGGCGCCGGAGCTGGTGTTGACGATGCGGCCGTCGACCTTCTGCCCGGCCTTGACCTGCTCGCGCCAGTGCTTGACCAGCGTGTTGGCGATGCAGAAGTGGCCCTTGAGATGAACCTTGATGACGAGGTCCCACTCTTCCTCGCTCATCGACGCGAACATGCGGTCGCGCACGACGCCGGCGTTGTTGACGACGCCGTGCACGTCGCCGAAGGCGTCGATGCCGGTCTTGACGATCGCGGCGGCGCCGGCCATCGACGTGATGTCGTCGCTGCTGGCGACAGCCTTGCCGCTGGCGGCCTGGATCTCGGCGACGACCGCTTCGGCGGCCTCACGGCGGATGTCGTTGACGATCACGCCCGCGCCTTCCGCGGCGAGCGCGTGCGCGTAGGCGCGCCCCAGCCCGCCGCCGGCGCCGGTGATGATGATGTTGCGGTGGTTGCAGATGCTCATTGATGCTCCTTGATCACATTACCGTTCGTGCCGAGTGCCGGGCGCAGCCCGGCGTATCGAGGCACCTGCGCGGCCCCTCGATACACCGCGCCTAAGGCGCGGCACTCGGGGCGAACGGAATCCTGTTCGCCGTCGCTTCTTACAGCCGCTCGATGATCGTCACGTTGGCGACGCCGCCGCCTTCGCACATCGTCTGCAGGCCGTAGCGGCCCTTGGTACGTTCCAGCTCGTGCAGCAGCGTCGTCATCAGCTTGGTGCCGGTCGCGCCCAGCGGATGCGCCAGAGCGATCGCGCCGCCGTTGACGTTGGTCTTCGCGTGCGGGTAGCCGGTCTCCTTGAGCCAGGCCATGACCACCGGCGCGAAGGCCTCATTGATCTCGACGAGGTCGATGTCCTCGAGCTTCATGCCGGACTTCTTCATCGCGTAACGCGTCGCCGGGATCGGCGCGGTCAGCATGAAGATCGGGTCGTCGGAGTAGACGCTGATGTGCTGAATGCGCGCGCGCGGCTTGAGCTTGTACTTCTTGAGCGCGGCTTCCGAGACGATCAGCATCGCCGACGCCGCATCGCCGGTCTGGCTCGACACGCCGGCGGTGATCGTCATGCCCGGACCCAGCGGTTCGAGCTTGGCCATCTGTTCGAGCGTGGTGTCGCGCACGGTCTCGTCCTGCTTGAGGCCGGCGATCTCGACGATCTCGCGATCGAAGCGGCCTTCCTTCTGTGCGCGGCGTGCGCGCTGATGCGATTCCAGCGAGAACACCTCCATTTCCTCGCGCGAGATCTTCCACTTGTCGGCGATCATCTGCGCGCCATGGAACTGCGACACCGGCTGGTCGCCGAAGCGCTGCTTCCAGCCGGTCGAGCCGGAGAACGGATCGGTGAAGCCCAGCGGCTTGGCCGCGAGCATCGCCGAGGTGATCGGGATCTGCGTCATCGTCTGCACGCCGCAGGCGACGACGACGTCCTGCGTGCCGGACATCACCGCCTGCGCGGCGAAGTGCACCGCCTGCTGCGACGAGCCGCACTGGCGGTCGATGGTCACGCCCGGCACGTGCAGCGGCAGCTGCGCGGCAAGCCAGGACGTGCGCGCGATGTTGCCGGCGAGCGGACCGATCGCATCGAGGCAGCCCATGATGACGTCGTCGTAGTCCTCGGCCGGAATCGCGTTGCGTCCGACCAGGGTCTTGAGCGCATGCGCGCCCAGATCGGCGCCGTGCAGATGGGCGAGAGTGCCCTTGCGCTTGCCTGTGGGGGTGCGCAGCGCGTCGACGATGAATGCTTCAGCCATGATCAGTTTCCTGTGTAGGGCGGGCCGCGCCCGCCTTGAAAGATTCGAAAAGCACGGCGGGCATGGCCCGCCCTACGCGAATGTCTCGCCCGGTCCGAGCGCTGCGGCATTGTCGAACAGGAAGTTCGCCACGCGCGTCTTGTGATACTTGCGATCGCCCCAGGTCGCGTCCAGCGCCCAGGCCCGCTTCATGAACATCTGCAGGTCGGCTTCCCAGGTGTAGCCCATCGCGCCATGGGCCTGGATGCTCTTGCGCGCGGCCAGCAGCGCCGCCTCGCCGGTGGCCAGGCGCGCCTGCGAGACGTACACCGACGCATTGGGCCTGGCATGCGCGAGCGCGTACGCGGCGCGATGCACGACCGGCTCGGCGAACTCGATCTTCACGGCGACGTCGGCCATGTGGTGCTTGACCGCCTGGAAGCTGCCGACCGGCTTGCCGAACTGCTTGCGCTGCGCGGCGTGGTCGACGCCCAGGTCGAGCATGCGCTGCGCCAGGCCCAGCAGCTGCGCGCTGATGGCCACACCGGCGCGGTCGATCACGCCGACCCACAGCTTGCGGCCGATGTTCGCGTTGCAGATGCGCGTCTGCGCCGTCGGTGTCCACTCGACCTTGTAGAGGCGGCGCGACTGGTCGATGCTCGTGTTCAGACACAGCTGCACCTGCTCCGGCCGCAGCGCGTGGACCTCGTCCTCGTGGCACAGCAGCAGCAGATCGGCGTTCTTGGCATCGGCGACCAGCGGGTTGATCGGATGACCGACGGCGACGCGCGCATTGCCCGCGGCAATCTTCGGCAGCCACTCGCGCTTGAGCGCGATGTCCGCCGGCAGGTGGTTGAGGAGGTACACCGCAAGATAGGCCGTCGCCGACAGCGAATCGGGAATCGCGAAGTAGCCGAGCTCCTGCTGCACCAGCACCCAGTCGAGATCGCCGAGGTTGATGCCGCCGAATTCCTCCGGCACTGACAGCGCGGTCAGGCCCTGGTCGGCAAGCTTGGCGCGCAGCTCTCCGGAGCGGCCGGTCTCGGTCGTCTCCCAAATCTCGCGCAGCATTTCCGGCGCGGCCTCGACCATCAGGAACTTGCGGATCGCGTCGCGGAACGCGAGCTGCTGGTCTTCGAAAGTGAAGTCCATGGTCAGGCCCTCGGCAAGCCGAGCATGCGTTCGGCGATGATGTTTCTCTGGATCTCGTTGGTGCCGGCGTAGATCGGGCCGGCCTGCGCGAACAAGAAACCGTCGAGCCAATGACCGACATCGCCGGCATCCGGCGCGTAGGGCATCAGCTCGCCGCGCGCACCGAGGATCGCCATCGCGGTCTCGTGCATCAGCAGGTCCAGTTCGGACCAGAAGATCTTGTTGGTGCTCGCCTCGGCGCCGATGTGGCCGCCCTTGGCGAGACGGCAGGCGGTGCGATAGGTCGCCAGTGCGTAGGCCTCGGCGCCCGCCCAGCTCTTCATCACCGCGTCGCGGATCGACGGATCGGCGTCGGCCTCGTCGCGATGCTGGAGATACAGATCGACCAGCTGCTTCGCCGTCTGCTGGAAGCGTGCCGGCGAGCGCAGCATCAGGCCGCGCTCGAAACCTGCGGTCGCCATCGCGATGTTCCATCCGGCGCCCTCGTCGCCAAGGCGGTTCTCGACCGGCACCTTGACGTCGTCGAAGAAGATTTCGGCGAAGCCGGTCAGGCCGTTGAGCTGCTTGATCGGACGGATCGTGATGCCCGGCGTGTTCAGCGGCAGCAGCAGGAAGGTCAGGCCGTGATGGCGCTGCGAATCCGGATCGCTGCGGAACAGGCCGAACAGCCAGTCGGCGTAGACCGCGCGCGTCGACCAGGTCTTCTGGCCGTTGATGATGTAGTGGCCGTTCGTGCGAATAGCCTTGCCGCGGATCGCCGCCATGTCGGAGCCGGCGCCGGGTTCTGACCAGCCCTGGGCCCAGGTGTCCTCGGCCGTGGCCATGCGCGGCAGGAAGCGCGCCTTCTGCTCCGGCGTGCCGTACTCCATCAGCGTCGGCGCCAGCAGGAACACGCCGTTCTGGTTGACGCGCAGCGGCGCGCCGGCGCGCCAGTACTCTTCCTCGAAGATCAGCCACTCGATCAGGTCGCAACCGCGCCCGCCCAGTTCCCTGGGCCAGGTCACCGCGGAAAAACCGCGCTCCGACAGCTTGCGCTCCCAGGCGCGATGCAGCTCGAAGCCTTCCTTGAGATCGAAGCTCGGCAGCGGCTCTTTGGGCACGTTGGCCGCGAGCCACTCGCGCACTTCGGCGCGGAACTGTTTTTGTCGCTCGGTATATTCGAGTCTCATGGTTTGAATCCGTCATTCCCGCGAAAGCGGGAATCCAGTGATGCGGAGATGAGGTTGCGCGGCCGCACTGGATCCCCGCTTTCGCGGGGATGACAGCACAGATATTTACGTTCACATCCCACGGCTCGCCTACCCTTTCTCAAACTTCGCATCGCGCTTTTCGACGAACGCGCGGCGGGTTTCCGCGGAGTCCTTCTCGGAGTAGGCCTGCAGCGTGAAGCCCTGCTCCCAGCGGTACTTGTCTTCGAGGTTGCCGTCCTCGATGCCGTTGAGCGATTCCTTGGCCAGCCTGATCATCGCCGTGCTCTTCGCGGCGATCTTGCGCGCGATGGTCAGCGCGGCCTCGCGCAGCTGCGCGCGCGGCACGACGGTTTCGATCGCGCCCAGGCGATGCGCCTCGGCGGCGGTGATCGGATCGCCGGTGAAATACATCATGCGCACCTTCTGCACCGGGAACAGGCGCTGCAGGTGCGCGCCGCCACCCATCGCACCGCGATCGACTTCCGGCACGCCGAAGGTCGCATCCTCGGCCGCGACGACGATGTCGGCCGCACCGGCGAGGCCAATGCCGCCGCCCAGCACGAAGCCGTGCACGGCGACGATGACCGGCAGCGGGTTGCGATGCACGGCCTTGAAGCTGCGGTAATTGCCGGCGTTGACCGAGATGATCTTCTCCGGATGCGCGTCAAGCTCCTTGATGTCAACGCCCGCGCAAAAGCCGCGGCCCTCGGATCGAATCACGATGACGCGCGCATCCGGATCGCGGCCCAGGCGCTCGATCTCGTCGGCAAGTCCGTGCCAGCCGGCGTCGTTGAGCGCGTTGACCGGCGGGCGATCGATCACCAGCTCGGCGATGCCGTCGGTGATCGTGGTCTTGAACGGAGTCATGAGTGTTCTCGGAGGGAATCGCGGGCAAGGCCCGCTCCTACAACAGCGCTCCCCTGTAGGAGCGCCCCTTGGGCGCGACCCGCGCCGAGCGCAGCGAGGCGCGCTTCGGTTTCGGCGACGATGCCGTCGATGAGATCCTTGACGCTGGGCAGCGCGCCGATCACCGCGGCGACCTGGCCGCTGGGCAGCACGCCCTCGTCTGGCTTGCCCTCGACCATCGCGCGCTGGATCAGCACCGGCGCGTTCGCGGCCATCATCGTCTGGATCGCGGAGTCGCCTTCCTTCAGTGCGGCGAAGAAGGTCCTGATCATGTGGCCGATCGACATGCCGGTGTGCACGCGCCACTTCCACGCGCTGGTCAGCGCAACGAACAGGCGATGGATCAGGCCGCCGCTCTCCAGCTTGAGCAGGAAGGGGTTGTCGATCATGCGCTGCGGCATGCCATCGACGGCGGTGGACGCACGGATCTGCGCCGGCTCCTTGACCTCGATGTACTTCTGCAAGGTGCTCTTCGGCACTGGTGATTCGGCGGTCATCAGGAAGCGCGTGCCCATCGCGATGCCGGCGGCGCCAAAGGCCAGCGCGCCGGCGAGACCCCGGCCACTGTGGAAGCCACCGGCGGCGACGACCGGCACCTTCACCGCGTCCAGCACCTGCGGCAGCAGCAGCGTGGTCGGCACCGAACCGGTGTGGCCGCCGCCTTCCGCGCCCTGCACGGTGATGATGTCGGCGCCCAGCTCCACGGCTTTCTGCGCGTGCTTGAGCGCACCGACCGTGGGCATGCACAGGATGCCGGCGTCCTTGAAGCGCCTGATCGTCTTCGCATCCGGGCCACGGCCGTAGGACACGGCGCGCACGCGATCCTTGTTCTTCACGCACAGCTCGATGACTTCCTGCGCGTTGGGCTGGAACATGTGGAAATTGACGCCAAAGTTCGCCGTCGTCGCCGCGCGCACGTCGGCGATCGCCTTCTCCAGCTGCGCGGTCGACATTGTCGCTGCGGCCAGAAAGCCGAAGCCGCCGGCGTTGGAGGTCGCGGCGACGAGCTTCGCATCGGCCACCCAGCCCATCGCGGTCTGCACGATCGGATAGCGGCAGCCCAGCAGGCGCGTCAGTTCGGTCTGCAGGCTCGTGCTCATGATTTTTTCTTGTTGGCCTCGGCCATCGCATGCGCGTCGAGGCCGCCGAGGTTGTTGCCGGTCAGCAGCTGGTTGTGCGCGTGCGCGTAGTGGTGCCAGGCGAACGCGGCGTCCATCGCGCTGCGCTTGCCCTGCAGATCCTCGACGTGGTTGATCGCCTGCTTGGCGAGCGTGACCGCGAACGCGGGCTGCTGCGCGAGGCGCTGTGCGATCGAGTACGTCTCGCGCTCGAGCGCGTCGCGCGCCACGACCTTGTTGACCATGCCCATCTGTTGCGCGCGCGCCGCCGGCATGCGCTCGCCGAGGAACAGGAATTCCTTGGCGATGCGCGGATGCAGCTCGTAGGCGTGCGCGAAGTACTCGACGCCGGGAATGCCCATCTGCAGCACCGGGTCGGCGAAATATGCGTCGTCGCTGGCGACGATCAGGTCGCAGACCCAGGCCAGCATCAGGCCGCCGGCGATGCAGGCGCCCTGCACCATCGCGATCGTCGGCTTGGGCATCTCGCGCCAGCGGCGGCACATGCCCAGGTACACCTCCTGCTCGC
This sequence comes from Sinimarinibacterium sp., assembly GCA_041659605.1. GTDB lineage: Bacteria > Pseudomonadota > Gammaproteobacteria > Nevskiales > Nevskiaceae > Solimonas. Next base: position 13,085 of record JBAZXW010000035.1, on the reverse strand, counting down.
GGATGTACTGGAACGACGCGCCCGGCTTGCCGACGTGGTCCGGCCACAGGTGCGCGCGCTCGAAGCTCTGGTGCGCGTCGCGCTCCGGCGTGCCGATGTCGTGGCCTGCGGAGAAGTTCTTGCCGGCACCGGCGAGCACGATGACCTTGACCGCGTCGTCGTCGACGGCGCGGCGGAACGCAGCGTCGAGCGCGTAAGTCATCTTCGAGTTCTGCGCGTTGTGATAACGCGGGCGGTTCATCGTGACGACGGCGACGCCGTCGCGCACTTCGTACAGCACCACTTCGCTGCGTGTCCCGGCCATGGGCGCCTCGCCTAGCATGTGACGATCACCGACGAGCCGTGCCCGAACAGGCCCTGGTTGGCAGTGATGCCGGCCTTCGCGTTCGCGACCTGGCGCGCACCCGCCTGGCCGCGCAGCTGCCAGCTCAGTTCGCAGACCTGCGCCAGCGCCTGCGCCGGCACTGCTTCGCCGAAGCAGGCGAGGCCGCCGGACGTGTTGACCGGGATGCGGCCGCCGATCTTGGTCGCACCGCTGCGCACCAGGCTCGCGGCTTCGCCGCGCGCGCACAGCTGCAGGTCTTCGATCCAGTCGAGTTCGAGCGCGGTCGAAAGGTCGTAGACCTCGGCGACGCTGACATCGCGCGGATCGACGCCGGCTTCTTCGTAGGCCTTCTTCGGCAGCGCGGCGCGGAAAGCATGCGGCGGCGCGGCGACGGCGGAATCGGTGGCGATGTCCGGCATCTCGACCAGCGCCGAGGCGAAGGTCGGCGTCACCGTCGAGATTGCCTTGATCCGCGGCGCGTTGCCCTTGCCGATCTTCCTCGCGTACGCGAGGCTGGAGACGACGATGGCCGCGCCGCCGTCCGAGGTCGCGCAGATGTCCATCAACCGCAGCGGGTCGGCGACCATCGGCGAGGCGGCGACGTCGGCGGCGCTGAACTTCTTGCGGTAACGCGCGTACGGATTTTCGGCGCCGTGCTCGGCGTTCTTGATCTTCACGAGCGCGAAGTCGTCCTGCGTGTCGCCGTAGAGCGCCATGCGCCGGCGCGCGTAGAGCGCGAAGTAGCTCGGGTTGGTGATGCCGAGGCGGAAGCGCACCCAGTCCGGATCGTCCGGACGCTCGCCGGCCTGCGGCTTGAGAAAGCCCTTGGGCGTGGTGTCGGCGCCGACGACGAGCGCGACCTCGCACTCGCCGGAGAGAATTTTCGAACGCGCGGCGGCGAGCGCTTGCGAACCCGACGCACAGGCCGCGTACGAGGTATTCACCTGCGCGCCCTGCCAGCCGAGCGCCTGCGCGAAGGTCGCGCCGGCGACGTAGCCGGGGTAGCCGTTGCGCATCGTCGCCGCACCGGAGACGAACTGCACGTCACGCCAGTTCACGCCCGCATCGGCAAGCGCGTCGCGAGCGGCCTTGACGCCGTATTCGACGAAGTTTTTCCCCCACTTGCCCCAGGGATGCATGCCGACGCCGAGAATCGCGATGTCCTTGCTCATGCGGCGGGCTTCCACTTCCACGTCAGCTTGCCGTCGTCGAGCGGCTCGAGCACCAGCTCCATGCGCTGGCCGACTTTCAGCGTCGCAAGATCCACACCACGGGCCAGCTGGCCGAGCACGATCATGCGCTCCGCATCCAACTCGACCGCGGCGATGCCGAACGGCTCGTACGGCTCCTTGACGACATACGGCTCGGGCGGTGCGTAGGCGGCGTTGGTGTACGACCACAGCGTGCCGCTGCGCGACAGCTTCACTTCCTCGAAGGTCTCGCCGGCGCAGTCGGGATTGCGGCAGAAGCTGTTCTGCTTGGGGAAGTAGTAGGTGCCGCAGGACGTGCAGCGCGTGCCGAGCAGCTGCGGCCGCGCGAGGTCCAGCGTGAACCAGCCCGGCAGCGCAGGGGTCAACTCCGGCTTGGCGGATGCGTCGTTCACGAGGGCTTGCGCACTCCCGGCGGGTTGTCCTTGAGCTGCTTACCGCGCATATCCTTCGGATCGAGCCGGCGGATGATCGCGAGCTGCTCCGCAGTCGGATGCGCCGTTTCGCGCAGGTCCGGCGACTGCAGCAGCGGAAATCCGGTTGCGGCCTGCACCTGTTCGAAGCTCACGCCCGGATGCAGGCTGATCACGCGGATCGAATGATCCGGACCACCGAAATCCATCACGCACAAGTCGGTGACGATGTGGTGAATGCGCATGTAGTCGCTCTTCACGCCTTCCGGCCAGCGCTCCTTGCGATAGCCGACCGAGCAGACGACGTCCACTTCCTTGTCGACGAACACGCGCGGGCCGTGGTTGGGCACGAAGAACGAGTTCGCGTGATTGATGCTGTTGCCGGGAAAGCCGCGCAGGCCGAGCAGCTGGCGCTTGGGTTTGGCGAAGTCGCCGACGCAGGAGATGTTGGCCTGCCCCCAGCGATCGACCTGTACCGGACCGACCAGCGCATGGCGCTTGCCGCCCCAGACGTTGTCGAACACCCGCGAGTAGGGCATGTAGCCGCCGTACGTGCGGCCCTCGTGATTCTTCGCGCCGAGCACAACCGGCTCCTCGACGAGGTAGGCCTCGCCGTCGGTGATCATCAGCGCAGGACTGTGCGTGAGCTTGGCCAGGCCCTGCGCGAGCCGCGGGATGATGCCGATGCCGGTGGCCAGCACCTCGCCCTCGTCGCGCCAGACATCGGCGCAGGCGCAGATCAGCAGTTCGGCCAGGGTGAATTCGTTGCTTGCTTGGGTGCTTGCCATGATCAGAACACCTGCCGTGGCAGCTTGAGGATTGCGTCGAGCCCGCCGACGGCCTGCTGGTAGGCGGCCTCGTCGCCGCGCAGGAACTGCTCGGCGTACTGCGCCCAGCCGTTATCGGCCTCGGCCGCATCGCAATAGCGCTTCAGGTGCGCGGCGTCCCAACCATACCCTGAGCTCGGGTGGGCGCCGCCGCGGATGTCGACGTTCGACGTCGGGTGCGCGCCGCCCGGCACGTGCACGACGCCGGTGACAAGATTGCGCTCGACGAGGTTGAAGCGGGCATCGGCTTCATCGCCGGCGATGCGGTCAACGAGCGTCTCGCAGCTGACGTAGCTGCGCTCGGCCGCACGCGCGAACAGTTCGTCGAAGAACGGGTCCGGCGCGTACAGCCGCAGGTTGCCGAGCCGGTCCGCGCTGTGGACGTGCAGCAGCGCGACGTCGAGCTTGATTGCCGGCATCGCCAGCAGGACCTCGCCATCGTCGTAAGGCGACTTCACGGTACGCAGGTCCGGGTAGACCTTGCCGAGCTGGTCGGTCGCCAAGCCCACGCGCGTCGGCAGGAACGGGATGCGCATCGCCGCGGCGCGCAGGCCCCAGTGCAGCAGGCCCTCGTCGAGCTCGGTGCCCTGGATGCTTCCGGCCTCGCGCGCCTTGCGGAAGAAGGGTTCGAGCGGGATGAAGTCCAGCGACACGAAGGCGTAGATCAGCTTCTTCACCTTACCGGCCGCGCACAGCATGCCCATGTCGGTGCCGCCGTAACCGACGATCGTCAGGTCCTTGAGATCCGAACGCAGGATCTCGCGCACGATCGCCATCGGCTTGCGCCGCGGGCCCCAGCCGCCGATGCCGATGGTCATGCCGTCACGCAGCTGCGCGACGACCTCGGCCGCGGTCACTTGTTTGTTCAGGCTCATGTGCTCGTTCTTATTGGAAGCCGACGGAGAAGTCGTGGCCCCAGATCGAGACGCGCTGGGTCTCGGTGGTCTTCCAGGTCTGCGGGTCGACGGTGATGCCGCCCCAGCCGTACTCGAGCGCGAAGTTGCTTGGCGTGAGCATGTAGAACGAGGTCATGCGGTCGTTCTCGTGCTCGCCCAGCGTCGCCATCATCTTGACGCCGTGCTGGACGCGGCGGTCGTGGGCGAGGCCGACGTCGGTCATCGAGTTGACCTCGACCATGATGTGCACGCAGCCGGACGGGCTCGGCATCTCGGCGAGCGCAATGCTGTGATGACGGCCGGCCGCCGCGTGCAGGAAGTAGATGCGCATGTTCGGCGCGTCCGGACCCGGCTTGAAGTTGAAGACATCGGAGAGGCCGAATCCGAGCACGTCGCGGAACAGTTTCAGGGTGGCGTCGAAGTTCTGCGGCGCCGGCAGCACGGTGTGGCCCATGCCCTGCTTGCCGGTCTTGAATCCCTGCACGCCGACCGGCGAGACGAAAGGCGCGCTGCCGCCGATGTAACCCTGCACCAGCTCGTGTCGGTTGCCGTCCGGATCGGTGAACACGGCCATGCGTTCAAAACGGCGGGCCGCACGCTCGGCGTCGGTGCCGGCACGCACCTCGACGCCGGCGCTCTTCAGCGCGGCGACGGTCGCGTCGAAGGCGGCGGCATCGGCGACTTCCCAGCCCGACGCGAGATAGCGGTCGGCTGCGCCCGGCACGACGGAGATGCGGTAGGCGCGCTCGTCGAGCTTGATGTCGAGCCCGCCTGCCGGCGCCGGCGCGCTGGCCGCACCGAGCACTTGCTCGGCGTAGTGCTTCCACTTGGCGGCATCGGTCGTTTCCGCGACCACATAGGCCAGCGCTTGGATCTTCATCGGGGGGCGCCCACGGTTGGGAATTGTCGGAGCGCATTATCCGAAGCTACCCCCCGCAGCATCTTCATCCGTCCTGACTAGGTCTGCGTCTGAGCCCGTTTCGTAGCCCGGATGAAATCCCGGGTTCTGCAGCATTTTTCCGGACTGTGTCCGGGCTACGCGAGTCGAACGCCGGCCGGTTTTTCTCACCCACATAGGGGATGCCGTATCCCGAACCCTGCCCCGAAGCTTGCCTTACTCAGGAGCAAACACCGGGGGAGACCATGAGCCTGCAAGCGCACGACTGGCAGCAGTGGGGACTGGAGATCGAGCCGCCGCAGCACATCGACGACGTCGAAGGCTTCGACTGGGCCGAAACCGCGGATCTGGTCGTCGTCGGCCTGGGGGGCGCCGGCGTCGCAGCGGCACTCGAAGGCGTCGAGCGCGGGCTCGAAGTCGTCGCGGTCGATCGTCACGACGGCGGCGGTTCGACCGCGGCCAATGGCGGCGTGTTCTACGCCGGCGGCGGCACCCGCATCCAGCGCGAAGCCGGCGAGGACGACAGCCCCGAGGAGATGTACAAGTATCTCAAACTCGAAGTCGGCGACGTCGTTTCCGACGCGACGCTGCGGCAGTTCTGCGACGACAGCGTCGAGACCGTCGACTGGCTGCTCGAGCACGGCGCCAAGCTCAACAGCAAGGTGTGGAAAGAAAAGACCTCCTACCCGCCGCTCGACTGCTTCCTCTATCACCCGGACAGCTCGCTCGCCGCGCCCTACGCGAAACATGCCAAACCCGCCGCACGCGGCCATCGCGGCTACACGACCAACGGCAAGAAGGCCTGGGGTCTGGGCGGCGCGATCTACGACCCGCTGCGCGAATCGGCGCTCGCGCGCGGCCTGCGCTTCCATAAGTATGCCGAGGCGCGTCAGCTGGCCATCGATGCAAGCGGGCGCGTCGTCGGTGTGCGCGTGCTGCAGGTGCCCGCCGGCAGCGGTGAGGCGCAGCGCTTCGGCCACTTCATCACGCGTGCCGCGACCTGGATCGCCGCGCTGCCGCCGAGCTTCCCGCTGTCCTCGCTGACCTACGCGGTCGGCCGCTGGTACCTCAAGCGCGCGCAGCGCATCGAGGCGGATCACCGTCAGTCGCGCTGGATCCGCGCGCGCCGCGGCGTGCTGCTGTCGGCCGGCGGCTTCATCATGAACCCGGCGATGGTGCGTCACTACGCGCCGCGCTATGTCGCCGGCCTGCCCAACGGCACGCTCGGCGACATGGGCGCCGGTATCGTGCTCGGCGCGTCCGCCGGCGGCGCACTGGGCCTGATGGAGCGCATCAGCGCCTGGCGCTTCATCAACCCGCCCAAGGCCTGGGCGCAGGGCCTGCTGATCAACCGCCGCGGCGAGCGCTTCGTCAACGAGACCCTGTACGGTGCATCGCTGGGCGACGCCATCGTCGAGAGGCAGGACGGCAAGGCCTGGATCCTGCTCGACGCGAAACTGCGCGCCGATGCGTTCGCGCAGGCGCGCGATCCCAAGATCGTGCCGTTCCAGCGCGACGTCGCCGTGCTCAACCTGCTGTTCAACGCGACCAAGGCGCCGACTCTCGACGCGCTGGCCGCGAAGATCGGCTTTGATGCTGCAACGCTGCGCGCGACGGTCCACACTTACAACCGCGCGGCGCGCGGCGAAGTTGCCGACGCATGGGAGAAGCGCCCGGAGGAGATGGCGCAGGTCGGCGCCGGCCCCTACTACGCGATCGACGCGTCGATCGACAGCAAGCTGCTGCCGATGGCGACGATGACCGTCGGCGGCCTCAAGGTCGACGAGCGCAGCGGCCTGGTGCTCGGCGAATCCGGCAGCCCGATTCACGGTCTCTACGCCGCCGGCCGCAACGCCATCGGCCTGTGCTCCAACATCTACGTCAGCGGCCTGTCGTACGCCGACTGCGTGTTCTCGGGACGCCGCGTCGCCCGGCACGCCGCGGCGTCTTGATCCGCTGGCGGGCGCCGGAGCCCTGCGCGATGATGGGGCCGACGCAGCGCGTTCGCGCCGCGCGACGGGGCATGATCGATGCCGGACCCGACGTACTCGGTGTACTTCACCGGACACTGGCTCAGCGAGCCGGACTCTGGCTCGCGCATGGAGCTGCTGCACCGGCTGTTTCCGCACGCCGGCGACGAACGGCTCGAACACTTCCTCGACCGCCGCCGCGTCCTGCTGATCCATGGCGAATCCCTGGAGGCGGCCAAGCGCGTCGTCATGACGCTGCACGAACATGGGCTTCAATGCGAGATCGCCGAGGACGCCGAGGTGCCGCCCGACGTCAAGGCGGCCGCGGTGCTACCGCGCCTGTCACCTGCCGCTTCCCGCCCTGTCGCGGCGGCGCCTGCCGTTGCCGCCGGCGCAGCACCGGCGCACGAGGAAGAATTCACGCCGCGCGGCCAGAAGATCCTGCGCGCATTGATGGTCGTCACCGCGATCCTGGTTCTCGCCGCGAGCTGGTCGGCGTGGCGCCGGCTCAGCCGCGGGCCGGCGGCCGATCTTGCCGACATGCCGTCGGTCTGTGCGACCGATACGCAGACCACCTGGTATGGCAGTACCCGGGCGCACGTTTTGGTCTGCGTCGCCAAGACCGCCGCCGGGGCGCGCTACCGGCTGACACTGAGCTGCGATCGCAAGGGCGCGGTAGGCGCGGCGCTCGCCCTCTACGACTCCGTCGGCGCACCGCGGGTACCGGCCTGGGAGGCCGGCGCCGGTGGCGCGCAGCGATCGATCCGCTGGGCCAGCGGCAACGGCGATGAGCAACGGACGCTGCTGCGCCGCGCCGAGTCGGCCCATGTCGGGACGCTTCCCGGCTTCGATACCCCGGCCACGGCACGCCTGCTCGCCGCGACCTCGTTCGACATCGCGGACGTCTTCGACGGCGAGGTGATCCGTTTCGACCTCGAATCGGCACGCTGGTACATCGAATATTTCAGCGGCACCTGCGGGCTCACGACTGCCGCGCGCTGAAGCCCGGTGCGGGCGCCGGAGGGCGTCTACTCAAGACGGACGAAGCATTTGCGAAGCGGATACAAATAATCCACCAGCATCCGCCGCATTGTGCGTGCGCCCCGAACCGATCCCATCGATGTCTGCCTCCGCCGCCGAGCCCGCGCTGCACCGAACCACCCCGATGGCCGACGGCGTACTGCCGGTCGACACGCCGGCGCGAGTGGACAACGCCGACACGGCACGATGGGACGCGCGCTGTGACGTGCTCGTCGTCGGCTTCGGTGCCGCTGGCGCCGCCGCCGCGATCGCCGCGAAGGAAGGCGGTGCGCACGTGGTCATCGTCGACCGCTTCGATGGCGGCGGCGCGACCGCCAAGAGCGGCGGCGTGGTCTATGCCGGCGGCGGCACAGCGCAGCAGCGCAATGCCGGCTACGACGACACCGCGGACGCCATGTTCCGCTACCTGCGCCAGGAAACCGGCGATGCCGTCGACGACGCCACGCTGCGCCGCTTCTGCGAAGACAGCCGCGGCCTGATCGAATGGCTGGAATCGATCGGCGCGGACTTCCGCTCGACCGAGCCGCCGCCGAAGACCTCCTATCCGAAGGACGGCATCTACCTCTATTACTCCGGCAACGAATCGGTGCCGGCCTATGCCGAGCACGCGCCGCCGGCACCGCGCGGCCATCGCACGCGCGGCAGCTGGATGTCCGGCAAAGTCTTGTTCGAGCTGTTGCAGGCGCGCGCGGCCGCGCTCGAAATTCCGGTGATGACGCAGGCGGCCGTGCGCCGGCTGATCATCGATGCCGACGGCGCCGTCGTCGGCGCCGAAGTGTGGCAACTGGAGCCGGGCTCGGCGGCGGCGCGCAAGCACCGCAAGCTGATGCGCCGCGCCGAAGCGGTTCACAACATCGCCCAGGGCTGGGCGGACCGCCTGCGCGCGCAGGCGCTGGCACTCGAGCTCGCCGAAGCGCGCACCCTGCGCGTCCGCGCCGCGCGCGGCGTCGTCCTGTGTGCCGGCGGCTTCATCTTCAATCGCCAGATGGTCGCGCGCCACGCGCCCAAGTACACGCAGACGATGCGCCTGGGCACGACCGGCTGCGACGGCAGCGGCATCCGCCTGGGCCAGTCGGTCGGCGGCGTCGCCGCGCGCATGAACACGGTGTCGGCCTGGCGCTTCATCAACCCGCCGACGGCCTGGCCCAAAGGCATCGTCGTCGACCAGCAGGGCCAGCGCTTCTGCAACGAGCAGGTCTACGGCGCCAGGCTCGGCGTCGAGATGTGCGAGGACCACGGCGGCCGCGGCTGGCTGATTCTCGACCGCGCGCTGCGGCGCACGGCGATGCGCGAGGCGCTGTTCGGCGGCCTGTGGTTCTTCCAGAGCGTGCCGGCGTTCTTCCTGATGCTGTTCGCGCCGCGCGCGAAGACGCTGGCCGCACTGGCTGCGAAGATCGGCATGCCGGCAGACGCATTGAGTGCCAGCATCGACGGCTACAACGCGGCGATCGACCAGAAGCGCGAGGATCCGCTCGGCAAGGCCGACGCGATGCGCGCGCCGCTCAAGGAAGCGCCGTACTACGCCTTCGACATTTCCGCGAACAGCACGACCTTCCCCTGCCCGGCGATCACGCTCGGCGGCCTGCGCGTCGACGAAACCAGCAGTGCAGTGACCAACGAACGCGGCCAGGTCATCCCGGGCCTGTACGCCGCCGGCCGCAATGCCGTCGGCATCGCGTCGAACCGCTACGTCAGCGGCCTGTCGATCGCCGACTGCCTGTGGTCCGGGCGGCGCGCCGGACGACATCTGGCGACGGCGGCCGCCAAGGCGAGCGCCTCATGAGCACCGAACACACCGTAGGATGGGCTGAGCGAATGCGAAGCCCATCGCGCGCCGCAATGATGGGCTTCGCGCTGCTCAGCCCATCCTACGTGGAGTCCTACAACAGCAACTCATTCCTGAGGATTTAATCGATGGGCAACAGAATGCAGAACAAGGTCGCGATCATCACCGGCGCGGCCAGCGGCGTCGGCAAGGAAGACGCGATCCTGCTCGCGCGCGAAGGCGCGAAGGTCGTGCTGACCGACGTCAACGAGGAGGCCGGCCGCGCGGTCGCCCAGCAGATCGGCGCCGAGCAGGCACTGTTCGTCAAGCACGACATTGCCTCGGAAGACGACTGGATCAAGGTCATCGCGACGACCACCGAGGTCTTCGGCGGCGTCGACGTGCTGGTCAACAATGCCGCGATCCTGGCGCAGGCGACGATTGAGGAAACCTCGCTGGCGCTGTGGCAGAAGATTCAGAAGATCAATTCCGACGGCTACTTTCTCGGCTGCAAATACGGTCTCGCGGCGATGAAGGAGCGCCCGAGCGGTTCGATCGTGAACATGTCGTCGATGGCCGGCATCGGCGGCGTGTCCGGCTTCTGCGCGTACAGCGCGTCGAAGGCCGCGGTCGCCGGCCTGACCCGCAGCGTCGCCGCGCACTGCCGCGCGAAGCTCTACAAGATCCGCTGCAACTCGATTCACCCGGACGGCATCGCCACGCCGATGGTGTTCAACCTGCACAAGAACGAGCACGGCGTTCCCGCCTCGCAGGCCTACATTCGCGAGAAGGACCCCAAGCAGCTGCAGGCGCGCTTCGCCCAGCCGCAGGACATCGCCAACCTGGTGCTGTTCCTCGCCTCCGACGAGTCGCGCTTCATCAACGGGGCGGAGATGCGCATCGATAACGGCTACTTGATGTGGGCGGACTGATGGATCGGCGATGCACCGTAGGGCGGCCCTTGGCCGCCGCGGCGGGCACGGCCCGCCCTACGATGATCTTGTCATGAACAACACGATCCCATCTGCTTTCGCTGCATCGGTCGCCCGCCACGCCGCGCGCACGGCCGTCGTCGGCGAGGACGGCACCGAGCTGTCGTATGCGGAGCTGGACCAACTGCGCATCTACGCGGCGCGGGCGCTGCTGAGCCTGGGCGTGAAGCACGGCGATCGCGTCGCCATTTGGGCGCCGAACAGCGTCGAGTGGATCGTCGCCGGCCTGGCGATTCACACGCTCGGCTGCGTGCTGGTGCCGGTGAACACGCGCATGAAGGGCCAGGAGGCGGGCTACATCCTGGAGAAGAGCGGTGCGCGCGTGCTGTTCTGCGCCGGGCACTTTCTCGGCCAGCACTTCCCGACGCTGCTCGCGCAGCACTGGCCCAAGACGCTGGAGCACGCGATCGTCATCGGCGAGGCGCTCGAAACCGACACCGGCTGGCACGCGTTCATGGCGCGCGCCGACGCGGAGAAGACCGAGCACGTGCTGGAGCGCGCGTCAGCCGTGCGGCCGAACGACCGCATGGACATCATGTTCACCTCGGGCACGACCGGCCAGCCGAAAGGTGTCGTCACGACGCACGCACAGAACCTGCGCGTGATCGGCGAGTGGTCCACGTGCGTCGGCCTGAATCCCGACGACCGCTACCTGATCGCCAATCCCTTCTTTCACGCCTTTGGCTACAAGGTCGGCTGGGTCGCGGGCCTGCTCGCGGGCCTGACGATCCTGCCGCACGCGGTGTTCGACGCCGCGGCGATCCTCAAGCGCATCGAGCGCGACCGCATCTCGGTGCTGCCGGGACCGCCGACGCTGTTCATTTCTCTACTGAACGATCCCGCGCGCGCGACCACCAATCTCTCATCGCTGCGCGCGACGATCACCGGCGCCGCGGCGATCGCGCCGTCGCTGATCGAGCGCATCCGCGCCGAGCTCGGCTTCAAGGTCGTGCTCACCGGCTACGGGCTGACCGAGACCTGCGGCGTGGTCTCGCTGTGCGACGCCGGCGACGACGCCGAGACGATCGCGCTGACCTCCGGCAAGGCGATCCCCGGCATCGAGCTCGCGGTGTTCGGCACCGACGGCCAGCCGGTCGCGCCCGGAGAATCCGGCGAGATCGTCGTGCGCGGCTACAACGTCATGCAGGGTTATCTCGACGACGCGGCGGCGACCCGCGAAGCGATCGACGCCGATGGCTGGCTGCACACCGGCGACGTCGGCGTGCTCGACGCGCGCGGCTATCTGAAGATCACCGACCGTCTCAAGGATCTGTACATCACCGGTGGCTTCAACTGCTACCCCGCCGAGATCGAACGCATGATGGCCGCGCATCCGGCGATCGCGCAGGTCGCCGTCGTCGGCGTCCCCGATGAGCGCATGGGCGAGGTCGGCAAGGCCTGCGTCGTGCTGCGGCCCGGCAAGACCTTGGACGACAAGACGCTGATCGCCTGGTGCCGCGAGCAGATGGCGAACTACAAGGTGCCGCGCTACGTCGAGTTCGTGACCAGCCTGCCGACCAATCCGGCGGGCAAGGTGATGAAGTTCCAGCTGCGGACAAACTGATCACTCCCTCTCCCCTCGGCGAGGGGAGAGGGCTGGGGTGAGGGGAGCGCGGCTTGAGATGCCCCCTCACCCTACCCTCTCCCCCGTGCCGGGGGAGAGGGAATCACTGAGAGGAGACAGTTGATGAGCACAGATCTGAAAGGCGTCGTCGCCGTCGTCACCGGCGCATCGCGCGGCGCGGGCAAGGGCATCGCGATCGCGCTGGGCGCGCATGGCGCGACTGTCTATGTCACCGGCCGTTCGCTCAAGGAAGGCGACGCGGCGCTGCCCGGCACCATCGCCGGCACCGCGGACGCGGTGACCCAGGCCGGCGGCAAGGGCATCGCGGTCGCGGTCGATCACGCGAAGGACGCCGATGTGAAAGCGCTGTTCGAGCGCGTGCAGAAAGAGCAGGGTCGTCTCGACATCCTCGTCAACAACGCCACCTTCCTGCACGACCAGCTGATCGAGAAAGGTGGCTTCTGGACCAAGCCGCTGGAACTGGTCGACATCCTCGACGTCGGCCTGCGCTCGGCCTATGTCGCCAGCTGGTACGCGGCGCCGCTGATGGTCGCGCAGAAGCGCGGCCTGATCGCATTCACGTCGAGCTTCGGCGCCAGCTGCTACATGCACGGCCCGGCCTATGGCGCGCAGAAGGTTAGCGTCGACAAGTTCGCCAAGGACATGGGCGTCGATCTGAAGGCCCACAACGTCGCAGCGGTGTCGGTGTGGATGGGCATGCTGCGCACCGACCGCACCAAGCGCGTGATGGATTCGGAGCCGCAGAAGTACGCCGGCTTCTGGGAGATCGCGGAGACGCCGGAATTCACCGGCCACCTGCTCGCCGCGCTGTACAACGACCCCAAGCGGATGGACAAGTCCGGCCAGGTGCTGATCGGCGCCGAGCTGGCGCAGGAGTACGGCCTGACCGACGAAGGCCGCCAGCCGCCGTCGCATCGGCCAATGCTCGGTGGTCCGACGCAGGCGCATCCGGCAATCGTGGAGTGACGCGACATCCCATGTAGGAGCGGCCCACGGCCGCGATGCGGCGGATGCGCCGCACGGAAAGAATCGCGGCCGTGGGCCGCTTGTATGTTTATCCCGTCAGGCGAAAGCCTGTCGGGGTGGAGGGACTAAGGCCGCATCTGGCGAAAGCACAGACTGTAGGAGAGATCGTCCCGCCCCTCACCTGAAGCGCCGATGAGGA
>JBAZXW010000034.1:0-46715 GCA_041659605.1 Sinimarinibacterium sp. | reverse complement strand
AGCGCGGCTGCATGCGAATAGCGCCGTCGAGCCTGACAGTCTCGCCGTTGAAGTAGGTATTGCGGATCATCTCCAGGGCGAGGCTGGCGTATTCGTCGGCGCGGCCCAGGCGCGGCGGAAACGGCACCATCGCACCGAGCGCGTCCTTCATCTGCTGCGGCGCCTTGGCCATCGCCGGCGTGTCGAAGATGCCCGGCTGGATGGTGTTGACGCGGATGCCTTCGCGCGACAGGTCACGGGCGATGGTCAGGGTCATGCCGACGATGGCAGCCTTGGCCGCTGAATATGCCGCCTGCCCCATCTGGCCGTCGGTGGCCGCCGCCGAAGCGGTGTTGATCAGCACGCCGCGCTCGCCGTCGATCGGCTCCAGGGTCATCATCCCCGCCGCCGCGCGCGTGATGCAGCGGAAGGTGCCGACCGTGTTCAGGCGCAGCACCCATTCAAACTTGTCGCTCGGGAAAATGCTGATCTCGCCGGTGGTCTTGTCGCGCCGCGCGGTCGGGATCGCGTTGCCGCCGCCGGCACAGCACACCAGCACCCGCTCCTGGCCCTGGGCCTGGCGGGCCTGGGCGAAAGCCGCATCGACGGATTCGTCCGACAGCACGTCGCAGCGGCAGAAGGTCGCGCCGCTCTGGGCCGCGGCCTTTTCGCCGGATTCGGGATTGAGATCGAAGATCGCGACCTTCACCCCCTGCGCGCGCAGCGCCTGGACCGTCGCCAGGCCCAGTCCGGACGCACCGCCCGTGACCACCGCCGCCACTGAGGAATCGATTTTCATGTGGTTTCGCCCGTCTCCGCACAAAGGATGCCGTCGCCAGGGACGGCGCAGACCATTTCTAGCGCACCCTCAGACTATATGCAACAATGTTGTTGATTATAATCTTCCTCCATGAGTGCGGAGAAACGCGCATGACGCAGGTGATGAAGGGTATCCGGGTGCTGGAGGTGGCGCAGTTCACCTTCGTGCCGGCCGCAGGCGCGATCCTGGCCGACTGGGGTGCCGACGTGATCAAGATCGAGCATCCGCAGCGCGGGGATACCCAGCGCGGCTTCATCAACATGGGCGGGATGAAGATCAACCCGCTGCGCCACACGATGATGGAGCACCCCAACCGCGGCAAGCGCAGTGTCGGGGTGGATATCTCGACGCCGGAGGGCATCCAGGTGATCTACGAGATCGCCAGGACTGCGGATGTGTTCCTGACCAATTACCTGCCCGCGCAGCGGCAGAAGATGAAGTTTGACCTGGAGCATATCCGGGCGGTGAATCCGAAGATCATCTATGCCCGCGGCAGCGCCTACGGCGACAAGGGGCCGGAGCGGGACGTCGGCGGGTTTGATGGCACGGCGTTCTGGTCGCGCAGTGGTGTCGGCCATGCGATGTCGCCGGAGGAGTTGAACGGGCCGCTGGCGCAGGGTATCGCCGCCTTCGGCGATTCGATCGGCGGCATGAACATCGCCGGCGGCATTTCGGCGGCGCTGTTTCACCGGGACAGGACCGGCGAGGCCATCGAACTGGACGTGTCCCTGCTGAGCACCGCCTGGTGGGCGGCGGGCAGTGCGATCGATCTGTTCATCGAGGCGGGCAAGGTCATGCGCAACCGCATGCCGAGTTCCGGCGGCAATCCGGGCAATCCGTTCACGGGCAATTACCGGACCTCGGATGGCGGCACGATCAACATGTGCACGCTGACGCCGGGGCCGCATTTGCGCAGTTTCTTCACCCACCTGGGGAGGCCGGAGCTGGCCGACGATCCGCGCTTTTCCGAGGCCAAGGCGCTGATGGAGAACTGGAAGGCGGCCAGCGAGCTGATCGCGGCGGCGTTTGCGCAGAAGCCTTTCGATTACTGGCGCCAGCACCTCAAATCCTATTCCGGTCAGTGGGCGCCGGTGCAGAGCCTGCTGGAGCTGGCCAGCGACGAGCAGGCGCTGGCCAACGACATGCTGTTCGAGGTCGAGTCCAGCGACGGCGGGCCGCCGATCAAGCTGGTGCGCGGGCCGGTGCAGTTCAATCACGAGCCGGTGCAGACCACGCGCGCGCCGCAAGCCTCCGAGCACACCGAGACGGTGTTGATGGAGCTGGGCCTGGAATGGGCGCGCATCGAGCAGCTCAAGGCCGCCGGCGCGATCGCCTGAGCATTTTCGAGAGACCGATGAAGCCGGGAACGAAACTCAAGAGTGCCGCCTGCGACACCGAGGTGATGGTGATCCGCGGCAGCAATGTCGTCGTCGAGTGCGGCGGAGTGCCCATGGCCGAGCAAAGACCGGCCGAGCGCGCAACGCTCGATCCGGCCTTTGCCGACGGCACGAAAATCGGCAAGCGCTATGTCGACGCCAGCGCCAGCGTCGAGCTGCTCTGCGTCAAGCCAGGGCAAGGGTCACTCGCCATCTCAGGTGTCGCCCTGCTCACCAAGGATGCCAAGCCGCTGCCGTCGTCGGATTGAAGACCCGCCGTCATCAATCCCGTTGATGACGAGCCATGAAAACAAATCAGTTCCGTCATCACAGAGCGGCGCCTACGATGGTGCGGCTCCTCCGGAACTTTATGCTCACCGAATCGACCAACCGCATCCCGACCACGCTCGGGCACTTGAACGTCCGTCTTTGCGGCAAGGACTCCGGACCGGCCATGGTGTTTTGGCCCAGCCTCCTGATGGACGGACGCATGTGGCGCGCCCAGGCCGCGCACTTTGGCGACCGTTATCGCATCGTGATGGTGGATTCGCCGGGTCACGGCCTGAGCGACCCGCTCACGCGCAATTTCACGCTCGATGAGTGCGCCCACGCACTCTGCCAGATCCTCGACGCACTGCGCATCCAGGATTGCATCCTGGTCGGCAATTCCTGGGGCGGCATGATGGGCGGCGTTTTCGCCGCCACGTATCCGCAGCGAACGCGCGCCGCCATCCTGATGAACTGCAGCGCTTCGGCAGTCGGCTGGCGTCAGAAAGTGGAATTCCTGATGCTGGCCGCACTGTTATCGCGTCTGCGTGAGATGCCCGGCCTGCTACTGCGACGAGCGGTGATTGCCTTTACCGGTCCGACCACCGAGGCGACCCGGCCAGAAGTCGTTGCGCAAATTCGCGCGAGCGTACTGGAGGCCAATCCCCGTTCAGTGCACTGGGCAGTCCGCAGCGTGGTGCCTTATCGGGTGGATCGGCACCGACAACTGACGGGGATTCGCAGCCCGGTGCTGGTGGTTGCCGGGGCCGAAGACCGCACCTTTCCGGTTCCGGAAACCAAGGCGATGGCGGACTCGATCCCGGGCAGCCGCTTTGTGGTGCTCCCGAGGATCGGGCACTTGGCCGGACTGGAAGCCCCGAACACGGTCAACGAAGTCATCGAACGTTTTCTGGGTGAGCACGGACAGCGGTGACCGTTCTGATGCAGCCGTTGTCGCTGAGCAGGGACCACAACGACATGGGGCGGCACGTGGCCGCCCCATGAACCGCGAACCACGCGGCTGATCTACTTCTTCGGCAGCTCGATCTCGGCCTTCGCCGTGGCCATCACCGTGCCGAGCTGATTGGTCATCTTGCAGTCCACCTGCACGATCGACCGTCCCTGCTCGTCCACGCGCTTGTCGATCACGCTGGCCGTCATGATCGTGATGTCGCCGGCGAACGCCGGGCCGCGATACGCGCTGTTCGAGTGGACCACCCGGCCCCACTCGCCGGCCCAGCCAGCAAAGTAGTCGATGATCCAGGCCCCCATCGAGGCGCCATAGCCGTAGGCGCGCGGCATGCCGATGGTGCGCGCCCACTCCGGGAACAGGTGTCCGCGCGACGGGCCGTAGTAGGCGCCGTCGGTCAGCTCCGGATTCTGCCGCTCCATCACCGGATCGTTCTCATGACCCGCCATGTCCGCGGTGAAGCCCAGCGCCGCGAGATCGAGATCGGTGCGGCGGTGGATGCCGCCCCAGATCGTGAAGATGTAGGCACGCCACTCGGTGGTGAAACTGGCGATGCTGTGCGGTCCGAAAATGCGCGTCGGCAACTGATCGCCCACGCTGACATCATCCCACCAGCGCTTGCCATGCCCCAGCTCGTGCAGTGTCTTGACGTAGTCGAGCTTCTTTTCTTCCAGCTCGCGGATCTGCTCGCGGGTCCACACCGGATCTTCCGTCGCGGTCAGCGAGCCCATTTCGCGCGCGAGATCGGCGCGGTAACGGATGCTGGTCGAGCGCTGGGTGGCGATCTTGTCGCCCTGCCCGTCGTAGTAGTTGTTGTCTCCGCGCTGGAAGCAGGTCGGACCGGCGAACTTGGTTTCCTTGACGACATAGTCGAACGGGATGCGCTCGTTGTGGACCCAGTCACCCGGACCGACGCGCGCAGCGTGGAACCACCATTCATCGCCGCCGAAGATCAGATGCGAATTCGGGATCGACCCGACGCAGGCCGGGCTGGCCCCGTGACCGTCGTCGGTCGCGACCGGGAAGGACTGCGGCGCCATGAGACGGCCGAAACGGCTTTCCGCCGCATAGTCATCGTCGTAGTGCAGGCGGTTCGGGTAGTGCATGGCCTGCGCCCAGCGGCGGATATCGATGCCTGCGAGCGGCTCCTTCAAACGCGCCGACTGAATCGGCTTGCCGAGGTAGCGGTCGATATCGGAACAGTCGAGGGTCTTGTCGGTCATGGGACGGATTCGCTTAAGAGGAGTACCGACCGCCGTTGACGCTCAGCGTGTGGCCGGTGATGTAGCCGGCGTCTTCCGTGGCCAGGAAGGCAATGGCCGCGGCCATGTCTTCCGGGCGGCCCGGACGCTTCATCGGCGAAGCGGCGGCGATCTGGTCGACGTTGTCTTTCAGGCCCGCACGCAGCATCGGCGTATCGACGAAGCCGGGCGGCACGTTGTTGACGGTGATGCCGGTGGGCGCGAGTTCCTGCGCCAGCGACTTGGTGAAGGCGATCACGCCACCCTTGGATGCGGCGTAGTGCACCATGCTTTTCGCCCCGGTCTGCGCGCTCGACGAGGACACGTTGATCACCCGGCCCCACTTCGCCTCCAGCATGTCGGGTAGCACCGCCTGCGTGCAGATCAGCATGCTCTTGAGGTTCACGGTCATCACCCGATCCCACAGCTCCTCGGTGATTTCCATGAACGGAGTGAACGCGGACATGCCGGCATTGTTGACCAGGATGCTGACCGGCCCGAACTGCTCGTGCACGAGTTTGACCGCGGCATCGACGTCGGCGCGTTTCGACACGTCGACGCGCGAGGCAATGGCGCGGTGACCTTCGCGCACGAGGTCAGCGGCGGCAGCCTGCGCGCCGGCTTCATTGAGATCCCAGATGGCGATATTGGCGCCATCCCTGGCCAAGCGACGCGCCGTCGCCAGTCCGATGCCCGACGCCGCCCCGGTCACGATGGCGGTCTTGCCTGCGAGTGACATGGTTGTTCAGATCCTCTGCGGTGGTTGCTTGAGCGGCGGGTCGACGTCGCTAACGCCCGTGCGGGCCGA
This sequence comes from Sinimarinibacterium sp., assembly GCA_041659605.1. GTDB lineage: Bacteria > Pseudomonadota > Gammaproteobacteria > Nevskiales > Nevskiaceae > Solimonas. The sequence goes on along the minus strand of JBAZXW010000034.1, from coordinate 41,254 downwards.
CGTTGTCTGGCGTGGCATCGTCACGGCAAGCCGCACCAGGTCCGACAAAGCTAAATCAGCAGGCGCTTGTCGTCAACAGTGTTGTTGATTTTTGTTTTCGCACCCACCCGCTCCGGCCGATCCGGCCGAGGGGTCCAACGGTCTATTTCGACCGCTTGCGGCCGTTGACCGTCTTGCCCAGCTTCGCGTTCAGCTCGGGGAATTTATCCGGCCGCATGGTGCCGTGGAGGCACAGGCGCAACATCTCGCTGGCAAAGCGCTTCGACATCTGCTGGCGTTCCTTGGCGGTGCGCGCCTGGTTACGGGCAAACACCGGCCAGAGGAAAATGCCGCTCAGCATCACCACAGTCTGGACTTCGACGTCGATACCCGGCTGCGCCATGTCCGTCTGCGCGAACCTTTCGAACTGACTGCGGTACTGGTTCCAGAACGGATCGCTCGCGGGCCGGTTGGAGCTGAGCAGCTCGAACAGCCAGACGCGGCCCAGCTCCGGGTTCTCCATCGCAAATTCCGCCATCTGCTCGGTGACGAACTGCGGGTCGATGTCGCTGACGTCCTCGTCCGGCTTGTGATCGCCGAACACCGCGCGGCGCAGCTGATCGCTCACCCAGGCGGTCGTCGCCGCCAGCAGCAGCTCGCGGCTCGGGAAGTGCTGATAGGCCGTACCGCGGTTGACGCCGGCGAGCTGCGCCACCTGCGAAACGCTCAGCCCCTCCGGCCCATCCTTGGCCAGCAGCTTGCCCGCCGCCTGCAGAATCGCCACGCGCGTATTGTCGGGATTCCGCTTGCGTCTCTGCACGCTCTTCTTTGCCAAGGCAGCTCCGTCAAACATGGTATGTGACTCCGGATGATATGTTGATTTTAGCGGAATTTAACGACCGTTTGTTCAACGTTGTTGCCTATATCGAGACCGCCCGAGCATCGGGCCGGCAGCGAGACGTCATGCGAATTCGTAGCCATCGAGCCATTCGGCGATTGCGCGGACGAAACGCGCCGCGTCGGCACCGTTGATGACTCGATGGTCATAGCTCAGCGACAGCGGCAACAGCTGCCGCAGTACCGGTCGCCCCTCGGCATCGGGGAGGAAGCGGTCCTGAGTACGACAGATGCCGAGAATCGCCACCTCGGGCGCATTGATGATCGGCGTGAAGCCGGTGCCGCCGATGTGCCCAAGTGACGACAGGGTGAAACAGCCGCCGGACATCTCCGCCAGCGCCAGGCCCTTGGTGCGGGCCTTCTCGGAGATCCGCGCCGTCTCCTCGTTGATCGCATCGATGCTCTTGCTGTCGCAGTCGCGCAGCACCGGCACCAGCAGGCCGCTGGGCACGTCGACGGCGATGCCGATGTGGAAGTGCTGCCGCGAGATCAGTGTCGCACCATCGGCGCTCAACGCGCTGTTGAAGCGCGGATAGCGCTGCAGCGCCGCCACCGAGGCCTTGACCAGCGCCGCCAGCAGCGAGCGCTTCTGTTCCGGGTGCGCCGCGTTCCAGTCCTTGCGGCGCCGCTCGAACAGCGTGATGTCGGCATCGTCGTGATGCGTGACGTGCGGGATCGAAACCCAGTTGCGGTGCATGACGCGCCCAACGTAATGCTGGGTCTTGCCCACCGGCTTGGCCTCGACCGGGCCGTAGGTCGAAAGGTCGTCGGCCGGCCACGGCAGCATCGCGGTCTTGTCGTTCATGTTGCGATGCCCCGGGTCACACGCGTTCGATGATGATCGCCGGCGCCATGCCGCCCGCCGCGCACATCGTCACCAGCGCGCGCCGGAGATCGCGCCGCTCCAGCTCGTCCAGCACCGTACCGATCAGGATCGCGCCGGTCGCGCCGATCGGATGGCCGAGCGCGATCGCACCGCCGTTGACGTTGACCTTCTCGCGGTCCAGATCGAGATCGCGGATGAACTTCTCGACGACGACCGCGAAGGCCTCGTTGACTTCCCACAGGTCGATGTCGCGCTTGGTCAGGCCCGCTTTCGCGAGTACCTTGCGCGCCGCCGGCACCGGGGCGTTGAGCATCAGCGTCGGATCGTCGCCGACGTTGGCCGTCGCGATCACGCGCGCGCGCGGCTTGAATCCGTGCGCGCGTGCGTAGCTCTCCGACGCCAGCAGGAGCGCTCCGGCGCCGTCGACGTTGCCGGAAGACGTGCCCGCGTGATGCCGGGCCTCGATCTTCACGTCCGGATAGACCTTGTTGATGAGCTTGCGGAAGGTCGTGCCGTTCGCATCCAGCGGCATGTCCGCGATCTGCGCGAACGCCGGTTGCAGCGCCGCCAGACCGGCCAAAGTCGTATCCGGCCGCGGGTACTCGTCCCTGGCCAGGATCACCTTGCCCGTGTCGTCGATCACCGGAACGATGGATTTGTCGAACCAGCCGTTCTGGATCGCGTGCGCCGCGCGCTTCTGGCTTTCCGCGCCGAACGCATCGAGCGCCTCACGGCTGATGCGTTCCATCGAGGCGATCGCGTCCGCACTCACGCCCTGGTGCGACTGCGGGTACTTCGCCTGCAGCCGCGCGTTGCCGGTGCCCAGGCCCGGCGACTTGAGCCCGGCCGCGGCTTCCTGCTGCTGCATGGCCGCGATTTGCGAAGTCATCTCGGTGCCGCCGGCAACGATGAGCTCTTCCATGCCGGACTTGATCTGCGCGGCGGCGAAGCTCACCGCAGTAAGGCCACTACCGCAAAACCGGTCGAGCGTCACGCCGCTGACGCGCACGTCGTAGCCGGCGTCGAGCGCGGCCATGCGTCCCATGTCGCCGCCCTGGAGGCCCTTCTGCGCGCTGGTGCCCCAGATGACGTCGTCGACGTCCGCCGTCTGCAGGTCGTTGCGCTGTTGCAGCGCCCTGAGAACCGTCGCGGCGAGGTGCTGCGGATGCATGCTGGTGAGAGCGCCCTTGCCGGGCTTGCCGATTCCGCGCGGCGTACGCACGGCGTCGATGATCAAGGCTTCGGCCATTCTGGTCTCCTTGCGAGGCGCGAACTGGGCGCGGTCATCGGTGGCGACCGCGTACTCGTCCGAGTATATACGCGCCTGCTCTCGTTAGTCGACAGTGTTGCCTATTTGCAGATGACGGCTCAGTGGGTAAACAGCGGCGTGTGCTCGCGGCTGGGATCGGGGGTATCGGCGCGCCAGCGCACCGAACCGAGCGGCCGCTCCAGACGTCGGCGCACGCGTGGCCCGGGGCCGGGCACATGGAAGCCGTCCACCCGCAGCTGCAGCTCGCGGTCCGCCTGGGTGTAGCGGCTGCGCTGGCGCAGGTAATCGCCCCAGGTCGGACAGTGGAAGCGCTCGATCCACAGCTGCGGATCGGCGATGTCGCGCGACAGCGACCAGCCGAATGCGCCGTTGCGCAGGCGCGTGCGCTGCAGCCTGAGCATGAGGTCGTAGAACTGCCGCGCCCGATCGGGATCGACGCGGTAGTCGATCTCGATGACGACGGGTCCGCTGCGCGCGGTGATCGGCAACGCCACCTCCGGCTCGTTGGCAAGCGTCACCAGCTCGCTGTCGGACGGGGCCACGCTCGGCATCGGCAGCACGAAGCCGATCAGAGGCGTCAGCATCATGACCCCGCCGGCAACCATCAGCGCGGTGCTGAGCGTCCATTCGCCGGTCAGGTGCCCCCAGAACCAGGCGCCGAAAGCGAGGCCGCCGGTCAGCGCGGACTGGAACCACGACAGCGCCCGTGCCGCGACCCAGCGCGGTGCGGCGAGCTGCACGCCGACACTGAGCAGGTTGATCAACAGCAAGTTGGCGGCGCCGCCGACGAGCAGGCAGGCGGCGCTCAGCAACAGGCTGTGGCTCAGGCCGATCAACAGGATCATCAGGCCGGTGACCGCCGCGCAGACGCGAACGGTATGCTCCGGCGACAGTCGCTCGCGCGTCCGGCTGACCGCGAGCGCACCGACGACCGCCCCCAGGCCGTTCGCGCCCAGCAGCAGACCGTAGGTGCGCGCGTCGCCGCCGAGCAGATCGCGGGCGACGAGCGGCGTGAGCGCGAGCGTCGCGGCGCTGGAGAAGCCGCTCACCGCGGCCCTGACGATCGCGTTGCGCACCGGCGGCGCATGGATCGCATAGCGCGCGCCCGAGATGATCGCGCGGTGCATCTGCTCGGGCGGCAGGCGCGGCGGCAGGTGCTTGCGCCGCCAGACGTAGAACGCAGCCAGCAGCGGCAGGTACAGCAGCGCACTGAGCGCGAACGTCGCCATCGCGCCGGCGGTGACGACGATCACGCCGCCGATCGCCGGGCCGAAGCTGCGGGCAATGTTGTAGCTGACCGACGACAGCGCCACGGCCGCCGGCAGCACTTCCGGCTTGACCTGCTCGATCACCGAGGCCTGCCATGCGGGGCCGTAGAGTGCGACGCCCGCGCCGATCAGGAAGCAGAACGCGAGCAGCACCCCTGGCGCGATGAGGCCGAGCGCGGCAATCGCGGCGAGCAGCGCCGCCGCCAACCCGGCGAAGGCGAGGCCCGCCATCGCGACCTTGCGCCGGTCGAACATGTCGGCGATCGCGCCCGCCGGAACGGCGACCAGCATCAGCGGCAGCATCAGCGCGGTCTGCACCAGCGCGACCATCTCCGGCGCAGGCGTCAGGCGCGTCATCTCCCAGGCCGCGCCGACGCCCAGCACCAGCTGCCCGAAATTGGACAGCAGGCTCGCCGACCAGATTTTACGGAAGCCCGGCTCGCGCAGCGGCTCCAAGGGTCCCCAGCCGCGGTTCGCCGTTTCCGTCATGGGGCGGGCCGGCGCGCGCCGTGTTCAGCCCACGGCAGCATGGCGATCGATGAAGCGGAACACGGCATCGTTGAACGCATCGTTGGCATCGCCCGCCACCATGTGATGGGCCTCGGCGATGTCGACATACTCGGCGTGCGGCACGAGCGCGCGGAACTCGCGCACCGCATCCTCGCTGACGATGCGACTGCGTCCACCCCGCACGAGCAGGGTCGGCAGCCGCAGTGCGCGCGCGGCCTGCTCCAGCGGGTTGGGCCCATTGAAGCGATAGTCCGAGCCGGCGTCCCGGCCCATACGCATGAACGCCGGGTCCCAGTGCCAGTGATAACGACCGTTGCGCAGACGAAGGTTGCGCAGCAAGCCTGACGTGTCGCCGGGGCGCTGCCGGTGCGGCAGATAGGCGGCGACCGCGTCGGCGGCTTGCTCCAGAGAGGCGAAACCATCGGGCGCGCTGTCCATGAACGCGACAATTTCCCGGGCGCCGCGCTCCTCGATGCGCGGCGTGATATCCACGAGCACCAGGGCGTGGGCCAGCGCCGGCTCGTCACCGGCAATCAGCATGCTGGCGAGCCCGCCCAGCGACGCGCCCACCAGCACCGGCGCGCGGCCGAGCTGGCGGATGACTTCGCGCAGGTCCGCCGCGAACAGCTCAAGGCTGTAGCGTCCGTCGCGCGACCAGGCACTGTCGCCATGGCCGCGCAGATCCAGCGAGAGCGCGCGGTAGCCGCGCGCGGCGGCCCCGTGCAGCGCCCGCCCCCAGCTCTGCCGCGTCTGCCCGCTGCCGTGCAGAAAAAGCACGGCGGGCGCGTCCGCCGGCCCGGCGGCATCCGCCACCAGATCGAGACCGGACGCCGAGAGCGTCAGTCGTTCGACCGATACCTGGGACGCGCTTGCCATCGCTTGCGGCACTGCCTCACTTCATCGTCGGCATCGAGAACTCGGCCTTCTGCTCCACCTCACGCGGCCAGCGCTGGGTGATCGCCTTCAGGCGCGTGTAGAAGCGCACGCCTTCGCGGCCGTAGATGTGGTGATCGCCGAACAGCGAGCTGCGCCAGCCGCCGAAGCTGTGGAACGCCACCGGCACCGGCAGCGGCACGTTGACGCCGACCATGCCCACCTCGATGCCCGAGGTGAAGGCGCGTGCTGCCGCGCCGCTGCGCGTGAAGATCGCGGTACCGTTGGCGTACGGATGAGCGTTGATCAGCTTGATCGCGGTGTCGAGATCCGGCACGCGCAGGATGCCCAGCACCGGTCCGAAGATTTCTTCCTTGTAAATCTTCATCTGCGGCTGCACGCCGTCGAACAGGGAACCGCCCAGGAAGAAGCCGCCCGGCGCGTCGGCATAGCCGGGACGCCCGTCCACCAGCAGCCTGGCACCTTCGTGGACGCCGGTGCCGATGTAGTCGCAGACCTTCTTGCGGTGCTCGCCGGTAATCAGCGGGCCCATTTCCGTGCTGCCGTCGGTCGGCAGGCCAATCTTCAGGGCCTTGACCTTGGGCGCGAGGCGCTCGATGAGCCGGTCGGCACAGGCGTCGCCCACCGCCACTGCGATCGAGATCGCCATGCAGCGCTCGCCGGCGGAGCCGTAGGCGGCGCCGAGCAGGGCCTCGACGGCGTCGTCGATGTCGGCGTCCGGCAGGATGACCATGTGATTCTTGGCGCCGCCCAGCGCCTGCACGCGCTTGCCGTGCAGCGTGCCCTGCTGATGGACGTGGCGCGCCACCGGCGTCGAGCCGACGAAGCTGATCGCGGCGATGTCGGGATGCTGCAGCAAGCCGTCGACGGCGGTGCGGTCGCCGTGCAGGACGTTGAACACGCCGTCCGGCAGGCCGGCGTCCTTGAGCAGCTTGGCCAGCAACACCGACGTGGAGGGGTCGCGCTCGGAGGGCTTGAGGATGAAAGTGTTGCCGCAAGCCAGGGCCACCGGGAACATCCACAGCGGCACCATTGCCGGGAAGTTGAACGGGGTGATGCCGGCGACCACGCCCAGCGGCTGGCGAATGCTGTAGGCATCGACGCCGGTGCCGACGTTTTCGTTGTATTCGCCCTTGATCAGGTCGGGGATGCCGCAGGCGAACTCGACCACTTCCAGGCCGCGCACGACTTCGCCGCGGGCGTCGCTGAGCGTCTTGCCGTGCTCGCTGGAGATGATCGCGGCCAGCTCGTCGCTGGCCGCTTCGAGCAGCTGGCGGTAGCGGAACAGCACGCGCGCGCGACGCAGCGGCGGCGTCGCCGCCCAGGCGCCAAACGCCGCCTTGGCCACCGCAACGCAGGCGTCCAGTTCCTCGCTCGATGCAAACGGTACCTTCGCCGTGACCAGACCCGTGCTCGGGTTGTACACCTCGCCGGCGCGGCTCATGGAGCCCGCCACGGCCTTGCCGCCGATCCAGTGGGAAACCGTGGGAACGGCAGTGTTCAATTGCGCGGATACGGACATGGCGGGCCTTGGTTGACGATGGAGAAACCGGACGCGGTCCGGTCGGACGTTACGCTAATGCACGGGCCGACCGTCGTCAACAGTGTTGTTGATTTGTCGAGCGTTTGCCGGCGTCGTTCCGGGCCGCGATGCAGCCCCGCCTATGGGCCTGCGTTGCCTGCGGCGTGTCGGGCGGCGACGTAGCCCCAGACGAAGGACGGGCCGACGCTGCTGCCCGCGCCGGGGTAGAAGCGTCCCATCACCGAGGCGGTCGAAACGCCGGTGGCGTACAGACCCGGAATCACCGAGCCGTCCTCGCGCAGCACGCGGGCGTGCTCGTCGGTCACGACGCCACCGTAGGTGCCGACGTCGCCCGGGTAGACGGGCACCGCGTAGTACGGCGGCTTGTCGATCCGGCCCAACGCCGGGGAGGGCTGGTGCAGCTCGTCACCCAGCCAGCGGTCATAGGCGCGCTCGCCGCGATGGAAATCCTCGTCGCGGTTATTGGCGACAAAGCGGTTGAAGCGCTCGATGGTGGACTTGAGTGTCGCCGGATCGATGTCCAGCTGGCGGGCCAGCTCGTCGAGGCTGTCGGCCTTTTTCAGATAACCCTCGTCGTACCAGCGCTGCGGCTTCGTGCTGCCCGGCATCGTGCCCGCAAGCATGTACTTGGCCATGTACTGGCTGTCGAAGACCGCCCAACTCGGCACCGCAGGCACGGTCTTGTTGCGTTCGAGCATGGCCTTGGAATAGGCCATGTAGGAGCCGCCCTCGTTCATGTAACGCAGGCCGCTCCGGTCCACGAGGATGGCATGGGGTGCTGCGGTCATGGATTGGGCCGTCGGTTTGATCTCGCTGTCCTCTGTGCCCGGCGGGATCGTGAGCTGGTTGCCGACGCGCTCGTCCATCTGCGCGACGGCGGCGCCCTGACTCATCATTTCCTCGATCATTTCACCGGTGTCGCCGGGCGTCACCAGGGTCCACTTCACGGACGTGCCGGGGATGTAGCGATCGCGCATAGCCTGGTTGCGTGCGAAACCGCCGGCGTTGACGAGCACGCCCAGACGCGCGCGGACGCGCCACGGACGGCCGTCCTTCACTGTCAGCACGCCTTTGACCGCACCGGCTTCAACGATCAGCCCGGTCACGGGCGACTCGGTGCGGATATCGGCGCCGGCGCGCAGCGCGGCCTGCAGCATGCGCCCCTGCAGCGCCGCACCGCCGGCCACCCAGCGCTTGCCGGTCAGCTTCGCGACGACGGCGCGCCCGATCAGTTTGAGCAGCAGCAGCTTCACGCGCCACGAACGCTTGAGCGCCGGCAGCTCCAGCATCTCTTCGAGCGAGGCCGGCAGCGGGATCTGGACGAAGCTGGGGCGCAGCTTCTTTTCCCACGGCCCGAGTTCCTTGACGTTGAACAGCTCGGCCACCACGGTGCGTCCTGGAATGGACCCACCGGGCAGCTCGTCGTAATAGTCCGGCCACTCCGCGACGCGGGTCAGCCTGACGCCCTCGCCTTCGAGGAAATCCACCATGCGCGGGGCTTCCATCAAATAGCGGCGGCGGCGGGCCGGCGTGGATCCCGGCGCATCGCGTTGGCCGCCCAGCAGCGCATCGAGATAGGTCCACGCCCGCTCGAAGCTGTCGTCGACGCCGTCGCGCTTCATGAAGCGATTGTTCGGCAGCCACATCACGCCGCCGGAGCGCGCAGTGGTGCCGCCGACCAGGTCGGTCTTTTCCAGGATCAGGACGCTCTTGCCGGCCGCGCGCATCACCAGCGCCGAGCACATGGAGCCGCCACCGCTGCCGACGACGACAAAGTCGGCTTCTTCGTTGAAATCCACCACCGTGTGCTCCCCCTCGCCGCGTTTGGCGGCTGGCGCTCGCTCAGCCGGCGAGCCTGCGTACCGCCAGCTCGCGCAGCGGCGCGCTCTTGATCTTGTTCGAGGCCGTCATCTCGAGGTCCGAGTCGGCGATGAACAGCACACGCCGCGGCACCTTGTAGCTCGACAGCTGCGTCGCGACGAAGCCACGCACCGCGCTCTCGTCGAGGTGTGCACCTTCCTCGGCAACGATGCAGGTCACGACCATCTCGCCCAGCGTGTCATGCGGTACGCCCACCGTCGCCGCGATCTTGACGCCCGGGCATTGCATGGCCACCGCGCTGATCTCCAGCGGCGAGACATTGGCGCCGCCGGTCTTGATGATGTCGTTGAGGCGGCCCTGCCAGTGCAGCTGCCCCTGCTCGTCGATGAAGCCGCCGTCGCCGGTGCGGAAGAAGCCCTCGCTGTCGAAGGTCTCCTCCGCGGGCACGCGCAGGTAACCGAGCATCAGCGTCGGCCCCTTCAACGCGATCTCGCCCGCCTGCCCGCGCGGCACCACCTGGCCGGTCAGCGGATCGACCACCTTGATGATGTTGCCCGGCAGCGGCAGACCGTTGTTGCCGGCCGCGATGGCGGGCGGCGTGCCGCTCGGATGCACCGTCACCAGCGTGAAGGTCTCGGTGCTGCCGTAGGCCGACACCGGCTCCTGCCAGTCGGCGTTCACGGTGGGATGCTGGCGCAGCGGCGAAATCTCGCCGACGTAGCGCAGCGAACTCAGATCGGTGTCCGGGTACGCCGGATCTTCGACCAGCCGTCCCCATTGGTGCGGCCACGCCAGCGGCAGCGTGGCCCGCTCGGCCTGCATCAGGCGCAGCGCCTCGCCGGGCAGGAAGGCGCTTTGCAGCACCAGGCAGCCGCCTGCGGCGAAGGTCGCGCCCAGGCCCATGCAGAAATTGCCGGACCAGAAAAAGCCGTTGGCCGACCAGGTGCGCACAGCCGGGTCCAGCGCAAAGAAATGGCGCCAGCGCCAGCACTGCAGCGCGGCGGCGCGGTGCGAGTGCTGGATCGCCTTGGGCTTGGCGGTGGAGCCTGAGGAGAAGAACACGAACGCCCGGTCCGTCGGCGCGACTTCGGCACTCATGGCCTCGACCAGCGCGGCCGGCGCGAAGGGGCCGCGCTGCAGGAAGTCAGCCCAGCTTTCGAACGTGCCCGACGGACAGGCGTCGCCGATGCAGACCGCCCGTCGCAGGTAAGGCAAGCGCTGCGACTGCGTCGGCACCGCGGACGTCGCCAGCTCCGGGCAGATCTCGATCAGCTCCTTGGCAAAATCGCGGTTCAACACCGCGCGCTCGAAGATCAGCAGCGAGACATCGGCGACGCGCAGCGCGTACTCCAGCTCCGGCCCCTTGGCGAAGGTGCTCAGTGCCACGCAGGTGCCGCCGGCGAGCGCGATGCCGAACATCGCTGTCACCCATTCCGGGCGGTTGGTCACCAGCAGGCCGACGCGCGTCTCCTTGGTCACGCCGCGCGCAACCAGCGCGCGTGCCACCGTCTGCGCCTCGTCCCAGACCTGGGCGTAGCTGCGACGGACCACTTCACCGTTCGGCAGATGAAAGACCAGCGCTTCCTTGGCCGCATTGGCGGCACACACCTCGCGCAGAAAGCCGCCGAGCGTCAGTGCGCCGAGCTTCTCCTCGGCGAGCGGCTTGCCGAAGGTGATGGAGTCGGTCATGGGCCTTCCTTGCGGGCGTGCATGCGCGCCCGGAGCTCCGGGCACAGCGCATCCGCGCCCGGTTCGATCTGCGCGCCCAGGGACTTGAAGATCATCGCGGCGATCTCGTAGCAGCCGACGGCGTAGATCAGGTCGATGATCTGTTCGGTGGTGAAGGACTGCGACAGCCGCTCCCAGGTCGCATCACCAATGCAGGCATCGGCGAGCAACTCGTCCACTGCGTGCAGCAGATCGGCGTCGACCGGCGCCCAGCCCGGCGCGTCGGGACCGAGCGTGATCCGCTCGATCTCGGCATCCGTCAGGCCGGCACGCCGGCCGAGCACGATGTGCTGCACGAACTCGTACTCGGAGCGGCGCAGCCAGCTGATGCGCAGGATCGCCAGCTCACGCAGGCGCTTCGACAGGCTGCTGGCCACGGCAACGTGGTTGTTGAAGCACAGAAAGGCCTTGGTCGCCGCCGGATGGCGCAGCATCACGCCCAGGCCGTTCACACCGCGCGGGTCGCTCTGCCAGTTGGCCAGGATGAAGTTGCGCGCACTGGGCATGGCCATCGTCGCGTCGTGCACGGCATCGCCCCAGTCCGGGGGCAGCAGCGGCGCGACGCGGCCCGCTTTCAATGGATGTTCGATCGGAGAAGTCATGACCCTATCGCGCCTTCCATTCCGACGTCAGCCCGAAGTCCGACAGGTACTTGGTCGAGCTCCAGCCGCCGTCGACAACGATGGTCTGGGCGTTGATGAAGCTGCCGCCCGGCGTGCACAGGAAGGCGATCGTGCTGGCGATGTCGTCGACCTGGCCCAGGCGGTAGTGCGGCGTCATCTCCACGTTCATGCGCCGAAAGCGCTCATCTTGCAGCCGGCCTTCCGTCATCGGCGTGACGGTGACGCCGGGCGCCACCGCATTGCAGCGGATGCCGGCGGCGCCGTACTGGCAGGCGATGTGCTGCGTGAGCCCGGTGAGCCCGGCCTTGGCCGCGGAATAGGCACCGCCGCGCAAACCGCCGACCACGGCGAAAGTCGACGTGACATTGATGATCGCCGAGCCCTTCTTCATGTGCGGCAGCACTTCGCGCGCCATGCGAAACGGCGCACGCAGCATCAGGCCGAGAAAGTAATCGAGCATCTGATCGTCGGTCTCATGCAAGGGCTTCGGGCTGCCGACGCCGGCGTTGTTGATGAGAAAGTCGATCGAACCCCAGCGTGACACCGCCAGATCCGCGACCTGCCGGGGCGCGGCGTCCGCGGTCAGGTCCACCGCCAGCGTGGCGACACGCTCGGGATTGCCGATCGCCGCGGCCAGCGTGGCGAGCTTCTGCTCGTCGCGGCCGACACCCAGCACCGCCATGCCCATCTCGGCGAGTTTGACCGCCGTGCCGAAGCCGATGCCGCTGCTTGCACCCGTGACAATGGCTACCTGCATATCGTTCAAGACCTTGTCCCACAATGAGATTGGAGAGAATCTAGACCAGTATCGCCGCTTGCGTATTGATCGCCCCGGACATCAGCCTTGACTGTGCCTGACAACTGCGAACCCACCTGCATCCGTGACCTCGACCGGGCGCTATAAATAGCTGATGCCTTCGCCAGAGAGCGGTCGTAATGCCGAGTGACATCCGTCCCGTTCGCAAGCCCAATCGAAAACTGCTCTCCGGACGATGGATCCGCTGGGATGAAGCGCGCGCTGCGCGCGCCTATGCCGAAGGCCGCTGGATACGCGCGACGCTGGCCGATGCGCTGCAGCAGGCGGCGCAGCAGACGCCGCAGCGCGTGCTGCTGGTGGACGGCGATCGGCGCATCGACTGCGCCGGCCTGCACGCGCAGGCAAGCCTGCTCGCACAGGCGATGCTCGCGCGCGCACCCAGCGGCAGCGTGGTGTCGTTCATGCTGCCCAACTGGCACGAGGCGGCGGTGATCTACCTGGCGGCGACGCTGGCCGGCATGGTGGTCAATCCGATCCTGCCGTCGCTGCGCGATCGCGAACTGCAGTTCATCCTCAAGGACGTCGACAGCCGCCTGGTGTTCGTGCCGGCGAGCTTTCGCCAGCAGGACTATGCCGCGATGCTGAGCCGCGTGGTCGCGCAGATCGAGCAGCCGCCCGAGGTGGTGGTGCTGCGCGGCGACGCCGGGCCGCATACCGCTTACGAATCGCTGTTGCGCGAGCAGCACGCCGGCGCCAGCTTCCCTGCCGTCGATGCCGACGCCGTGCGCATGGTGCTCTACACCTCCGGTACGACCGGCCGCCCCAAGGGCGTGATGCACACGCACAACTCGCTGCACGCGCTGATCTGCCAGCTGCGTGACCACTGGCGGGTCGAGCCGGGCGACAAGTTCCTGGTGCCTTCGCCCATCGGCCACATCGGCGGCTCGATCTACACCTTTGAAGGGCCGCTGTTGCTGGGCACCACCGCGGTCCTCATGGAACGCTGGGACGCCGACGACGCGGTGCGCATCATGCAGGCCGAAGGCTGCACGCACATGGCCGGCGCGACGCCCTTCCTCGAACAGCTGCTGGCAGCCGCGCGTCGCGCCGGCACGCGCCTGCCGGGCCTCAAGGTGTTCGTCTGCGGCGGCGCCTCGGTGCCGCCGTCGCTGATCCGCGATGCCCAGTCGTATTTCGAGCGCGCCGTCGTCACGCGCGTCTACGGCTCCACCGAAGTGCCGGTCACCACGGTCGGCGCCACGCGGGCGGACGAGACCGAACAGGCGGCGAACACCGACGGCCGCCGCGGCGACGCCGAGATCAAGCTGGTCGAACACCGCTCGGCGCCATCCGGCGCGGGCCGCGCGTCGGCGGACGAAGGCGAAGTCCACGCACGCGGGCCGCAGATGCTGGTGGGTTATCTGCGCGCGGAAGACGAGGCGTCCTCGTTCGATGCGGAAGGCTATTTCCGTACCGGCGATCTCGCGCGACTCGTCGACGACCGCTACCTGGTCGTCACCGGCCGCGCCAAGGACATCATCATCCGCAACGGCGAGAACATCTCGCCCAAGGAGGTCGAGGACATTCTCGTTGGCCATCCGCAGATCGCCGAAGTCGCGATCGTCGGCCTGCCCGATGCGCGCACGGGCGAACGCGCCTGCGCCGTGATCGTGCCCAAGGGCACGCCCGGGCCCGACGTGGCCGGCTTGCGCGGCTATCTCGCCGCACAAGGTCTGGCGGCGTTCAAGGCGCCGGAGCAGGTCGTGCTCTGGGACGCGCTGCCCAAGAACGATGCCGGCAAGGTCCTCAAGCACCAGATCCGCGCCACGCTCGCGCAGAACGCGTGAACATCAAGGAGAACGCAGAAATGTCGCTGTCCACCAGTCGCTACCCCGCCACCGGATCGTCCATCGTCGCCGAAGGCTGGCGCCTCGAGCGCCTGACGCCGCCCAGCCGCCTGTTCGGCGCCAACGGCCTGCGCACGGGACCCGACGGCCGCATCTACGTCGCACAGGTATCGGGCAGCCAGATCAGCGCGATCGACGTCGACAGCGGCGCGATCGAGACGATCAGCCCCAAGGGCGGCGACATCGTCGCGCCCGACGACCTGGCCTTCGACGACGCGGGCAATCTCTACGCCACGGAGATCACCGAAGGCCGCGTCAGCATGCGCGCACCCGACGGTACGACGCGGGTGATCTACGGCGACATTCCGGTCGCCAATCCGATCACCTTCCACCAAGGTCGCTTGATTGCAGGTGAATGCCGCCCCGGCGGACGCATCATGGAGCTGGACCGCAACGGCGGCGCCGCGCGCATCATCGCCAGCGACGTGCCGATGCCCAATGCCTTCGCGGTCGGCCCGGACGGCAAGCTCTACTTCCCGGTGATGGGCACCAACGAGATCTGGCGCGTCGGCCTCGACGGCGGCGCGCCGGAGAAGGTGGCCGGCGATCTCGGCGTGCCGGACTCGGTCAAGTTCGACGCGCAGGGTTTCATCGTGTCGACACAGGTCGCGAGCGGACAGGTGCTGCGCATCGATCCGCGCAACGGCGCGCGCACCGTGCTGGCCCAGCTCGCGCCCGGCCTCGACAACCTGACCTTCGTCGGCGAGCGTCTGTTCGTGTCAAACATCTCCGGCCACGTCGTCGAGCTGCTCAAGGATGGCCGGACGCGCGACCTGGTCCCCGATGGCTACAGCTGGCCGCTGGGGCTGGCGGTCGATGCAGACGGCTCACCCAACGATTCACTGTTCATCGCCGACGGCGCCTTCTCGTGGACTCTGCAGCCCGGCGGCGAACGCCGGTGCGCGGGCATGCTCTTCGCGCCTGGCTATCCCGGCTATTCGCGCGGCGTCGCCGCCAACGGCGCCGGCGAGTTCGTCGTCACCACGGCCAATGGCGCCGTCGCCCGCTACCGGCCCGCACAGCAGTGGAGCGAGGTCATCGCCAGCGGCTTCGACCAGCTCTACGGCGTCGCCGTGGCGCCCGGCGGCGCGGTGCTGTTCGCGGAGCTGGGCACGGGCCGCGTGCTGTCGGTCGCCGGCGGCAAGGTGGAGACCCTGGCCAGCGGCCTGCTCCAGCCTTCGGGCGTCGCGGTCGGGCCGGACAGCAGCTGCTACGTCAGCGAATCGGGCGGCGGCCGCGTCGTCAGGCTGTCGCGCGGCAAGACCGAAACCGTGCTCGACGGACTGCAGCAGCCGCAGGGCCTGCTGGTGCGCGACAACGCGCTGCACGTGCTCGATGCGGGCCGCCAGGAACTCGTGCGCTACGACCTCGCGCGCGGCACGCGCGAAGTGCTCGCCGCGGGCCTGCCGGTCGGCGCCCCGCCGGGTGTCGTCCCCAAGCCGCTCGGCCCGATCGGCACGCTGTCCGGGCCGATGGGCCCATTCGCCGGCCTCGCCGCCGGCGCGGACGGCACGCTGTACCTCTCGGGCGACGCCGAAGGCAGCGTGCTGGCACTGCGCCACAGCTCTTAGCGTCCGCCCATGGCCGCCCAGGTCTCGGGTTTCATCCACGCGTATTCGAGATAGTGGCCCAGCGTTTCGCGGGCATCGACGTAGACGAACTGCACGCCGGTCGTCTTGCCTTCGAGGACAACCGGATGCGGACCGCGCTCGATCTCGGCGCGGGTGCGTTCCCAGTCGTGCACGCGCATGCAGACGTGGTGGAAGACAAAGCCCTCGCCCTCCGGCAGTGCGTCGCAGTACACCTGCACCAGGCCCGACACGGGTTCGATGAACTCATACTGCAGCGGCCCGACCCAGGCCAGCGCAGTCTTGAGCACGGCCGGACCAGTGCCGGCCGGCGTCTTCACCTCGATCGCGGCCTGGAACTGCAGAACCTTGTCAACGCCGTAGCGCGAACGGAACATGGCCAGCGCCTTGTCCAGGTCGCGCGTGACGTAGGCGTTTTGAAAGTGACCTTCGAGCAGCATGGAGACTCCAGGTTGTGAGGCCGGATTTCTCCCGGCCGTCGTACGCACGCAGTTCACGGCGTCGCTATTTCAGGCGCGAGTAGTCCAGGCGCCCGTAGAAAATCTGGCGCTGGCCGCTGCTCGCATCGCTCCACGTCGCCGAGAGCGTCGTCGCGTCCAGGTACAGGTTGCAGGCGCAATCGTCGCCCGGCAGCCCTGGGCCGGGAGAGGTCGGCGTTTTCGTCAGCGCAACCGTTTCGCTGAATGCCGTGCCGCCATTCTTGGAGACCATCGCGGAAGGCGTCAGCAGACCGTCGGCGTGCTGAACCCGCCACACGGCGCCGAGCGTGCCGCCGCGCGAGTAGGCGATCCAGGGCTTGGTGAAGCTCTCACCGGTCGCGGCCGTCAGCACCTTGGTCTGCGTCCAGTTCTCGCCGTTGTCCGGCGTGACCCAGAACTCCAGTGTCGAACCCGAGTTCGTCGTGAACAGCACGGCGAAGCGGCCGAGCCGCGACGGATCCGCGGCGACGAGATGATTGGGAAAGGTGACCGGCCCGCCGCCGGCGACGTCGATCGGAATCACGTGACGCGACCAGGTCAGGCCCTGGTCAGTCGTGGTCGCGAACACAGCGCAGCGTTCTTCGCACACCACGGCCGGAGTCGGCGACGCCAGATACTGCACGGAAGTCGGATCGACGAAGTACACCACCGCGATGGTTCCGCCTGCGGCCGAGTGCGCGCCCGCGGTGCTCGACTGGATGTCCGGATCGATGGGGCGCGGGACGCTCCAGGTGGCGCCGCGGTCCGACGACACCGTCAGCCAGCGTCCTTCGACGCCGCCGTCTTCCTGCGAGTGCACGGAGACCTCGCCGGTGAGCGGATCCACGGCCATGAAGCCGCGGCCCGCCGCGATCGCGGGGGTCCTGTGTCCAGGATTGGCGAGCGCGGCAAGCGCCATCTGTTCCGCGCCGAAAATTTCCGTCCGCGGTTCCCAGGTCTCGCCAAAATCCTTCGACGCGAGGCCGGCCATCCAGGTCGTGGCGCCAAGCTGCACCGCACCCAGGTAAACCGTGCCGTCCGGCCCGACCGCGCCGACCGGGTCGCCGCATATCGGCGGATCGGACGGCGCGAACGGCTTGGTCGTCTCCGCCCAGGTCTTGCCGCCGTCGAAAGAGCGCGCGACGCCGCAGTAGCCGGCGCCTTCCAGGCCAAGTCGCGACGTGTCGCGGGTGCCCAGCCAGATCGCCATGACTTTCTTGGCGTCGCGCGGATCTGCGATCACCCAGGCCTCGCCCGCCGGGAGATTCGGGTCGGTCGACACCTGGCTGACCTGGACCAGTGCCGACGTGTTTCCCCGCTCATCCGTTGGAGCGGCGCTGTCCCGGCTGCTGGAGCAGGACACGGACAGAATCGCCGCGCTCATCGCGGCTGCGGCAATTGAACAAGACTTCGCGATCACGGCGTTCTCCTCGCTCGAATATCGAGCCGTTCTTCGACGGCTGTGCTGAATTCGAGCATCGACCCGCGCACCGGTCGATGGCAACGCATTTCGCTTTCGACTTCCGGCCTGAGTGTCGCGCTCGGGCCACAGCCGGCTCGATTCGGCGGCCCGCTTGCGTCATCGCGGCCGGAGATCGACATCACTCGTCGTTGTGCACCTGCTGCCGCTGACTTAAAACAGTGTTCTCGAAAAACAGCGCGGAGCCAGGCTCCGGCACGCGATCGGAGGATGCAATGGCAAAGGGTTTGTTCGATCTGACCGGCAAGGTCACCGTCGTCACCGGCGGCAACAGTGGTCTGGGCCTCGGCTTCGCGCGCGGCATCGCCAAGCAGGGCGGCAGTGTTGCGATCTGGGCGCGCAACGAAGAGAAGAACGCCGCGGCGAAGAAAGAGCTGGAGACTTTCGGCGTGCGCGTGACCGCGCACAAGGTCGATGTCGCGTCGGAGGAGCAGATCGTCGCGGGCTACGAAGCCGTGATGAAGGCCTACGGCCGCGTCGACTGCGTGATCGCCAACGCCGGTCTGCCGCCGCCGCAGACGCGCTCGATGCTGGATCTCTCGACCAAGGAGTTCCAGAGTTTCATCGACGTCAGCCTCACCGGCGCCTATGTGACCCTGCGCGAAGGTGCGCGGCTGATGGTGAAGCGTTCCGAGGCCGGCGAGCCCGGCGGCTCGCTGATCTTCTGCGGCAGTCTGTCGATGTTCAAGGGGCTCGCCGGCAAGCCGTCCTACGCGGGCTCCAAGGGCGGCATGGGCGCGATCGTGCGCTCGATGGCGGTCGAATTCGGCAAGTACGGCATCCGCGCCAACTCGATTGCGCCGGGCTACATCAAGACCGGCATGACCGGCGAGGGCGAGCTGAGCCCGCTCGACAAGTTCATGCTGATCAAGAACGCCATCCCGCGCCCTGGCTACACCGCCGACTTC
The DNA here is from genome assembly GCA_041659605.1 of Sinimarinibacterium sp. GTDB lineage: Bacteria > Pseudomonadota > Gammaproteobacteria > Nevskiales > Nevskiaceae > Solimonas. The sequence goes on along the minus strand of JBAZXW010000034.1, from coordinate 22,796 downwards.
GAGGGCATCGCCGCGTATCTGGCCAGCGACGCGTCGTCCTTCCACACCGGCGATACGATCACGATCGACGGCGGCTGCATGGTCATGCTCTGAGAACGACATCATGGGACACGTACTCAACATTCACGGCGTCAACGACGTCCGCCTCGATCCGATCGACCGGCCGCGCGCCGGCGCGAAGGACGTCGTCGTCAAGATCAAGGCCTGCGGCATCTGCGGCAGCGACCTCAGCTACATCAAAATCGGCGGCATCCATCGCAAGCCCGATGGCGTCACGCCGATCGGCCACGAGGCCGCGGGCGAAATCATCGCGGTCGGCGACGCGGTCAAGGGCGTCAGCGTCGGCCAGCGCGTCGTCATCAACCCGATGATGACGCCCAGCTACATCGGTAGCGGCGGCCCGGAGGGCGCGTTCACCGAAGAGCTGCTGGTGCGCGACGCGCGCATCGGCGACAGCCTGCTGCCGATCCCGCAGGACCTGCCCTACGAGATTGCGGCACTGGCCGAACCACTCGCCGTCGCGCTGCACGGCGTCAACCGCGCGCAGCTCAAGCCGGGCGACAAGGTCGTCGTGTTCGGCTGCGGACCGATCGGCCTGGGCATGGTGCTGTGGCTGGCGGATCGCGGCATCACCGACGTCGTCGCGCTCGATCTCGCGCCGGAACGCCTGGAGCGCGCGCGCGCGCTCGGTGCGCGCGCCGCGTTCGACCCGACCCGGGAAGACCTGCGCGCAAAGCTGCTGGAGCTGCACGGTTCCGCGCGCGTGTTCAGCCGCGAAGCGGTCGGCACGGACGCGTTCATCGATGCCGCCGGCGCGCCGAACATCCTCTCCGACGTCGTCCGGATCGCGAAGTACCAGTCGCGCATGGTCGTCACCGCGGCGTACATGAAGCCGGTGCAGCTCGACCTGGGCGCGATGCTCACCACGGAGATGACGATCACGACCGCGGTCGGCTATCCGACCGAGATGCCCGAAGTGGTCGCCGCCCTGCCCCGCCTGCGCGAAAAAGCCGCGCCGTTGATCAGCCATCGCTTCCCTTTCAATCAAGTGATCGAGGCGCTGGATGTCGCCGGCACGCCGGCGTCGGCCAAGGTGATGATCGAGTTCAACGAGGCCTCGGCGTGACCCAGCCTTCGGAAGGCAAGCCGCTGCTCGCCGCTCTCGTGCAGGCGGGCCAAGGACAGGCGGAGGCGACGCCGGTCGCCGACTTCATCTGGATGGTGAAGGACATCTCCAACACCTATCTCGTCAGGACCGGCGACGGCGATCTGCTCGTCAACACCGGCTTCATGGACAACGCCGAGCGCAACAAGGCCTTATTCGCGCCGCATCGCAGCGGGCCGCTGCGCCGCATCGTTCTCACGCAGGCACATGCCGATCACTACGGCGGCGTGCCGGCGCTGCGCGAGGCGGACACGCAGATCATCGCCGAGCGCCGTTTCGTCGATACCTGGAAATACTTCCACGATCTCGGCCCCTACCTGGGCCGGCGCTCGCGCAAGCTCTGGGCCGGCGCGATTCAGCGCTCGGCCAATCCGCCGCCGCCGCCGGAAGTCGTGCCGGATGTCGTGGTCGACCGGCGCCACGCGTTCGAGCAAGGCGGCCGCCGCTTCGAGCTGATCTCGACGCCGGGCGGCGAATCGCTGTGTTCGCTGGTCGTGTGGATGCCGCAGGAGCGCATCGTCTTCACCGGCAACCTGTTCGGGCCGGTGTTCCTGGCAATGCCCAATCTCGTCACCATGCGCGGCGACAAGCCGCGTCTGGTGCAGCGCTATCTGCGCTCGCTGGAGATGGTGCGCGACCTCGGCGCCGAGCTGCTGGTCACCGGCCACGGCGATCCGGTGCGCGGCGCCGATACCATCCGCGCCAGCCTCGACAAGATGCACGCCGCAGTGTCGTACGTGAACCAGGCCGTCATCGACGGCATGAACGCCGGCAAGGACGTGCACACGCTGATGCGCGAAATCCGCCTGCCGGACGACCTCAAGATCGGCGAGTTCCACGGCAAGGTCTCCTGGGCGGTGCGCAGCATCTGGGAGGAATACTCCGGCTGGTTCCACTACGACTCGACGACCTCGCTGTACGGCGTGCCCCGTTCCAGCGTCGACACCGATCTCGCCGAACTGGCCGGCGGTGCCACCGCTCTTGCAGCGCGGGCGCGCGCGAAGCTGGAGAGCGGTCGCGCGCAGGAGGCGATGCACCTGCTGGACATCGCGCTCGGCGCCGAGCCCCGATGTGTTGAAGCGCTCGGCGTGAAGAAGGCCGCCCTCCAGCGGCTGCTCGACGACTCGGGGAACACCAATCTCAGCGAGACCATGTGGCTGCGCGCCGAAATGGCTGGCGTCGACCAGGCCCTTTCCGCGGCGACCCCATAGAACTTGACGGAATCCTGAATCATGAACACGACGGACATCATCGAGAGCGCAAGCAAGGCCACCGGACTTTCCGACCTCGGCGATCCCAAGGCGCTGGAAGGCCTGGAGATCCTGGTCAAGAAGTCCAACGAAGAGGCGCGGCTGTCGCCCGCGGGCGCGATGCGCTGGCGTGAAACCCTCACCGGCGTCGCGATCAACCGGCTGCGCATCGTCAACTACCTGAAGAAGAAGCCCGAGCTGCTGCAGCGCCCGGTCGAAAAGCCGATGTTCGTGTTCGGCCTGCCGCGCACCGGCACCACCCTGACCATCAACCTGCTGAGCGCGGACCCGATGCGGCGCTGCCTGCTGCGCTGGGAGGCGCTCAACCCGGTGCCGCCAGCGAAGAAAGGTCAACTGTCGACTGACCTGCGCTGCGGCGCCCTGCGGCAGACGCTCAACGCCATGCTGCAGATCGCGCCGCAGATCGCCGCGGCCCATTTCGAGGAAGCGGACAGCCCGACGGAATGCCAGTATGCGATGCAGCTGTCGTTCTGTGCCGAGATGTTCGATTCGATCCTGAATATCCCGGGCTACCGTCACTGGTTCTTCCACGAGACGGGCTATCGCCACGCCTTCGAATTCCACAAGCAGCTGCTGCAGCTGCTGCAGGAACACAACGGCGGCCGCTGGACGCTGAAGAATCCCTGGCACCCGCTGTTCCTCGACGACCTGACTGCGGTCTACCCGGACGCGCAGCTGGTGATGACGCACCGCGACCCGGCCGAAGTGGTCGGCTCTGCCTGCAGTCTCCTGCGCCATGTGCGGCCCATGTACAGCGACAAGGTCGACTACGGCGAGATCCGGCAGACGCTGCTCGAGACCTTCGATCTGATGATCGCGCGGCAGAACGCCTACCGCGAAAAGCACGGCCGAAACTCGATTCACGACATCCAGTACGAGGAGCAGCTGCGCGACCCGGTCGGCACGATGCGCAGGCTGTACGCGCATTTCGAGGAACCGCTCACGGCCGAGGCCGAAGCGCGCATGACGCGCCTGGCCGCGGAGAATCCGCAGCACAAGCACGGCAAGCACGTGTACTCGCTGGAAGAGTTCGGACTGACCGCCGCGGGCGTGCGCAAGCACTTCCGCGACTACTGCGAGCGCTTCGCGATCCCGGTCAAGGGTTGAGCAAGCGGCGCGCGGCCGGCGCGCACCGCCCCCGCGCCGTCAACTCGCCCACAGCAGCGATCCGGCAAGGTAGGGGCCGAGCAGCGATGCCGCGGTGACCGCCAGCCAGATGTCCGCGACGCGACGCAGCAGAGCCGGGGCGTGCCTGACGTCCATGAATTCCCGCAGGATCAGGCGCACCTTGACGAGGGACACAACGATCACGCTCGTGGTGAGTGCGGCGTTGGGGGCGAAGAGAATCCCCTTGCCCGCTGTCAGAACCAAATACTGTGCGGCGGTGATCGCCGACAGAATCGCCCAGACGATGCCGAGCCGCTTTTCGAACGCTGCGTTCATCGGCTACCTCATCAGGTACAGCAACGCGAAGATCATGATCCAGAGGAAATCGACCATGTGCCAGTACGTGGCGCCGGTTTCGATCAACGGCTGCGAGCGCACGGGTTGCCTGAGCTGGTGCACGACGACACCCAGGAAGATGAATCCGATCAGCAGGTGGATGAAGTGGATTGCGGTCAGGAAGTAGTAGAACGCGAAGAAGCCGTTTGTCGTGAACGAGAATCCCTTTTCGATTTCGACCGTCCACTCCGACACCTTGACGATCAGGAACGCGAGCGCAAACCCGATCGTCAGGAACGCGTTGCGCAGCGCCGCTTGCATGGAGCCTTCCCGTGCGGCCTGCACGCAGCGCGCCATCGACCACGAGCTGACCAGGAGGATGAGCGTGTTGACGACGCCGGTCGCCAGGCTCAGCTGCGCCTGCGACTGCAGGAACAGGCCGACGTCCTGCGTGCGCCGAACCATATAGACCGTGAAGTAGGCCGTGAACAGGAAGGCCTCGAAGAACACGAAGAACCAGATGTCGGGCGTGGCCGGCAGGGTGCGCGCGGGTCGGGCCGTGCCGCTCGTCGCATTCCGCGCGCCGGCAGGGATTGCGAGGTTGGTCATGGTGCTGTCGACGATCCGTCCGGCATCGGGCCGTTGCCGAAGTCTTCCCGTTCGATCATCCGTTTCAGCAGGGTGATGAACGCGCCCGTGTAGGTCATGAACACGACCATGTCGACCCACCAGGTGATGGTGCCGTGCCAGGCGAACGTGCTGTCACCGTTGAAGAGCCAGGCGGGCGCGACGACGACTTCGGTCAGCGCGTTGCAGAGGTTGAGATAGCCGAACCACTTCGGGAACACGCGGTTCTTGTCCAGCAGAATCGCGACCATCCAGATCAGCGAGCCGATCAGGAACACGCCCATGGTGCCGTCGAAGGCCATGAAGGCAAAGTCGTAGAGCCAGTGGATCACTTCGGGGTCGCGATCCGGGCGCATGGCGCCGACCACGAGCGCGATGCAGGTCAGCAGCATGCCGGGCACGGCGCTCAGCGAGTAAATCAGGATGTAGGTGTAGGCGAAGGCACGGCTGACCGACATGCGCCACATCGAGTACGCAATGAGCGCATTGGCGGCCACGGTCAGGCCGGCGACCACAAAGGTGATGCTGAACCCGATCAACAGGCCGTTGTGGTGGCTGCTGAACCACTCGACGACGCGGGGGACATCCCACGCCGGATCCGGCGGCGGCTGGATGCGCGCGACGCCGAAGAAAATGACGAAGAAAAAGTTGTAGAAGACGATCATCGTCCACCACGCCAGCCAAAGCTCGAACTTCGGATGGCTGCGCCATCGGCTCAGGAGGCCAATTCCGGATGGCCTCACCGGCGGGTCTTGCAGCATGTCGACCGGCGCAGTAGTCATGCCGGTACCCCGGCTTCGTTTCGCTGCTGATAGATCGCCTTTGCGAGGGCGAATCCCATCACGACGATCCACAGGCCGATCGCGATGTTCTTGACCCAGAATGAAAGCAGGCCGTCCCAGGCGAAGGCGCCCTCCATCGACAGGCTGGCGAAGCCGGCGGGGACCAGCAGCGCGGCAACCAGAAGATTGAAGTGCGCCACCCAGTTGCCGAATACCGGCCGGGCTTGGCGATCGCAGTAGATCGCCAGCGCCAGAAACAAGCTCTGCGCGATCAGAAAGCCCACCTGACTGGTGAAGGTGATCCACGCGAGATCATTGAAGAGCATGATCAGCTCGGGGCTTCTTTCCGGGCGGAATGCGGCGAGCAACCAGAACAGGTTGGCGATCAGGAACAGGGTGGGTCCGCCCGCGGCGCAGCCCAGAATGCAGTATGAAAAAATCGGCGTGCGATGCGCCATCCTGCGGACTTGCAGCGCGAGCAGCATCAGCACCGGGACCAGGCCGACGCAGAACCAGTTGAACACGATCATGCTGTAGCGGATCCGCGGCAGGTTCTCCGGATCGCGATAGAACGCAGCGACGGCGTCCGCCGACAGCGTCGGCGACATGGGGTGGACGAAGCCCGGAAACAACAAGAAGGCGGAAAGCCAGATGAGCCCCAGCGCGGGCAGGGTCCACAGCAGGATCAGTTCACCATCGGTTCTTTTCATCGTTTTGAACTCTGCCAAGGTTGGCGCATCACTCGATGTCGTAGCTCAGGCTCAGGCCGATGACGCGGGGTTCGGAATACATCGAGGCCTGGAAGTAGGTGAGATTCCACTGGTTGCTGTTGCCGATGCGATGAACCTCGTCGGTCAGGTTGGTGCCGAAGAGCTGGGCGCTCAGGGCGGTACCGAACATCCGGCGCCAGCTCAAGCCGGCGTTGAGCAGACCAAAGGACGGCAGCCAGGCGCCCGGCTCAGCCTCCGGCGGCGCGGCCTGTCCGCTGAACTGGCGATCGGTCCAGAGGTAGGTGAGCGAGGCCTCGACGTCCCCGGTGGCGGGGTCGAGCGGCAGCAGGTAGCGCCCGGACAGGCTGAACTGATGCTCCGGCGTTGTCTGGAACGGCGTGCAACTGAAGTCCACGACGTTGCCGCTCTCGATCTCCTGTCCCGTGCAGTCGAGCTGCGGCGTGGCGCCCTGATACAGCAGGCTGAAATCGGTGTACTCGGCGCGTGTATATCCGTAGCTGCCGAGCACGGTGAAGCCCGAGAACGGTTGGATCGTCAGATCGGTTTCCAAGCCGGCAACCCACGCCTGTCCTACATTGACGATGGCCTGACCGAGCTTGGGCGTCGGACTCGGATTATCGGGATCGACGTAGGCGTCGATCGTCCCCCTCTGCAGATCCGTGTAGTCCGTGTAATAGACGGCGGTGTTCCATCGGACCGGCATCCCGGCGAACTCGAAGTCGGACTTGTGGCCCAGCTCGTAGTTCAGGACGAACTCCGGAGCGTAGGTGTAGTGATCCGGGTTGACGGCGATCGGCGCGATGCCGCCGGCCTTGTAGCCGCGGCTGAGCTTGCCGTAGACGAGGTGCGTGTCGAACTTGTAGTCCAGCCCCGCGGTCCAGGTCCATTCCGCGTTCTCCACTTCGGCCTCGAAGGCGTTTTCGCTGATGGGGAACAACCCGGCTGCGACTTGCGAGAAGGCGGCGGAGCCGGAGGTCTTGTCCATCGTGCGCCGCGCGCCCAGTGTCAGGCTCAGGTTCGAGAGTGGCTCCCACAGCTGTCCGAGGTCGTAGGTTCCCTGCGCGAACGGCGCGAGCGAGCGCTTGCTCTGCTCGTGCCGCTGGTCGACGTCGATGAACAGCAGCGACGTGCCGACGATCCGCCCGGACGCTTCCGTCGATTCGTAGTAGGCGCCGAGCACGAACTTGAGCGCCCCGTCGAGGCCGTTGCCCTGCAACTGCAGTTCATCGGTCAGGGTCTGGACCTCGGCTTCAGGAATGTCGTCCGGATTCGTGAAGTCGTTGAACGGGGCCCGCGAACCATCCAGGTCCCAGCGGTACTGGTGCTTGAGCGTCGAGTAGCTGGCGATGTTGATGAGCGTGAGATCGTCGCTCAGGTCGAAGCTGAACTTGTCGACCACGGCGCCGCTGTCGAGATTGTCGACGGGGTCGGCGCTGAGCTGGACGAGCCGATTGCCGCGCGCGGCTTGTTCGTCGAGGATGTCCTGGCCGCAGTTGGTGGAGGGCCCGAACACGTTCAGCAGCAGGCAGCCCGTGCCGCCCTGGTCGGCCGGCGGCGGCAACCCTGGCAACACGCCGGGAAGCCCGACTGCACCCGCAAGGACCCGATTGAGGCCTTCGCGGTTGATGCTCTCGATGACGACGGACGTGCCGTTGTCCTTGCTGTCGGCGTAGTGGCCCAGAAGGTAGTTTTCGACCCCGTCCGTCGGACGCCACAGCAGTCCCAGTCGCGAGGTCCAGTAGTGCCTGCTGTCGTAGTCCTTGCCGGTGACGACATCGTCGGTGAAGCCGTCGCGCTGATAGAACTGTCCCCCCAGGCGCGCCAGCAGGGTGTCGCCGATCAACGGCAGGTTGAGCACGACCTCGTAGTTCTGGCCCGAAACCTCGCCATCCGGACCCGGCAGCATCGCGCCGCCGGCGCGCAGCGAGACGCCAAACTCCTCCTGCGGCTGGGTCGGCTCCAGCAGCAAGGCGCCGCCGGTCGTGTTGCGGCCGAATAGCGTGCCCTGCGAACCCTTCAGGATCTGCACGCCGGACAGATCGAAGAACTTGCCCGCGCCGCCCTGATAGTTGGCGACCGGGTCCGCCGGAAGCGGCGCTTCGGCGATGTAGACGATCACGCCGGCGCTGGCGCCAAACTGAGCCCCCTGGCCGCGGATCGTCGGGGTCTCGGTATTGCGCATCTGGCTGTTGGAGTGGATCACCAGCGACGGCACGCGTCCGTTGAGGTCGCTTGCACTGTTGATCTGGTCCCGGCGCAGATCGTCGGCGCTCATCGCGGAAATCGCCACGGGGACATCCTGCATGTTCTCTGCAGTGCGGCGGGCAGTGACGACGACTTCCTCGATGAACGGTGAGGGCGGCCGCTTCGCCTCGCCAGGCGGCGACTCGGCCGGCTTGGCAACCGGGATCAGGTCGAGTGCCTCTCCATCGCCGGGCTGCGAGGCGTCGGGCTCGGCGGGCGCCGGCGAAGCGCCGTTCGCCTGCTCCGGCTCAACCCCGGTCGGGCTGTCTGATTCGCCGAGCAGCTCGTCCAGCCCAGCGTCGTCCGGCGGACTCTCTGCCTGCGCCTTCTTATCCTGCGGCGCCTCATTGGCGTCCTGCGCCGCAGCAGCAAGGGGCAGCATCAGAATCGGGCACAGCAGGAATGGCATCGCACCTGCCCAGTGGCTTCCCTTCTTGTCGCTTCTCCGCATCGCGTTCCCCCAGAACTGTCGGATCGGCACGGCCGCGGCCGGCATCCTTATCGTCCCGGTACGCTATTGCGCGTACGGGCGGGGGTCTACGCTGGGGCTGGGCCAGCCCGTTGAAAACGGGCCATGGCGCGCATTATTGCGCGCGAGGTACCGATGGATGCGCCGGTGCTGCGAGCCGCGACTTGCGGTCAGGCTTCGACGGCAGCGTCTTGAAAGTCCAGGGCGGTCGGCGGCACCGCACAGCGGGAACGCAGCGACTGCCGGTACTGGCCCGGCGTCAGGCCGGTCGCGCGGCGAAACGCGGTGCAGAAGTTGGACGACGACGAAAAGCCGAACGTGGTGGCAATCGTCGCGACGCTTTCGTCCGCGGCAAGACGCCGCTTGGCATGCGTGATCTGGCGGTCGGCCACATGGGTGCCAACCGAACAGCCGCGGGCGACGCGAAACCCGCGCGTCAACTGTCGGACGGACAAGCGGCACAGCGCCGCCAGCTCGTGCAGCGTGGGCGCTTCACGCATCTCCATCAAGCGCTCCTCGATGCGCCGCAGTTGCCAGGGGGCCAGTCCGCCCTGAGCGGCGCGCTCGGGCAGCGCCGCGCCATAGCGCAAGAGATCGACGCTCACCTGCGTGGCGATCGACTCGACGATGATCTGGCTGGCAAATCCCGGATGTCGCGCTTCGTCCGCGAGACGCAGCAGTCCGTGCCGGACATTCGGATCGCGGATATCGAGGCCTTGCAGGAGAAAGCGATCGCTCAGGTCCGGCAGTCGATCAAACAGGGCCAGAACCGGCGGCAGTTCCAGCAGGCAGATGATGGACGACAGCGAGCGGTCTTCATCGCTGCGTGCAGTCATGTCGATGGTCGGCGGCAGGGCGAACACTTCGCCGATGCGCTCGAATCGGCTCGAACTCCAGCGCTCCGAGAAGCAGGCTCGGGCACTGCGATGCCGCGTCGACAAGCACAGCTCGACACGGATCTTGTCCTCCATCCGCACCACGCTCTCGGGGGGCTCGCGGAAGTGGTACTGCACGAGCCGCACCTGGGCGCTCGGGGCGCTCAGCTCTGCCTGGACATCCATGCTTGCGCGAGCGTGGGGCTTGATTGCGGGAGTCACTGGCCGTGGCCTCGGTGAGGAATGGGCTGCCCGCATTATGCACCGCATTATCCGGTCTTCACCTCTTGGCTGTTTCATTGATGCAACATCTCTTTCATATTGACAACAACACTGTTGATTTGTTTTCATTGTCGCCGGACGCGCCACCGCGTCCGGAAAACCATGACGAGAGGCGGGATGAGCAAGCTGACGGACTACACGAGTTACGCCGACGCACAGCGGCGTTTCTCGATGCAGGCGGTCTGGGCCTTGTTCGATGGGACGCAGGAGTCCTTCAACATCGCGCACGAGTGCATCGACCGGCATGCGCGCGATCCGCAGCGGATCGCGGTCCGGGTCGCGCATGCCGACGGGCGGGACGAGATCATCCGCTTCCAGGAACTCTCGACCTGGTCCAGCCGCTTTGCGCACTGGCTGCTCGCGCAGGGCGTGAAGCCGGGCGACCGCGTCGCCTTCATGCTCGACCCGTCGCTGGCGTTCTACACGGCGATGTTCGGCGCGATGAAAACCGGCGCGATCAGCGTTCCGCTGTTCACGCTGTTCGGCCCTGAAGGACTGCAGCTGCGGGTTGCGGACTGCAATCCCGCGATCCTCGTGACCAACCCGGAAAAAGCTGAGATGGCGCGCGCCGGCGCGAACACGCGCGTCGTCGTCGCGGACGATGCACTGTTCGAAGAACTGCGCGCATACCCGGACACGTTCAAGACCAGCACGAAGGCCGACGACCTCGCCGCCTTCCAGTACACCTCCGGCACGACCCGCGAGCTGCCGGCCGCGGTAAAGCACAATCACCGCTCCATCGTCGTGCTGGCGCTGGCCGCCTTGTACGGCACGGGCGTGCGCCCGGGCGACGATTTCTTCTGCCCGTCCTCGCCGGCCTGGGGACACGGCATGTGGCATGGCACCCTCGCCCCGCTGTCGCTGGGCGTGACCACCGGCACGATGTCCGGCAAGTTCGCCGCGCTGCGCCTGCTGCAAGCGCTGCAGGACTACGGCATCACCAACCTGTCGGCGGCGGCGACGCACTACCGCATGATGAAGGCGACCGGTGAGGCGGAGAAATTCCGCTTCTGCCTGCAGAAACTGTCGTACACCGGCGAGCCGATCGATACGGCGACACTGGAGTTCACCGAACGGCTGTTCGGGCGCCCAGTGTGCAGCATGTACGGCACCACGGAAGTGGGCGTCGTGCTGGTGAACTATCCTGGCGCGCCGGACTTCCAGGTCAAGCCCGGCTCCCTCGGCAAGGCCATTCCCGGACAGACCGTGGAAGTGCAGGACCCCAGCGGCAAGCCCTGCGCGCCACGCCAGGTCGGCGAGCTGAAGCTGCTGCGGCGCGGCCAGTGGGTGCCGACCAAGGATCTGGGCTGGATCGACGAGGACGGCTACTTCTATCACGGCGGCCGCGCCGACGACGTGATCATCTCCGCCGGCTGGACCATGAGCGCAGTCGAGATCGAGAACGTGCTGCTCAAGCATCCCGATGTGCGCGAAGCCGCCGTCATCGGCGTCAAGGACTCGCTGCGCGGACAGGTCGTCAAGGCCTTCGTCGTCAGTCCGCGCTCCGGTAACGACGCCTTCATCCGCGAGCTGCAGGACTTCACGCGCAAGCGCCTGAGCCAGCACGAGTACCCGCGCGTGATCGCGCTGGTCGAAGAGCTTCCCAAAACCCCGGCCGGAAAGGTCAACCGCAAGGTGCTGCGCGATCGCGAGACCGCCGCAGCCACCGCTACCTGATATTCAAGATACTCAAGGAGAACTGCATGTCCAACGATACTTCGAACGCGTTTCCCAAAATCACCGAGAAGGCACTGGACGAGCTGCGCCAGCGCATCGGCGTTCCGATTACCGACACGATCGAGCCGTGGAACTACGAGGCGACGCGTGACGCGATCCGCCACTACGCGCACGGCATCGGCGACGACAATCCGCTCTGGTGCGATCCTGAGTACGCGGCCAAGTCGCGCTTCGGCACGATCGCGGCGCTGCCCAGCTTCCTGTTCACGACCAGCCGCATCATCTCCGGCTACGTCGGCGGCCTGTCGGGAACCCACGCGATGTGGGCCGGCGCGAACTGGCAGTGGCACCAGCCGGTACTGCGCAACGACACGATCCGCGCCGAGGCCAAGCTCAAGGATCTGATCGAGCACCAGACCAAATTCGCCGGCCGCTCGTTCCAGCAGATCTACAACGTGCGCTTCTTCAACCAGAAGGGCGACTTCGTGGCCGAGGCCGACAGCTGGTGCTTCCGCACCGACCGCGACATCGCGCGTGAGCAGGGCACCAAGTACAAGGAAGTGAAGGCGCGCGCGCCCAAGAAGTACACCGACGAGGAGCTGGCGAAGATCTTCGAGCTGTACGCGAAGGAGCCGGTCCGCGGCGCCACTCCGCGCAAGTGGAGCGAAGTGCAGGTCGGCGAGAAGCTGCCGACGATGGTGAAAGGTCCGATGACCGTCACCGGCTTCATCGCCTACGCGCAGGGATGGGGCGGCCTCTACATCCGCGCCAACAAGCTCGCCTGGCAGATGCACCACAAGCATTCCGGCCTGGGCATCAAGAACCGCTTCGGCATTCCGGATTGCCCGGAGCGCGTGCACTGGGAGGAGGAGTTCGCCCTCAAGGTCGGCGCACCGGGCGCCTATGATTACGGCCCCGAGCGCTGTTCCTGGCTGACGCACCACCTGACCAACTGGCAGGGCGACGCGGGCTTCCTGCGCAGCAGCCACTGCAAGATCCGCCGCCACAATCCCGAAGGCGACACCGTCTTCATCAACGGCGAGGTCGTGCGCAAGTTCGAGGAGAATGGCCGCAAGCTGGTCGAGATCAAGCAGGAAGCGACCACGCATACCGGCGAGACTTCGGCGATCGGCGGCGGCGTCGTCGAACTGCCCTGAGGCAATGATGTGAGCGCCGCGCTGCAGGTTGCGCCTGCAGCGCGGCGTTTGCTTGCTAATCGGCGGCAAGCTGTTCGAGGATTCACCGGACAAGAGAAGGTCAGCCACTGATGAGCAACGTCATTGCGTCGAATCTGCGCAGCAACAGCGAGGAGTTCCGCGCCAACGCGGGGCTGATGCACCGGCTCGTCGCCGAGCTGAGAGAGAAGACCGCGCAGGCCGCGCTCGGCGGCTCGGAAGGCGCGCGCCAGAAGCACACGGCGCGCGGCAAGCTGCTGGCACGCGAGCGCATCGACAGCCTGCTAGATCCGGGCGCCGCGTTCCTCGAACTGTCGCCGCTGGCGGCCCAGGGCATGTACGGCGGCGACATCGCCAGCGCCGGCGTGGTCACCGGCATCGGCAGCATCCAGGGCCGCGAGTGCGTGGTCGTCGCCAACGACGCCACGGTCAAGGGCGGCACCTACTATCCGGTCACCGTGAAGAAGCACCTGCGCGCGCAGGAAGTGGCGCGCGAGAACCGCCTGCCCTGCGTCTACCTCGTCGATTCCGGCGGCGCCTTCCTGCCGATGCAGGACGAGGTGTTCCCGGACCGCGATCACTTCGGCCGCATCTTCTACAACCAGGCCAATCTCTCGGCGCTGGGCATCCCGCAGATCGCCTGCGTGATGGGCTCCTGCACCGCCGGCGGCGCCTACGTGCCGGCGATGAGCGACGAGACCGTCATCGTCAAGAACCAGGGCACGATCTTCCTCGGCGGCCCGCCGCTGGTGAAGGCCGCGACGGGCGAAGTCGTCAGCGCCGAGGATCTCGGCGGCGCCGACGTGCACACGCGCATCTCCGGCGTCGCCGATCACTTCGCCGAGAACGACCACCATGCGCTGGCACTGGTGCGGCGCATCGTCGGCAACCTCAACATCGTCAAGCGGCCGGGCGTCGACATCCAGACACCGGAGGCACCGCGCTACGACCCCGAGGAAATCTACGGCATCATGCCGGCCGACACGCGCAAGCCCTACGACGTGCGCGAGGTCATCGCCCGCATCGTCGACGGCTCACGCCTGGACGAGTTCAAGGCGCGCTACGGCGCGACGCTGGTCACCGGCTTCGCCCACATCCACGGCTACCCGGTCGGTATCGTCGCCAACAACGGCATTCTCTTTTCAGAGTCGGCGCAGAAAGGCGCGCACTTCATCGAGCTGTGCGCGCAGCGCGGCATCCCGTTGCTGTTCCTGCAGAACATCAGCGGCTTCATGGTCGGCCGCAAGTACGAGAATGCCGGCATCGCCAAGGACGGCGCCAAGCTGGTCACCGCCGTCGCCACCGCGCAGGTGCCGAAGTTCACCGTGCTGATCGGCGGTTCCTTCGGCGCCGGCAACTACGGCATGTGCGGCCGCGCCTACTCGCCGCGCTTCCTGTGGAGTTGGCCCAACTCCAAGATTTCCGTGATGGGCGGCGAACAGGCCGCGAGCGTGCTCGCCACCGTGCGCCGCGACGGCCTCGAGGCCCAGGGCAAGCGCTGGAGCGCCGAGGAGGAGGAAGCGTTCAAGGCGCCGACGCGCACGCAGTTCGAAGCCCAGGGCAGCCCCTACTACGCCACCGCACGCCTCTGGGACGACGGCATCGTCGACCCGGCACAGACGCGGCGCCTGCTGGCACTGGGCCTGTCGGCAGCACTCAACGCGCCAATCCCGCAGACGCGGTTTGGCGTGTTCCGCATGTGATCGCCGGAAGGCATAGACCATGTTCACCAAGATCCTGATTGCCAACCGCGGTGAGATTGCGTGCCGCGTGATCGCCACCTGCCGGCGCCTCGGTATCCGCACGGTCGCGGTGTATTCCGAGGCCGATGCCGGCGCGCGCCATGTGCGGCTCGCCGACGAGGCGTACTGCGTCGGCCCCGCTGCCTCGCGCGAAAGCTACCTGCGCGTCGAGCGCATTCTCGAGGTCGCGAAGGACAGCGGCGCGCAGGCAGTGCACCCGGGCTACGGCTTTCTCTCGGAGAACGAGGGCTTCGCCGAGGCCTGTGCCGCCGCGGGTATCGCGTTCATCGGTCCGCCGGTGGCGGCGATCCGCGCGATGGGCTCGAAGTCCGCCGCCAAGGCGCTGATGGAACGCGCCGGCGTGCCGCTGGTGCCGGGCTACCACGGCGACGAACAGGAGCCGCACTACCTGCGCGGGCAGGCCGACCAGATCGGCTACCCGGTGCTGATCAAGGCCTCGGCGGGCGGCGGAGGCAAGGGCATGCGCGTGGTCGAGCGCAGCGAAGACTTCGAAGCCGCCCTCGCCTCGTGTCAGCGCGAAGCGCGCGCCAGCTTCGGCGACGACCGGGTGCTGATCGAGAAGTACCTGGTCCAGCCGCGGCATATCGAAATCCAGATTTTCGGCGACACACACGGCAATGTGATCCACCTGCACGAGCGCGACTGCTCGGCGCAGCGTCGCCATCAGAAGGTGGTCGAGGAAGCACCGGCGCCGGGCATGGACCCCGCGCGGCGGGCGGCAATGGGCAAGGCCGCCTGCGATGCAGCGCGCGCGGTCGGTTACGTTGGCGCGGGCACGGTCGAGTTCATCGCCGACCGGCAGGGTGCCCCCGACGCCGATTCCGGCGTCGGGAGTGGTCATTTCTATTTCATGGAAATGAATACCCGCCTGCAGGTCGAGCACCCGGTCACCGAGATGATCACAGGCCAGGACTTGGTCGAGTGGCAGCTGCGCGTTGCCGCCGGCCAGCCGCTGCCGCTGCAACAGGAGCAGGTGCCGCTGCGCGGCCACTCGATCGAGGTGCGCGTCTACGCCGAGGAACCGGAAAAGGGCTTTCTGCCCTCGATCGGCCGGCTCGTCCATTACGCGCCGCCTTCCTCTTCCGCGAACGTGCGCATCGACAGCGGCGTCGAGCAGGGCGACGAGATCAGCCCGCATTACGATCCGATGATCGCCAAGCTGATCGTCTGGGACGAGACCCGAGAGCGCGCCACCGAGCGCATGCTCGCGGCGCTGGCGGACTTCCGCATCGCCGGCGTCGGCAACAACCTCGCCTTCCTGTCGCGGCTGGTCGGCCATGCCGAGTTCCGCGGCGGGCGCGTCGACACCGGCCTGATCGAGCGCGAGCGCGACACGCTGCTGGTCGGCGATGCCATGCTATCCGCGGCCGCAGTCGAGGCCGCCGCACTGTGGACCGCGACGCAGGAGGCGCAAGCACAGCGTCGCCGCGCGCAGGAGTCGCTGGACCCGCATTCGCCCTGGGGCATCGCCGACGGCTGGCGCATCAACGGCGTGCAGGCACGACGCCTGGAGTTTGCGGCTGGCGAGCAGAAGCAGGCGCTGCAGCTGCAGTACGGCGCGCAGGGCCTGGCGCTGGACGGACAAGCGGTGCGCGTCGAGGCCATCGGCGACACCCTGCGCTATGCCGTCGGTGTACGCCACGGCGAGGCCACGGTGGTCGCGCTGGGCGAGCTGCTGCACGTGTTCCAACAGGGCCGCCGCAGCGTTCTCCAGCGCATCGACCCGCTGGCCCACGCGGGCGAGGAGCAGGACGCCCATGGCGGCCTGGCCGCGCCGATGCCGGGCAAGATCGTCGCGCTGCTCGCCGAAATCGGCACGCCGGTCGACAAGGGCGCGCCGCTGCTGGTGATGGAAGCGATGAAGATGGAGCACACGCTGTGCGCGCCCGCAAAGGGTGCGGTGCGCGCCTTCCTTTGCGCCGCTGGCGAGCAGGTCAAGGAAGGCGCGGAGCTGATCGACTTCGAGGCGGCGTAGAGATTGTTTGCCGCGACATCCGCGGCCAGAAGGTTCCCGGGTTCAGTCCAGGTACGAGATTCCGGTCAGCGCTGCCGAGACTTCCCACAGCCGTTGCGCGGTCGCCGCATCGTTGGCGCTGGGGTGGCGGGTTGCCGGCGCCGGATACCCGCGCAATTCCTTGAAGCCGTCGGGACCGAAGTAGTCGTTGCCGCTGACGCCGGGCACCGTCGCCGCATAGAGCGTCGACAACGCGCCGATCTCGGCGGAGTTGAGCAGATACTTGACCGCGATCGGCGTAATCATCCGGCGATAGGCGGCGGAGATGGGGGCGATGATGGGATTGGTCGGCACCGGCTTGATGTTGGTGGCCGCAAATCCAGGGTGCGCCGCCGCCGCGACCACGTCCGCTCCCCTCGCAGCGAGGCGCCGCGAGAGTTCGAGGACGAACAGCAGGTTGGCAAGCTTGCTGTTGCAGTAAGCGCCGAAATTCGAGTACTGCGAGCGTTCGTGGCCGAGGTCGTCGAGGTTCAGTCCTTTGGCCCGCCAGTGACCGAGACTGCCGAGGGTGATGATGCGCGCGCCGGGTGTCGCCATCAGTCGGTCGATCAGCAGTCCGGTCAGGGCGAAATGGCCAAGATGGTTGGTGCCCATCTGGCTCTCGAAACCGTCCACGGTCTTGCTCAGCGGCACGCCCATGATGCCGGCGTTGTTGATCAGCAGGTCCAGCCGCGAGTGCCGCTCATTGACTTCGCGAGCGAATGCACGCACCGAAGCCAGGCTGGACAGGTCCAGCGTCATCAGCGCCACATCGCTGCCCGGTACGCGCCGGCGCAGCTCGGCCAGCGCGGTTGCGGCCTTTTCCGGGTTGCGGCAGGCCATGATGACCCTGGCGCCGGCCGCGGCCAATGCGACAGACGTCTCCAGTCCAAGGCCGCTGTTGGCGCCCGTCACCACCGCTGTCCGCCCCGCTTGCGACGGAATCTGAGCCGTTGTCCATTTTTGAATCATGCGAGTTTCCGCCTGCCTTTCGCGTCCGCAGTTCAAGGTAATATACAACAACAGTGTTGACTTGCACGGTCCCTCTCGCCATGCCCCATCTTCGTTGGTTTTTCGCGACACTGCTGTTCGCCATCGCGCCGTCGGTCTGGGGCGCGGACGAAGGCTGGCGCCTGGAAAAGGACGACGACGGAATCCAGATCTGCACGCGGGCCGTCGACGGCTGGAGCATCCGCGAGATCCGCGGCGTCACGCGGTTCCAGGGCCATCTGTCGAGCCTGGTCGCCGTGATCGGCGATATCTCCGCGAGCCCGGAACTCAACGAATTCGTCGTGAAGTCCTCGGTCGAGAAGCGCGACAGCGACACCCGCTATCAGGTGTACTCGCTCACCGACATGCCCTGGCCGCTGACCGATCGCGACATTCTGATCCAGCGCCAGATCGCGCAGGACCCGACGACACTCGCGGTCGCAATCGCCGATGTGGCCACGCAGGACATCATGCCGGTGAAGGAAGGGCTGGTCCGCATCGTCAGGTCGCGCACGCAGTGGACGCTGACGCCGGCCGCGGACGGCAGCGTCCTGGTGGAGCTGCGGATGCTGTCCGATCCTGCCGGGCCCATTCCCCCCTCTCTCCTCAATGCGCTGTCCATCAGCACGCCGTTCAAGACCCTCGCCAAGCTCAAGGAGCTGGCGCAGCGTCCGAAATACGCTCAAGCCCGCCTGGCATTCATCCGCGAAGCGACAGGCGGCATGTAGGTGTGAGCGCCCGGGGCCGGATGCGCCGCTGACAGGCGTGGCCAGGATGCCCCCAAAAACACTAATATGAACCATTGTATTTCACATCAGGTGGCGGCGATGTACACCCCGAGCTTGTGGACGCGTGTCCGCAATCCCATTCCCCGATGCATGACTGGCCTGGCGGCCGGCCTCGGCGTCGTCTTCCTCTCGTCTTGCAGCAGCCAGATCGCGGAACCTGCCGCACCAAACCCGGGCCTCACGGTCGAGCTGATCTCACCCTCACAACAGACCTGGCCGGACGTTCTCGCTGCCAGCGGCGAAGTCGCGGCCTGGCAGGAGGCGAGCATCGGCGCGGAGGTTGGTGGCATCCGGCTCGACGAAGTGCTCGTCAACGTCGGCGACGTCGTGAAGAAAGGTCAGCTCCTCGCGCGCTACAACGAGGACAGCTTGCGCGCAGACCTTGCGCGACTCGATGCGGGCGTCGCTGAAGCCGACGCCAACGTTCTCAAGGCCCAAGCCGACGCGGCGCGGGCAGACAGGCTTGAGGCAACCGACGCCTTGTCGCAACAGGCGATCCAGGTGTACCGCACGCAGGCGCAGGTCGCAGAGGCGCAGCTCGCTTCGGCACGGGCACAACGCGACGCGCAGGCGCTGAAGCTGCGCTACGCGCGCGTCGTCGCCCCCGACGAGGGCGTGATCTCATCGCGGTCCGCGACCGTCGGCGCCGTGAGCACGACGGGGGCTGAGCTGTTCCGCCTCGTGCGCCGCAATCGCCTGGAATGGCGTGCCGAAGTTCCGGCCGGGGCGCTGCCGCGCCTGAAGCCCGGCACTGGCGTGGTGGTGCAGACGCTCGACGGCTCGAAGGTGACAGGCAGCCTGCGCCAGCTCGCGCCGACCGTCGACACCGGCACGCGCAATGGCATGGCCTATGTCGACCTGCCGGCCGACAGCGGCCTGGCCGCCGGCATGTATCTCACCGGCCGCTTCAGCTTCCCGTCGCGCGCGGCGCTGGTGGTGCCGGAGTCCGCCATCGTGCAGCGCGACGGCAACCAGTACCTGATGCAGGTGGACACGGAAGACCGTGTGCACCTGGTGAAGATCACCACGGGCCGTCGCCAGGACCAGGCGATCGAGCTGCTGGGCACCATCGAAACCGCCGCCCGCTATGTGAAATCGGGCGGCGCCTTCCTCGGCGAAGGTGACCTGGTGCGGGTGACGGTGGCCGGCGTGACCGCGCCATGAACCTCTCCACCTGGGCGATCCACAAGCCCATTCCCTCGATCCTGCTGTTCTTCATGCTGACGGTGGCGGGCCTGATCGCCTACCACAGCCTGGGCATCCAGAACCTTCCCGACATGCAGTTCCCGTCGGTGACGGTGCAGGCCTTGATGCCGGGCGCCTCGCCGCCGCAGCTGGAAGCCGAAGTGGCGCGGCCGATCGAGGACTCCGTATCCAGCATCGGCACGGTGCGGCACGTCACCACCACCGTCAACGACGGCGTCGTGCTGATGATGGTCGAGTTCAGCTACGGCAAGAACCTCAGCGAAGCCGTCACCGACGTGCGCGACGCCATCACCCGCATCCGCACCCGGCTGCCGACCGAAATGCAGGAGCCGATCGTCGCTCGTGTCGAAGTCGCGGGCCTGCCGCTCATGACCTACGCGGTGTCGGCACCGGCGATGGAGGAGACCGACCTGTCCTGGTTCGTCGACGATGTCATCGCCAAGACCCTGCTGCGCGTGCGCGGCGTGGCCCAGGTCACCCGCAAGGGCGGTGTCACCCGCGAGGTACGCGTGGAGCTCGACCCGGTGCGGCTGCAATCGCTGCGCGTCACCGCCGGCGAGATCAGCACGCAGCTGCGCAGCGTGCAGCAGGAAGCCCCGGGCGGCCGCGGCAGCCTCGGTGGCCTGGAGCAGACCGTACGCGCGCTGGGGACTGTCAGCAGTGCCGAGGAGCTGGCCGCGCTGTCGCTGCCGCTGGCCGACGGCCGCAGCCTGCGGCTGGGTGATGTGGCGACCGTTCGCGACACCATCGCCGAGCGCAGCCAGATCGCCCTGCTCGACGGCCAGCGCGTGGTGAGCTTCGAGATCGCGCGCGCCAAGGGCATCGACGAAGTCACCGCCGCCCGCGGCGCGCGTGCCGCGATCGCGCAGCTGCAGAAGGAGCATGCGGGCGTGCAGTTCGTGGAAGTCTCGAACATCGTCGACTTCACGCACCAGGAATACAACGTCGCCATGCGGGCGCTGTACGAGGGAACGATCCTCGCCGTGCTGGTGGTCTGGCTGTTCCTGCGCGACTGGCGCGCCACCCTCGTTTCCGCCGTGGCGCTGCCGCTGTCGATCATCCCGACCTTCCTGGTGCTGCAGCTGCTCGGCTACACGCTGAACATGCTGTCGCTGCTGGCACTGACGCTGGTGATCGGCATCCTCGTCGACGATGCCATCGTCGAGGTCGAGAACATCATGCGCCACCTGCGCATGGGCAAGTCGCCGATCCAGGCCGCTTCGGACGCTGCGGAGGAGATCGGGCTGGCCGTGGTGGCCACCTCGCTGACCCTGGTGGCGGTATTCCTGCCCACCGCCTTCATCGGTGGCCTGACGGGCGATCTGTTCAGCCAGTTCGGCTGGACTGCCGCGAGCGCCGTGCTGTTCTCGCTGCTGGTGGCGCGCCTGCTGACACCGATGATGTCGGCCTACCTGCTCAAGCCCAATTTGCATGTCGAGGTCGACGGCCCGGTGATGCGCCGCTACCTGGTCACCGTGCGCTGGTGCCTGGAGCATCCCTGGCATACGGTGCTCGGCGCCGGCGCCTTCTTCATGCTGTCCATCGTGCTGATCAGCCAGCTGCCGACCGCCTTCATCGCCGGCCAGGACGAATCCACCGAGTTCATCGTGCTGGACGCCCCGCCTGGCAGTTCGCTGGAGCAGACCACGGCGCTGGCCGAGCGCGCCCGCGGCCTCGTGATGACCGTGCCGGAAGTCGCTTCCGTCGCCACCGTCGTAGGCGGCGGCGTCAAGACCGGCGCCATGCGTGCCGACTTCGTTGCGGCGGAAGCCCGCACGGCCCAGCTCACCATCCGCTTCAAGCCGCCGCATGAGCGCGAGCGCAGCGTGCCGCAGGTCCGCGCCGCGCTGAATGACGTTCTGGCAGCGTTGCCGGGCGCACGCGTCAGCGTCGGGCGCGGCACACCGGGCGAGAAGATGACGCTGATGCTCACCGGCGACGAGCGCGGCGTGATGGTCGCCGCACGCACGCTGGAAAGCGAACTGCGCACGATCCGTGGCATCGGTGCGGTGACCTCCTCGGCCCGCCTGGTACGTCCGGAGATCGTGATCCGCCCCGACTTCGCGCGCGCCGCAGCCATGGGCGTGACCTCCGCCGCCATCGGCCAAGCCGTGCGCGTGGCCACCGCCGGCGACTACGACTTCAACCTGTCGCGGCTCAACCTGCCGGGCCGGCAGGTCTATGTGCGCGTGCAGCTGGACCCCGCCTCGCGCCAAGACCCGGAAATGGTGGGGCAGCTGCGCGTCAAGGGCCGCAACGGCGCCGCCATCCCGCTGGGCAACATCGCCGACATCAGCGTCACCGGCGGGCCGGCCCAGGTCGACCGCTACGACCGCCACCGTGTCGTGCAGCTGAACGTGGACCTGCATGGCCAGCCCGTCGGCGACGTCCTGAAGAAGGCGCAGAACCTGCCGACACTGAAGAACCTGCCGGTCGGCGTGAGCCTCGTGCTGTCGGGCGATCTCGAGTACATGAACGAGATGTTCGGCGGCTTCGCGCTGGCCATGCTGGCCGGCATCTTCTGCGTCTACGCGGTCATGGTGCTGCTGTTCCACGACTTCGCGCAGCCGCTCACCGTGCTGGCGGCGCTGCCGCTGGCATCCACCGGCGCGCTGGGCCTGATGTGGTTCTTCGGCTACGACTTGTCGATGGCCTCGCTGATCGGCCTGCTGATGCTGGTGGGTATCGTCACCAAAAATTCCATCCTGCTGGTCGACTACGCGATCATGGCGCGGCGCGACCTCGGCATGAGCCGCCTCGATGCGCTGGTCGATGCCTGCCACAAGCGTGCGCGCCCCATCGTCATGACCACGGTGGCGATGACCGCCGGCATGCTGCCGATCGCGCTGGACATCGGCGGCGGCGGCAGCTTCCGCGTGCCGATGGCGGTGGTCGTCATCGGAGGCCTGGTCACCTCGACCGTGCTGAGCCTGCTGGTGGTGCCGGTGGTGTTCGAGATCGTCGACGAGATCAAACGACGGCTCATTCCAAACCGATCCGCGAGCGCCGGGGGTGAGCCCCTCGATGCCGATCAATCCCGCGGACTCGCGGTAGAGGACAGTGAGCTTGCTGCGCTGAAGTGAGATCGAAGCCCCTGGCCGCGAGGTCGTGCAGCCGCCGCACGAACACGAATCGCGGCCGCCTTGGCTCTGGCGAGAACTGACTCAACGTCAGTTCGAGTTAAGCCAAGGCCGCTTGTATGTTTATCCCGTCAGGCGAAAGCCTGTCGGGGTGGAGGGACTAAGGCCGCATCTGGCGAAAGCACAGACTGTAGGAGAGATCGTCCCGCCCCTCACCTGAAGCGCCGATGAGGAA
>JBAZXW010000033.1:0-49881 GCA_041659605.1 Sinimarinibacterium sp. | reverse complement strand
GGCCGCTTGTATGTTAGTGGGGTCAGGCGAAAGCCTGTCGGGGTGGAGGGACCAAGGCCGCATCTGGCGATTGCACAGACCGTAGGAGATATCGTCCCACCCCTCACCTGAAGCGCCGATAAGGAATCCATCGGCCGGTGTAAGGCCGGACCGACGATCTTGCAAGCCAGCGCTGGTGAGCCCCGACAGGCACGAGCCACCTTAGCGAGGAGGCATGGCGATGGCAAAGTCAGTCGAAGCAATTGGGGTCGGCGTTGATGTGAGCCGGGCAGAGATTTGCGTCTGCCGTCAGGACATCACCGGAGTACAGGTCCTGCGCAATGAGCAACATGTGATTCGCAGGTGGCTGCGGTCATTTCAGGGCCCTGTGCGCCTGGCGGTCGAAGCCACCAATACCTATCACCTGACCGTGGTCGAAGAAGCGCACCGCCTGGGACACACGGTCTACGTCGTCGACGGCTACCGCCTGAGCCGCTATCGCGATAGCGTCGGTGGACGGGCCAAGACCGATCGCACCGATGCCGAACTGCTGTTGCGCTACCTGGAGCGTGAAGGCTGTGATCTGCGCGCCTGGAGCCCGCCGCCGGCCGGCTACGCCGATTTGTCGCGTTTGCTCCATCGCCGGGCCACGCTGGTGCAGGCCAGTCAG
Source organism: Sinimarinibacterium sp. (assembly GCA_041659605.1). Classification (GTDB taxonomy): domain Bacteria; phylum Pseudomonadota; class Gammaproteobacteria; order Nevskiales; family Nevskiaceae; genus Solimonas. The sequence continues at coordinate 49,232 of JBAZXW010000033.1, read as the reverse complement.
CGCCTGCGCCAGAGCTTGGCCGATGTCCCGGAATTCAAAGCGATCCGACAGGTCCTGTTCAAACAGCTGGCCCAGCTCGATCGGCTGATGCAGCGGCGCATTGTCCAGCTGCTTGAGCACAGCGGCACGGCGATCGACGCGCGCCGCTGCCAGGCCATCCAGGGGGTCGGTCCGCTGACCGGTGCGGCGTTGGCCAATGCCTTCCGCCGTGGGCGCTTCAGCAGCAGTGATGCCTTCGTTGCTTTCCTGGGCCTGGATGTCCGCGTACGCGACTCCGGCACCTGCAAAGGCCGTCGGCGCCTGACCAAGCAGGGCGATCCCGAACTCAGGCGCCTGCTCCACAACGCCGCCATGGCCGCGCGTCGAACGGCTCGATGGCAGCCCTTGTATCAACGCTACCTCCAGCGCGGCCTCAAACCCACACAGGTCTTCGTCATCCTCGCGCGAAAACTCGCACGCATTGCCTTCGCGCTGATGAAAAACCAAACCGACTATCAACCACAGATCCTCAGCCCAGCCGCTTGAGGGTGAACATAGAATCTCCTACAAGGTCGTGACGCTGTGCCGTTACGTTCGTCTTCCCGCGCTATTTCTCTGGATGCCGCGCGTAGAACGCCCACATCGTTTCGCTGGCGCTGAATGCCGTCGTGTTCTTGCCGAGCAGCCGCGGAAACACAGTCTTGCCGCCGATCCACTGGTGGCCGACACCCTCGACGCCGCAGTAACTGACTTCGTTGTCGCCACAGCCGGCAACGCTGCGGCACACCGCAGGTCCGGCTTGCTGAATCACGCGTTCCTCGCCGCCGCTGCAGCGGTTGATACGCGCCAGCCGCTGCACCTGGTCACTCACGGCCATGCGCTGCGTGCCGTTGACGACGCCACCGCCCCAGGGCATGCGCTCGTCGTCGCGCCCCTGGATGATCAGGAACGGCACGCCTTTCGCGGGCTCGCAGCGCTGCGTCATCGGCGCGCTGGCATTCGCGGCGACTGCGGCGAACACGCCCGGCGCTTCGCAGACGATGCGATGGATCAGCATGCCGCCGTTGGAGAAGCCGTTGCCGTAGATGCGGTGTTCGTCGATGCGGTACTGCTTGCGCAGTTGCGCGATCAGGTCGCGGACGAAGCCGACGTCGTCGATGCCGCGCTCCTGCGGCGGTCCGCAGCACGAGCCGGCGTTCCAGGCGCGGGAAACACCGTCGGGATACGCGACGATGAAGCCGTGGCGCTCGGCGAGTTGCGAGAAGCCGCTGATCTCCTCCTGGTTGGCGCCATTGCCCCAGCCGCCGTGCAGCGAAATCACCAGTGGCACCGGCTTGCTGCCGTCGTAGGAGGCCGGCACGTGCACGCGGTAGCTGCGTTCGATGCCGCCGGACAGCAACTCATAGTCGCCACCGCCAACGGCGGCATGCGCCGCGCTCATCGGCGGCGCCTTGCAGGCCGCCGCCAGCAGTGCACCGGCCACGATCATCGTCTTGCAGTCAATGCGCGTCATCATCGGCTCAGCGTACAACGACACCGCTGCACACGGCTGTCAGCCATAGCCGAATTGACCTGCCAGCGCGCGCACCGGCGCCGCGAACTTGAGGCCGTCCGGACGCCACGGCAAAGGCCGGTCAAGCGACGGCGCAGCGAACGCGTCATCCAGCGTGCGCTCCGGAATCTCTTCGAGCATTTCGTGGTCGAGCCCGTAGGGCGCTTCCGCAGGGCCATAGCCGGCGAAGCACCACCCCGCGTCGCCGAGCGCGGCATCGGACAACGGCAACCGGTCCTCTCCGAGCCATTCGAAAATCGCCGCCAGCGTTGCCGCGGGCTCTACTGCCAGCTCCTCCCAGCGCAGCTGCCGCGCGCGCGCGGCCGGCAACCCGGCAAGCAGGTGATCGAGCAAATTGCGGTGTGCGCGCAGCCAGACGATCTGCGGATCGAGCAGCGGCGGCCGCATTGCATGGTCCTTGAAATCCGCCGGCACGAACAGGCGATCGCCCAGACGGTCGGCTGCGATCACGCCCTGGCTCCACGGATGCCGCACGAGATGGATGCACTGTGCATCGGGCACCTGTTCGCGCAGTCGGCGCAGATCGTTCGGCCGCAGCGGCGATTCGGCGTCCGGAATCACCAGCCGTCGCGGTGCCGCAAGTTCGGCAAGCGTGTCGAGCACCGTGACCACCGGCTCCGCGGCGCGCTGCTGCAGCCATTCGCGCGCCGCGATCACTGCGCCGTCGCTCTGCGCGCCGAATTTCAGCTGCGCCAGCGCGCGCAGCAGGCCGTCGATCACCCCGCCCTGGCCCAGCTGCTGGATGTCGAGCAGTTCGCCGACACGATCGGCCATGAACAGTTTGAGCGAAGGCAGCGCGCACAGCTGCGGATGCACGTCGAGCAGCGCCGCGACCCGCTCGGCCCCCGAGTACGGCGCGGACAGCACGAACAGTGGCGCGGCCCTCACGCGGCACGTTCCGTCTGCGGACGCCCCAGCCACACCTCGCAGCCGCCGCGCGGATTGTCGGCGTAGTGCCAGTCGCCCGAGCGCTCGACCGCGATGCGCGGCCCGAACGGATTGACCGTGCCGACGAACAGGCCGTGCGCGGTCGAAACCAGATTGCGCACGCCCCAGTTGTACGGATTGTCGAAACCGGAGCGCGTGATCGGATCCCAGTGCACACCGTCCGCCGTGCGCCAGAGCTCGAAGGCGCCGTAGCGGCGCAGCAGTTCCTCGCGCCCCCAGCGCCGCAGCAGTGCGTGCACGTCGTCGGGCCAGGTGTGCATCGGCAGGTAAGGAATCAGGTTGGCCCAGTTGAAGGTGCCGGCGTAGAGATGCCCTTCGTGCACGCACATGCGCCAGACGTACCCGTTGAACAGGCTGTCAAAGCCGGAGCCGTAGCCGGACAGCGGATACTTGAGGCCCTGCCCGGTCATGCGCGCGTCGCCCATGATCAGATCCCAGCTGTCGTCCGGCCAGATGCGGACCAGTTCGGCCGCGGCCGGGCCGATGCGCATCGCGCGATGGTAGCCGCCGTTGAGAATGCCGAAGCCGACGTACAAGGCCCCGCGAAACTCGCACATGGCGCCGGCGGCCTCGTTCAACGGGCCGCGGCCGGCACCGTCGGCCAGCACTTTGGTCCACGCGTACGGCGGTTCGCCGCCGCGCGTCTTCCAGATCTCGGAGCCGCTGCGTGCATTGACCAGACCGGCGTAGAGATGGCCGGCGAAGGTCTCCATCTCGAACACGGTCAGATTCTCCGCATTGCCGAAGCCGGTTTCGTTGGCTTTGACCCAGTGACCGGTGCGCGGATCGGCGGTGGTGTAGATGGTCGGATCGGAGCCGAGGCTGTCGCTGATCTGTCCGGCGACCACGCCCGACGAAATCGGACTGGTATGAACGCGGCCCCCGAACGCGCACAGCGAACGGAACGAGCGCACCGCCGGACTCCAGCCCGGGCGCGGCACGATCTCGAAATTCCGTCCGTCCTCCGAGCGCAGCAGCTCCGCCGGCCCCAGGCGCAGCGGCGACCAGGTCGACACGTACAGGCACGGCGCTGCGTCCGACTCACCGCGGAACACCGACATGCCGCGATAGCTGAGAAAGTGCGGCACCCTGCCGCCGTCGCGTGCCTGCATCATCGGCGCACGGTAGACGCAGACCCAGCTGTCCGTCTCCGGCGTGTACTCCCAGATCTGCGCGCGGCGATCGATGTCGTCGAGCTTGTCCGGACATTCGATCGGCCACGGCCGCAGATCGGGCACCGGCTTGTTGATGCGCAGCGCGGCGAGATTGCCGCGCGCGGTGCCGACGTACAGGCGGCCACGGAACCAGGCCATGCTGTGCGCGTACTGGTTCCAGCCATCGCCGAACCCGCTTTGGCTGGTGAGCTCGAAGTCGACCTGCGTCAGCGGCCGGCCCGGCGCGGTTGCGTTCATGGCACCCAGGACCAGAGTTCCACCAGTACGAAGCGCAACAGCGCGCGGCTGAACACGACGATCGCAAGATGCCAGCCGCCATCGACCTTGGCGTTGCCGGTCATGCCGCTGCGCAGCGTGCCCTCGGGATCCGACAACTCGACGCGCACGCGCACGACGCGACTGTAGGGCCCTTCCTCGGCGGCCGGCGCGACGCTCAGCACGCGGCCGTCGAAGCTGCTGCCCGGATAGGCCCAGGGCTTGGCGGTCGCCGCGCCGTCGAGCTGCACCTGTGCGATCGCCGCCTCGGGAATCTTGATCTCCGCCAGCACCGTGGTGCGATCCTCGATCGTCGCCAGCAGCTCGCCGCGATGCAGGAAGCTGCCGCGCGCGAACAGCAGGCTCTGCGACACCACGCGGCCGGCGATCGGCGCGGTCAGGTTCGTGTATTCGAGCGCCTTGCGCTGGTATTCGATCTTCGCGTCGGCTTCAGCGACCGCCGCTTCGAGCGCCTTGATGCGCTCTTCGACGACCGGGCTGGCGACCAGATCGAAGCCGCGCTGCGCTTCCAGAGACTGCTGCTCTGCCACCTCGGCGGCGCCGCGCGCACGCTCGTAATCCTGCGTCGTGACCGACTTGCTGCGATAGGCGCTTTGCAGGCGACTGGCCTGGGCGCGCGCGACTTCGGCGGCCTTGCGCGCGGTATTCATCTGCTGGCGCGCGACCTCGATCTCCTGCTCCTTGGCGCCCCTGCGTGCCGCCGCCAGCTCCGCCTGCAGGCGCGCGCTTTCCGCCTGCGCCGCCGCCAGGCCGGTACGCGGCGCAAGGTCGTCGAGACGTGCGATGACCTGGCCGGCTTGCACCAGATCTCCCTCCTGCACCAGAACCTCGCGCACGTCGCCGTCGATCAGCGCACCGACGTCGGCGCGCATCCCGGGCAGCACTTCGAAGCCGCCGCTGGGTTCGTAGTGATACGGCAGCAGGCAGGCCGCGAGCGCGGCGCCGGCGCCGATCTTCTGCCGCCGCGACCACGTCGACCAACGCTTCCACCACGGCGTCGCCGGCGGTACGCCCAGTGTGCTGCGGTCCCCGCCTCTGTTGATGTACTGCTTGTGCATGAAGCTCCCCGTGACACCCACCATGAACAGGAATCCAAGCCCGCCGTAGCGTTCCGACAGCCAGCTGCCGGCGAACACCGACAGCAGCCCCAGCACCGCGATCCAGAACGCCGCGGACAGCGCCGCGTAGCCGGCCAGCAACGAACGCGGCAGCGGTCGCGCATGCTGCTGCAACCACGGTCGCTGCAGCCCGAACAACGCCAGCTGCGCATGCCGCCGCAGGTCAGGATGATCGACCGCATTGGCCAGCAGCGCATAGCCGTCGGACTGGCCCAGCGGATTGAGGCGCAGGACCAGCGCGATCGCCGTCGCGATCCCGGTCGCCAGCGCCTGCTGCGCCAATCGCGGGATCGTGGCTGCGCTCAAGAACCACGCCAGCACCGAGAGCACGAACAGCGCCGCGATCGCCACCGGCGCGGCGCCGACGATACGCAGCCTCGCACTGCGCTGCGCCTGTTCCATCGCGCCCACCGTGTCGACCGTCAGCAGCGGCAGGCCCAGCGCACCGCTGACCAGCCGCAGCCGCGGCCGCTCCGGCGTGTAGCGCGCGATCGCCGCGGCGCGCGCCGACGTCGTGAACAGATTGACCAGCGCCGCGCTCACCAGCAGATGCGGCAGTACGCGCCAGGCGCCGAACAGGCCGATGACGGTGCGCAAGCCCTCCAGGCGATGCGCGATCGCGGCGATCAGTGCGGCCACGACCAGCACCACGAACACCAGCAGCGCCCGCTGCGACGCCAGCGGCCCGATCAGGAAACGGCCCATGGCGATGAAAGCCGCGGGCGGACAGTCGCGATCCAGCCAGCCGCCGCTGCGCCCCGCGGCGAGGCCGGCGCCCAGACTGGGGCCATGACGCGTGCCGTCCACCGTCGTCGGCGGCAGCGCATCGCCGAGCCGTCGCATGCGCGCACCGCCGCCGTACCAGCCCAGCTGCCGCGCCTCGGCCTCGCTGCGTGCCGGCGGCGGCAGCGGCTCGCGGCGGCCCGCGTGCAGCAACCCGACCATGCCCAGTTCGGCTGCGAAGCCTTCGAGCCGGGCGGCATCGAGATCGAGTCCGAGCCGGGTATGCGCAGCATCGAGCACGGCCGCGGCATCGCGCTGACCGTCGAACAACTGCGCCAGTGCCAGGTCGACCGCCGACAGCGGCATACTGCCGTCCGCCTTCGCGGCATCGAAGCGGCGGTAGGGCGAGCCGAACATGCGCGCCGCCGCTCTCAGCGTGCGGCCGCGGTCCGCGGACGCAGCGAGCGGTCGATGACACTTAGATCGCCGACGACGAGGTTGCCCGCGACCTGCTTGAGTCGCAGGCTGTCGAGCATGAACTTGTAACGCGCGGCGGCCAGATCGCGTTCGGCCTCGTAGCGCGCTTCCACCGCACGCAGCACCTCGGCGCTGGTGTGCGTGCCGGCGTCGAAGCCGGACCGTATCGCCGACTCGGCCGCGCGCGCCGCCTGCACCGCGGAGGTCAAGGCCGGCAGTCGCGACAGTCCCGCCTGGCAGCTGAGAAAGGCGACGCGGGCGTCGCGCGCCGCTTCGGCCTGCGCCTGGCTCAGCAGCGCCTGCGAACGCTCCTCGCCGGCCTGCGCCTGACGCACCGTCGCATCGATGGCGCCGCCGGCATACAGCGGCAGGCTGAGGCTGATGCCGATGCGCTGCTCGTTCTCGACGCGCTCGCCGGTGAGGCCGCCGCCGCTGTCGAGATAGAACGCGCGGCCGACCAGATCAAGCTTCGGCCAGGACAGCTTGTGCGCGCGGTCGACTTCGCGCTGCGCGACCTGGCTGCCCAGCCTCGCCTCCAGCACCTGCAGGTTGTGATTGCGCGCACGCTCGACCCAGTCCTCGACGCGTGCCGGCTGCGGCGGCGCCAGCGCGACGGTCTCCGGCAGGCGCATCAGTGTGCGCAGAGGATGTCCGGCGACGACATCGAGCGCGGCGTAGGCGGCCTCGACTTTGGTTTTCGCTTCGAGCAGCCCGGCCTCAGTCAATGAGTGCTGCGCGCTGGCGACCTGGAAATCAGCCTCGGTCGCCAGACCGGCGGCGTGGCGGCCGCGCGCCTGCTCCAGCTGGCGCGCCACCGCGTCCTTCTCCGCGCCGGTCAGCGCCACGTTGTCCTCGGCCGCCAGCACGGCGAAATAGGTCGTGACCAGGCTGACCAGCAACTGGTCCTGCGCCGCTTCCAGGACGAGCTGCGCCTGCTGCAGCCGCAGCTTCGCCTGATCGCGCTCGATCCACAGCTCCGGCCGGTACAGCGCCTGGGTCAGCTGCGCGCCGGCCCCGCCCACCGGAAAATCGTCGCTGCTGTCGACCTGGACGACGCCGTAGTACGAACCGTTGATGTCTTCGTGAACCTGATCGTAGCTGCCGCGCAAACCCAGTTGCGGCAACAGCCTGCCGGCGGCCTGGGGTTCGAGTTCGGCGACCATGCGCAGCTGCGCCGCCTGCGCGCGATACGCGGCGTTGTGGTCGAGCGCGTCGGCGTAGAGCGCAAGCAGGCCTGCCGGCTTGGGTTCGATCTTGGGTTCGACCGCCAGCGCAGCGGCCGACCACAGGCTCCCGACCGCCGCGACCGCGACGAGCCGGCGCCACACTCTCCCCTCAGATACCCGCGGCATAGTGCAGCAGATCATAGCCTTGCAGCGTGGAATCGAAGTCGTCGATGGTCGGGCCGAAGACGCCCACACCCAGATCAATGCCGTTGGACGTGCCGGTGTCGTCGCCCGGCCAGTTATGGCCGTTGCCGACGACGGTCGCGAGGACCATCCGTCGGCCGCCGTTGCACGGCTGCGCGTACTGGAAGCGCACCTCGCTGACGCCGCGCAAGGTCGCAAGCCGGTCCTCGCCGACGCAGCCGCCGAGCGCTTTGAACCCTTCGTAGATTTCCGGGATGGTGCGCGTCAGGCCGACGAGGCCGGCGTAGGGCGTTACCGGATCGGCGGTCCCGTGCACGATGACCACGCCGACCGCGCGCGCCGGCGCGCACTGCGCAGCGCTGGTGGCGTCCTGCGAGCCGGCGACGACTTCGATCGCGTCGAACACCGCGGCGCGACCGCAGGCCAGGAAATAGGCCATCGGCCCGCCGTTGGACAGCCCGGCGGCAAACACCGGCACGCCGTCCACGCCGAACCGGTTGCGGGCGTCGGCGAGCATGCCGTCGATCAGCTGCAGGTGACTCTCGCCGGCGCTGCCCGGCTCCGTCGGCCACCGCGGAAACAGATTGCCGTCGACGCTCACCAGCAGACTTTCCGCACGTTCCGGTGCCTGCGGCACCAGCACCAGCACGTCGCGCGCCTTGGCCAGCTCCGTCATCCGCGTCAGGTTCGCGAAGTAATCGTTCTCCGCGCCGAGATAGTGCAGCGCCACATAGATCGCCTGCGGCGCCCTTGGACCGCGGATCGCCAGGTAATCAGTCTCGTACCCGCCGCCGCTGGCGCTGTAGGTCTCCACCGAAACACCGTCGCAGGGAATGACTTCGCTGCGGCTGCGCACGGCATCGTCGCCGGTGACCAAGGGACAGTACGCGCCGTAAACCGGCGCGCAGCCCGCGCCCGCTTCGACGCGCTCCGGCGTGAACGGCGTGCAGCTTGCGGCCTTTTCTTCAATGGGGAGGCCGCAGGATTGCAGAACGATCCCGGCCAGACCGGCCACGACGATCAGAACACTGCGCATCGTCGCTCCGAACGCGAGAAAACAAGGGCGATGGCCAAAGCCGCAGCGTTCCATCGGGGCCGACGCTGCGGAGCGCCCGACCGGTCGTTTGTGTATCGCATGACCACTCAAGTAGCAAAGCGTCGCCTTCGAGTCCCCGCGGGCACGCTGCTCCACGTCGTGCCGATCCGATCACGCCACGGTGCTTGCGAAAGTCAGATGCCGGAAACGTCGATGGCGACGTCAGTCAGGCCAAGGCCCCGAAAACTCCCGGTCAGTTTGAACGAAACGGCATATCGAAGCTGTCGGAATCTGTAGCATGCGGTGTCAGCCGGCTCCCCACACCCGCAGCCTGGACTCGACGGACGCCCGCGTGAAACGAACGCCGATTCATTGAGCGCCCACCGTCACAGCGGGCCGTTTTGACGGGCCGCCGAGCAGCGCATGCCGATCGCGAAGGACAATGAGAGCGATCAGCCCATGCCAGTTGGCCGCCACCACCCACCAGCGGTTGGCGAGCTCGGTCAGCCCGTCGAGGATCTCTTGCGGCGACGGCATGCAAACGCCACGCTTGCCCGGATTTCAGGGTCGCTTTTCCATCGCGCACGTACTGAAGCCGAACAGCGTGTACGCCGGGCAGAAGCGGAACACCGCGGTGGCAAGCGGCACGACGCCGATCCAGGCCCACACCGGCCCGCCCATTACGGCCCAGGCGATCAGCGCCACGCCGACCATCGCTCGCGCGATGCGATCAACCGATCCGACATTTGTTTTCATGCTGGCCTCGCTCAGGAGAAGAATGCGTGGCCATGAAATCGCTGTCGCCGAGTCGCGTCGTTGACCTGCGTCAGTCCGATCATGGAATAGTTCGCCCCAAAACAGCGTTGTTCTCAGGAGCGTGCTCGTTCCATGCGAGCCGGAGGAAGCATGACCATGCGCAGCATCATTGGGGGATTGGCGGTCCTGGCGGGACTGGGGCTTTCGGGTTGCGTCGCCGTGCCGCTGATCGGCGGCCTCGCGGCGATCGGTTCGATTGCGGGCACTGCGGCGGGCGTGGCGGGAGCCGCCTCGGCGGCGGGCACCGCTGCCGCGGGTTCGGCCACATCCGGAGCGGGCACGGCCGCCGCCTCGGGCGCGCCGGCGGCAAGTGCAGCGGACGCGTCCGCCGCGCAGGCATCCGGCGGACCGGGCGTCGAGCAGAGTGCCGGGCCGGGCCACGCCTCGCAGTCGGCACCCGGATTCCAGCAGAGCGCAGGACCGGGTTACGCCTCACAGTCGGGACCCGGATTCCAGCAAAGCGCGGGACCGGGTTACGCCTCGCAGTCGGGGCCCGGATTCCAGCAGAGCGCGGGACCGGGTTACGCCTCGCAGTCGGGACCCGGATTCCAGCAGAGCGCAGGGCCGGGTTACGCCTCGCAGTCGGGACCCGGATTCCAGCAGAGCGCAGGGCCGGGTTACGCCTCGCAATCGACACCGTTCGGGCGGCAGGCGGTCGTGCTGGCGCCACCACCGGAACTGGTCGTTGCGGGCCTGGTCGTCGGGGCCTTCGTCCACCACACCGTGCTGGCGATCAACCTCAGCCGGCGCGGCCGCGCGACCGCGCAATCGATGGGGCTGGCGGTCAGCGATCTGCGCCTGCGCCATCTCGGCATTCGCGTGGCGCGGATGAAGCTGCCGCGCGGCGCGCGCGCAACCGAAGTCCTGGACCGACTGCGCCGCGCAGATCCCGACGGAACCTACGACCTCGACACGGTCTACCGCCTGGCGGGCCAGGCGGCGCCCTGCATGGGAACGCGCTGCTACGGTGAAGTGCTGGTCGGGCTGCCGACGCAGGGCTGCCCGCTGCGCGCGCGGATCGGCATGGTCGACAGCGCAATCGATGCGAAGCATCCGGCGCTGGCAGGCCGCCGTCTCAGCATGCGCCGCTTTCACTCCACGGCACCGACCGCGGCCGAGTCGGAGCATGGGACCGCCGTCGCCGGAATGCTGGTCGGCGCGCCGACCAGCGACTTCCCGGGACTGCTGCCGGAAGCCGAGCTGATCGCGGCCGACATCTTCCAGTCCGACGATCGCGGCACGCCGTACACCGATGCGGCCGCGTTCGTGGAGGCCCTGAACTGGGTCGCCGGCCAGAGACCCAGCGTGGTCAACCTGAGTATCGCCGGGCCCGACAGCGACATTCTCGACAGCGCAATCGAGCACCTGCAGCGGCGCGGCATCGGCGTCGTCGCGGCGGCCGGCAATCTCGGGCCACAGGGTGCCGTGCAATACCCAGCCGGATATCCGGGCGTGCTGGCGGTCACCGCCGTCGACCGCAGGCTGACGATCTATCCGCAGGCCAGCCAGGGCAATCACGTGGGGCTGTCGGCGCCGGGCGTCGGTGTCTGGACACCGGCGGCGGGTGGGGCCGGCCAGTTTCGCGATGGCACCTCGTTCGCCGCGCCCTTCGTGACTGCGGCCTACGCGATCCTCCGGGCCAGCGAGCGCCGGCTCAATCCACCGGCCGTGCTCGCGCGCCTGCGCCAGTCGGCGCGCGACATCGGCGCGCCTGGCGTCGACGCGGTATTCGGCGCGGGGCTGGTGCAGGCACTGAGCTGCCCAAGCGCGTGATGCCTGAGGAATGGTGCGCCCGGAGAGACTCGAACTCCCGACCCTCTGGTTCGAAGCCAGATGCTCTATCCAACTGAGCTACGGGCGCGTACTTGACTCGAAATGAATGGCGCGCCCGGAGGGAGTCGAACCCCCGACCGCCGGCTTAGAAGGCCGGTGCTCTATCCAGCTGAGCTACGGGCGCGTGTGCCGCGGATTGTAACGGCACAGCGACCCCGATGACCGAGCCGGCTCACGAAAAAGAATGCCCCGATTGCTCGGGGCATTCTCGATCCTGTCGCAGTGATGCCGTCAGTGTCGCGCCGATTGAATCGAGCGCCGGCGCATCAGGCCGAGCATCAGCAGCGGCAGCAGCAGGCCGAATCCGGCGGCACCGCCGAAACGGCCGCCATCACCTGATCCACCGCCACCACCACCGCCGCCTCCGGACGCCTTGCAGACGAAGGGACTGTAGTCCTCGACGACGCCGACGAGGTCAGCGCTCGACCGCGACGGCGCCACGGCGTTGAGGCCGTTGCCGCGCTTGGCGAAACCGTCGGAGCAGCGTCGGTAGTCTTCGAAGTCAGTCGCCAGCGCGACTGCAAGCACGGCGTCGCGCCCCTCGGTGTAGGTCGCGTCCGCCGGCGTCATCTTGAAGCCGCCGACGATGTAGTCCTGCATGCGGCTCTGCGCCTCTTCGAACGAGTGGCGCGGGTCGTTGAGCAGGCCGACGTAGCACTCCCACATCATGTTGGCCCAGATCTCTCCGGCGTTGTGCACCTCGGAATTGCTGGTACCGGGGCCACCGTCGGGGGTCGGCTCGCCATCGCTGAGGTGCTTGAACGTGAACCCGTTCTTCGCGAAGTCCGTCGAGTACGGCGCGCGGCGGATGCCGGCGAAGAAGTTGTTGCTGACATACCAGGCCAGGCCATACGCGCCCTGGTAGCTGCCATTGCCCTGCGCGTCGCGGTCGTCGGCGCGGGTGGACAGCATGAAGGCATCGATGTCGCCCCAGCCCTCGCTCATGCCGCCGGTCTGCTGGCTGCTCGAATCGGTCAGCCGGTGATGCACGTAGTGGAAGTACTCGTGCGCGATGATCTGGTTGTCCAGCGTGCCGTCGATGTCCGTCGACGGTTCACGCTGCATGTGCATCGTCACCGCCGCGCCAGCGGCCAGCTGCGCCTTGAGCGCTTCGCCGTCGGCCTTGCGGATCATCACCGCCGCGATCTGGTAGATCGGATCGGTCGGGCTCGCGCCGGCGTTGACCGGAATGTCGCCGTTGCCCATCGAGATCGGGTCGCCGTCGGTGTTGTTGACGACGATCAGCGCCGCCGCGCCCGACGCCAGCGCGTGCTGCGCCTTGGTCGTGAAGTTGCAGTTACCGCGATCGATCAGCGCAATGTTGCCGGCCAGCGCGGGATCCGGAACCGCCGCAACCGCCGGCGGCGGCACTGGCAGGCCCGGGTCGGGAATCGCTTCGCCGCATCCGTCATTGGCCGCGACGCCTTCTTCTTCCGCAGCGAGCACCAGTGCACCGTCGATGCTGTATTCGGTCGGACCGAAGGCCGCCGCGGCGAACTTGAGCGCGCCGGAATCGACCGGCGCCGTTTGCCGCACCTCGCCCGCCAGCAGACCGTCGAACAGGTACTGCTGCATCACCGGCGAGCTGCCGTCGGCGGGCGTGGCCATGTTGGCGTTGTTGCGGCCCGAACCGTCCTGGCCCTGCGCCAGCACCGGATCGCCCTCTTCGCCGCCGCGCTCGTAGTTGCTGCTCTGCGCGTTGCCCGAAACCTCGTCGAAGCCGTGGTTGTACCACCAGTCGTGCAGCCAGTTGTTCATGTAGAACAGGTTGACGACGGCGGCGCTCTGCGCGGTCGCGGTCGACGGGTCCTCGTCGGCCGTGATCGGATAGTCGAACGTGTGGTCGGCCGTGGTCGTCGCGCGCAGCTCCAGATCGGGCACGCAGGAATTGACCGGCGGCGGCACCGCGAGTCCGACCGAAGGCAGATCGATGTTGTCGAGGCAGGCGTCGACGTGGTTGCCGGTCGTTTCGGTGGCGTCGTCGGCCAGCCAGGGGTCACCGGTGACGATGCCGCCATGCTCGAGCGTCACCAGTTTCGAATCGACGCCGACGCGCGTGATCGTGTCGCCCGGATTGCTGCCGGAGAACGGCGTGTAGCCGTTGCCCAGCGGCGCATCGAAGGGCTGGAACGGCGCCGCATCGTCGGCGAAGGTTCGATACGTGAACGCCGCATCCGACACCAGGTTCGTGCGGTGCAGGACGCTCAGATCGGCCGCCGAGACGACGAAAGCGTAGGCGACCAGATCATGGTTGACGCGCGCACGCGCAAACAGCTCGACGTAGTACGCCGGCACCAGCGCGCCCTGCGCCGGGTAGTAGACCTTCTTGATACGCGGCGCGCGCTCGAACTGGTGACTTCCAGTCAGCTGCGGCATCGAATAGAGTTCGTAGGCCCCCTTCACCGCGCTGAGCTGCAGCGCCGACGGCGCGACCGTGCCGCCGATGTTCGACCACGCCGCCGCGATCGCCTGCGGTGCGCCAAACGCAAAGCCCTGGCTGCCGACCGCCGCCGGGTTGTAGTCGGTCGCGAAATAACCTGACACGGCGACCGGTGTGTGGCTGCGGTCGAGCAGCACATTGAGCGAGCGGTAGTACACCTCAAGGCCGTTGACCCGTTGCCGGAAACGCACGATCGCCGGGCCGTTGCCGTTGAACTGTGCGTCCGCGGCCTCGGCTTGGTCGATCATCGCCGACGTCAGGCGCAGGTTCTTCGCTTCGCTGCGCAGGTGTGCGCGCGCGCGTTCGATCAGCAGCTCGCGCTCGCTCAGCGCACCGACCGCCGGCGCCGACGCATCCGTGCGCGCCCACAGGAACGTCGGCTTGCCCAGCGCGCGATCGTAGAGCGTGCGCTGATGGCGGCCGGCATAGTCGAGCACCGGCGATGCGTTGTCCGCCGTGTCGCTCAGGTACTTGTCGAAATTGATCAGGCCCGGCAGTTCCTGCAGCGCGAGGCCGCCGTATGACGACGAAGCGGTCGAGTGCGCCAGCGCCTTGCTCGGACCGGTCACGCAGGACGCCGGCTCGGCGGCAGTCAAGGTCAGCTTGCCCTGGTATGCCGTCGGCTGCGTCGCAATGAACGGGCACACAACCGCGGTGTAAGCGCCTGCAGTCGGATTGGTCAGGCCGACGTTCTCCTGCGGACTGCCGCCGTCGCTGTACCCGAGCTGCGTGCCGTCCTGATACACCGCCAGCACCATGTCGGGATCGGTGAACGTGCCGCTCGGGTCCGGCGAGCCTTCCGCCCACTCGACATGGAATTCGGCAAAGACGGTGACCGCGTCGGCGCCGTCCGGAACGGTCAGGTTGATCAGGTGCGAGTCGTCGGCGCCACCGTCGATGCACGGCACCGGCGCATCGGCGGCGCCGCCGGTGGTGCCGATGCCGGATGTGCCCGGCAGCGCGGTTCCGGTCCACTCCAGAACGACGGTCTCGCCGGGCGTGATCGGCAGAGTGACGTCGTGGGACGGCGGATCCGAGGCCTGCGCCAAGCCCGCGGACATCGACCACACCGCAGCGGCTGCGGCCCAGCGCAACAATCGCGTGCTGTTCATTTCCCAACTCTCCGATAAGCGCCCGCATGCACGGAACGCCCGGATACGGACCGTCGCGTGGCGCAGGCATGTAAGTGTCTGGTGAATATCTTACGCCGCGTACGCAATATCTGATGCAGTGGATTCACCCAGCTGCAACCGGGCTGCGCGCCACCCATCCCCGGCAGCTGGCGTGCGGTGCAGCGGCCGATCAGCGGCCCTTGAAGTGGCCGGGACGGCGCTCGGCCATCGCCCGGATCCCTTCCGCGAAATCCTCGGTGGGCTGCAGCAACAGTTGCTGCCGGTGTTCGTGCGCCAGCGCTGTCCTGACCTGTTCGAGCAGATTGCCGCGCAGCGTCGCGCGCGTGGCCAGCAAGGCCAGCGGTGCGTTTTCGGCGATCTCGCCCGCGAAGCCGAGCGCGGTTTCGCGCAGTGTGTCCGCGCCAGCCATCCGATCGACCAGGCCCCAGGCCGCGCATTGCTCGGCCGTGTAGCGCGCGGCGGTCAGGAAGACCTGCGCGGCGCGCTGCTGTCCGATCACCCGCGGCAGGGTGCTGGTGAGTCCGAAGCCCGGATGAAAGCCGAGCTTCGTGAAGTTCGCCGAGAATCGCGCTTCGGGCGCAGCGACACGGAAGTCGGCCGCGACCGCGAGTCCCAGGCCGGCACCGATCGCCGCGCCCTGCACGGCGGCGATGATCGGCTTGCGGCAGGCGAAGATGCGCAGGGCCTGGTCGTAGAACTCGCGCAGCGGATCGTCGCCCTGCGCGCCAAAGCCGTTGGGCGACACGAGGTCGGCGCCGGCACAGAAGGCTTTCCCCTCGGAGGCCAGAACGATGGCACGGACTTCCGGTTGCTGATCCAGGCCATCAAGCGCGTCGGCCAGCAGACGCAGCAGGCCCACGGTTGCGTAGTTGTGCGGGGGATTCCGGAACAGCAGCAGCGCTACGTGTCCGTGGATTTGTACGTCGACTCGTTCGTTCACAAACAGGGCCTGTTGTTGAGTCCTCAAGCTTACCTGCCCTGCCACTGCGGTTGCCGCTTTTCGGCGAAGGCGCGCGGACCTTCCTGCGCGTCGGCGCTGCGGTAGGTGACCTCGTGCGCGGCGCGCGCCGCCTGCAGCGCTGCGGCGCGGCCCATCTCGGTCGCCAGCATTACCGTCTCGCGCCCCGCCTTCACCGACAGCGGCGCGCCGTCGAGGATCTCCTTGGCCAGATCGATCGCGCAGTCCATCAGCGCGGCCGGCTCGGCGAGGCGGTTGACCAGGCCGATCTCGTAGGCGCGCTGCGCGGTGATGGGTTTTCCGGTGAGGATGATCTCCATCATGATCCGCTGCGGAATCATGTGAATCAGCGGCGCCGCCCAGGGCGACCCGCGGCCGACCTTGACCTCGGTGATCGCGAACTTCGCCGTCGTGCTGGCGACGCAGAGATCGCAGGCCTGCGCGATCATCCAGCCGCCGGCGAAGGCCACGCCGTTGACCGCGGCGATCGTCGGTTTGGAGATCTCGATGCTGTCGCCCGGCAGCGGGAACATGTCGCGCGGCGGCACCTGCAGCCCGCGCTCGACCATCTCCTTGAGATCGCCGCCGGCGCAGAAGGCCTTGTCGCCGCTGCCGGTGAGAATTGCCACGCGCAGCTTCTCATCGCGCTCGAAGCGCGCCCAGGCGGCGAACAGACTCTCTCGCACCTCTCGGCTGAGCGCGTTGCGCGTGTCCGGGCGGTTGATGGTGAGGATGGCGATGCCGTCTTCGCGGGCATCGAACAGGACGGCGTCGCTCATCTAAAAGCCTCTCTTCTGGATATCGTAGGCCGCGCGCTCCAGCGACTCGCGGAAGTCGGGATGCGCGATCGCGGTCAGACGGCGCGTGCGTTCGGCCAGCGTCTGGCCCTTCAGCTCCGCGGCACCGAACTCGGTGACGATCACGTCGACATCGCTGCGCGCGGTGGTCACCGGCCCCGACAGCGCCGGCACGATCTTGCTGAGCGTGCCGTTCTTCGCGGTGGCGGACAGCGCGATGATCGAGCGGCCGCCTTTGCTGCGCGCACCGGCGCGGACGAAGTCGACCTGGCCGCCGGTGCCGCCGAGATACGTACTGCCGCTCTGCTCGGCGTTGACCTGTCCGGTGAGATCGACCTCCAGCGCGGAGTTGATCGTCACCAGTCGTTCGAGCTTGGCCAGCACCGCGGCGTCATGGGTGTACGACGTGGCGCACATGCGGATTTTCGGGTTGCGATGCGCCCACTGGTAAAGCCTGCGCGTGCCGATCAGCGCGCCGTTGATCGACACGCCGGTGTCGATGGCCTTGCGCGCGTTGGTGACGACACCGGCCTCGACCAGGTCGACCAGGCCGTCGCCGAGCATGCCGGAATGAACGCCGAGGTCGCGGCGATCGCCCAGCAGGCGCAGGATCGCGTCGGGCACCGCGCCGACACCGGTCTGCAGCACGGCGCCGTCTTCGATGTACGCGGCTGCGAATTTTGCGATCGCTTCATCGGTTTCGCCGATCTTCGCCGCCGGCACTTGCACCGGCGCGCGCGAGACGTGCACCGCACAGCCGATGCGCGCGGCCGGCAGCCACTCGCCGTAGGTATAGGGCACCTGTTCGTTGACCTCGGCGATCACCACCCTCGCCTTCGCCACCGCTGCCTGCACGTGGTCGCTGATCAGGCCGAAGCTGTGATTGCCGTCGGCGTCGGCCGGGCTGACCTGCACGAAGGCGACGTCGCAGCCGATCAGGCCCTGCTCGATCATCGGCCCAACCTGGCTGACGTGGCAGGGCACGATGCCGAGCTTGTGCGCGGCTGTCAGCGTGCGCAGCGCGCCGATGGCGCCCATGCTCGTCAAGGCGAACTTGCTCGCCGCTTCCGGCGTCAGCAGACCCGAGAAGCTCGTCGCGGCGAAGGCCGAGAGATGGCCGATGCCTTCTGCCTGCGCGATCAAGGTTTCGATCAGTGTCGTCGGTTCACCGCAGGCCTGCCCCCAGACAATCCGATCGCCCGCTCGCAGGAACCTGGCGAGGTCCAGTCCCGCCGCGTCAGTGATGACGCTCATGCACGGCCCGCAAGCTTGAGCAAGCCCTGAGCACGCGCGAGGTAGGGCCGGTCGAGCATGCCGCCCTTGTAGCCGATCGCGCCGACGCCCGGATTCGCGGCGAACAGGTCGACGATCTCCCGCGCCTGTGCAATTTCTTCGTCGCTGGGCATGAAGGCCTGGTTGATCACCTCGACCTGCGCCGGGTGGATCGCCAGCATGCCGCGGAAGCCGGCGCGACGGCACTGCGTCGCACGCTTGCGCAGGCCTTCGAGATCGCGAAAATCGCCCTGGATGGTGTCGATGGCGGCGACGCGCGCGGCGGCGGCGCCGACGAGACACAGGCTGCGCGCCAGCTCGTAGGTGAAGCCGTAGCTGCCGTCCGCATTCCTGTTCTCGCTCGCGCCCAGCGCATCGGCGAGATCCTCGGCGCCCCAGGTCATCGCGACCAGGCGCGGCGCACCGGCGTAGGTCCCCGTCGTGAGCATGCCTTCCGCGGTCTCGGTGACCAGCGGGAACACTTTCGTGCTGCCGGGCGCGATGCCGTTGGCCACTTCCAGCGCGGAGAGGTAGTGATCCAGCACCACGAGATCCGCGCCGCCGCGGGTCTTGGGCACCATGATGCCGCCGGGCCGCCCCGGCATTACCGCCGCCAGATCGGCCAGCGCGTGCGGGCCCTGCAGCGGATTGATGCGCACCCACAGGCGCGAACGATCGGCGGGCTGCGCTTGCAGGAAGGCCAGCACCATCGCGCGCGCCTTGGGCTTCTCGCCTTCCGCGACCGCGTCCTCCAGATCGAAGAGTGCGATGTCGGCCGCGCTGGCGGCGGCCTTCTCCATCTTCTTCTCGCTGTCGCCGGGGGCGAACAGCCAGGAACGGGCGCGGAACATTTCCTGGAGCTGGGGCATCGTCATCTCTCAGTAGGACTTGGGAAGTTCCAGCACCTTCTCGGCGAGGAAGTTGAGGATCATGTGCGGGCTGACCGGCGCGGTGCGCGGAATCAGGACTTCGCGCAGCAGGCGTTCGAGGTGATATTCCTGCGCATAGCCCATGCCGCCCAGTGTCAGCATGGCGGTATGGCAGGCCTCGAAGGCGAATTCGCCGGCCAGGTACTTGCCGGCATTGGCTTCGATACCGCAGTCCAGCCCCTGGTCGAACAGGGTCGCCGCCTTCATCACCATCAGGTTGGCGGCTTCGAGCTGCGCCCAGCACTTGGCCAGCGGATGCTGGATGCCCTGGTTCATCCCGATCGGCCGGTTGAACACGATGCGCTCGCGCGCGTAGCGGGCGGCACGGGCAATCGCGACGCGGCCGATGCCGATCGCCTCGGCGGCAACGAGCACGCGCTCCGGATTGAGACCGTGCAGCAGGATCTTGAAGCCCTGCCCTTCGGCGCCGATGCGGTCCTCTTCCGGCACCCAGAGGTCGTTGATGAAGAGCATGTTCGAATCGACCGCGTGCCGCCCCATCTTGTGAATCAGGCGCACCTCGATCTTCGCGCGATCGAGATCGGTGTAGAACAGCGAAAGGCCATCGGTCTTGCGCTTGACCTGGTCGAGCGGCATGGTGCGCGCCAGCAGCAGCATCTTGTTCGCGATCTGGGCGGTAGAAATCCAGATCTTGTCGCCGTTGACAAGGTAGCCGCCCTCGCGCTTCTCGGCACGGGTCGTGATCTCCGTCGTGTTCAAGCCGGCATTGGGCTCGGTCACGGCGAAGCAGACGCGGTCCTTGCCGCTGACGACCTTGGGCAGGATGCGCTGCTTCTGTTCTTCAGTGCCGAACAGCACGACCGGCTGCACGCTGAACACCGGGATGTGCACGCTCGACGCGCCGCTCATGCCGGCGCCGGACTCGGCGATCGCCTGCATCATCACCGCCGCTTCGGTGATGCCCAGCCCGGAGCCGCCGTACTCCGCCGGCATCGCGATACCCAGCCAGCCGCCGTCAACCAGCGACTGGAAGAAGTCTTGCGGAAAGACGGCGTCCCGGTCGTGCTGCAGCCAGTACTCATCCGTGAATCTGGAACAGTGCTTCAGGATGGTGTCGCGGATGTTCTGCTGGTCTGTCGTCAGTGAGAAATCCATGGTTCAAAGCCGTGAGCTGTGAGCTGATTGCGTCGCCGCACCGATCGTCGCCTGCCTTTCGCGATCATAGCGACTGTGCCGATATTAGCTCATTGAACTGGAATATGTACGCATTCCATGAAAGAATCGGAGGCGAAAACGATCCTTTGAAGGAGATAGTGCATGGGCAGTACCGCGAAGCACACAGGCCCGCTGGCCGGCGTGCGCGTGATCGATCTCACGGCGATGGTCATGGGGCCGTACTGCACGCAGATCATGGCCGACATGGGCGCGGACGTGATCAAGATCGAGCCGCCCGACGGCGGCGATGGCACCCGCTACATCTCGGTCGGGCCTTCGCCGACGATGGGCGGCGTGTTCGCGAACGTGAATCGCGGCAAGCGCAGTGTCATCCTCGACCTGCAGTCGGACGTAGGCCGGACCGCGCTGCGCGCACTCATCGAGAAGGCCGATGTCTTCATCCACTCGATGCGGTCCAAGGCGATCGCCAAGCTCGGCTTCAGTTACGAGGCGGTCGCCGCGATCAATCCCGGGATCGTCTACACGAATGCCTACGGCTACAGCCGACGCGGCCCCTGGCGTGATCTGCCCGCCTATGACGACACCATCCAGGCCGAGTGCGGTTTGACCGCGGTCCAGCAGATGCTGACCGGCGAACCCAGCTATGTCGGCACGATCGCGGCCGACAAGGTCGCCGGCCTGACGGTCCTCTACGCCACCGTACTCGCGCTGTTCCACCGCGAACGCACCGGCGAGGGCCAGGAAGTGGAAGTGGGCATGTTCGAAACCATGGCCTCGTTCATGCTCGTGGAACACGCCAACGGCGCAATGTTCGACCCACCGCTGAGCAAGGCCTTCTACCCGCGCGCGGTCGCGCGCAACCGCAAGCCCTACCGCACGAAGGACGGCTACATCTCCGCGCTGATCTACAACGACAAGCACTGGAGCCTGTTCGTGAAGGCGGTGCAACCGGCCTGGGTCACCGACGACATGGCGACGCTCAAGCAGCGCGCACAGCAGATCGACAAGGTCTACGGCCTGCTTGCCGAAACTTTCCGCGAGCGCACGACGCAGGAATGGCTGGACCTGCTGCAGGGCCTCGGCATTCCCGCGGCGCCGCTGCGCACACCCGACGAGCTGCTGCACAACGAGCACCTGGAGGCCGTCGGCTTCTTCGAGACCGTGGATTCGTCCCATGGCCCGGTGCGCTTTCCCGGCGTGCCGACGTGGTTCTCACAGACGCCAGGCCGTGTCGCCGGGCCCGCGCCGGAGCTGGGCGAACACACACAGGAGGTGCTGGCGGAAGTCGGGCTCTCGGCGCTCGTCACCGAACCTGCTTCAGGACACGACTGCGTGGCTGAAGGCGCAGTGCCGGATCTTCGGTCGGCGATGCAACGTCCCCCACCCTGACGCGGCGCGCGGCCGCCGCGCGAAATACCTCTCCGTTTGTCGATGCGCGCAACAGCTATCAATCGACACAGTTGATTACTATCGATGTCTATGGAACACTGCGTTCCACACATCAGGCGACGGGAAACGACGCCCACGGGACAGTCCGGCAGCACTCCCATCACTGGCTTCGACGCGGTCGAGCCGATGGCCGATGCCAGCAGGACGATCAACTGAGGGAGAGCTGAGTGAGAAGAATCATCCTGGCCACAGCCGCAAGTCTGGCCGCCGCATCGGGCCTGGGATTCTGCGTTGCCGCGATGGGGCAGACGACTGACGAACTGAGCGACCTCGACGAGCTTTTGTCACCAAACGAAAACCCCGCCCCACCCCCGAAGACGTCACCCGATACGGATGCAGCCCCGGCCCCGACCGAAGCGCCAGCATCGCCCGGCGATGCTCCACCCCAGGACGCCCCCGCATCCTCGTCGCCGCAGCCGGAGGCCTCCGCTGAAACCCTGGAGACCATCCCCGTCGTCTCCCGCCAGCAGGTGCCGCCCACACCGGACACTGCGCCCGGGGTGCGCCCGGGAATCGAGGAAATCGTGGTCTCGGCACGGCGTGTCGCCGAGAATATGCAGGATGTCCCCGTCGCCATTTCAGCAATGAGCGCCGACGACCTCACGCGGGAGCAAATCAACAGCCCGCAGGATCTGCAGGGCAAAGTGCCATCGCTGGTGATCAGCACGAATAGCCAGATGCGCAGTACGGAAACCCCCGCTATTCGCGGACAAGGTGCCCAGTTTGGCGCCGCACCCGGGGTCATCATCTATTTTGCCGAGGTCCCGCTGCCTTCCGATCTGGTTGCCAACAATCAGGGCGGCCCGGGCAAGTTTTTTGATCTGCAAAATCTCCAGATCCTGAAGGGTTCGCAAGGCACCTTGTTCGGTCGCAACACGACCGGCGGCGCGCTGTTGCTCGAACCCCACAGGCCTGAAGAAGGCTACTCGGCTTCATTGCGCGGGGAAGCCAACAGCCTTTCGGGGACGGGTTACGAAGCGGTGTTCAATGCGCCGGTAGTCGAGCAGGCGCTGTTGGCACGCGTGGGATTCAAGTACTTCGACCGCGAAGGTTTCACCCACGATGTGGCCACCGGAAAGGACTATGACAGCAAGCACTACTGGACCTCGCGCCTGGGCCTGAGCTGGCGCCCGAGCGATCGAATCGAGAACTATCTGCTGGCTTACTACACCCGCAACCGGGACAACGGCACGGGCAATGTGATCGAGGACATCAACAAGGAAGGCCTCAATCGCGGAATCCAGGGAGCGATCGGGCTCGGCATCATTCCGCCCTATCCGGATCCATTGGGCGTCGGCCCCGGCTGTCTCCTGTTGAATCTCTTCGGACCGTCCACCAATTGCGGGCAGGACATCCTCGACGAACAGCGTGCCCGGGGTGATCGGCGCGTGCAGCTCAGTGCCGACCCCAACGACATCCTCGATACGAGTGGCGTCGTCGACAACTTCAGCTACGACCTTGTCGAGGACCTGACGCTGCGCAACATTGCCAGCTACTCCTGGTTCAAGCATCACTATCGCTGGGATCTGGACGGCTCCCGCGCGCAGTTCATCGACTACTTCAACAGCGACGACCAGTTTCAAGCTGACCTGAGCACCCTCACCGAGGAGTTGCAGTTGCAGGGAAAGGCCCTGGACGGCCTGCTTAACTATGTCGTCGGCGGCTACTACGAATACACGGACGCAACAGGGGTCGCGGATGCCACAGCGCTGTTTGTCGAGCGGATTACCCAGTTATACACGCAGGAAAAGACGTCCTACGCCCCATTCTTCCAGGGCACCTACGACCTCGGCGGACTGCACGAGTCGCTATCCGGCCTCAATCTGACTGCAGGCGCGCGTTACACCTTCGACAAGACCACAGGATATGCGCGACTGACCCAAGTCGCGGGCGGTGTGTTCACCACGGTAGATAACCCTCACAACGCCAGCCTCAAGGATGCAGCCCTCACCTACACCGTCGGACTGGATTACAAGTTCGATGCCCACCTGCTGTACGGAAAGATCAGCCGGGGTTACAAGACCGGCGGCATCTCCGTCATTTCCGTCAATCCGGACCACTTCACCTACGATTCCGAATTCGTCCTGAACTACGAGATCGGCCATAAGTCCGATTTCGAAATCGCTGAAATGCCCGTGCGTTTGAACAGCGCGATCTATTTCACCGACTATGACAACCTGCAGAAGGCATCCATCGACACCTACCTGGATCCTGACAACCCCAGCCTTCTACCGCAGGTCGGTGCCGCAACCATCAACGCCGGAAAGGCTCAACTCGCCGGCCTCGAGATCGAAGCGATCCTCCAGCCTTTCGCCGGCGCAACCCTCGCCGCGACCTATGGGTACACCTACGCCGAGTACAAGGAATTCAACCTGGTTGTTGCAGGAGCGACGCCGACACTGGACTGCAGCGGAGAAGAGGTTCCCATCGGCGAAGTGTCGGAGCTGAGCTGTGTGCCCTTCCAGCAGACGCCAAAGAACAACTTCAGCGTGTCGGGGCGCTATCTGCTGCCGATCGACGCCCGATGGGGCGAAGTCGAAGGTTCGCTGACATATGCCTGGAACGATCGCCAGTACACCTCGACCAACACCGTGCCTGAAGCCGAGCCGGGCGCGTGGCTGGATTCCCAGGGGTTATTTAATGGCAGCCTGCGCTGGACCCGGATCTTCGGTTCAGCCTTCGATGCCCAACTCTACGGCACCAATCTGACCGACGAGACCTATCGGATCTCTAACAGCAATCAGTGGACGTTCACCTACATGCGCAGCTCGATCTATTCCGAGCCTCGCATCATCGGCCTGCAGCTGGGTTACCGCTGGGAGTAAGGCAGCGAAGAGTTCAGGCTTTTCGCCGGACCGGCTTGCGCTTCGGCAGCTCCGCCGCCGCCGGCGGCGCATCGCGAGCCGCGATCGCCGGCGCCACGACCACACGCACAAAGATGTCGGTCACTCGGTCTATCGGCAGCGGATTCTTCTGCTGCAACCACCAGGCCAGCAGTTCGATCAGGCCTCCGACAATCAGGACGACGCCCACATCCGGCGGCATCCAGGCATCCGGCTGTGAGCGCGTGCCGGCCACCGCCCGCGCGCCGCGCAGCAGCTGCTCGCGTAGCGTGCTGGCCGCGCCGCCGGTCAGCAGCGTGATCCACAGTCTGGGGTTTTCCCTGACGTAGGCGAACAGCGCCTTCGCGGCCGAAGAGATGTCCTGGGCATCCACCATCGGCAGCGTGCGCTCGAAGAGGCTTGCGATCAGCTCGGCGACCACCGCCTCGAACAGGGCTTCCTTGGTTGGGTAATGACGGAAGTAGGTGGTGTATCCGACCTCGGATTCGGCGGCGATGTCACGAATCGTGATCTGTTCAGGCTGCCGGCTTTCCAGCAGTTTCCGCATCGCGCGGTGCAGGGCTTCCCTCGAGCGCACCGCGCGCGGATCGTTGGCGTTGGCGAAGCGGTCTTGCATGGCCGCGAACCATAGCATCATGACGCGCGCTTGGGCCGATGTCCTACTGGCTCCGTGCAAGGTGCGGCGAGCGCCGCGCAATCATCGCGTTCACCAGTGGCGCGACTGGCCTGATGAGCCAGCGCCGGAAGCCGACGCTGGCTTTGCGCGAGGCGAGTATTTCGTCGAGGCTGTAGCGCTGGAACGCCAGCAGTCTCTGGCTTTCTGCTGTATCGACCCAGTCCCCATAGAAATACGGTGGCCCAGGGCGCAGGGCTGTCACCTTGAGAGGGCCAAGGCCCATCGTGGCGAAGAAGCGGTTGTAGAAATCCAGCACGTGGCTGCGACAACGCTCGCCGCCACCGATGAACAGGATCTTGCCGATCGCCTCGTCGCAATCGACCGCGTTGGCGAAAGCGAGCCCCGCGTCATCGTTATGCACGACCTCGACCCGTCCGGTGGCGCTGGCCTCGAACATCGCATCCATGTTGCCAGCCTCCCTTGACGAAAACTCCGGCGAGACCACCACGGCAAGGCGCAGGATGCTCCATGCGAGCGAACTGGACCGGATACGCTCTTCGCATTCGATCTTGGTCTTCCCATAAAGGTCAACTGCGCACGGCTCCTCCTCGGCGACGAGGGGTGGTGTCCGCCGATGCTGCTCGTTTCCGGCAACTCCCATGCTCGATGCAAAGATCAGGCGCTTCGCGGCCGGCGACGATTCCATATGCCGGACCAGTTCCAGCGTCGCGGTCTGGTTCACGGCGATGGCGAGCTTCGGGTTACGATCGACTGCCGGCGGGATGATGGCCGCAACATGGACAACCACGTCGATACCGGTCAGCACACGCGGCCAGAAAGCCGGGTCGCAGATGTTGCCCCAGACCACTTCGAGCGGTTTCCCGAAGCGGGCGGCGGCCTCCTCCGTCTGCAGCCCACTCAGATCCGTCGCAACGACGCGGTGACCCGCCGCAAGCAGATGACCCACGATGCGGCTGCCGACGTTTCCGAAGGCGCCAGTGACGAGAACGGAACGTCGCATGTGAGATCGGATCCGGATCGAGCTATTGGACCGGGGACGACAGGTCCGCGACCGGCGCTTGGCCGGCGGCCTGTTTGTCCGCCGCACGGCGCGCGAGCCGCTCGTCGCGTCGCTTGACGAAATCGCGGAACTCGATGCGCTTGTACAGCGGCTTGGGCTGAACCCCCCACGCATCCTGCGCAGTCTTCTGCCCCGCCCCTTCGGCTTTTGCGAACAGCGGATACGGGTAGATGCATTCGCGGCTATCGTCCGAAAAG
Source organism: Sinimarinibacterium sp. (assembly GCA_041659605.1). Classification (GTDB taxonomy): domain Bacteria; phylum Pseudomonadota; class Gammaproteobacteria; order Nevskiales; family Nevskiaceae; genus Solimonas. The sequence goes on along the minus strand of JBAZXW010000033.1, from coordinate 23,056 downwards.
CGGTGCTTTTCGAACTCGGCGCAGATCTCCTGCAGCGACAGGGTCGGCCAGCCGTACCAGAGCGCAATCAGGGGGAACGTCAGCGCTCCCTCGAGGACCAGTGCGGTCAGGCAGACGAAGAGGCCACGCTGCAGCCATTTGTGCATGCCCGCATACGCTGCCGTAGTGCCCAGCGCCAAGTGGTCGTTTGAAGACTTGCTCATCTGTTTTCTCCTTCTGGCGTCAGCAGACGCTCGGCGCTCAATCGGAAAAGATTTCCCGGTTGACGGTGTGCAGGTAAGGGATCGCGAGAAAGGGCGTGATGTAGAAGATGTCGTAAAGCCACCACCCGACCACCGGGAACACGACGCCGCTGTAACGGACATCGGCGAAGATCGTCATGTTTGCGACATATCCGATCCAGATGACCACGCCGAACCAGCAGGTGACGACCAGCCACTGGTGACCCCAGCGCTTCATCTGCAGGAAGGCGATACCGGCGGCCATGCGCATGCAGAACACGATGGGCAGCAGTGCGATCTCCCACGCCTTTTCGCCGGGCGCCGTGGCGCCACCGATCCACAGCTCGTTGTAGTGCCAGTAGTAACCGGCATCGAACAGGTTGCCCCAGCCCTGAAGAAAGACGCGGGCCAGCAAGGTGTGATTGGCGATCATGTCCAGCGACCAGCCGAAGCTGTTCAGCGCCGCATCGATGATCACCAGGTAGCCGATCAGGGTGACGATGATCGGACGCACGCTCAGCCCGATCTTCTGGGCCCGGACCTGCAGCATCAGTCCGTACATGAACAGCGGCAGCCCGATCAGACCAAGGATCGCCGTGCCCATGAACACAGATCCGCCGATCATCCACTTGTCGGCCTGCCACTGTGCCTGCCGGCTGAGATCGTGATGATCGTCCAAGGCGGTACGCGCCCCCATGCTGATGCTCTTGCTCATGGCGTGTCTCCTACCAGTCGCGCTGCGAATACATGTACATCTGGATCACGAACATCATCAGCAGATAGCCGTACATGAGGATCTGGAAGATGATGAGTCCCCGGCGGCGACGCCGGTCCTGTTGGCTGATGGGCTGCTCGTTCATCGGCGGGCTCCCTACTGGGGTGAGGTGGGTTCAGAACGTGCCAAGGACATCCATCAGCCAGTACCAGAACACCACGATCAGCGCGATCAACCCAAAGGCAAAGGCGAGACGCAAAATGTCCAAGAGCATGTCTGAAACTCCTCGTCGTTGATGCAGACGCCCCTGAAGCGATCACGCACGATTAACTCGGCTTGTTCAGGCCTCGGAGCTGCCAGGAACAACTCCACTTCTATGGAATACTATGTTCCATAGAAGGTCCACACATGTCAACAACAGAGGTGTTCACTACCCAAGGGATGACTGGCGGGCGTCGCCTCGCGACGGGATCAAGCAAGCGAATTCGCGCGTGCGCTGGGCGAACACACGCACGAAGCACAGCCATTTTTGCTACGGCGGTTGGTTCGCTACACCGTCGAATAATTGCTCAGTCGGCCCGACCGTCACCAGGCCCAGCAACTTGGTTGCGAGGTGCGGCGCGAAGACCGACAGGTAGACGGCATGGCCGATGACGATAAATGCCGCGATCGAGAGTAGCGATGAACGCAGGCGGCTGCTCGTTCTCGAGTCTGCCCAGGCGTCGACAAGCGTGCGGCCCTGTGCGTCGGTCCGTCCGAGCAGATAGGTGAAGACCATCATCTGCACGCCCATCGCGAGCGCGTCGTAGAGCGGATACTGGTGCTTCGTGCCTTCCCACAGCGCGAGCCCGTCGATCACGCGGCCGTAGTAGAAAACGCCGAGATGGGTTCCGAGACCGGCATTGAACACGAGGGCCCACAGGCTGCCGACCACAAGGCCTGTGACCAGCAGTGTGATGGGCATACGCCACCGATACTTCAAGCTCAACCAGCGCGCCAGAGCGGCACCGATCACGGCCGGCAGCACGAAGTAGGCGATGTACCCCGGAGGCACGGATGCCGGCAGACCACCCCAGGTCATGTTCAGAGGCCACCACGACGGCATGCGCGGAATGGCGGGCGGGAACTGCGCGTACACCGCCCAGTCGTAGGGCGCCTCGATCCACGAGAATGAGATCGCGGATATGCACACCAGCAACAGCGGGTGCAGGCGACCGCGGCGGACGCTCAAGTACCCACCAACGGCCGTAAAGAAGGCTCCGCCCACGTAGGCGAAGCCGATGGACGCTTTCAGAAGCGGCGTGATTTCAGACACGCTCGCGCCCCTGCTCCGTCGACGGGCGCCGCGCCTCGGGATCGAAACGAAGCACGAGCGCGAAAACGAGCGCGATCAATCCGAACAGCGTGCCCAGCATGATGAATGCGCCCAAGCGGAACTCCTGCCGTCGCTATTTTTTTTGCGCAGTGCTACCGGCGGAGGCCGGTGAACGGGAAGGACCCCATGATCGACGCCTTCACTTTGCCGTTCATCGCGCCGCCTTCAACCGCGCCCTCGAACTTGAGCTTGAGCGGCAAGGGCTTGCTGATCTTGTTGACCCAGGCGACCTTGCCGGTCCGGCTGTCGTAGGCGATCTCGTCGACCTTCTCGACCTGCCCCAGCGCCGATTGCGTACCGCCGAGCACACCGTTGCTGAGGCTGAGCTCCAGCGTCGTTTCCTGCGGACCCGTCGGGCCGTAGATCGTGACGGTCCAGGCGCCCTCGATCGACGCGGGTGGACCGGCCTTGGCACTCCCGCCTTGCGGCGCGGGCGCGGGTGCAGCAGCGCTGCTGGCGGACGCACGATCGACGGCGGGCGCGACCGGGGCCTGCGCCTTGGATGTCGCCGCTGGCTTCGCTGCATCCGCGCCCCAGACCAGATGAATGCGCGTCGGTCCCGCGATGATGCTGCCGTGATACGTCGGCGCGAGATCGGGGTGCAGCCGGAACTCCGGCAGTTTCTTCAGCATCGTCTCGTACATGATCCGCAGCTCCAGGCGTGCCAGGTGCATGCCCAGGCAGAAGTGCGGACCTGAGCCAAAAGCCATGTGCGGTTGGTTCTCGCGGCGCAAGTCGAACTTGAGCGGGTCCGGGTAAACGCTGGCGTCGACGCTCACACCGGGCAGGAACATCATTACGCGCTCGCCTTCCTTCATCTGCACACCCGAAAACAGCTTGTCGCGCTTCAGGATGCGGATCGGGGCCACGAACGAATAACGGCGCAGCAGTTCTTCCGCTGCCTTGGGGATCAGCTCCGGCTGCGCGCGCAACGTCCTCTGCAGCTCGACGTCCGATGCGAGGTGGCGGACGCCGAAGCCGAGCGCGTTGACGACGGTATCGAGTCCCGCGATGAACAGGATGACGCAGTAGCTGAGCATCAGGTCGAGCGTCATCGGCTCGCCTTCGATCTGAAGGCCCCACAGCAGGCTGATGATGTCGTCTCTGCGCTCGTCACGCCGCGCGATGATCGTCTCGCGCATCACCGAGGCGATGCTCTGCATCATCAGCATGTTCTCGGACAGGTCCGGCGAAATCGAGCTCAGGTGCGTCTTCGCCAGGTCGCGGTACTCGCGCTCCTTCTCGATCGGCAGGCCGAACATCGCGAGGAAGATCTCGACTGGATAGACGTCGGCGACATCGTGCTGGAACTCGCTATGGCCCTTCTGGGCGATCGCGTCGATCAGGCGCTCGGCGAGCGTGCGGACCTTGCCTTCCATCGCCGCGACCGCCTTGGGTGAGAACGTCGCGAACAGCGGTTGGCGCAGCTTGGCGTGCAGCGGCGGGTCGACGCAGATCGGCACCGGCGCAGGGATGCGCTCCTCTTCCGGCAGCTCCGCCATCATCGCGTTGAAGGCGTCGGGCGCGAAATGCTCGCTGGAAAACGTCTCGTAGTCGCGCAGCGCCTCCGCGACCGCGGCGTGCGACTGGAGCATCCAGTGCCCGCCGTTGAATGGCGTCCAGAAGATCGGCGGCGCGCTCTTGACGAGATCCGCCGCTCGAACATGGGGATCACGGCAGTACTCGGGGTCGGCGTTGTAGTCGAACTCGTAGACCAGCGCGTCCGGCACATGCGCGGGCTGCTGCACCTTGTTGGCCTTGTCGGCACTGCTCATCGATGAATCCTCTGCCGCTATCGGCTATTGCACTGATTCAGGAGCGGCAGGCACGTCGGCACCCGCTGCCGCGGCCCCGTTCCCCGCCCTGGCGGCAGCCTCACGCGCGAGGCGCTCGTCGCGGAATTTCACGAGATCGCGATATCCGATCCGCTTGTAGAGAGGTCGGGGCTGTATGCCCCAGAGATCCTGCGCCGAGTCCTTGAAGGCGACGCCTTCGGAAGAATCGAACAGCGGATGCGGGACTTTGCACTCGGCGGCATCGCTCGAGTAGCGGACCTTGGTCATCTCGTGGCAGATCTCGGTCATCGACAGGGTCGGCCAGCCCATCCAGACCGCAATGAACGGCAGCGAGAGCGACGCTTCGATGACCAGCACAACCAGGCAGACGAGCAGTCCGCGCTGCAGCCACTTGTGCATCGTGGCGTAGTGCGGCGTCGTGCCCAGCGGCAGGGTGTTGTCAGTTGGTGCATTCATCGGGGGTTCCTTTCGCCGTCGCCATCACTCGGAGAAGATTTCACGGTTGACCGTGTGCAGGTACGGCAGCGCCAGGAACGGCGTGATGTACCAGATGTCGTAGAGCCACCAGCCCCAGACCGGGAACGCGATATTCGCGTAGCGCACATCGGCGAAGATCGTCATGTTGGTGTTGTAGCCGGTCCAGACGATGAGCCCCATCCAGCAGGTCACGATCAGCCACTGCTGACCCCAGCGCTTCATCTGCAGCAGGCCGATCGCCGCCGCGAGGCGCGCGCAGAACAGCACCGGGATCAGGGTGATCTCCCAGGCCTTCTCGCCCGGTGCGCCGGCGCCACCGACCCACAACTCGTTGTAGTGCCAGAAGTAGCCGCCGTCGAACAGCGCGCCCCAGCCCACCGTCAGTACCCGATTGACCAGCGTGTGGTGCGCGAACAGATCCAGCGTCCAGCCCATGCTGTTGAGCGCGGAGTCGATGATCACAAGGTAACCGATCAGCGTCACGATCAGCGGTCGCACCGAGTAGCCCGCGCGCGCCGCGAGCCTCTGCAAGTGCATGCCGTAGAAGAACATCGGCAGGCCGATGATCCCGAGCACACCGGTCCCCATCAGGACCGTGCCGGCGATCATCCATTTGTCGGCTTTCCACTGCGCCGCGGCGCTGTCGGCCTGGTGCCCGTCGTAGGCGCCGAAGCCGGAAGGTTGTTGCAGGATGCTTGCCATGGTCGTCCTACCAGTCGCTCTTGGAATAGAGATACATCTGCACCAGGAACGTCCCCAGGATCCAGCTGTAGATCAGGACCTGAAAAACGATCATGGCTCTCTTGCGCCGCCGGTCCTGCTGCGAAACGCTGTGATTGCTCATGCCTTGGTTCCTCCTGCATTGCTGCGCGTGTGCGTTCCTGCGGTCGCGGCGCCCAGCAGGCTGGCCGCGGCCAGCTCCCGCAAGCCGTCGGTGATCGCGCCATCATTGCTCAGCGGCGCGAGGATGCAGACCTCTGCGGCCTCGATCTCGGTCGCCCCGGACGCGACGAGCTTTGCGGCGCTGACCAGCACGCGCGTCGACGGCGGCTCGAAATGCAAGACCTCGTCGGCATTGCGGATCGCGATCGCGCAGTTGACCAGACGCCCGGCCACGGACACGTCGACGCCCGCCTCGGCGACGAGCACCTCCGCCTCGCGTTCGGACGGGAGGTAGCTCATCGCCACGGTGACGAAGCGCTGGCGGAACGAGGGTTTCAGTTCCTTCAGCGAGCTGCGGTAGGCGGGGTTGTAGGAGCAGACCAGCATGAAACTGTCCGGCGCCTTCACCACTTCACCGGCACGGTCGAGGTAGAGCGTGCGACGGTGGTCGGTCAGCGAGTGCAGCACCGCCAGCGAGTCGTGGCGGGCCTCGACGACCTCGTCCATGTAGCAGATCGCGCCTTCCTTGACCGCCCGCGTCAGCGGGCCGTCGTTCCAGATCACGTCGCCGCCCGTCACCATGAAACGGCCGACCAGGTCGGAGCTGGTGAGGTCGTCGTGACAGCTGATCGTCACGACCTTGCGGCCGAGCACCTCGCCCATGTGCTCGACAAAGCGCGTCTTGCCGCAGCCGGTCGGCCCGGTCAGCATCACCGGCAGGCGTTGCTCGGCGGTGCGCTTGAACAGGACGACCTCGTTGCCATTGCTCTGGTAGTAGTTCTGCTTCATTCGCTTTCCCTTGTTGTCATCCTCGAAGAAGCAATTGGCCACGGATGAACACGGATTGACACGGAAGGCCTTGTTCTTGATCCGTGTTCATCCGTGCAATCCGTGGCAAAAAAAGCTTTCAGGCTCATTTAGATCGCCACCAGTTCCCGATGCACCTGCGCCAGTACGCGCGGCAGCTCCTCGACGCGCCGGATGCGCGTCGAACGCCGCGGACCAAACACGTCGGGCAGCGGATCGACCTGGGTCTGGCCGACGCCGATGTAGTACAGCGACACCGCCGCCTCTTCCGCTTCCTTCACGGCATGGGCGCTGTCCGCCCAGGCGTAGCGACCCTCGTAACCTTCGTCCGAAATCAGGCCGTCGCCGATGACGATCAGCAGGCGGCGCTCGGACGGCTGATCAAGCAGCCGGCTCGTCAGGTGCCGCAGCGGCGCGCCCAGGCGCGTGTAACCGCCGGTCATCAGGCCGAGGTCGCCGGGGATCACAGGATGCGGGTCCTTGAAATCCTTCAGGCAGGTGACGTCGACGCGATGTCGCGTCTTGCCATTGAAAACGAACAGCCCGTGACGTTCGCGCGCAAGCGCCATCGCGTGGCACAAGGCATCGGCGCAATCGATTTCGAGCTTGAAGCTGTGGCCGCCGCGACCACCGAGCGATGCGCTGCCATCGAGCAGCAGCGCCGTGGTCACGTCGCGAAAGCTGGGTAGCAGGTCGCGGAACACCCGCGCCTCCGAGGCCTTCCCCGTCTTCCGATCGACGTGGAATTCGATGTACTGGTCGATGTCGAGGTCCGAGCCATCCTCGAGGCGCTTCTGCATCACGCGGTGTGTGTGTTCCTCGAACCAGCGACGCAGATTCGCCGACACCGGGCGCGGCGGCTTTCTGCCGATCTGCAGCTTGCGCTCCAGCACCGCAACATGATCCGGCAGGAATTTCTGCGTCCACAGGTTCCACTCCGGATACGGCACGCCGGCGCGCTGGTCGGCGCGAATCTCCGGATCGTCATCCTCGGGACGGCTCGGCGGCGGCAGGCGCGAACTTTTGATGTTGCTCTCGCCACCGACCGGAATCGTTTCGTATCCCGGCGAGAGATAACGCTTGGTCTTCGACCACGGCATGCGGCCCTGCCGGCGGCGCAGCGCGTCGAACAGGCCGCGCCCCTGCGCCACGCCGAACGGCAGTTGTCCGAGCAACGCATGGGTCTGCAGTTCTTCCGACGAAGCCGCAAGCGCCATCGCGCTGTCGAGGATGGCGACGGCATCGAGATCGCCGCTGCGCATCTCGAGGTCCGGCATGAATCGCCGGAACTCGGGAACCAGGCCGGGCCAACGCGCGGACATCCAGCCCAGTGCGACGCCGCCTTCGACGATCGACAACGCGGTGGCCTGCCGCGGCGACAGCGCACGCAGCGTGTACGGCGCGATCCGGCGCTTCGACGGCGCGCACTGCAGCGCGATGCCGCAGGCCCAGGTTCGCAGCGTCCAGCCCTGCGTGAGCGCCGGCCAGGGAACGTGCACGACGGTGCGGGCGACGTTCATGTCGAACATGCGCCGCTCCCCCGTGATGAGGCGGACGTTCTCGCACACGCCGTCCGACAACGCGGACGCGATGACCGCGCAGCTGCGCTCGATGCCCAGGGCATGACCGGACGACACGGCGGAATCAGAACGTTCCGACGGAGTCCATGAACCAGTACCAGAACCAGATCACCAGGCCGCAGAGACCGAACGCAAACAGCAGGCGAAGGCCATCCAGAAGCAGTAGTTCCAGCATTTGCGCTCTCCTCGCCCCGGCTGGGGACGACTCCAGTTTTATCCAGCGGTCAGAACTTTACTGACTCGCAAGTTGAATTTCAACTCTCGTGCAAGTAAAGTCCGTGCCCGAGGTCACCATCGGTCAGTGACCGGAGAGAATCCGGATCCCGAAGATCACCCGCATGAGCAGCCAGAAGCCGTGAACAACCCGACTGTCGTCGAACCGAGCAGCACAAGGGCCGAGCGCACGCGGACCGCCATCCTCGCGGCCGCGGAGGACTTGTTCGCCCGCAAGGGTTTCGCCGCCGCGCGCCTTGAGGACGTTGCCGACACGGTGAAGATGACGCGCGCCGCGCTCTTCTATTACTACAAGGACAAGCAGGCGCTCTACGACGCGATGATCGAGGACGCCTTCGGTCGGTTGCGCGGCGAGCTGGAACGCATCCTCGCCGCCGCCGATCGGAGCATCGCTGAGCGCATGGACATGGCGACGGAGGCCTGGATCGACACGCTCGTGTCCCGTCCCACGTTGGCGCGCCTGCTGATGCGTTTCATCGCCGATGGCGCGGAGCCGCATTTCTCTGGCGTCTTCACCGACGACAACCGCACTGCGATGCGCTTCCTGGCGCTGTTCGAGGAAGGCCGCAGCAGCGGCGAACTGCATCCGATCGACGACAACCCCTTCCTCGCCGCCAGCTCGGTAGTCGGAACCGCCATCTTCTACGTGGGCGCCTTCGCCGCGCTGGTGCCGCAGCAGGCACCGTTCGTATCGCTGGAGCCGGAGCAGGTCGCCGGACTCAAGCGCGAAGTGCTGCGCTCGATGCGACATCTTCTGGGCATCGCCGACAAGAGCAAACGCAAGGTCGTCGGCAAGACGGCCACATCGACAAGGAGAAAGTTGGCATGACCGGTCGCGTCGGATACGCAGGGACGGCGGAGAGAAGCTCTATCGGCGCCTGGCGGTGGGGGTCGCTCGCGCTGGCCATCATCGGCGTGATCGGCTGGTTCTCGCGATCGGGCGCGGTTTCGCCGCGCATCGCCAATCCCGACGTCAGCGGTGTGCCGCGCCCGGTCGAGTTCCTGTTCGGCTTCGACTACTGGATCCAGTTCCACCAGTTCTTCACCGTGGTGGCGATGATCGTCCTTGTCGCGGCCTGCATCGCCGCCTGGCGCCGCCAGCCCGGCCATCCCTATGTGCTGATGGCCATCGCCTCCACCGCGATCGTGTGGCAGGACCCGATCATGAACTGGGCACCGTACGCGGTGTACAACCCGGAACTGCAGCACTGGCCCGAAGACTGGCCGCTGATCAATCTCTCGCCGACGGTCGAGCCCTTCGTCGTCATCGGCTACGCCCTGTTCTATTTCGGCCCCTACTTCCCGGCCGTCGCCGTTCTGCGCCGCCTTCAGGCCCGGCGCCCGATGGATGCCTTCGTCTGGCACCATCCGCTGTGGAGCCTCGCCGGACTGATCCTCGTCATCGGCTTTGTCATCGACATGATGCTGGAGGTGTCGCTGGTCCGTACCGGCATGTACATCTACTCGCAGACGATTCCGTTCGGCACGCTGTTCGCCGGAACCACCTTCCAGTTCCCTCTGCTCTGGGAATCCACGTTCGTCACCTTCGTGATGATCCCGGCCGGCGTGCTCTGCTACCGCGATGACACCGGGCGCACCGTCGCGGAGAAGCTCGCGCAGCGACTGCGCTTCCTGCCGTCGCGCCCGACGCTGGCGACGTTCCTGGTGATGTTCGGCTTTCTCAATGTCGCCTACTTCATGTACGGCGGCGCCTTTGCGCTGATCCGCGTCTCGGGTGCGGCGACCTCGGTGGCCTGCCCTTATCCGTATCCCGAGGCCAAGGTCTATGACCCGCAGGGCTACTACGAGCGTGAAGGCCAGCCCGGCCCCTACTTCGACGGCTACTGGAACCGCATCACCATCGGCCAGCCGGACGGTCGACCCAAGGTGAATCCGCTGAAGGAAGACGCCGCCTGCCTGCCCAAGGAGCAGGGCTGATGCGCACCGTCCTGATCACCGGCGCATCGCGCGGGCTCGGCCTCGCGTCCGCCGCTCATCTCTATCGACAGGGCTGGCGCGTGGTCGCCGCGATGCGCTCGGTTGAGGCTGGCATCGAGAAGCTGTGCGCGGCAACCGGCGCACGCGCCGACGATCCGCGGCTGATTGGCGTGAAGCTCGACCTCGCCGACCTGCCTTCGATTCCTGCTGCCGCGCAGGCCATCCTCGACGCTACGGGCGCACCGGACGTGGTGGTGCACAACGCCGGTATCGCCGCCGCCGGCAGCGCCGAAGAAACGCCGATCGCGGTCTGGCAGCAGCTCTTCACCACCAACCTGTTCGGGCCGGTGGCTCTGACCCAGGCGCTGCTGCCGGCGATGCGCGCGCGGGGGAGCGGCCGCATCATCGCCATCTCCAGCATGGGCGCCATCCGCGGCATGCCGGTGATTCCCGCCTATTCCGGCACCAAGGCGGCACTGGAACGCTGGGCCGAAGCGCTCTCGCAGGAAATCGCACCCTTCGGGCTCGGCGTCTCGATTCTGGTCACCGGCACGTTCAACACCGACATCCTCACCGAGCAGACACCCGACTACGGCAACCACCAGGGGCCGTACGGCAGGATGTACGAAGGCATCCACGCAGCGGGCAAGGCCGCCGTCAGCAAGGCCAGTCCGCCGGAGAAATTCGCGCGCGCGCTCGGTCAGGCCGTGCTCGACCGCAAGCCCATCGTGCGCCGCACGGTCGGGCCGGACGCCGGTGCGCTGGCCTTCATGGCGCGCTGGGTTCCGGGACTGTGGGTGCACCACATCGTGCGTCTCGCGATGAAGATCCCCGGCATGGGTGCCCTGCGCAGCCAGCCGTCGGTGCCCAGCGCTCCCCCTCTCCCCCACCCCTCTCCCGCAAGGGGAGAGGGGAGACTGCCCATCGACTTCAAGGATCAGGTCGTCATCGTCACCGGCGCCGGTCGCGGCCTCGGACGCCTGTATGCGCTCGAGTTCGCGCGGCGCGGTGCGGCGGTGGTCGTCAATGATCTGGGCGGCTCGATGCGCGGCGACGGTGCGGATGGCAGCGTGGCCGATCGGGTCGTCGAAGAGATCCGCAGCAGCGGCGGCAGGGCCGTCGCCTCGCATCATTCCGTGGCCACACCCGCGGGCGGCGAAGCCATCGTGCGCACCGCCGTGGAACAATTCGGGCGCCTGGACGCCGTCGTCAGCAATGCGGGTATCTTCGGCTCCGCCGACTTCGAATTGCTGACCGCCGACGAATGGCGGCGCATGCTGAGCGTCCACCTCGACGGCAGCTTCTACCTGAGCCAGCCGGCGTTCCGGGTGATGAAGGCGCAGGGCTACGGTCGCTTCGTCTTCACCTCATCGTCGGCGGGCCTGTTCGGACAGCCGCAGGAAGCGCACTACGCCGCAGCCAAGGCCGGCATCTTCGGCTTGTCGAACGTGGTGGCCATCGAGGGCGAGGAGCACGGCATCAAGGCAAACAGCGTGCTGCCCTTCGGATTTTCGCGCATGGTGACGGAGACGGTGGGCGGCGCCGACGCCGCCGCGCAGATCCCCTTCCTGCAACTCATCGACCCGAAGCTGGTCGTGCCGATGGTGGTGTTCCTCGCAAGCCGCGCCTGTGAACTGAGCCATCACCACTACTCGACCGGCGCGGGTCGCTACGCCCGCGTCTTCGCCGGGCTTGGCGAAGGCTGGCTCGCGCCCGCGGGCAGCGTGCCCACGGCCGAGGACATCGCGGCGAATCTCGGCAAGGTGTCGGCGACGCTGCCCTTCACGGTCCCCGCGTCGATCGTCGCTGAGGTCATGCAGATCAGTCTGCGGCGCGGCCTGGGCCAGGACAGCACGCCCAGCACGCCCAGCACGCATCAGCAGACGCAATTCACTGCCGAGACCAAGCTGGCCGACATCCTCGACAACCCGAAGGCCAAGGCCGTCATGGCCAGGCACTATCCGGAGATGTCGACGGCCGGACCGCTGCTGCGGATGGGTCGTGGATTGACGCTCAAGCAGATCTCCGCCTTCCCGCAGGCGAAGATGCCGCCCGAGCGGCTGCAGACGATCGTCAACGATCTGCAGAAGCTGTAATTCACGAGACGCCGGTGAACGACACAGTCCCCGATGAAGGCCTTTCCCGCATGGGGATGCTGGCCTCCGCGCTTGCGCGTCGGGATCTCGGTGTCGATCACGCCGCCGCGGGTGCGCCTGCGTGGACAGATGGATCGGTGATCTTCGTCGGCAACGCCACCATCGAGACACAGCTGAAGGAACTCTGCGTCCAGAGCGCCCTGCTTGCAGCGGGCAGTCTCGATCCGGACGTCGTGCGAAGACTGGCGCGGCGCACCGAACTGGCCCGGCGCTACCTGGCCGTTGAAGGACATCGTGCACTGGCCGCGCTGGAAGACGTGCTGCCGCCCGTGATGCGACCGCTGATCGACCGCGCAATGGCTGCCCGCTCGACATCGCCGACGGCGTCCATGGACATCGCCCTGAGCGGGGAGACCATCGAAGATCCTCGGCACTTTTTTGGTTCGATCCGGGCGCGCGAGTTGCTTGCCGCGCAGCGCCACGCCGGCGGCGCGACGGCTGCCGACCCGCAGCATGTCCCGCGCCAGCAGCAGGACCGGAAGCTGCCCGAACTCAGCGATGCAGCCAACGACGACGAGGACACGGACGATTTCGCGACGAGCCCTGTTGGCGGCGGCGGCGGACTGGGCAAGCTCCTGCAGAAGATGTTGCAGATGGTGCGGAAGCTGAAGGGCAATGGGCCTCCGGGCGCCGATGCACCGACGCACGGGTCGCGGTCCGGACCGCGCGCCGCAGTCCATGCCCTGCACTCGACCGCAACGGCCGAGACCGTGGACGATGCCTTCGGCAAGGGCGTGGGCATCCTCTATCCGGAATGGGACGCGCACCGTCGTTGCTATCGACCCGACTGGTGCACCGTACAGGAGCTCGATCCGCCGACGGCGACGCATGCATCCGTGGCGTGGCTTGCGGGATATGGTTTGCGCAAGCCGCTGTCCCGTCTGGGCATGGGGCTCGACCGCTTTCACCGCCAGGCACAAGGCGACGACATCGACATCGACGCCGCCATTGAGGCACAGGTGGACATCATCGCGGGCACAGCCCCGAACGAATCCGTTTACGTCGAGAGCCAGCGCCACCGACGGGATCTGTCGGTCCTGATCCTGCTGGACATCTCGGGCTCCGTCACCCAGGCCGCAGTGTCGGGATCCACGGTTCACGAACAGCAACGCGGCGTCGCCGCCGCGCTGGCGACCGTGCTCCACGAGATCGGCGATCGCGTGGCCCTGTATGCGTTCAGTTCGCAGGGACGATCCGCCGTGCACCTGGTGCCGGTGAAGCGCTTCGACGAGGGTCTCGACAGCCGCACCATGAGCCGGTTGCACAGCCTGGTTCCGGGCGCCTACTCGCGGCTCGGCGCCGCGATTCGCCACGGCGCCAGCCTGCTCATCCAGCGCAGCGGCACGCCGCGACGGCTGCTGGTCGTGCTGTCCGACGGCCTGGCCTACGACCACGGCTACGAACCCGCGTATGGCGCTGCCGATGCCCGGCAGGCGCTCGGGGAAGCACGCCGTGACGGCGTCGGCTGCCTGTGCCTGAGTGTCGGCGCAAGCACGGATATCGAGGCGCTGCGCCGAGTATTCGGCAGTGCGGCCCACTCCACGATTCCCAAGCCGAGCCAGATCGGACAGGTGATTGGTCCGCTGTTCCGCTCGGCGCTGCGCGCCGCAGAAGTGCGACGGCGAGTTGCATGAGGAAGAGAACATTGGAAGTCAGGCAGTCGGGGCCTGGGCGTCAATAAAAGTGCCCGACAGGTGCGAGATGCAGTACGGAGGCAACGTGGAGAAGGATTGGGGGTATCTTGCCGCGTCGTGGGGCCTGGGTCTGGCCCTGAGCGCGTGCCTGCAGGGGATGGTCACGGTGGCGCACGCCGCCGAGCCGGAATCCGATGAGTTCCTGGAGTTCCTCGAAACCGACGACTCGGCACCCCCGGCGCAACCGGACAGCACACCACCGCCGCAGGACACGTCGCCGGCCGCACAGAATCCGGAGGCTGCAGCAACGACTGCCGAACCAGAACTGGACGTCATCACGCTGCCGAAGAAGGAAGCGCCGCCGGCCAGTGCGGAAACGCGGGCACCGCCGTCGTCGCGCTCCATCGAGGCGATCGTCGTGACCGCACAGAGGCGCGAGGAAGACCTCCAGGACGTGCCGATCTCGATCACGGTGTTCAGCCAGGAGGAGATCTCGAAGGCGAACATGACGACATCCGCCGACATCGCGCGCTATACGCCATCTCTCTCGGCCAACACCCGATTCGGCACGGACAACGCGACCTTCACGATCCGCGGCTTCACCCAGGACCTTCGCACCACGGCGTCGGTGGGAACGTACTTTGCGGAAGTCGTTGCCCCGCGCGGCCAGAGCACGCAGACCTCCGGCGATGGCGCCGGGCCCGGTACCTTGTTCGATCTTCAGAACATCCAGGTGCTGAAGGGACCGCAAGGCACGCTGTTCGGACGCAACACGACCGGCGGCGCGATCCTGATCGTTCCGCGCAAACCGACGGATGAGTTCGAGGGCTACGCCGAGTTCACCGGGGCCGAGCTCGGTGGGCTGCGCGGCCAGAGCGTCGTCAACTATCCGGTGAGCGAGGATTTCCGGATCCGCCTGGGCATCGACCACAACGAGCGCGACGGGCTGCTGAGAAACGTCAGCGGCATCGGCCCGGACGAGCTGGCCAACCTGGACTACACCGCCGGACGCCTGAGCCTGGTCTGGGACATCACCGACACGGTGGAGAACTACATGATCGGCTCACTCGTGAATTCCGACACCAACGGCAGCACCTCGCAGCTGTATGCCTGCAACGACCTCCTCTCCAACCTTTCCAATCCCGGCGACTACGATGTGCAGGCGCTCATCAATGGCCTGGCCGATCTCATTGCATCCGGGGGCGACGTCGACCTGACGAATCCACTTCCAGGCGTTCCTCTGGGCGGCAGCCCACTCGGACTGCTGACCTACCAAGCCTGCCAGCAGCAGCTCGCAGATCAGCAAGCGGCCGGAAATGCCGGCCGCTTCGACGTCGTCAACGACATGGAGAGTTCGACCCTCGATATCAAGGAACGGCGTGTCATCAATACAACCACGTGGAGCCTCTCGGACGATCTGACGTTCAAGAACATTTTCGCCTACGCCCATCTGCTGACTGAGAACGGCTCGAACGTGTTCGGAAACCGCTTTCCCGATTCCTCGGACCCCACCGGTACGCGCGTATTCGGCATTGGCCATTCGATTCCGCGCACCGACATGCCCGTCACCAACCAGGAAACCTGGGTGGAGGAAATGCAACTGCAGGGCAACGCGTTCGACAGCCGCCTGATCTGGCAGGCCGGCGCGTACTACGAGCACAGCCAGCCGGATGGCTTCTCGGGGAACAGTTCGGTGGCGCTGGTCTATTGCGAAATCGCATCGATCGAAACCAATGATCCTGCGCAATACAACTGCTACGACCCGTTGAATGGCATTGTCGGCGAACCCTATCGCTATAAGGTCAGAACGGAGTACCTCAACCAGGCCGTGTTCGCGCAGGGTACCTACACCGTCGCGGATCCGTTCAGTGTCACCCTGGGGCTGCGCTACACCTGGGACGAAACGGAAGGGCACGGCGTCAAGGAGTTTTACCCGTACTATCAAAACGTGCAGCAGGCGCCGGAGATCACGGTGCAGAAGCCCAAGCTGAAAAGCACGGCGCCCACGGGCTTCCTGGAATTCGACTTTCGGCCCTTCGAAGGCACGATGACCTACGCGAAGTACACGCGCGGTTACCGGCAGGGCACGGTCAACATGCTCGCCGATCCGGGGCTTGATACGCACCAGCCGGAGACGGTGGATACCTATGAAGTCGGGCTGAAGAGCACCTTCGGCGGGCTCGTTCCGGGGCGCTTCAACATCGCCCTGTTCGACAACACGCTGACGGACATGCAGCTTCAGGGCGGCTACGTCTCCACCACGTCCGGACCGACGACGGCGATTTTCAATGCCGGCGAAGGCACGTCCCGCGGCTTGGAGATCGAGTCGTACTTCCAGCCATTCGAGACCTTGAGCCTGAGCCTGTCCTATTCGTTCCTGGACACGAAGCTGGTCAAGTCGGCTGATTTCTGCTCACGGGTCGAGGAGGTGGGCTACATCGAGGGATTCACCTGCACGCCCATCGCCGAGGCCGGCGACGAACTGCCCTTCGCACCGAATCACACCTACATCGCCAACCTCAATTGGACGCTTCCGCTGCCCGAGCACTGGGGACGCGTCGATTTCGGCGGGACCTACGCGTACACCGGCGAGCAGCGTGTCGCCGCCACGAGTTCCTCGCCATTCGCGGTCCTCGATGGTTTCGGCTTGCTGAATCTGAATCTGGGCTGGACCGGCATCCTGGAGACGGATTACGACCTCAACCTCTTCGCCACCAACGTCCTCGACAAGGAGTACGTCGTGTTCACAAGCGGAACCTACAGACCCCTCGGCATCGAATCGCGCAACGTCGGAGCGGCACGCTTCATCGGCGCCCGCCTGCGCTACAACTTCTGAATGCGCGTCCTGCGCAAGCCGGGGCCATCCCTGGCCCCGACTTTCAAGACAATCCGCCCCACATGAACCCCATGGACTCCACCCCGCTGAGCAGCACCCGGGCTTCCCGTCCCTACTACGTCGCCTGTGCCAATGAAGAGCAGGTCTTCAAGGCGGCGTTTCGCCAGGGACTTTCGATCCTGCTCAAGGGACCGACGGGCTGCGGCAAGACGCGTTTCGTCGAAGCGATGGCCCACGACCTGGGGCGGCCCCTCATCACGGTGTCCTGCCACGACGATCTGACCACCGCGGACCTCGTCGGACGCTACCTGCTCAATGGCGGAAAGACCGAGTGGGTGGATGGCCCGCTGACGCGGGCCGTTCGCGAAGGTGCGATCTGCTACCTCGACGAAGTCGTCGAAGCCCGGCAGGACACGACCGTCGTGCTGCATCCCCTCGCGGACTACCGTCGCCAGCTGCCGCTGGAACGCCTCGGCGTGACGCTGAACGCAGCACCGGGATTCTGCCTGGTCGTTTCCTACAACCCCGGCTACCAAAGCGTGCTCAAGGACCTGAAGGATTCCACGCGCCAGCGCATGGTCGCGATCGAGTTCGGGTTCCCGTCGCCGGAGGTCGAGGAAAAGATTGTCGCTCGCGAAGCCGGGATCACGCCCGAGCAAGCCGCGAACCTGGTCCGGCTCGGACAGGCTATTCGCCGGCTCGAGACCGGCGGCCTGCGCGAGGTTGCGTCCACGCGAGTGCTGATCGCGGCGGGCCGACTGGTCGCCGAGGGCCTGACCGCCTCGGATGCCGCCCGCGCTGCGATCGCAGGTCCGCTGACCGACGACGCGCAGGTCAGCAGCGGACTGAGCAAGATGATCGAGGTTTACCTGGACGGCTAGAGAGCAGGGTCAACGCGGACCCGCCGTGAGCGTTCGACTGGAGTTGGAGTTGCCCCGCTCGCGACAATGCCGGAATCTCTGCAGTAGTGGCTGGTATGCCGCGTCCTCGACAGGGCCGACACCCACCCACTCGATCGCCAGGGTGTCCAGTTGCGTCTCATCAGTCCTGACGCCCTGGCCCATGTTCTGCACCAGGCGCTGCAACTGATATTCGCGACGCAACGCTTGATCCTCCGGTGGGGTCGGCGTGTCCGTCAGCATTTCGGCTCGGATGCAGAGCATCTTCAGGGCTGCCTCATTCGCCGCGAAATCGGGGGAGCGCTCACGGGTGAGTGCCTGCTTGAGGGCATCGAGCCCGTTCTTGGGCCATCTCTGGACGGAGGCAATGTAGTTTTCGGCAGCCTCCTTCAAAGCGTTTAGCTGCTCCGTGTCCAAGCTGCGAGCCACGGCGAGCCTGTAGGCGCGCACATGGTTGGCAGCTTCGAACAGGTCGTTCCAACCCCGCTCGGCGTTACGCGCATGCTGGCGCGCAATGGACTTTTTGCAGCGATCCAGACTCTGATCAAGCCTGTTGCGAAGCTCACGCGACTCCGCCCGCGGAAACTCGCCGAGCGCCTCGAAAGCGCTGCGCAATTCGACCAGCGCTCCGGCGCGCGTCAGCAGCTCAGCCCCTTCCAGAGCGGCGATCTGTTCGATCTGCTCGCACAAGGCAATGGCCTGCGTCTTGTTGTTCTCGAGCCCCGCCGTGTAGACGGCAAAGTCCTGCTCGCGCTTCTGGAACACGGCATCGCAGTGCTCGCGGAATTGCCCCCAGAGGCGTTGATCCACC
This sequence comes from Sinimarinibacterium sp., assembly GCA_041659605.1. Classification (GTDB taxonomy): domain Bacteria; phylum Pseudomonadota; class Gammaproteobacteria; order Nevskiales; family Nevskiaceae; genus Solimonas. The sequence goes on along the minus strand of JBAZXW010000033.1, from coordinate 4,695 downwards.
TCGCGTGGCACAGGGCCCACGGTCCGCCACTGCTGTTGCAGCCCCTTGATCGCGTCGATTGCCTTGCGACCATCGTCGCTCGCAATCAAAGCCTGGGCACGCTCGATCAGCGACTCCTTCTGCTTCAGGTTGCGGGCGTACTCTGCATCCAGTCGGGCCTGCAGGCTCGCGGTGAGGGCCACGAACCCCTTCTCCTGTTGCTTGCCGGCCTGGCGATCCACAGGCAAGCAACTGCGCCACTCCTGTTTCGTCTCGCGCAGGGTCCTGATGACGGCCTGCCAGTCAGGCTGCTCCCAGTTGTATCCCGCCTCAAACGCAGTCAACCTGGCGAGCAAGGCATCGCGCCGTCGCAGATTCTCCTCGCGGACGAGGGCCTGGGCAGCAAAATACTCGCTGCACGGCTGATACGCCTTCTGAGCGGCTGCCTGGAAGCGTTGCCAATCGGCTTCGAGTGTTGGATCGAGATTGGCGTCGACGCCCTTGCTCAGTGTGCGCCACTCTTCCTGGAGACTCTTGATCCGGTCGGCGAGCGCCAGTGGATCGAGCGTCTCGCCGACGAGCGACATCATTTCGTCGATCAGCTCGGCGCGCTTCGGCGCCACTGAAAAGCTCTTCCAGTCCTTCAGCTCGTCGAGCTGCCGGTCGAGCTGTTGTAACTGGCTGGCCAGGTTGGCCGGCAGAGACGGGGCTCCCGCCAGCTTCTCCTCCATGGCCCGTCGCACCCCGACCGCGCGGGAGCTGTTGCCGTCGTCCAGCGCGGCACGTGCCTTCCTGATCAACCCGCCGAGTTCGCGAACTGCCTGCTGCTCAGCCTGATGTTTGGCCTCCTGCTCTTGGGCCAGCGCACGCTTCTGCTCCTCGAGAGCCTGTTCTTGCTCCGCTGCAACCGCTGCGGATGCCTTCGCCTGCTGTTCGCGCAGACGCCGTGCTTCTGCAGCCGCGTCGGCAGCTGCCTGCACACGTGACGCCTGGGCCGCCACTTCGCGCAAGTGTTCGGCTATGGTCTCCCGTGAGCGGTCGATCCACTCCTGGGCCCTGTGGCGCAGTTCAGGATCAGCCTGCGCAGCCACCACGTTCCAGCGACTCTCGAACTGATCCAGTTTCGGACTGGACAAGGTGTCGTAGGGGCGTTGGCTGTGGCGCTCGAGGGCTTCCGCAACCGCATGGATCTCGGCCTGCAGCTGTTCAAGCTTGCGTGCCTGCTCGAGCAGGGCATCGCGCTTGGACGTCAGGACCTTGTAGACACTCTTGTCGTTGCCACCGCGAACATCGCGGATGAGTTGCCGCAGCACGTCCGGATCTTCGATTGCGGCAGCGGCCGCCTGGCGAATCCCGGTCGATGTCCCCGCAACGACCAGCCGGGCCACCGCTTGAACGTCCCGCGCATCGATCGCCGACTGCAAAGCTCCCTCCTCGGCGGCAGCGGCCAGCGCGCGATCCGCTGCGCTTGGCTTGGCAAGAGCCTTCTCGGCCTTTGCGGACGGCGCCGTTCGAGGCGCTGAAGCGGGAACTGGTGACAGCGTTGGCGCTTTGCGAAACAACCGCGAGAAAAACGACATTGTTGACCTGCGCAGCGAGCATTTGGGCTGGCCGCGCATTCTACCTGTGCTGGAAGGTCTGCCTCCGGTCTTGCCTGAGCCGAGCTGCATTAACGACGATGAAATTCCCCGTCAATTGCGAGGGGATATCCGATAGCCGAGGTTCGCGGAAATCGCCCTCGCCTCTTCAGACACCAGTCGCGCGAGTTTCTCACGCTGATCCTGCAGTCGCGTCGTCGGCGCCGCGACGACCAGCGCACCCACCGCGACGCCCGCTGCATCCCGCACTGCAGCGGCGGTACCCGTGGCCCCTGCCGCAGCTTCGTCCACGGTGACCGCCACGCCGGTTTGACCCGCGTGCGCGACGATTTCCGCAATGCGTCGCTTGTCGGTCTCGGTGTGCGGGGTCAAGGCCTTCGGTTTGAGTTGCCGGAGATACGAACGCAGTTCATCTGCCGGCATCGCCGCCAGCAGCACGCGACCGCCGGCCGTGCAGTACAGCGGTCGGCGATCACCGACAGAGACCGCGAAGCGCACGGCATTGCGGCTCTCGATGACGTCGACGTAGGTCATGGTCTGCGTGGCGGCGTCGCGTACCGCGAACAGCACGGTCTCGCCCGATCGCTCAGCCAGCCGCCGCATGCCGGCGCGCACCAGGTCCGAGGAGTGCATGCGCCGTCGTGCTTCGAGCAAGGCGCTGCCCATGCCGAAGGCGCGTGGGCCGAGGCGATAGACCCCGTCCGCGGCGACGACGAAATCGGCAACTGCAAGTCCGCGCAGCAGCGCGGCGATACTGCTCTTGGGCGCCTGCAGGCTACGACTCAGCTCGGCGAGGCTCAGCGGCTCGACGCTGGCGCACAGGGCCTCGAGGATGTGGATCACCCGCGTCACGGACTGCGGCGAGTTCATGGGGCGGGCGCGGCCTCTGCGTGTATTCAGGAACCAGGTGATCGAAGCCCCATTATCGGGCAAGGCGCCGGTGCGGCGTCAAAGCCCCTTGCGCCGCATCTACTGGAAGGCTTCCTCGAACAGATCGCGCATCGCCGCCCAGGACCGCCGCTCCGCCTGCGCGCTGTAGGCGAAGCCGGGCATGCCGCGCGCGTCCGCGGCGGGATTGGTGAAGCTGTGGCCCGTGTTGCCATAGCTGATGACCTGCCAGTCGACATGGTCGCGACGCAACTCCGCCGTCACCGCTTCCAGAGCTTCGGCCTTCACCAGCGGATCGTCGGCGCCGTGGCAGACGAGGACGCGCGCACCGATGCGGCCGGCGTCACCGGCCTGCTCCGGCAGCAAACCGGCGTGAAAGGTCACGATGGCCTTCAGCGGCGCACCGCTGCGAGCCAGCTCGAAACAGGTCGTGCCGCCGAAGCAGAATCCGATGGCGGCCAGGCGACCGCCGTCCACCTGCGGCCGCGCGACGAGCGCGTCCAGCGCCGCCCGTGCGCGCAAGCGCCATTCCGCGCGATCAGCGTAGAGCGCCTTGATGGCGGGCGCCACCGCCTGCAAATTGTCGAAGCGTGCGCCGCCGCCGTGCGGATCCACCGCAAGGGCCACGTATCCCAGCTGCGCCAGCCGCTCGGCCCGTTGCAGAGCGTGATCGTCGAGCCCGAACGCTTCGGGAAAGACCAACACTCCCGGACGGGGTCCGCTGCGGGAGTCGTCCCAGAAGAGCCGCCCGACGAACGCAGTTTTTCCGTCCGTGTATTCGATCTTCTGCTTTTGCATGCCGTGCTCGTCTCTTCCCGCCATCGCCGGTAGCGGGCTCAATGCTCGCGTCGATACATCGTCACGACGCAGGCCCCGCCCAGCCCGAGGTTGTGCTGCAGCGCAACGCGTGCTCCGTCCACCTGCCGCGCTTCGGCCGTGCCGCGCAGCTGGTGCGTCAGCTCGTAGCACTGCGCAAGGCCGGTCGCGCCCAGCGGATGCCCCTTCGACAGCAGCCCGCCGGAGGGATTGGTGACGTAGCGCCCGCCGTAGGTGTTGTCGCCATCGTCGACGAACTTCTCCGCGCCACCCTCCGGGCACAGGCCCAGCGCCTCGTAGCTCAGCAGCTCGTTGTGCGCGAAGCAGTCGTGCAGCTCGACGACGTCCACGTCCTCCGGCCCGATGCCGGCCTGCTCGTAGACGCCCTGAGCCGCGGCGCGCGCCATGCTGAAGCCGACCAGCTCGCGCATGTCGCGCGACTCGAAGGTCTTCGCCGTGTCGGTCGTCATCGCCTGCGCCAGCAGCTGCACGCGCGTGTCGAGACCCTGCGCGCGCGCGTAGCGCTCCGACACCAGCACCGCCGCGGCGGCACCGCAGGTCGGCGGACAGGCCATCAGGCGCGTCATCACGCCCGGCCAGACCGGCACGTCGTTGAGCACATCCGCGGTGCTCAGCTCGCGGCGGAACAGCGCCAGCGGATTGCGCGCAGCGTGGCGGCTGGCCTTGGCGCGAATCTTCGCGAAGGTGGCCAGACTCGTGCCGAACTTCTGCATGTGCGCCAGACCCGCGCCGCCGAAATAGCGCAGCGCCAACGGCATCTCCGAGGGGCCGAGCAGTTCCTCGGTGGTCCGGTCGAAGGGATCGAAAGGACTCGGACGATCGGTGAACACCGAGCCCAGCGCGCCGGGCCGCATCTGCTCGAAACCGAGCGCCAGCACGCAGTCCACGGTGCCGGAGGCGATGGCCTGGTTGGCGAGGAACAGCGCGGTCGAACCCGTGGAGCAGTTGTTGTTGACGTTGATGACCGGCAGGCCGCTCATGCCAACCTGGTACAAGGCCTTCTGGCCGCAGGTGGAATCGCCATAGACGTAGCCGGCAAAGGCCTGCTGCAACTGCGCGTAATCGACGCCGGCGTCCGCTAACGCCAGGCGCGCAGCGCTTGCGCCCATGACATCGTAGCTTTCGCTGGCGCCGGGCTTGGTGAACGGAATCATGCCGACGCCGGCGACGAAGACTTTCTGCTGCATCACGAAACCCCTTTCTGAAAAGTGGACTCAGACGCTCGGAGCCCCGTTGCCCGGACGCGGTCCGGGGACCGACCGCCTCAGCGCGGCTGCATGCGAATAGCGCCGTCGAGCCTGACAGTCTCGCCGTTGAAGTAGGTATTGCGGATCATCTCCAGGGCGAGGCTGGCGTATTCGTCGGCGCGGCCCAGGCGCGGCGGAAACGGCAC
>JBAZXW010000032.1:30101-53845 GCA_041659605.1 Sinimarinibacterium sp. | reverse complement strand
GTCTTCTGCTCAAGCGAATACCTGGCGATTCTCGGCTATGCGGAAGACGGGCTCGCCTCGACCGAGAACGCCTGGACCGAACTGGTGCTTCCCGAGGACCTGGCGCGCGCGGAAGCCGATCTCGCCGCGTTTCTCGCCGGCACGGTAGCGCACTACAGCAACGAGCACCGGCTGCGCTGCAGGGACGGCCGTTACAAGTGGGTCTACGAATGCGGCAAGATCGTCGAGCGCAGCCCGGACGGCAAACCGCGGCGCGTCATCGGCAACCTCAGCGACATCGACCGCCGCAAGCGGGCCGAACTGGCATTGCGCGACAGCGAGCAGCTGTTCCGCGAGATATTCGACCACGCGCCGATCGGGCTGGCGCTGATCTCGCTGGATCTGCGTTACCTCGACGTCAACCACTCGCTGTGCCGAATGCTGGGCTACGACGAGCAGGAACTGCTGCAGCTGCGCACGGTCGACCTGATCCCCGCGGAGGCGATCGACGAGGACCGCCGTCTCCTCGCCGAAGGTCTGGCCGGAGAGCGCACGCATGTTTCGCGCGAGAAACGCTACCTGCACCGGCTCGGCGGCATCGTGCACCTGCAGGTCGATACCTCGCTGGTGCGCGACCCCGCCGGGCAATCGCAGTACCTGATCTCGCAGTACCAGGACATCTCCGAGCGGCTGCGCTATCAGGATGCGTTGTTCGAGGAGAAGGAACTGGCGCAGGTGACGCTCGGCGGCGTCACCGACGCCGTCGTGCGCTGCGATGCGCACGGGCGCATCCGCTACACGAACGACGCCGCGCACCGCCTGCTCGGCCGCGGCGCGGATCAACTGGAGCGACGCACACTGAACCAGGTCGTGACACTGCTCGACGACCGCGGCCGGGCGCTGGCCGACCCGCTCGCCATCGACGATCCCGCCATCGAGGGCCCGCGCGTCGTCAAGCTGCGCACCGGCACCCACGCGGCGCGGCCGATCGAGTACAGCGTGACCCGCCTCAACGGACGCGACGGCGAGGCGCTGGGCACGATTCTGGTGATGCACGACGTCACCCATCTGCGCATGCTGTCCGAGCAGTTGCTGCACCAGGCCAGCCACGACCCGCTCACCGGCCTGCCGAACCGGCGCGAGTTCGAAGCCGAGCTGGCGCATGTGATGGAGACCGCCCGCAGCACCGGAGCCGCCCACAGCGTGCTGTATATCGATCTGGACCAGTTCAAGCTGGTCAACGACACCTGCGGGCATCCGGCCGGCGACCGCCTGTTGTGCGAACTGACTTCCGAAATGCGCGGCGCGGTCCCGGCCGGCGCGATGCTGGCGCGGCTCGGCGGCGACGAGTTCGCGGTGATCCTGCCCGTCCTTGCGCCGGGCGAAGCCGTGCAGGCTGCGGAGCGGATCGCGGACAAGGTGCGCCAGTTCCGCTTCGTGCACGGCGGCCGCGCGTTCCAGATTGGCAGCAGCATTGGCGTCTGCGCCCTCGATGCGGAGTCTTCGTCTCCCCACGACGTGATGAGCCGTGCCGACACGGCGTGCTACATCGCCAAGCGCCTCGGGCGCGACCGCGTGCAGCTTTACCGCGAAAGCGACGAGACCGTGCGCCAGGTCCACACCGACATGGACTGGGCCTCGCGCATCGAGGAAGCGCTCGCGTCGGAGCGCATCGAGCTGCACGCCCAGCACATCGTCAGCCTCGACGGTGGGCGTCATGCCTGCGAAATCCTGATGCGTATCCGCGATTCGCACGGGCAGTGCACCCGGCCCGCGGCGTTCCTGGCCGCTGCCGAGCGCTTCGGCTTCTCGACCCGCATCGACCGCTGGGTCGTGCGGCGCGCGCTCGGCGCGCTGCAGGTCCACTTCGGACGGTACGGCGACCTGCCCTTCGAATACGCCGCGATCAATCTGAGCGGATCGAGCATCTCCGACGAGGAGTTCGCCCGCTATCTGCTGCAACTCCTGCAGGACTGCCCGCTGCCGTCATCGCGCCTGGCGTTCGAGATCACCGAGACCGCGGCGTTCTCGAACGTGGAGCACGCGCGACGGCTGATCGATACGCTGCGCGAGCGTGGCTACCGCATCCTGCTCGACGATTTCGGCAGCGGCTTCACCTCGTTCGAGCGCCTGCGCGGCGTCGCCGCCGACGGCATCAAGATCGACATGGCCTACACCCGCGAGCTGGCCAGCGATCCGTTCAACCGCACCGTCGTCGAGTTCATCTGCCGCATCGGCGCGCAACTGGGTCTGGAAGTGATTGCCGAAGGCGTAGAAACCGAATCGACGCTGGCGATGCTGCGCAGGCTGGGCGCGCAGCGCGCCCAGGGCCACCTGTTCCATCACGCGCAGCCGCTCACCGAGTTGCTCGCCGCCCACGGCAACTACTCGCCGGGCTGCACTTCCATCGCGCCAATGTCGCAGACCGCCACGCCATTGCCATCGCCGTCGGCGGGCCGGCTCTGGGCACGTTGATCCACGGCCGGGCAGAAGTCCGGATCGCCGCCGTCGATCGCGTAAGGGCCGGGCCGCGGCTTGTGCACCGGCGTCGGCCCACCCAGGTACCGCAGGTGCTCGAGCACGGTGCTGAACACGCTGCGGTTGTCGACGAAGATCTGCGCCGGGCAGTTGCCGTCCGCACCGAGCAGCGAGCTGAACTGCGTCACCGTGCCGCCGAGTTCGCTGCGGCAGTTGAAGCCGGCGTCGTACCAGCGATCGCCGGCGTCCTGCGTGTAGTTGCCGGCCACGATGGACTGGCGCAGTGTCAGGCGGCCGCTGTTGAGCACGCCGCCGCCGTTGTTGTTGGCAATCGTGCTGTTGACCGCATTGGCCTTGGGTGATGCTTCGCCGGTCACCGTCAGCGTGCCGTTGGCGAGCGCGCTGTCGGCACCGTCGTGGCCGTTGTTGCTGAGCGTGGAGTTGATCAGCACCAGCGAGGCGCCGTTGCGGTTGGCGATGGCCGCGCCTTCGCCATCACCGGGATCGTTGTCGCCGAAGAAGCTGCGGTCGATACGCGCCTGGCCCAGATTGAACATCCCCGCACCGAAGCCGCTGATGTCGTCCAAGCCCGTCGCATTGCCGCGGATCGCGCTGTCGTAAACGTACACGGCATGTCCGCGGTCGCTGAAGATGCCGCCGCCGCGGCCGCCGATCAGCGTGGCGTCGTCGCGCGCAATGTTGCGCTCGATCCGGCACGCCACCAGGCGCAACTGGCCGACATTGAAGATGCCGCCGCCGTCGACGCGGCCGTCGACGTCAGGCACCACGCGGTTGCCGATCACCCAGACCCGGCGCAGCGTGAGGTCACCGGCGTTGTAGATCGCGCCGCCCTGGCCCTCGCCGCGGCCGTTGCGCAGCGTGAGGTCGATCATTTCGACGCGCGCGCCGACGATCTCGAAACCACGGTCGATGCCGTTGACGTCGATGGTGCTGCGCTCGGGCAGGCCGCGCAGCACGAGAGCGTCGCTGATCAGCAGTTGGCCGCGACCGGTGGGTCCGCCGGCCTCCGTCAGCCGGTAGTAGGGATGGCTCAGACGCAGGATATCGGCGCCCGGAGTCTGTTCCGCACCCCACAAAGCGTCGCGCAACGAGCAGTTGGCGTCGCAGCTGCCGTCAAAGGTATCGACGTTGCTGGTGACGACGAAGGTGGCGGCATGCGCCGTCCCTGCCGCCAGCAACAAAATGGGCCAACACGCTGTGCAAGCACGCATGATCCACCGCTCCTTGGCGTCACGCGCAGCGTCCCTGCCGGCGTGTTCAACGGCCGCCACATGGACCGGGGGTTCGCCGCGAAGGTTCCCGCGGCGCACGGCGGGGCACGCCCCGGGCGTCGCTACCGCGGGGGCTCGTACTTGCCCACCAGCGCCGACAGCTTGACGATGTCGCTGTCGCGCGACATCCGATGCTCGCCGAGGCGCTCCAGATAGCGCGCCCAAAGCTTCTGCTGGCCCTCGCCAAGCTCGCGCAGCACGTCCCAGGAGTAGATGCCGGTATCGTGGCCGTCGTCGAAGGCCAGCTTGACCGCGTAGCGCCCGACCGGATCCACGCGCGCAATGTTCACCTCGCGCTTGCCGCCGACCAGCATCGGCTCGGCCTTGCCGTGACCGCGTACTTCCGCACTCGGCGAATACACGCGCAGGTATTCGCAGGGCAGCTCGAAGCGCACCCCGTCCGCCCAGGCCACCTCGAGCACGCGCGCCTTGCGGTGCAGGCGGATGACCGTCGGCGCCGCGGCATTCACGACGCGCGCTCCATGTCGGAACGGGAAAAGCGGCCGTCGCGCAGGAAGTGCAGAGCGACGAGGGCGGGCGGAAGTTTCACAGGATGTAGCGGCTGAGGTCGTCGTTGCCCGCCAGCGCAGCCAAGCGCTGATTGACGTAGGCGGCATCGATCACCAGCTTCACCCCGCCCTGGTCCGGCGCGTCGAAGGCGATCTGTTCCATCAGCCGCTCCATCACCGTATGCAGGCGCCTCGCGCCGATATTTTCGGTGCGTTCGTTGACCTGCCAGGCCACCTCGGCGATGCGCTGCAGACCTTCCGGCGTGTATTCGATCTCGACTTTTTCGGTACTCATCAGCGCGCGGTACTGCTCGGTCAGCGAGTAGTCGGGTTCGGACAGGATGCGCAGGAAGTCCTCGGACTTGAGCGCATCGAGCTCGACGCGGATCGGCAGGCGGCCCTGCAGTTCGGGGATCAGGTCCGACGGCTTGACCAGATGGAAGGCGCCCGAGGCGATGAACAGCACATGATCGGTCTTGACCGGCCCGTACTTGGTGCCGACCGTGCTGCCCTCGACCAGCGGCAGCAGGTCGCGCTGCACGCCTTCGCGCGACACGTCGGCGCCACTGTACTCGCCGCGCTTGCAGACCTTGTCGATCTCGTCGATGAAGACGATGCCGTTCTCCTCGGCGTTGCGCAGCGCCTCGACCTTGATCGCCTCATCGTCCACCAGTTTGGCGGCTTCCTCGTCGACCAGCTGCTGCAGAGCTTCGCCGATCTTCATCTTGCGCGTCTTGCTGCGTCCCTGTCCCAGATTCGCAAACATCGACTGCAGCTGTTGCGTCATCTCCTCCATGCCCGGCGGGCCCATCAGCTCGACGCGCGTCGATGGCGCCGACAGCTTGAGCTCGATCTCCTTGTCGTCGAGCTTGCCTTCGCGCAGCTGCTTGCGGAACACCTGGCGTGCGGCGCTGCTCTCCTGCTGGCGCTGCGGACTCGGCTCGCCGAAGTCCTTGGGCGGCGGCAGCAGCACGTCGAGAATGCGATCTTCAGCGGCCAGCTCGGCGCGGTCGCGCACACCCTGCATCGCGCGCTCGCGCGTCATCTTCACCGCGGCATCGACCAGATCACGCACGATCGTGTCGACGTCCCTGCCGACGTAGCCGACCTCGGTGAACTTGGTCGCTTCGACCTTCACGAACGGCGCGTTCGCGAGCTTGGCCAGGCGCCTCGCGATCTCGGTCTTGCCGACGCCGGTCGGGCCGATCATCAGGATGTTCTTCGGATGGATCTCGGCGCGCAGCGCGCCGTCCAGCTGCATGCGCCGCCAGCGGTTGCGCAGGGCGATCGCGACCGCGCGCTTGGCAGCCTGCTGCCCGACGATGTAGCGATCGAGCTCGGCGACGATCTCGCGCGGCGTCATGGTGTGCATGGGGCTCATGGTCTCGCTCAGCCGCCGATCGTTTCGATCGTCAGGTTGTGATTGGTGTAGATGCAGATATCGGCAGCGATGTGCAGCGCCTTCTCGACGATCGCACGCGCGCCCAGCTCGGTGTTTTCGACCAGCGCGCGCGCGGCGGCGTTCGCATACGAGCCGCCGGAGCCGATCGCGAGCACGCCGTGCTCCTCCGGCTCCATCACGTCGCCGTTGCCGCTGACCATCAGCGAATGCTCGCGGTCGGCGACGAGCAGCAGGGCTTCCAGGCGGCGCAGGTAGCGGTCGGTGCGCCAGTCCTTGGCCATCTCGACTGCGGCGCGCACCAACTGGCCACCGTGCTTTTCGAGCTTGCCTTCGAAGCGCTCGAACAGCGTGAACGCATCGGCGGTGCCGCCGGCAAAGCCGGCGATCACCTGGTCGCCGTACAGCCTGCGCACCTTGCGCGCGTTGCCCTTGATCCGCGTCTTGTCCAGCGACACCTGGCCGTCGCCGCCCAGCGCCACCTGCCCCCCGCGCCGTACGCACAGGATCGTGGTGCCGTCGAATTGCTGCATGTCGGGGATTCCCGGTGAAGTCGGACTGTCATCGTGGGGTCGGTCCGGCGCCCTTTCAAGGTGGCAACGACACGGAGCCGCAAGCGCGGCGAGCGTGGGTGCGGGAGTTGCCACTTGGCGCGCCTCCCGCTCCCACTGCTGCGCAGACGCCGTGTCGGCGCGCCCCAACAAGAAAGGGCGCCGCAGCGCCCTTTCTTGTTTCACGACAGAGACTTCAGTTCACTTTGTCGACAGTCGGTGTGGCTTCCGCGGCGGGCTGACCTTCGACCGGTGCAGCCGCCGGAGCCTCGGTTGTCGCAGCGGCAGCTTCGCAGCGGGCTTGCGGCTGCGCGGCGCAGTCGCACACCGGCGTTTCGGTCGCTGCGCACTGGATGCTGGCGGTGACACCACCACCGCAGTCCTGGGTGCAGGAATTGGCCCCTGCCGCGGTGTCTGCTGTCTGCTCGGCCACCGCCGCCGCAGGGGTCTGGGTCTCGACCGGTGCAGCAGGGGCCGCCGCTTGTTCCTTCTTGCCGCAGGCGCTGACCACCAGCGCCACAGCCAGACCTGCCGCAAGGACGATATGGCGATTCATGAACGACGCTCCCGAATATTAGTGAGTGAGATGAAACGATGGAAAGACCGGTACCCCAACGACCATGTGCCGGCGGGCAATGATCATACGCCGAAAATCCCGACCGAAAAACGCTATTCGCGCGCCGGTTTGCGCCGCGCACGCGGGTGCGCGTCGTCGTAGACCGCAGCGAGCCGTTTCCAGTCAAGTTGCGTGTAGATCTGCGTCGTCGACAGGTGCGCGTGGCCCAGCATTTCCTGCACGGCGCGCAGATCGCCGCTGGATTCGAGCAGGTGGGTCGCGAACGAATGCCGCAGCCGGTGCGGGTGCAGTTCCGCGCCCAGACCCGCCTGCTTCGACCAGCGCTTGAGACTGGTGGCGATCGCCGCGCGCGACAGCCGTCGGCCGCGCGTCGACACGAACAGCGCCGGCTCGTCGGCCGCGGCGCGGTCGGCGCGTTCCAAGAGCCAGGCCGCGAGCGCTCGGCGCGCCGGCGCGCCGAGCATCACCACGCGCTGCTTGCGCCCCTTGCCGGTCACCGTGAACTCGGTCCGGTCGCCGTCAACATCGCCGACATTGAGTCCCTGCAGTTCGGCCAGACGCAGCCCGGTCGAGTACAGCAACTCCACCAGCGCGCGATCGCGAGCGGCCAGCCCGCCGTCGACCTCACGATCGAGCGCGGCATTGAGCTGATCGGCGCCGATCACGGCCGGCAGCTTGCGCCGCAGCTTGGGCGCGCGCACGGTCTGCGCAGGGTTGGCGGCGAGGCGCCCTTCGCCGACCTGATGGCGGAAAAACGCGCGCAGCGTCGATAGATGGCGCTGCAGGCTGGCCGGCTGCAGGCCTTCGCGATGGCGCGCGGCGACAAAACCGCGCACCAGATGCAGATCGACCTGCTTCAGCTCCGTGACCCGGGCCTGCACACAGTAGCGGGCGAAAAACGCCAGGTCGCGGCGAGCGGCCGCGCAGGTATGCGGCGAATAGCGCTTGTGGTGGCGCAGCCGATCGACGAATTCGACAATCAGCGGCTGCAGGAAATCCGGCGCGTCGGCAACGGCCGCAGCTTCAGATCCGTGCACGGATCGCCGCAGCGACCAGGTCGGCCGCCAGTTCCAGGAACAGCTTGCCCTGGCGTGGCTGGAAGCGCTCTGCATCCGCGCTGCCCAGCGCCAGCATGCCCAGGCTCTTCTCCTTTTCGAGCGGCACGACGGCCGCCGACAGGATCGGCTTGGTCGCCTTCGGGAACAGCAGCAGCGCACGATCGGCGGCGATCGGACCGCACTCGATCAGCCGCGTGCGGAAGAAATTCTCGTACGCCCGCGCCAGCCGCCCGTCCGCATCGATTGCCTGGATGCCTTCGATGTCGTGACGTTTGAAGTGCGTGGCGGACAGGCCGAGAAACACTTCGTCGATGCCGAAATCCTCGCGCATGCTCTTGGTCAGTCCGGCCGCGACCGCCGCCAGCGACGGCGCCCGGATCAGTGTGCGCGCGAGCCGCTGCGTGTTGAGCGTGCGCGCCTCGTTGTCGCGCGCGGCGTCGGTGAGCCGCTTGAGGCGGTCTTCGAGGCGCTGGTTCTTCGCGCGCAGCATGTCGACCTGGCGCTCGATCAGCGACACCGCGGAGCCGGCCTTGTGGCGCAGCTCGATCGCTTCGAGCAGGTCCGGATGCCGGCTCAGAAAATCCGGATGCGTCTTGAGATAGGTCACAAGCTCGCGCTCGTTCACCTTGGCCTCGGCCCCGCCGTCCTTCGCTACGCTCACCTCGGCCATTCGATCTCCCCCGTGAATACCGTCTCGGCCGGCCCGGTCATCAGCACCGGCTGCCCTTCCCCCTGCCACTCGATGCGCAGCGTACCACCGCGCAACTCCATTTCGACGGCCGCGCCGAGTGCGCCCCACAAACGTCCGACCACCGCCGCCGCGCAGGCGCCGCTGCCGCAGGCCAGCGTCTCGCCGGCGCCGCGCTCGTACACGCGCAGCCGCGCCCGCGCCGGCGAGAGGACCTGCAGGAAGCCGACGTTGACGCTCTGCGGGAACGCCGGATGCGCCTGCAGCAACCGGCCAATCTGCTCGACCGGCGCACTGTCGACCGAATCGACCATCAGCACCGCGTGCGGATTGCCCATGTTGACCGCGCCGATCTCGACCGCATCGCCGTTGCCCAGCGTCAGTGCATAACGTGCTGCGCGCGCCGCGGCCGCGAACGGGATGTCCGTCGGCTCCAGCCGCGGCAGTCCCATGTCGACGCGGAACAGGCCGCCGTCGACGCGCGACAGCTCCATCACCGCGGTCGAGGTGCGCACGCGGATGCGGTCCTTGGCCGACAGCCCCGCTTCGCGCACATAGCGCGCCAGCGCACGCGAGCCGTTGCCGCACTGGCCGGACTCCGAGCCGTCGGCATTGAAGATGCGATAGTCGAAATCGACGTCCGGCGTCGTCGGCGGCTCGATCACCAGGACCTGATCGCAGCCGACGCCGAAGCGGCGGTCGGTCAGCTGCCGCAGCAGCTGCGGCGTCGGCCGGAACGGCGTGCGCGTGGCATCGATGACGACGAAATCGTTGCCGGCGCCGTGCATCTTGGTGAACTGCAGTTTCATGAGGTTTGATACGTCCTGTACAAGCCGACGCCATCCGTGGCGCCAGCTTTCAAATCAAGCAAGATTCTACAGTTGCCGAGTCGCGCCCGCAGGCGTCAGGATAGATTGATGAGCAAGATCACGCATACCGGCGGCTGCCACTGCGGCCGCGTCCGTTTCGAGACGCGCGCACCGGCGACGCTGCGCGTGCAGCGCTGCAACTGCTCAATCTGCCGGATGACCGGCTTCGAGCACCTGATCGTGCCGGCGGCCGATTTCCGCCTGCTGTCGGGTGCCAGCGACCTCACCGAGTACACCTTCAACACCGGGGTCGCGAAGCACCTGTTCTGCCGCGTCTGCGGCATCAAGTCCTTCTACGTGCCTCGCTCCAATCCGGACGGCTTCTCGGTGAACCTGCGCTGCCTCGATCCATCGACGATTCAGGCCGTCGACTATGAGGACTTCGACGGCCGGAACTGGGAGCAGCACGGCCACACGCTGGCGCAGCTGTCCCGCAACGGCTGAGCCGCGCCGCCACGGCGAGCGAAGCGGACGGGACAGCTTCTATACTGCCAGCAATTCAGTCAGGGGGACGGCCGTGAAGGTGCTCGGTGCGGATATCGGTTTCGGTTACACGAAAGCCACGGACGGCAAGCAGTTCCAGGTGTTCAAGTCGGTGGTCGGCGAGGCCACCGAGTCGCAGTTCGGCGAGAGCCTGCTGCCCGGTGTGCCGCAGTTCCCGCGCCACATCGCGATCGGCAACCAGTCGTACTTCGTCGGCGAGCTGGCCGAACAGCAGTCGCGCGGCCGCGGCTTCACGCTCGATCAGAACCAGTTCCTGACGCAGTACGCGAAAACGCTCGCGCTGGCCGCGCTGGCGCCCTTTGTCGCCAGCGGCGACCCGGTGCGCGTGGTGACCGGCCTGCCGATCAGCTTCTTCCGCAAGCACAAGGATGCGCTGACGACGCTGCTGCAGAACCGCCATACGGTCACCGTGGTCAAGCCGGGCTCCGCCGAACGCGAAGAGAAGGTCATCAACATCGAGAAGGTGCGCGTGATTCCGCAGCCCTTCGGCTCGATGTTCAACCTGATGCTCAACGATATCGGCAAGCCGGCGAGCCAGCGCTTCATCACCGAGAAGATCGGCATCATCGACGTCGGCTTCCGCACCGCCGACTACACGATCAGCGACAAGACCCGCTATTCCGAACGCGGCTCACAGTCCTCGGACTCGGGGATCGCGATCGCCTACACGGCGATCGCGAACCTGCTGCAGGAGAAGAGCGGCATCAATGTCGAGCTGTACCGCCTCTACGAGGGCGTTTCCAAGGGCACGATCAAGATCAAGGGCAAGCGTTTCGACCTCAGCGGCATCGTCCAGCAGGCGTTCCAGCAGCTCGCCACGCGCATCGCCCAGGAGGTGAACCGCCTGTGGTCCGACGACTGGGATATCGACGCGATCGTCATCACCGGCGGCGGCGGCGCATCGCTCGCGCCGCACCTCACCCCGCTGCTCGAAGGCGAAGTGCTGCCGATGCCCGCCGACCAGGACGCGCGCCTGAACAACGTCTACGGCTACTGGAAATACGGCCAGAACCTGTGGGGGGCGTGAGGCTTCGCCTCACGCCCGGCAGTCGTAGCCCGGACGCAGTCCGGGTGAGCGCGACAGCGATCCCGGGCTGCGCCCGGGCTACGCCGCCTTCCGCGCCGCAGCCCTTTTCCTCGCCCCGGCCTTCGCCGGCACCAGCCCGAGCGCCTGTTCCAGTTCGTCGAGCGCCTCGCCGGTGTGGACCGCCAGGCGCTGCATGCTTGGCAGCGCATCGCGGCAGCCGGTGAAGCCGATGTTGAACTGCCCGTCGTAACTGACCGAGGTGATGTTCAGCGCTTGACCGTGGGACAGCAGCGACACCGGGTACATCTGCTCCATGCGTGCCCCATGGAAGTAGAGCGGGGTCTTGGGGCCCGGCACATTGGAAATGGTGACGTTGAACATGGGCCGCATCCGGCCGCCCAGGCCGGCCAGCAGCTGCAGAATGTACGGCGCCATGAAGATCATCGTGTAGCTGTCGATACCCGCCTTTGGCAGGTTCTGCAGATGCTCCTTGGCCATGACCGTCGATTCGTGAATCGCGTGCAGGCGCTCGAGCGGCTCGGCGACGTTCGTGTTCATGTTGGCGATGATGAAGCTGATCGCGTTGCCGGCGTTCTGATCGTCGGCCGGGCGTACCGACACCGGCACGCCCGCCGTCAGCGGCCGGTCCGGCAGCGCATTGATCTCGACCAGGTAACGGCGCAGCGCCGTCGCGCAGATGCCGAGAAAGATGTCGTTGACGGTGACGTTCGCCGCCGCGGCGATCTTCTTCACGCGCTCCAGATCGTAGTGCTGGGTCGCGAAGCGGCGCTGCCCCGACACCTTGGCGTTGAGTACCGAGCGCGGGCCGTCGAAGGGCATTGCCTCCTGCCACTCGGTGCGCTGCACGGTTTCGCGCACGACGCGCCCGAGCGCCTTGACCACGGCCGGCGCGATCTGCGCCTGCGCCTTGGCCGCGTCCACCAGCTTGCGCACCTGCGCATCGAAGCCGCGCTCGGCGCGCGGCCTATCACGGCTGGCCCCGGCGCCGACCGCCCACGGCGGCAGCAGGTTTTCCTCGGCCGGATCCGGAGACAGCATGCGCTGCAGCATGCGCATGCCGCCAACGCCGTCGACCAGCGAGTGGTGCATTTTCATGTACAGCGCGAAGCGGTTGTTTTCCAGCCCCTCGATGACATGGACCTCCCACAGCGGGCGGTTGAAGTCCATCGGGTGCGAGTGCAGACGCGAGATCAGGATACCCAGCTCGCGCTCGCCGCCGGGGGCCGGCAGGGCGGAATGGCGCAGGTGGTAATCCAGATCGATGCGCGGCGCCTCGACCCAGGCCGGCATCACTGCCTTGAGCTTGGCCGACTTGAGCTTGAGGTTGAACGGCGGCGCGAATTTCTCGACCGAGCGCAGGTGCGTGAACAACTCACGCAGGAAGCTGTCGGGCGCGTCCTTGGGCAACGAGAAAATGGCCAGACAGGCGACCTGCATCGGCGTGTCGACGGTGTCGACGTACAGCCACGCAGCGTCCATCGGCTTCAGAGTCCTGGCACGTTTCATCGCTCTCCTCCTTGGAATTCTGTGCCCCGCATCATAGCGGGGGCGGCCGAACCGGCCCGCCCGGCGGGGGTGTTCCCCATTCTAGCGCCGGCCTATACTTGACCTCTCGTTCAATTAAAGGACGGCCGGACCCTGGATCCGGCCCGTTGCTGACCCGGAGAGTGCGATGAGTACAGTGGTTTCCTATCTGCCCGGCATCACGCCGACCCCGAGTGGCGTCGAGGCCGAGATCCAGCGGGTGTTCGAGCGTCAGCGCGAAACGGCGATCCGCTTGCGCACGTCCACGGCCCAGGAGCGCATCGCCAAGATCAAGCGTCTGCACGATACGGTGATGGCACACCGCGAAGCCTTCTACGAAGCGGCCTACAAGGACTTCAAGAAGCCGCCCGCCGAGGTGGATCTGGCCGAAGTGCTGCCGATCATCAGCGAGGCCAAGCACGCGATGCGCGCGCTCAAGGGCTGGATGAAACCCAAGGGCGTGTGGCCGACCAGCCTGACGATCGGCCTGAAGTCCTGGGTGCAGTACGAGCCCAAGGGCCGCTGCCTGATCGTTTCGCCGTGGAACTACAACGTCAACCTGTGCTTCGGTCCGCTGGTGTCGTGCATCGCCGCCGGCAACACCGCGATCCTGAAGCCCTCGGAAATGACGCCGCACCTGTCGGCGGTGATGGCCAAGATCGTCAAGGACATCTTCCCGGAAGACGAGGTCGCGCTGTTCGAAGGCGACGTCGCCGTGTCGACCGCGCTGCTGGCGCTGCCCTTCGATCACATCTTCTTCACCGGCTCGCCGGCCGTCGGCAAGGTCGTGATGGCCGCCGCGGCGAAGCACCTGACCTCGGTGACCCTGGAACTGGGCGGCAAGTCGCCGACGATCGTCGACGAGACCGCTGATATCAAAGCGGCGGCGCGCACGGTGGTCTGGGGCAAGTTCACCAACAACGGCCAGACCTGCATCGCGCCCGATTACGTCTACGTACACGCCTCGGTCAAGGACAGCTTTGCGCAGGAGTGCATCGCGGTCATCGAGGAATACTACGGCAAGACCGCGCAGGCGCAGATGGGTTCGCCTTATCTCGCGCGCGTGGTCAATGAGCGCCACACCCAGCGCATCAACGGTCTGCTGACCGACGCCCGCGAGCGCGGCGCCCGCGTGCTGTGCGGCGGCGAGGCGATCGAGAACGCCTGCTTCGTCCAGCCGACGCTCCTCGACAACATCCCCGCGGACGCCAAGATCCAGTCCGAGGAGATCTTCGGACCGCTGCTGCCGATCATGGCGTACACGGACCTCGACCGCGTCATCGACGAAGTCAACGCACATCCCAAGCCGCTTGCCTTGTACATCTGGAGCAAGAACGAGGCGAACATCCAGAAGACGCTGAAGAAGACCAGCGCCGGCGGCAGCTGCATCAACCACTGCGTGGTGCAGTTCGCGCACGGCAACCTGCCGTTCGGCGGCGTCAACAACTCCGGCATCGGCAGCGCGCACGGCCTCTACGGCTTCAAGGCGTTCTCGCATGAGCGCGCCGTCGTGCGCACGCGCTTCATGATGGCGCGCGTGCTGTTCCCGCCGTACACCGACCTCAAGAGCAAGATGATGAACATCATGCTCAAGACCCAATAAAAGGTTGCCAGACGCAAACGAAACGGGCCGCGCATGCGGCCCGTTTCGTTTGGTGCTCCTTGCGTCAGCGCCGCTTGAACGCGCTCGTAACCTTGATGATGCCGTTGATGAGGTTGATCGCGGCATCCGGCATCTTGATTTCCTTGCTCAGGAGCTGGGCGATCATCTTCTTGTACTTGTCCGAGTACGGCGGGAACATGATGTTCGGATCGCCGACCGGCGGGCCTTCCTCCACGACCGAGCGCGCGTTCGAGCATTCGAGGAAAGTCGAACGGCCGCCGACGCGGCCCATGCCGCTGGCGTTGATGCCGCCGAACGCGAGGTGCGGGTTGGTGCCGGACTGGATCAGGTTGTGGTTGACGACCGTGCTGCCCGAGGTCGTGCGCGCAAGGAACCAGTCGATGGCCGCGCGATCCCTGGCGAACACGTAGGAGCTCAGCGGCTTGGGCCGGCGGCGGATCGCCGCGATCGCCTCTTCGCGTTGCTTGAACGGCAGCACACAGATGATCGGTCCGAAGACCTCCTCCTGCATGATGCGCATGTCTTCGCTGACGCCGGTCAGGATCGTCGGCGAGATGTAGAGATCGTCGCCATCGGTCTCGCCGCCGAACTCGAGCTTCGCGCCCTTGGCCAGGGCGTCGTCGAGCAGGCTCTTGATGCGGTCGAAGTGGCGGCGGTTGACAATGCGCGGCAGGTCGCCGGACTTCTGGAAGCCCTTGCCGTCCGGGTTGTACATCGCCGTCATGTGCTTGCCGAGCGAGGCGACGAAATCCTTGACGACGCTGTCGTGGACCAGCGCGTAGTCGGGCGCGACGCAGACCTGGCCGGCGTTGGCGAGGCGGCCCCACGCGATCTTGCGGCCGGCCCCGTCGAGATCGGCGCTGGCGTCGACGATGACCGGATTCTTGCCGCCCATCTCCAGCGTCACGGTCGCGAAGTGCTCGGCCGCGGCACGCATGACAATGCGCCCGACGTTGTGACCGCCGATGTAGAAGATATGGTTGAACGGCAGTCGCAGCAGGTCGGTAGCGACATCGGACGCACCGATCAGCACCGCGAGCTCGTCCTCGGGCAGCACCTTGGCGCAGATGTCGGCGAGGACCTGCGCCGAGTGCGGCGCCAGTTCCGACGGCTTGAGCACGAACGAACAGCCCGCGGCAATCGCGCCATAGGCCATCACGAACGCTTCGGCGATCGGCGCGTTCCACGTCGACAGATGCAGCACGACGCCCTTGGGCTCGTGGCGGATGTAGCTCTTCTTGCCGAGCGTCATCAGCGAACCCTGTACAGGCTGCGGCGCCATCCACGCGGCCAGGTTGCGGGCGATGAATTCGGCCTCGGACTTGATCATCAGCAACTGGGCGTCGACGTCGGTCGCGTTGACGCGCAGTTCCTTGTGCGCCGCTTCGAGAATCGCCGGGCGCGCGTCCAGCGTCGCCTTGAGCAGCTTGCGGATCTTGTCGGCGCGCTGTTCGGCGCTGGTCTGCGCCAGTTCCTGCGCCTTGATCGTCAGGCGGTCGAACAGTCCCTGGAAGCGATTTGATTCCTTGAGTACGGCGTTCATGTTCTCTCTCCCGGACTTCAGCGCGCCGCCGAGGGAATCTTGAAGGTCGAGCGCATCAGCCCTTCGAGCTGGCTGTCGGAGAGCAGCCGACGCATCACGCCCATCGGCTTGACGTCCTTGCCGAGCAGTTCCATCGGTTTCCACTTCTTCTTGTCGAGAATCCTGAGCGTACCTTCGAGGGCCTGCTCGGGCGTGCTGCCGGTCTTTTCCAGCATGTCCGGCAGCACCTGGCACATCACGCTGCGCAGAGGCTCGTAGACAGTGCGCACGCTCTCCGGCTGCATGGCCCAGGTCTTCTTGGTGTTCTCGTGCGAGTTCGCCGACATGCCGGTCAGCACGCCGCCCGGGATGATTGACGTCACCTGGATGCCCAGGGGCGCCAGCTCATGGCGCAGCGTCAGCGTCATGCCGTGGATCGCGTGCTTGGTCATGTTGTAGATGCCGGCACCAACCGGGTTGGCGATGATCGCGCCCGAGCTGTAGTTGGCGATGCGCGATCCCGGCGCGTTCCTGCGCAGCAACGGCAGGAACGCCTGGATCACGCGCAGCTGGCCGAACATGTTGATGTGGAACAGGCGCTCGGCCTGCTGCAGGTCCACCCCCTCCAGAACGCCGACGGCGACGTTGGCGACGCCGGCGATATTCATCAGCAGGTCGAGACCTTCGCCCTTGAGGGCGGCCGTCACGATCTCCGCGCTCTTGCGCACCGACTCGGTGTTCGAAACGTCCTGATCGACGACCGTCAGGTTGCCGCCGGACTTCAGATCGGTCGGCGCGCCGGGCAGCACGCCGGCGAACACGCGCCAGCCGCGCTGCACCAGCGCCTTGGCCAGCAGATTGGCCTGGCCGACGTTCGCGCCGGTAATGAATGCGTTCTTCATCGTGTGCATCCTGCACAAGAACGCGGCATCCCTGCCGCGACTTTCAAAACAAGCATGAGATTTCCCCTTTATATGTACGGGGCGGGCCTAGGCCCGCCCCGTTTGACAGTAACGCGCAGCGTTTTTTAATGTCCGCCGCGTGCCGCCGCCTGCGGGCTGAATTCCTGCGCCGACAGCGGCACGTTGATGCGCCACCAGTCGTCGCCGCGCTCGTTGACCATGTAGCCGGCCTCGTAGGCCTTCGCCGTCAGGTCGTGATAGATCGAGGTGCCGCGATGGAACGTGGCCGATTCCTGCGAGTAGAAGTAGTTCACGAACGCGATGCGCCACAGCTCGCCACGCGCGTCGTAGTTGTCGGCCCACAGCGCCAACCAGGTGTCCTCGTCGGCGTACAGGCGGCGCTTGCTGTAGATATGGCGATAGCCGTCACGCAGATAGCCCTCGACGATCCAGACGCGGTGCAGCTCGTAGCGCTCGTAGTCGGGGTTGATCGTGTTCGGCTTGATCAGCTCCGAGTACTTGAGCGACGGATCGTTGACCTTGAAGTTGTGGTACGGCACGTACATTTCTTTCTTGCCGACCAGCTTCCAGGTGTAGCGCTCGGGCGAGCCATTGAACACGTAATCGTCATCGACCGTGCGCAGTCCGGCCGGCGGCACCGGGTAGTCGCAGCACACCTCCGGCGCCTGGCGCACGCGGCGGATGCCCGGCTGGTACTGCCAGGCCTGCGTCGCGTCCTTCTTGAAGTTGTTCGGCTGGAAGCCGACGCCGGTGAAGCCCTTGTCGCGCTCCGGCAGCAGGTAGCTGGTGAAGAAGTAGGCGTTGATCTTGTCGGTGAACGGACGGCGCTCCTTGGCGTCGTTCATCAGGTTCATCGTCTTGAAGATGTTGCGGCCCCAGGCAATGCTGCCGTTGGCGTAGACGTCGGCGATGTCGCAGACCGCCTTCTCGGTCGCCGCGCGATGCGGGTTGATGATGTTCCACACCGCCTCGCCGCCGCTGGCCGGGAACGGGAACGGAATCGTGCCGCCGGTGCCGGTGGTCCCCAGGCCGTCATCGATGAGTTCCGCGGTCACCGCGTTCTTCTTCGTCGTGTCGCAGACCCAGTCCTTGAAGCCGAAATCGCGATGCGTGGGGTACACGTTCATGCGATAGGACTGCGGATACAGCTTGAGCAGCGCCTTCTGGCCTTCGGTGAGCTTGTCCTCGTACTGCGCCATGTTCTGCGCCGTCACGGTGAACAGCGGCTTTTCTTCGGCGTAAGGACCGGGGTCGTAGCCGTAGTCCTTTTTCACGCCGGGCCACTTGCCGACCCACTTGCCGGCGTATTCGGGAATGCCGCTGGCGCTGCCGGCGCGCTCGGCGCCCATGCAGGTCAGTTTCGGCCCGTTCAGCTCCGCCGCCTTCTCGGCCGAGACCTTGGCCAGGGCGCTCTCCAGCGGCAGGCCGACGCCAAATGCAACGGTGCAGGCGGCCACAAACAGTTTGGATTTCATCAAGCTCTCCTCAATGGAATACGTCGGGCAGGTCTCCGGGTATCCCGCGCCTTTGATCGTTCAATTCCCGTTGCAGCAAATGGTAAACGGGTTGCGGGCGGATACCTCATCCGAACCGAGTATCCGGGACAAGCCGCGTTCAGCGATACCCGTCGAGCAAAGAAACCCCTGCGCGCGTTTCGTCTTCCGCGCGGTTTCCCATGTCCGTGACGATGAATTTCTCCAGGGTCTTGCCGACCAGCGGGATCGACGCGCTGATGTCCCAGTCGAAGCTCAGCACGCAACCGTCGCCGTCGTCGCTCATGCGCGTCGTGCAGGACATCTGCACCGGCATGCCCTTCGCCTCCACCGTCACGCTGCCGGAACGCGTCGAAACGTTCCAGCATTCCTCGTTGACGACGACGGTCTCGGCCCCGCCCTTGAGTCCCGGCATCTGCACCGGCACGTGGCGCTCGATGCGGATGCGGAATTCCCGCCCGTCAAAGGCGTGGTCGAGGACGCGGTACCGGGTCATGCCCAGCGCTTCGAGCCGGCGCGTGTGGAAATCGCGGTCCGTCATCATGCGGATCACGACCTCGGATGGGGCCGGGTAGCGCGCCTGCATTTCGTGCTTCATCGTGTTCAGCCCTCGTAAGGCTCGAACGCGGACTTGGGCGATCCGCACTCCGGGCAGGTCCAGTCCTCCGGCAGACTTTCGAACGCCGTGCCGGCGGCCACGCCGTGGTCGGGCACGCCGACGGCCGGATCGTAGATGTAACCGCAGATGACGCAAATGTACTTACTCATAATGTGCGTCCTGCACAAGAACGCGGCATCCATGCCGCGACTTTCAAAACAAGCATTCCGATCTCCATGTCTGCCAAAGCGTCTGCGCAGCGACCCTACGCGGCCTTGCGCGCCGTCTGGCGGTTGGTTTTGACAATCAAACGATTGATGCGTCGTGCGTTGTGGTGCGTCCACTCGTAGTCGATGCGGCCATCGCCGTCGGCCAGCGTCGCGTGCGGAAAACGCTTGATGAATTCCTGCAGCATCAGACTGCCCTGCACGCGCACCAGGTAGGTGCCGATGCAGAAATGCGCACCGGCGCCGAAGACAATGTTGCCGTCGAGGCGACGCGTGATGTCGAGCTTCGTCGGGTTCTCCCACTTGGCCGGATCGTGCCAGGCGGCCTGGATGTTGACGCCAATGCCCTGGCCCTTCTTGATCATCTGTCCGGCGAATTCGATGTCCTCGGTCGCGAAGCGGAAGAACGGCATCTTGCCGAACGAGCCGTAGCGCAGCAGCTCGACGATCGCGTTCTCCATCAATTCCGGCTTCTGCTTGAGCAGCTCGTACTGGTCCGGGTTGCTGAGCAGGCCGTGGATCAGGAAGGTGTGCAGATCGGTCGCAGTGTCGGAGCCGGCGGTGATCAGCGCGAACACCACCGACAGGATCTCGTAATCGTCGAGCGTAGAGCCGTTGTCACTGGCGCTGACCAGGCTGCCGAGGAAGTCGTCGCCCGGATGCGGCAGCGCGCGACGCTGCGCGATCTGCTCGCGGAAATACTTGAAGCCCGGCAGCGTCGCCTGCATCGACGCATCGCGCTCCTTCGGGCTCAGGTTGATGCGCGTGGACTTGATGACGTTGACGGCAAATTCATGGAAGTAGTCTTCCATGTTGGTCGGCACACCGATCATGCGTGCGATCGAGCGCACCGGAATCTTCGTTGCCAGTGCATCGTAGACGTCGAACTCCTCGGCGTCGCCGATGGCGTCGAAGCATTCGGTGACCAGGTCGCGGATCTTGGCGTCGATCTTGCCCATCACCGGGCGCGAGAACGCCGGCAACGTCAGCTTGCGCAGACGCAGGTGCTCCTGCGGCGTGACCGCGAAGAAACCCTTCTCGAACGCAAGATCGAAGTCGTTCTTGTCGGCCTCGGCCTTGGGCGGCGGCGCCAGTTCCCAGGCGCGGAAGTTGGGCGTGAAGCGGTTGTCCTTGAGGATGCGGTCGCACAGCTCGTGGCTGCTGACGATCCACATCTGCAGATCCTTGTGCCAGGCGATCGGGTAGTCGCGGATCAGCGTCTGCCAGGTTGGATCGGGCTGGCGGATGAAGTCTTTCGAATACGGATTGAAGATCTGGGCGTTGATCTCGACACGCCCGGCCGGCGCTGCGGTTTGAGTCATGACGCTGTTCTCCTCTGGTCTTGTGACCGCCGACGCCCGAGGGGCGCCGGCTTCAGGCAATCGGCAGGGCCTCGCCGCGCGCCAGTGCAAACCCGGCGAGCAGGCTGCGCAGTGCGACGAACCAGGCCTTGGGATCCACGTTCAGGTACTCGCCGAGCGAGGCGCGCAACAACGGCAGGTCGGCGGGATCGCGCTCATCGAGCGCACGCCGCATCGCCACCGCCATCGGCTGGCCGTTCGCGTGCCCGGCCATCACCGCCAGCGCGCCGGCGGCTGCGCCGATCGCAAGCATCGCGATGCCGTGGTGCAGGCGGATGCATTCGGCGGCGGAAAAACCGTGCGGCTTGAGCGCCGCCATGAACTGCTCGACGAAGTCGATCTCGACATCGGGGCCGAGGCGGCCGCGCACCAGCTCGTGGATCAGCTGCGGCTCGCGCGTGAACGACTCGAACAGGCTTTCCGCGTAACCGGTCGCGATCTGCGACCAGTGCATGGCATTGCTCGAGTCCGGCGCCGGCAGGCGGCGGGTCAGCGCGACGCGGAATGCGGCCAGGCGTACGAGTTCGTCGCGGTTGCGCACATGCCGGTACAACGTGGCGACGGCGACGCCGAGCCGATCAGCAACTTGCTTGAGCGTGACGCCATCGAGGCCGATCTGGATCGCCGCCTCGATGATCGCCTGCGCATTCACGCGCGGCGGGCGCCCGACGCGTGGCGCCGAGGACTCCTCCGCTGGAACGATGACGGCACGCTGCACGAATGCGTTCATGTCAGGCCATTGCGCGCTTACACCGGCGGCGCGATCTCCAGCTCGAGTCCTTCGAGGGCGGCACTGACCTGGATCTGGCAGGACAACCGCGAGTTCGGCCGCACCTCGACCAGTTCGCCGATCGCATCGAGCATCATCTGCTCGTCGTCCGACCTGGGGGGCAGCTTGTCCCCCCAGGCCGGATCGACATACACGTGGCAGGTGCCGCAGGACATCATGCCGCCGCAGGTGCCGTCGATGCCGGTGTTGGCATCGCGCAGAGTGTCCATCAACTGGCTGCCGTTCGCCGCATCGAGCGATCGCTCGACGCCGTCACGGCCCGTCACACGCACCACTGCCATCGTCCGCTCTCCCCGGCTGGCCGTCAGGCCTTGGCCGAGCCCTCGAAGCCCGGGTAGAACTGGCGGAACCACTTGCGGAACTGCAGCACCGGACCGTCGCCGTCGCAGAGCAGCGGGTTCGGGCGGTACTTCTTGTTGTTCCAGACGATGAAGTCGACGCTCTCGAAGCCCGCGCTCTCCTCGCCCTCGGCCGCGCCGATCATGTGATCGATGACCTTCTTCGAGGCGGCCAGCTCCTTCGTGCCCTGTGCGTAGTCGACGTGGCGGAAGGACATGTTCATCTGCGTCTTGTCCTTGCTGACCGGCACCGAGTACGAAATCATCGTTGCGGTGATGCCTTCCTGGTTGAAGCGCATGACGTTCAGGCCCGGGCCGTACATGTCGCCGACGATGTAGCCCTTGCCGATGTCCAGCTTCATGCGCGGACCGTCGTAGGTCGCCTCGACCGGCGGGATACCGGCCGCGCCGTGCAGGAACTTGAGGTGCGCGACATCCACGCCGTTCTCGGCGATCTCCTGGATGCAGGTGCTCGCGGTCCAGGAGCCGCGACGCGTGCCGGCGTAGCCAGTGGCATCTTCCATCTCCGGGATGTAGGGCAACTCGAAACTCGGCGCCTCACACTGCGGGTGATACCAGGCCCACATCATTCCGTACTTCTCGACCATCGGCAGCGTGCGCAGGATCGCCTGCTTCTTGACGATCGGCGGCATGAGCTTGGCGTAGGGAATCGCCTTGCACCAGCCGTCAGTGTCGTACTCCCAGTGATGGAACGGGCAGCGCAGGTGCTCGCCGCAGACCTTGCCGCCGTGGCCGATGTGCGCGCCCAGGTGCGGGCAGTACGGATCGGACATGCCCGGCTTGCCGGACTCGGTGCGGAACAGCACCCACTCCTGGCCGAACAGGAACACGTTGCGCATCTCGCCCGGCTTGAGCGCGTCCACGAAGTCGACGAAGAACCAGCCCGCCGGGATCGGGAACGGTGCGCGCTCCAGAGACTGCGATTCGAGGAGTTGCTTGAGATCGATGGTACCCATGGCAGCGAGCCCTCCTGCGGCTTGCGATGCGTGAATCGATGAGCCCGGCCCCATGCCGGCACTCTGCTGAGTGCTGCATCCTGCCGCTGGCCCGGCACCCCGTCCTCACCCATTTAGATGATGGTGCTTCACAAATTCGCCGGACGCGGCCTGCGCGCGGGACAAAGCCCTGCGGGCTCAGTATCCTCGGCCCTCGCAACCGTACATCCGGGGAGCTGAACCATGCTGCTGCTGATTCTGGGTATCGCGCTTTGGGCCGCGACGCATCTGTTCGTCTCGCTGGGCGCCAATACCCGCGCCGGCGTGATCGAACGCATCGGGCTCAAGCCCTGGAAAGGCCTTTTCGCGGTGACGATCGTGGTCGCGCTGGTGCTGATCGTCAGCGGCTGGAAATCTACGCTGCCGACCGCGCTGTGGAACCCGCCGTCGTTCATGCGCCACATCACCATGCTGCTGATGCCGATCGCCGTGATCCTGTTCATCAGCGCCCGCGCGCCCACAGACATCAAGCAGATCATCCGCCACCCCCAGCTCACCGGCGTCAAGCTCTGGGCCTTCGCCCATCTGCTGTCCAACGGCGAAGTGCGCTCGGTCATCCTCTTCGGCGGCCTGCTCGCCTGGGCGGTGATGGAAGTCATCTTCATCAACCGCCGCGACGGCGCGTGGAAAAAGCCCACGCCGGTGGGGGCCGCCAAGACCGCAGTCAGCGCGGTCATCGGCCTGATCGTGACGGCGGTGATCGTCTACGTGCACGTGTGGATCGCGGGCGTGGCGTTGATGCCGCGCGGGTGACGCCCAGACGCGGTCAACGCTGATGTTGGGAGTGGCAACGAAATGGGCGGGTGCATCCTCCGCGTAGTTGGTTTAAATCTTGTGGCGCCTCCGGAGCTTGGCGCAGTGAGTACCGGCTACGGTTTCTTCGTCGAGGTTGCGCACGAGGATGTCGTGTTTGAGGTTCAGGTACATCTGGCAGGGCAGTTCCTGACGAAGTACAAGACCACGCTGACCCAGCTCACAAAGACCCACGGAGTTCAGTCAGCAGAGCTGGATTTTTGCGTCTGGAACAGGGCACCAGAAATCGTCGCTCAGTCGCATTCATTTCCTGCGGCTCTGGTCGCCTCGGCTGGTGCGTGCGGCGTCGGCCTTGGCCTGAGCTTGTATCTCGCGGCCGACACCCAGCCAACAACCCAAGCCGGCGGTAGCTCGTAGATGGGCTGAGCGCAGCGATGCCCATCACCGCAGCAACGGCGTAGGCTTGCACCGAAACTCCGCCCCCAGGCGGACCCACGGAAGACCTGCCATGACTCCCAGCGACGGCACCCGCATCGACGAGATCGCCGACGGCGTCTACCGCATCAGCACGCGCATGCCGCCCACGGCGATCCCCGGCGGCTTCACGTTCAACCAGTACCTGG
>JBAZXW010000032.1:0-30091 GCA_041659605.1 Sinimarinibacterium sp. | reverse complement strand
GGTCCGCGACGACGCCCCGCTGCTGTTCCACACCGGGCCGCGCAGCCTGTTCGCGGCGACGCGCGACGCGATCGCGCGCGTGCTGCCGGTGGCGTCACTGCGCTACGTCGCGTACTCCCACTTCGAGCCGGACGAGTGCGGCGCGCTCAACGAGTTCCTCGCCGTCGCGCCGCAGGCCGAACCGCTGTGCGGGCGGATCTCGGCGATGGTATGCGGCGACTACGCCGACCGTCCGGCACGCGCGCTGGGCGACGGCGAGACGCTTGTGCTCGGCCGTCACCGCGTGCAGTGGTTCGACGCGCCGCATGTGCCGCACGGCTGGGACTGCGGTTTTCTCGCCGATGCGACGACGCGCACGCTCTTCTGTGGCGACCTGTTCACGCAGTTCGGCGCCGACCACCCGGTGATCACCTCGAGTGACATCCTCGAGCCCAGCGAGGCAGCGCGCGCCGGCATGGACTACTACGCCCACGCGCCGCAGACGCGCGCGACCCTCGAACGGCTGGCGGCATTGGCGCCGACGACGCTGGCGTGCATGCACGGGGCGGCGTGGAGCGGCGACGGCGCCGCACTGCTGCGCGAGCTGGGCCGCCGCGTCGGCTGAGCGTGCCTGATGGGCTTCGCCTTTGGCTCAGCCCATCCTACGGAAGCTGGGGCTGCGCATCGGCGGTCAGGGCGCTGGCTCGCGCTCCGCGTCGTGAATCACGCGCCCGGCAACGAGGGTCAGCTGCACGCGCGCCGCATCGAGCGCGAGCAGCGCGGCGTCGTGTCCGCGGTCGAGCAGGCACAGATCGGCCGTCGCGTCGATTTCGATGCGCCGCGGCGAAAGGGCCGGCGCCTCGAGCGGGCTCAGAAAGAGATTCAGTGCCGCCGTTGGCTGCAAGGCCTCGCCGCCGCCGAGCGTCGCGCCTGACGGCGTGCACCGCGTGACGGCAGCCTGCATCGACGACCAGGGATCTGCGCCCCCGAAGGGCGCATCGGTGCTGCCGGCAAGCGGCACGCCGGCGTCGGTGAAACCGCGCAGGCGGTACAGCCACGGCTGGTCGGCGGCGTCGACATCGCGGAGATAGTCGTCGCCCCGTTCGGCGATGAAGTTGGGCTGGGTGACGACGATCAGCTTGAGCGCCGCGATCTGCTCGACCAGCTCCGGCGGCGCAATGGCGGCATGCTCGATGCGGTCGCCCTTGAGCGGACCGGCTTCGCGCAGCGCCGCGAGCGCGAAGACCAGATCGGTGCGCGTGACGCAGTGGAAAGCAACGGCGCGGCCGACGGAATGGCTGTCGCGGATCGCCGCGACCAGTCCTTCGATGTCCGGCAACTCGTGCTCGTGCAGATGAAACTTGTGCTCGCCGCGCTGCACGCCCGGCAGGTCGCCGCAGAGATCGAGTCGCGCATCACCCATCACGCGTACCGTCTGCAGCAACTGGCCGTTGCGGCGGGCCTGAGCGAAGGTGTGCAGCTCGATCGGGCCGTTGTGGTGGGTCGTGTCGGTGACACCGGTGACGCCGCGGCTCGCGAGCCAATGGCTCGCGGCGTGAAGGCTCGGCGGCGTGCTGCGCAGACACTCACGCAGCCAGTCGTCGGCATCGTAGAGGCGCCCGGTCCAGCGGCCGTCGCGGGATTCCAGGGGTGCATCCGCGCCCGGCGCGAGACGGTCGAGCGCGGCGCTGTTGAGGATCCACAGCCGGCCGCTGCGGTGCTGGATGCGCAGCGGCCGGTCCGGCAGCACGGCATCGAGCCAGTCGCGGTCGATCTCGCCGGCGATCGACTCGTGGTATTGCACACCGCGCAGCCAGTCGCCGGCGCCGAGGCGCGCATCGGCGGCCGCCAGCGCGGCGACAAGCTGATCCGCGCTGACGACCTGCGGTGAACCGCAGCGCACCGAAGCCAGCGACGCCGCCAGTGCGCGCAGGTGGATGTGATGGTCGTGCAAGCCCGGCAGCAGCGCATGGCCGCCGGCGTCGATCTCGCGATCGTCCGCCCGAGCTTCGAGTTGCGGCGCAATCTCGACGATGCGTGCATCGTTGATTCGGACATCGACGATCTCTGCAGGCGCAATCTCGGCTCGGCGGATCAGCACGCAATGCCCCAATCGGCGAACACCGCCGCAGTGTCGGCGCCGAGTGCCGGTGCGGAGCCGCTCGGCGTGCGCGCGACCGGCGCACGGACCGGCTCTTCTGCGGCCACCGCCCGCCAGTCGGCCGCACGCTGACGCCAGCCATCAAGATGGGTGGGCGCCTCGAAGCCGAGGCAATGGCGCACGACGTCGACCAACGCGATAGAGATCAGCGCCCCGCCACCGGCCTGCCAACTCGCCCAGCCCGCGAGCGCGGCATGCAGGCCCGCAAGCGGATCGGCGATCGCATCGCCGACGAACACTGTCGATCCCGTGGTGACGCGCATCAGATAGGACAACCCAGCAGCGACGCCGGCGTCGTCGCCATAGGCGATCCACTGCGCCTGCGGCTCGGCGCGGCCGTAACCGGTGAGGCTGATCCAGGTGAGCTGCGGCTGCTCGCGCAGAACTTGCTCGGCATCGATGCCGAGCTGACGCAGCGCGCGCGGGCGCGAGGCCTCGATGACGATGTCGGCGCGGTCGATCAGCGCGCGCAGCCGCGCGCGGCCCTCGGCCGTGGCGAAATCGAGGGCGACGCTGCGCTTGCCCGTGTTGAGCAGGTCGAAGAAGGCCGGCGGCCCATGGCGCGCACCGTCGGGACGCTGCGTGCTTTCGAGCTTGACGACATCGGCGCCGCAGCGCTGCAGCAGGTGGCTGCACAGCGGGCCGGCCCACAACGACGAGAGGTCGAGGACGCGCGGCTTCGCATTGAACTCCCTCTCCCCACGCTCGGCGGGAGGATAGAGGGAGTTTTGTAGCCACGGCCACGGCAGCTGCTTCGACAGCGGCGGTGCAACCGGCGCCACCGCGAGCCCCAGCACACGCCCGCGCTCGACGCAGTCGTGCATCGTGCGGCCGCGCACGGCGGCGGACACGCTCGCCCACTCCGCTGCGACGTCGGTTTCGAGCCAGGCCGGCAGCAAGCTCCAGTCGTCGTCGCGCGCGAGATTAAGCGCGATCGCCCCGTCGATCGTATCGAGCAGATGGCAGGCGCCGCCTGGCGAGATAGTGCCGCGGCGGCTGTAGCCGGCGATCGCGGCGCGCTCGGCGAGCAGCTGCGAACCGCGCAG
This sequence comes from Sinimarinibacterium sp., assembly GCA_041659605.1. GTDB lineage: Bacteria > Pseudomonadota > Gammaproteobacteria > Nevskiales > Nevskiaceae > Solimonas. The sequence goes on along the minus strand of JBAZXW010000032.1, from coordinate 26,905 downwards.
ATCGTCGAATGCGCCTGGCGGCGCGAGGCTCGCCAGCGCCGCGAGCGCGCCGTCGGCGCAGGTGGTCAGCGGCGCTGGGCAGTGCTGAGGCGCGCCGTCGGCGGTGCCGGTCAGGACCATCAGACCCGAGCGTGCCCAACCCAGCGCGGGATGCTCGTCGCCGCAGGCCGGCGCGCGCAGCGGCGCGGCGCCGAGGTCGTCGAGCAGGTGCAGCGCGTAGGCGGGCGCGGTCAGGCGGCCCGCGTCGACTGCTGTTGCGCCCACAGCGTTTCCGCGCGTGTCTTGACCGCACCCGTCATGCCGGCGAAGCCGGCCTCGAGCTTGCTCTGGAACAGCGCGAGCACCAGACCGTGCAGCCAGCCCTTGAGGTGAAAGTAGGAGCGATAGCGCGTGCGGTTCGCGCCGATTGCGTCGACGTCGTGCGAACGGAAGCTCGACAGCGTGCCCAGCGGCACCGGCTTCATCCGGTAGGCGAAGCGCTTGCCCTCGACGTATTCGAGCATCCACTCGCGCTGCTGCTGCGGCCGCGCCATCAGCTTCACCGTCATGTCGATCGGATCGCCCGGCTTGAGCGTGGACGCGCACGCGAGACAGAACGGATTCCACTCGGGATAGCGCTTGAGGTCGCTGATCACTTCCCAGACCACCGCGGCAGGCGCGGCGATCTCGATGGTCTTGTCGATGACGAACATAGGGGCACCGGAACGGTTGAACGAGATTCAGCAGCCGCGCTCGCCGGCGTCGAGCCAGCGGCTGGCAGACTGCTCGACGCGGTGCATCAGGTCGACCGCATCTTCCGGCAGCAGGAAGCCTTCGGCAAGCGAGCGCTCGGTCGCGGCTTTCATCTGGCAGTAGTAGTCGGCATGCGTCGGGTAGCGCTGCTGCAGTTGCACTTCGGTGAACGGGATGGTGATGCCGCCGAGGTTGCACAGATCGGAGCGATAGATCGCCACCGGCACGTCGATCGGCGGCAGGCGGATGCCGCCCAGCGCGTTGCCGTCGGCGTCGCGTGCGAGCGCGCCGCTGTCGTCGAACTGGAAGCGCGTGCCTTCCGGCGGAAGCGTGCCGTCGCGAACCCAGCGATCCAGATCGTGGATCGCCGCCATCACCGCATAGCGCAGCGGGAACTGCGTGCCTTCGACAATGCAGACGAACTGGCCCGGATCGTACTGCTCGCCATAGTTGCCGGCCTGCGCGTGCAGTTCCTCGTCGGCCGACGCGGGTTGGCGGATGCCGCCGACGGCGCGCGAGCCCTGCCCCTGCACCTGGTGCACGCCGATCCAGAAATCCTGGTGCGCGGCGCCGGCGATTTCCCACAGCCGGTAGTTGTTGCTGACGTTCGGCGCATCGGGCGTCGCCTCGCGCTCGCTGAGCAGCTGGATCGTCGGCACCAGCGGATCGGCCGGATAGGTTTTCTCGCCGCTGCCGTCGGCGTGGACCAGGAAGGCGTCGATCACGCGCGCCTGCGGCTGCACCTCGATCAGGTAGTCGCGCAGCTTCGTTCCGGACTGCGACTGGCCGACGGCGATCACGCGCCGCACCGGCAGCCCCGCCATCGGATCGATCTCGCCCGGCGTCTTCATCAGCTGCGCGATCTGCGAGAACATGTCGAAGGCGTAGTCGTCGCCCGGATGGCTCAGCGCCGCGTAGCGCACCGGGTCCCAGGCCTGCGGCGTCAGCGGCGTGCAGCAGACACCGGCCGCCTGCGCGCTGACATGCACGTAGGCGTAGCCGTCGCGATGGAACAGCTGATGGGCTTCGACTGTGTCGACGGCGTTCTCGAACTGCGCGGTGACGTTGACCCAGTCGAGAATCACGGTGCCGTTGAACTGCGCCGCATCGAGCGGACGGCGCACGAGGATGCGCGTCGTGTACGCCGCACTCTGCGTCGGATCGGCGTGGTTCTTCGCGGTGCCGGAGACGAAGTATTCCTCTTCCGCGTAGCCCAGCTCGGCGAGGTCGTACCAGCTGTCCCAGAGCGCGTGGCCCTGCAGACCGGCAGTGCCGATCGGACCGGCGACCAGCGGTACCGGCACCGCAGACGGATTCGCGGTGGATTCGCTCCCACGATCGGAACCGCAACCGGCCAGCAGCAGCGCCAACGCTGCGACCGTTGCCCGTAGGAGCGGCCTTGGCCTAACTCGGACTGACATGCAGTCAGTCCTCGCCGGGGGCCAAGGCTGGCCGCGATGCGGCTTGCACGGAGCACGAAAAGAATCGCGGCCATGGGCCGCTCCTACAGGGGGGTGCAGTCGGTCGGGGTTCATGGACGGCCCGTCGCGGATCAGGCGAACTCCTGCCGGATCACGCGGCGCAGCACCTTGCCGGTCTCGTTGTACGGCAGCGCGTCCTTGAAGACGATCTTCTGCGGCACGCGCGACGAACGCAGCTTGCCCTTCACCAATTCCTGCAGTTCCTGCGCGCTGGCCTTGGCGCCATCCTTGAGCACGACCGCCGCGGCGACCGCCTCGCCCCACTGCTCGTCCGGCATCGCCACGCAGGCGACGTCGGCGACCGCCGGGTGCGACAGCAGCACGTCCTCGATCTCACCGGGCGAGATGTTCTCGCCGCCGCGGACGATGACGTCGTCGGCGCGGCCGTCGAGAAACAGATAGCCCTCGGCGTCGAGATAGCCGCGGTCCTTGGTCGGGAACCAGCCTTCGGCGTCGAGCTGACTGCCCAGCGACAGATATTCGCCGGAGACCTGCGGCCCGCGCACGAACACCAGCCCCGCGTCCTCGGGCCCCAGCAGCTTGCCGGCCTCGTCGCGGATCTCGATCTCGACCGCGGCCGGCTTGCCGACCGAGCCGAGGCGGCGGCGGATCTGCGGATCGTCGCTGTTGAATGCGGCACGGTGATCGTCCGGACCGAGCACCGCGATCGTCGAGCTGGTTTCGGTCAGGCCATAGGCGTTGGTGAAATCGACACCCGGAAACAGCGCCATCGCGCGCTGGATCGTCGTCAGCGGCATCTTGCCGCCGCCATAGGCGAGCGCGCGCAGTGCCGGCAGATTCGGTGCCTCGCCGCTGGCATCAAGATGTTCGACGACGCGCTGCAGCATCGTCGGCACCAGGAAAGCGTTGCTGATGTGCTCGGCGCGAGCGGCAGCGAGCCAGGACCTGGGCTCGAAGCTTTCGAGCTGCACCATGCGTCGGCAGGCATAGGTCGAACTCAGCACCGCGGAAATGCCGGCGACGTGATACGGCGGCACCGAGACGATGATCGCGTCGCTCTCATCGGCGGCGGCGAACTCGACCGTGCCGACGATGTAGGACATCAGGTTCTCGTGGCGCAGGATCGCCGCCTTGGGCTTGCCGGTCGTGCCGCTGGTGAACAGCTGCACCGCAACGGCACGCGGATCTTCCTCCGGCACCGGCACTTCGCCGCCGTCGTCCGGCAGGGTCAGCATTTCGGCGCGGTCGAGCAGCTTCAGGTCCTCGCGCGCATCGATCTGCGCACGCTGCTCCGGCCCGACGATCACGACTGCCGGCGCGACGCGCGCGAGCAGCTCGTTGATCTCGGCGCGCGTGAGCCGGTAATTGACCGGCACGTACGGAATGCCGGCATACGCAGCACCGAACAGCGCCACCGGCGCCGCCGGGCTGTTGACGTCGAGCAGCGCGACGTACGCCGCGCCGCTGGCCTTGAAACGCCGCGCCGCGCGGTACGACAGCTCGCGCAACTGCGCATAGCTGTAGCGCGCGTCGCCGGCAACGACACCGATGCGCTCGCCGAAGGCTTCGGCGGCCATGTCGAGAATGGTGGAGATGTTCACCGCAATCTGACCTCAGCGCCGCGCGGCACTCATCAATCCGACGACGGCAGCTGCTTGGCCTGCTTGACTTCGAGCGCGGTGCCGCCCAGCGACAATGAGCCCTGGCCGCCCTTCGTGCAGAGCAGCTCCAGCGATTCGTCGGTGTTGACGTAGCGCTTGCCGATCAGGGTGCCGTTGCCGTGCGCCGCGTCCATTGCCACGCCTGCCGGTGCCGCGGCCGTCGCGCCGAGCATGTCGACGCCGCCGCAGCGCAGCTCATGCTCGCCGGCCGGCGCCTTGACCACCATCACCTGCGTGTCGCACACCGCGCTCTTGAAGCGCGCCCCGGCCTTGAGTGCCGTTGCCATCCTTACTCTCCTGCCGCAATCCAGACGAAGTATGGCGCGACTGTAGGCGAGCCGCGCCGCGCCGGCACCGTCCACTTGTAGGAGGTGGATCGTAGGGCGGGCCGTGCCCGCCGCGGCGGCGGCCATGGGCCGCGCTACAGCACGGCGTCGGCCCAGGCGGACAGCCGGTCGAACAACGCGGTGCGCGCCGGGAACAGGAAATGACTGTGGCCGGTCTCGGCGAGCAGGTAGAGCGTGATGTCGCGGCTGGCGGTGAACGCCGCCGGCACCTGGTGCGGCGGACCGACCATGTCGCGCTCGCCGATGCCGAGGAACACCGGAACGTCGAGCGCTGCGGCCTCCGGGGCAACGTTGCCGGGGATCATCGACATCACCGCCGGCACCGGCAACACGCAGTCGGTCGCGCGCTTGAGTGCGGCGACGCCGCGCGGATCGGCCTTGCGGCTGCCGAACAGCTCGGCGTTGTTGCCGTTGCTGCGCCCTTCGCCATGAATGACGGGATAAGGCTGGCCGAACATCCTGCGTGCGTGCTCGAGCAGCTGCGGGCGCACCGACAGCGGATCGGTGGCAGCCCTGAGCGCCGGCGGCAGGTATTCGGGCAGCCCGCGCGTCGAGAAGCCGAGCAGCACGATCGCCGCATGTACCGGCTCGGCGTGCTGCTGCAAGATCGTCAGCATCGCGCCCATCGAATGGCCGACGCCGATACTCGGCAAGGTCGGCAGCGCCGGCACGCCCGGCGCGAGGCGGCCTGCATGCAAACGCGACTGCAGATGCCGCGTCGCCGCGGCGTTGGCCCGGATCAGGACGTCCGGCGTCAGCTGCCAGCCATCCTGCGGCTTCGTGCTGTCGCCCAGGCCCAGGTGATCGAGCGCGGTGACGATGAAGCCGCGCGCCGTCATCTGTGCCGCGAACGAGAACGTGTCGTCGCCGTCACCGGGACTCAGATCAAAGTAGTGGCGGTTCATGTTGCCGCCGGGCAGGCACACGAGCAGCGCGCGCGCCTGCGTAGGATCATCGGGCAACCACACCGTCGCGGCGACCTGCACGGTCGCCTCGCCGGCCAGTTCGATGCCGGCGTCGAGCTTCAGCTGGACGGGCTCGCGCACGGGCGCCGCGTCAATCCTTCGCCAGGATCGCGCCGGCCATGCCAGACGACACCAGCACGTTCTGCACGCGCTGCACCTGGTTGACCGAGGTGCCACGCACCTGGCGCACGCCCTCGGCCATGCTGTTCATGCCGTGGATGTACGCCTCGCCCAGCAGGCCGCCGTGCGTGTTGGTCGGCAGCTTGCCGTCGATCGCGATGCCGCCGCTCTTGACGAAGGCCGCCGCCTCGCCCTTGCCGCAGAAGCCGAAGGCTTCGAGCTGCATCAGCACGTGCGGCGTGAAAGCGTCGTAGAGCATCGCCGCCTGCATGTCGGACGGCCGCATACCGGTCTGCGCATACAGGCGTTTGGCCGTACCCCAGGCCTCCGGCATGATCGTCAGGTCGTCGTGGTAGTAGTTGGAAATCACTTCGACGTTGTACGGGATCGACTGGCAGGCACCGAGGATGCGCACCGGCTTCTGCTTCAGGTCGCGCGCGCGTTCGAGGCTGGTGACGAGGAAGGCGACGCCGCCGTCGGATTCCTGGCAGCAGTCGAGCAGGCGCAGCCACGGCTCCTGGATCCACTTCGAGTTCTGGTGATCCTCGATCGTGATCGGCTTTTCGTAGAACCAGGCCTTGGGATTGGTCGCGGCGTACTTGCGCTGCTGCACCGAGACGTAGCCGAGGTCGCGGTTGGTCAGCCCGTAGGTATGCATGTAGCGTGCGGCCTGCAGCGAGGCCCAGCTCGCCGGCGTCATCGCCCCGTAGGGAATGCACCACAACAGGCTGCCGGTGCCGTGGCCGCCGGTGTAGCCCTGCATGTTGGTCGGGTTCTGGCCGAAGCGGTACTGCGAGCGCTCGTTCATCGCGCGCCAGATCAGGACGTTGTTGCAGACGCCGGAATTGACCAGCGCCATGGCCTGCGAGATGGTCGCGGCCGCAGCGGCACCGCCGCCGGGGATGCGCGTCGTGAACGCCAGGTCCTTCACGCCCAGGCAGCGCGCGAGGCCGATCTCGTCGCTGTTGTCGATCGTGAACGTGATCATGCCGTCGATGTCGCGCGGATCAACGCCGGCATCCTCGCACGCGGCCAGCGAGCACTCCGCCGCAAGCTGCAGTTCGCTGCGCCCCGACTCCTTCGAGAATTCGGTCGCGCCGATGCCGGCGATCGCCGCTTCCTTGAACGTACGTGCCATGTGCTCGTCTCTTATTTGGCGCGCGGCTTGAACACCGGCACCTTGTGATTGTTCATCGTCGGGTCGAACGTGACTTCGACCGGCATGTCCATCTTCATGTCCTCGGGTTTCACGCCGATCACGTTGGAGACCATGCGCGTCCCTTCCTCGAGCTGGATCACCGCGACGATCGGCGCTTCCTTGAAGCCGAATGGATGGGGGTGCCGCGGCACGGTCCAGGCGTGCACGGTGCCGCGACCGGACAGCTTCACTTCGACGCGCTTGAGGCTGTGGCAGTGCGGGCACATCGGCCGCGGCGGGAACGTGAACTTGCCGCAGTCGCCGCACTTCTGGCCGACGAACTCTTCGCGATCCGCCGCGTCCCAGAAGGACTTGGCGTCGGGCGTGACGATCGGCGCAATGCGCGTGGGCTTTTGCGCCGGCTGCGGCGCGTCGGGGGTCTGGGTCATTGTCGGTTCTCGCGTTTCGACACGACGATAGCGGCGCGCCCGACGCACGCGCCTGCCTCAAACGGGTGAGCATCCCGTCATTGCTGCGGAAGTAGCTCGTAGGATGGGCCGAGCGGAGCAAAGCCCATCGATCACCGCGCGAACAGTGATGGGCTTCGCCAGCGCTCAGCCCATCCTACGGTTTGATCGTGATTACGGAGCGCGAAAGTGGTCCAAGGGCGCCTACCGGAACGTCAGCTCGACACCCGCGAACAGCGAGCGCCCGGCACCGGGCTCGAAGAAGCGCCCGTTGGCCTCGTTGACGATCACCGAGCCGGCGTAGTCGCGATCGAGCAGGTTGTCGCCGCGCAGGAAGGTGCGGTATTCGCCCCAGGCCGCCTCGCGCGCGTAGATCACGCGCGCGCCGAGTACGCCGTAGCGTTCGGCGGCATCGCTGTTGACGTCGTCGACCGGCACATCGTCGGAGTAGCGTCCTTCGATCAGGGCCGACCAGCCACTGCGCCCGCGCCGCCAGCCCAGCTCGGCGAACGCACTGCTGCGTGCGACGCCGGGCAACCGATTGTCGGCGTCGACGACGATGGTGTTGCCGCGGCTGGTGTATTCGAAGCTGTCGCGGAAGCGCGCATCCAGCCACTCGGCGGCGAGCGTGGCGCTCCAGTCCTGCGTCAGCATCCAGTCGGCCGAGGCCTCGACGCCGCGCCGGCGCGTGCCGCCGGGCGCGTTCTGGAAACTGGTGCGGCCGCCGCTGTTGAGCGCCGGCACGATCTCGTCGCGGGTGCGCGTCTCGTACACGGCGAGCGTGAACAGGCCGCTGCGGCCGAGGCGCTGCTTCCAGCCGACCTCGCCGGTGCGACTGCGCGCGGCATCGAGTTCGAGGTTCAGGCCGCTGCTGCCATCCGGGCGGTACGACAGCTCGTTGATCGTCGGCGTTTCGAAGCCGCCGCCCCAGCTCGTATAGAGTCGCCCACCATCGCTCAGCCGGTACTGCAGCGACACCGCCGGGATCGTTTCCTCGTAGCGACGCCGGCCGCTGTCGTCCGGATTTTCGTCGGTGATGTACTGGTCGTCGGACTCGAAGCGCAGTGCGCTGTGGCGCAGCGCGCCGAGCAGCAGCCATTCCGGCGTCATCTGCCATTCGGCAAGCAGCACCTGGTCGAAGACGCGAATCTGGTTGTCCTCGTCGCGGCGCAGGGCGCCGCGCACGCCCAGCGTCTCGCCGACGAAGTTCTCATAGCCGCGCCGCTCTTCGTCGAGTGCCTGCGCCTGCAGGCCCAGGCTGAAGGTCCAGTTGGCGAGGCCGAGCACGTAGCGGCCTTCGGCGCCGACGCTGCCGCGGTCGAGGTCGATGACGCCACCGCCGCTGGTCGGCGCCTGCTGTGCGGACTGCGGAATCGACTGGAATTGCACGACACCGCGACGCGCGCCGTAGCCGATCAACTCCAGCCGCTGACCCTCGCCCAGCGGCTGCGTGTAGCGCAGACCGACGACCCGATCATCCAGGCGCTTGCGCGTGTTGAAGTCGATCGCCGCCGCATCGGTCTGTTCCGGATCGGCGTCGAACTGTTCGCGGCTCAGGCCCAACGGGTCCTGCGCCTCCGGTTGCGTCAGGTTGGCCACGCGCAACTGAATCTGGCCGCCGCCCGCGAGGGCCGTGTCGATCTGCCCGGCGAACTGCGTCCGCTCGGCCGCACTGTGCGGGCGCTCGCCGTTGCTGCGGAAGCGCGCCAACTCGGCGCGATAGCCGAGGCGTCCGTCGGCGACGGAGCCGCCCAGCGCGCCACCGGCGCGCCAGGTGCCTTCGCCGTCCGCGCCCAGTTGCGTGCGCAGTTCGTGCACGGCAGGCGCCGGCGCACTCCAGGCAGCGATGACGCCGCCGGCGCTGTTGCCGTACAGATACGCGAGCGGCCCGCGCAGCACTTCGATGCGGTCCAGCGACGAGATCAGGAAGCTCGACGACTGCCCCTGCCCGTCCGGCGCAGTGATCGGAATGCCATCGACGCGCAGTTGCACGCCGCGCACGCCAAAGCTCGAACGCGCGCCAAAGCCTCGGCTCTGGATCTGCAGATCCTGCGCGTAGTTGTTGCGCTCGCGCACGGTCAGTCCCGGCACCCGCGCCAGACTCTCGGCCAGCGAAATCTGCGCCCGTCCGTCGTGCAGCGCGGTGGCGTCGACCACGCTCGCGGCCGCCGGCAGGTCGAGCTCCGTACGCGGCTGCGCGGTGCCGGTGACGATGACGGGGCTGAGTTCGGTGGGCTGCTCCTGCGCCGATGCGGCCGTCGCGGCCGCAACCAGCAGTGCGGCGGCGCCTTGTAGGAGCGGCCCATGGCCGCGATGCGGCGGACGCGCATCTCCGGAGGAATCGCGGCCATGGGCCGCTCCTACAGGCGCACCAAGGCGGCCAGCATCTTGTTGAGTCGACATACCCTTCATTCGTCGCGGCGTTGTGGCGAGAGGCGCTTGAATAACACAGAGCACCGGCCTGTACTTGATCGGGCGCGCACGCAGTCGTGCCTCACTCAGTCCATCCAGCCGCGCTTGATCAGTTCCATCTTGATCATCAGGACGATGATGTTCCAGATCGACTTGATCTGCTCCCATGCGGACGGCTCGTAGCGGGCGCGCTCGCGGATGTAGTGGCGCAGCGCATCCAGATCGGCGTCGCTGAAGTCGTCGAATCGGGGCATGCCACGTACTTCCAGCCCGCCGCCCTGCACGATCGCCTTGAAGCCCTCGGCCGACAGTGGCACCGGCGACGCGCGCAGATCCGGCGCGTAGCCGCCGGCCACCGCGGCGGCGCCGTGACAGATCACGCAGGCCTTGTAGATCAGCTTGCCCTTCTCGGCGAGTGTGGCGTCGACGACGAAGGCCGGATCGTCGACCGGCTCGACCTTCTCGATCGGCGCCGGCGATGGCGGAAGCTTCGCGTCGCCGTCGAGCACGAAGGTCAGCATGCGCCGCGGGTACTGGCGCCCGACCCAGCCATGCTGCGCGGACAGCGAACCGAGCAGTGCCGGCGCGCCGCCCCAGCCCGCAAGCACCGACACGTACTGCGTGCCGTCGACGCTGTAGGTCAGCGGCGGCGCCTGCGTACCGACGCCCATGTCGTGGCGCCACAGCTCGGCGCCGGTCCGCGCATCGGTCGCGACAAATTGGCCGTCGGCGCGGCCCTGGAACACGAGGCCGCCGTGCGTGACGATCACGCCGCCGTTGGTCGCGCCGGGCGTGGGATTGCGCCAGGCCTGCCTCTGCGTCACCGGGTTCCAGGCCAGCAGCGAAGTGGTGCCGGCGCTCTTGGGAATGTCGTCGAAGAAGCCGCGCAGGCCCATGACATCGTCCGGGGTCATCTGCCAGGTCTTGGGATTGCGGCCCTCGCCGTCGTAGTAGCCGGGCATTTCGCGCGCCGGGATATAGACCAAGCCGGTGTCGGGGCTATAGGCCATCGGGTGCCAGTTGTGCGTGCCGCCGGAACCGGGCCAGGTCAGCGCCGGACCATTCTCGTAGCGTGCGCCGCGCACTTCGACCGGGCGGCCGGTGGACATGTCGATCTTCTCGGCCCAGGTCACCTTGCCGATCTTCTCGGCGGAGATCAGCTGGCCAGTCTCGCGGTCGAGCACGTAGAAGAATCCATTCTTGGGCGCATGCATCAACACCTTGCGCGGCTTGCCCTCGATCTCGATCGTGGCGGAGACCATGTCCATCGTCGAGTTGAAGTCCCAGGTCTCGTTGGGCGTGGTCTGGTAGTGCCACACGTACTCGCCGGTGTCGGCGTCGATCGCGACCACCGAGCACAGGTACAGACTGTCGCCGCCGTCCGGGTTGCGCAGCTTTGCGTTCCACGGCGAGCCGTTGCCGGTGCCGAGGTAGATGCGGTTGAACTCGGGGTCGTAGGTCATCGCGTTCCAGACCGTGCCGCCGCCGCCGAACTTCCACCACTCGCCGCTCCACGTACTGGCGGCCTTCTCCATCGCCTTGTTCTCGAAGCCGTCGGCCGGATTGCCCGGCACGACCCACCAGCGCCACAGCTGCTTGCCGGTCTCGGCGTCGTAGGTCGTGACGTAGCCGCGCACGTGGCCAAAGTCGGCGCCGCCGTGGCCGATGATCACCTTGCCCCGCCCGTCCTGGCCGGCCCACACGCGCGGCGCGCCGGTGATGTAGCGGTTGTCGCCGGGCTCGGTGGTCAGCGTCTCCCACACCAGCGCGCCGGTCTTCGCGTCGAGCGCGAACAGGCGGCCGTCCTGCACGCCGGCGTAGACCTTGCCGTTCCAGTAGGCGAGGCCGCGACTGCCCCAGGCCATGCGCATCTTGCGCGACTCGACCTTGGGATCGTAGTTCCACAGCACGTGCCCGTCGCGCGCATCGATCGCGTAGACACGGCTGTAGCCGACCGCGGTGTAGATCACGCCGTCGACCGCGAGCGCCTGGCTCGACACGTTCCAGACGTCGTCGAACTCCAGCGACCACGCCAGGCCCAGGCGCGACACATTCTGCGTATTGATCTGGTCCAGCGGGCTGTAGCGCTGCTCGCTGAAGGTGCGGCCCCAGGCGGCCCAGTTCGCGCCATCGCCCTCGTTGTTCAGCGCGGCGTTGTCGACGACGGTCTGCGCAACCACACCCTGCGCCAGGCACAACATCACAGCGACCCACGCGGCCTTCTTGACACGATTGCTCATGGTCTCCCCCATGGTTTGCCGGCATTGTCGCGGAAACAGCGCGCGCGGCCCATCGACCGAATGCAGTAGCGGGACGGTGGATGCAAAGATGGCGGCGGCGGGTCACCCCGTCCACGCGCCACGTCCGGCACAATGCTCGGCACTACATTCGGAATCAGGGGGAACAACACATGACCACCATCAATCCCGCCGCACCGGTGCTCGTCACCGGCGCGAGCGGCTACATCGCCAGCTGGCTGGTGAAGTATCTGCTCGAAGCCGGTTACACCGTGCACGGCACGGTGCGCGATCCGGCGAAGAAGGCGGGGCTCGAGCACCTGCACAAACTGTCCGAGACGCATCCGGGCAAGCTCAAGCTGTTCAAGGCGGACCTGCTCGATGCCGGCGCGTACGACGCGGCGATGCAGAACTGCGAGCTGGTGATGCACACCGCTTCGCCATTCGTCATCAGCGGACTTACGAACAACTACGCGCAGCTGGTGCGGCCGGCGCTCGAAGGCACGCGCAATGTGCTGGAAAGCTGCAACCGCTGCGCCAGCGTCAAGCGCGTGGTGCTGACCAGCAGCGTCGTGTCGATCTATGGCGACAGCATCGACGGCGAGCACGTGCCGGATCACACCTTCACCGAGGCGCACTGGAACACCACCAGCACGGTCGACCACCAGCCCTACCCGTATTCGAAGGTCGTCGCCGAGAAGGAAGCCTGGGAGATCCAGAAGAAGCAGTCGCGCTGGGACCTGGTCACGATCAATCCCGGTCTCGTGCTCGGCCCGTCGCTGACCAAGGCCAGCGCTTCGACCAGCCTGGTGTTCATCAAGCAGCTCGCCAACGGCACGATGTTTCCCGGTGCACCGGATCTGTGGATGGGCGTGGTCGACGTGCGTGATGTCGCGCAGGCGCACATCAAGGCCGGCTTCACGCCGACCGCGAAGGGCCGCTACATCACCAACGGTGCCAACGCGAACGCCCTGCAGATGGGCCAGATCCTGCGCAGGAAATTCGGCGGCGGCTTCAAGTTCCCGCTGTTCACCGCGCCCAAGGCGCTGGTCTGGCTGATCGCACCGATGGCGGGTCTGACGCGTAAGTTCGTGACGCTCAACGTCGGCTACCGGATCGGCTTCGATAACTCCAGGAGTCGGCGCGAACTGGGCATGAATTATCGCCCGCTGGAGCAGACCGTCGGCGAACACTTCCAGCAGGTGCTCGACGACGGCATCCTGCGACGCCGCTGACGTCGACGCGATGTCCGCCGATCCCGCCAGCCGCAAGGCGCTGTGGAGCGAGAGCTGGCGCGACATCGCCAGCCCCGAGCTGACGGCGGCACTGACGGCACTGGGTCGGCGCCGGCGGCTGGGCGACGGGCAGATGCTCTACGCGCGCGGCGAGCGCGGTTCGGAGCTGATCGGCGTCGTCTCCGGACTGATCCGCCTTGTCGGCCTGACGCCGGACGGACACGAAGGCCTGCTCGGCTTGTACCGACCGGGCACCTGGTTCGGCGAAGTCTCGCTGTTCGACGAGCTGCCGCGACCGACCGACGCACTCGCCGTCGGCGCAACCGAGGTGCTGATCGTCCCGGCCGCGAAGCTGCACGCAGCGCTCGAACAGAACCCGCGCTGGTACCGCGATTTTGCGCGCGTGCTGTGCCACAAGCTGCGCCTGGCGCTGACGCACATCGAGAGCACGATGCTGCCGGTGTCGGTGCGCGTCGGCCTGCGCCTGCTCGATCTCGCCGAGGCCTACGGCAAGCCAACCGGTGACGGCGTGCTGATCGACCTGTCGCTGCCGCAGGAGGATCTCGCGCGCATGCTTGGCCTGACGCGTCAGAGCGTGAACAAGGAGCTGCGCAGCTTCCAGACGCAAAACTGGCTGCGGCTGCACCGCGGTCGCATCACGCTCACGGACGCCGGTGCGCTGCGCCGCCACGTCCGCGCACACGGCGGCGCCGCGCTGATGGACGCGCAAGGCCTTTGATGGGCGAAGTGTCGGCGATTTGACAGACAGGCCCGCGGCGGCCTTCGACAATGGCATCGCGGTCAACGCCATTCGAGGAGAGTCGCCCATGCGCAGTCGCGAGCAGTTCATGCGGGAATACGCCGCCAGCCACGGCCAGATCACCAACCAGATCATCCACATGATCTGCGTGCCGATCATCTTCTTCACCAGCACCGGCCTGCTGTGGAGCGTGCCGCTGGACGGGCTCGTGCCGGGATCGTTCGACTCACAGGGTTGGTTCAACCTGGCGACGCTGGTCGCGCTGCCGATCACGGTGTTCTATGCGCGCCTGGGTGCGCGCAGCCTGCTCACCGGGATCACCTGGATGCTGATTGGCGGGCTTGGCAGCTTCGCGCTGCAGTCCGTGGGCGCACCGCTGGTCGGACTCTGCATCGGCCTGTGGCTGGCCGCATGGGTCGTGCAGCTGTACGGCCACAAGCTCGAAGGCGCGAAGCCTTCGTTCTTCGACGATCTGGTGTTCCTGCTGATCGGGCCGCTATTCGTGCATGAAAAGCTGGTGCGGCTGGCGACGACCGGCACAATCCACGCCCGCGCCTGAGCATGGCCTCGTAGCCCGGGCGCAGCCCGGGGTGACGCCGACGGGATTCGCCCCGGGCTGCGCCCAGGCTACATGTGCTGAGGATCGGTGGGACCTGTCACATGGCTTTCACGGTCGCGGCCTATCCTGCTTCATTGTTCACAGGATCAGGCCCGCAGAGGCCGCCCGGGAAAACCATGTCGAGACTCATCATCCGCTCGCGGCGCGCCTTATCGCGCCGCGATTTCATTCGTTACACGTTCTGGAGCGCCGGTGCCGCCGGCGCCGCAGCCATGCTGCCGGCCTGCACGAGTTCGGGCGGCGGCGGCGCTGCCGGAGGCGGCATGCGTTCGCGCTTTGCCGATATCGGTCCGCTCGGTGAACCGGATGCGAACGGCTTGAGCCTGCCCGCGGGTTTCACCTCCCGCGTCGTCGCGGTGTCGAACGAGCCGCCGGTGCTGGGTGGAACCTACCTCTGGCACATCTTCCCGGACGGCGGCGCCACCTATGCGACCGAAGACGGCGGCTGGATCTACACGTCAAACTCTGAAGTCCCGGCCGCGGGCCTGATCAGCGGCGGCACTGGCGCGCTCAAATTCGCCGCCGACGGTACGCTGGAGGACGCCTACAGCATCCTGTCCGGCACGTCGTCGAACTGCGCCGGCGGCAAGACACCGTGGGCCACCTGGCTGTCTTGCGAGGAAGCCGACGGCGGTGAGGTCTACGAATGCAATCCCTTCGAGGCCGGCAATGGCGAAGCACGCCCGGCACTGGGCCTGTTCGCGCATGAGGCCGTCACGGTCGATCCGGTCGGCCGCATGCTGTATCTGACCGAGGACACCGGCGACGGTCGCTTCTACCGCTTCGTGCCCAGCGCGCTTGACTGGCCTGCGACCGCCGATCGTCCGACGCTGCAGGAAGGCAAGTTGCAGGTGCTGCGCTTCGCCACCGGCGCACGCGATGCGACGCTCGACGATGCGGCCTTGAGCGTCACCGGCGTGCACGCCGTGATCTGGGAAGACGTCGCCCAGCCGGACCAGGCGCAGGCTGGCGTGCGCACGGCGCTGGGCGCCGAGGCGCCGGGCTCGCGCTTCCGCGGCGGAGAGGGCATCTGGTTTTTCGAGGGCCTGATCTATTTCTCGACCAAGGGCGACAACCGCATCTGGTGCCACGACATCGCGGCGCAGACCGTCGAGGTGATCTACGACTTCGCCACCGCGACGGAGGAGAACAAGATCCTCAGCGGCGTCGACAACCTCACCGTCAGCGAGTTCGGCGACATCCTCGTCGCCGAGGACGGCGGCGACATGCAGATCTGCGTGATCCTGCCGGACCGCCGCCTGCTGCCGCTGCTGCAGGCCTCCGACCTGCAGGCCGGCACCGAGGCGCAATCCGAGATCACCGGCCCGGCATTCTCGCCGGACGGCAGCCGCCTGTACTTCAGCGCGCAGCGCAGCGGCCGCAACGGCGTGATCGGCCCCGGCATCACCTTCGAGGTCACCCTGCCGTTCTCGGCCTGCCCGACAGGCTTTCGCCTGACCCCACTAACATACAAGCGGCCCCGGCCGCGATTGTTTTCGGTGCGGCGTGTACGCCGCATCGCGGCCGGGGGCCGCTCCTACGGACTCCATTTCCTGAACCGACTCCGATTCTTCGCATGGGCATTTCTCGCAAACCCCGCAACCGCCGCGGCGGCCTGAGCCGCCGCGACTTCCTCAAGCATGCCTCGGCCTCGGCCGCCGTTGCGACGCTTGCCGCCTGCAGCAGCAGTTCGCCACGCGACGGCGGTGGCACGCCGTCTCCGGATTCGCCGTTCAAGCACGGCGTCGCCAGCGGCGATCCGCTCGCCGACCGCGTGATCCTGTGGACGCGCATCACCGCTCCGGCCGAGGCCTCGTCGGTGAGCGGACAGGTCAAGGTCTATCTCGATCCGGCGCTGACACAGCTCCTGGGCGCGATGGACTTTGGCGCCGAAGCCGCGCGCGACTGGACCGTGAAGCTCGACTTCACCGGCCTCGCCGCCGGTACGAGTTACTACTACCAGTTCGAGGCACTCGGACACACCTCGCCGATCGGCCGCACGCGCACCGCACCGGCAGGCTCGACAGACCGCCTGCGTTTCGGCGTCGTCTCCTGCGCGTCCTACGCGCACGGCTACTTCAACGCCTACCGCCTGCTCGCGCAGCGCGCCGACCTCGACGCCGTGCTGCACCTGGGCGACTACCTCTACGAGTACGGCACCGGCGAGTACGGCGACGTGCGCCCGTACCAGCCCGATCACGAGATGGTCACGCTCGCCGACTACCGCACGCGTCACGCGTACTACAAGCAGGACCCGGACTTGATGGAGCTGCACCGCCAGTTCCCGTTCATCACCGTCTGGGACGACCACGAGACCGCCGACAACTCCTGGCGCGACGGTGCCAACAACCACACCGAAGGCACCGAGGGCGCCTGGGTCGACCGCAAGGCCTACGGCCAACAGGCCTACGACGAGTGGATGCCGATCCGCTATCCGCAGGCAGGCAACGTCGGCAAGATCTGGCGCCGCTTCTCCTACGGCGAGCTCGCCGACATCTTCATGCTCGACACGCGCCTGTACGACCGCGACGTGCCGGATGGCCTGCCCGTATCAGCCACCGGCAAGGAAGCGGGTCGTCGCATGCTCGGTCCCGAGCAGATGCAGTGGCTCAAGGACGGCCTGCAGACATCGACCGCGCGCTGGAAGATCCTCGGCCAGCAGATGGTGATGCACCAATGGAACCTGGTTGGTGCGCCGTTGGCCGCCGGCGGCGGGCAGCAGCTCAACGGCGATGCCTGGGACGGCTATCAGGCTGAGCGCACCGAACTGTTCCAGCATCTGTCCGACAGCGGCATCGGCAACGTCGTCGTGCTCAGCGGCGACGTGCACTCGTCGTGGGCCGCGGACCTGACGCCGGACCCGGCCAACCCGCTCGCCTACAACCCGCTGACCGGCGAAGGGAGCCTTGCGGTCGAGTTTGTCGGCACTTCGATCACCTCACCGTTCGCGATCGACATCCCCGAAGGCCAGCAGGCGATGCTGCTGACCAATTCGCACATCCGCTACACGGACTGGGACCGCAAGGGCTATCTGCTGCTCGACCTCGACGCCAACCGCGCCCAGGGCGAATTCTGGTACGTGTCGACGTTCACCGAAGCTGGGGCGACGGAAAGCTTCGCAACGGGCTACCAGGCGCTGTCCGACGCCAACCATCTGGAGTTCGCGGCGGTCGGCTCGCCTGCCGAAGCCAAGCCCGACCCGGCGCCGCTGGCGCCCCAAGTCCCAGCATAATCGGCCAACGAATTCGCGCGGGAGAACGACGATGACGACACGCCGGGATTTCCTGCGCGGGCTCGGTGCCGCCGCGAGTACGGCTGCACTGGCCGGCTGCGGTGGCGGCGAGCGCAACGACGCGAGCCCCACGCCCGCACCGACCCCAGGGGCAACGCCGACTCCGGGGCCGACGCCCACACCGACTGTCACGCCGAGTCCGACGCCGACACCGCCGCTGGGCTTCGACTTCCCGACGATCACGCCGCTGCCGTTCGCGCACGGCGTCGCCAGCGGCGATCCGCTCAAGGATCGCGTGATCATCTGGACGCGCATCACCGAGGCCACGCCCAGCGCGGCGCAGATCGCGGTGCAGTGGTCGGTCGCGACCGATCCGGCGATGGCCAACGTCATCCAGTCCGGCACGCAGAGCACGAACGCCGATCGCGACTGGACGGTCAAGGTTGACGTCACCGGGCTGGCGCCGGCAACGACCTACTACTACCGCTTCAGCGCGCTCGGCGGCAGCTCGATCACCGGCCGCACGCGCACCGCGCCGGACAGTGATGTCGAATCGATCCGCGTCGCCGTGCTCGCCTGCTCCAGCTACTGGTCGAGCTGGTGGAGCGGCCTCGGTCATCTGGCGATGCGCAGCGACATCGATCTCGTCGTCCACACCGGCGACTACATCTACGACTTCGTCGACGAGGACGAGGGCGTACGCGGCCGCAACGGCATCCAGGACACCGCACATCCGGACTATCGCGACTGGCTGAACCTGACCGAGCTGCGCCGCCGCTACGCGCTGTGGCGCACCGATCCCAACAACCTGCGCGCGCACCAGCAGCATCCGTGGTTCATCGTCTGGGACAACCACGACATCGACGAGGACTACGGCAACGAGCTGGCCACGCCCTTCGACGACCAGACCAGCACGACGACGCTCGCCGACACGACGCGCGTGTTCTGGGAGTGGACGCCGTCGCGGCCGGTGAAGGCCGACGGCTCCGGCGAGTTCATCCTCGTTGACGACGGCTCGTACCCGCAACCGCAGGACACGACGCTGCTGTGGAGGCGCCTGCCCTACGGACCGATGCTCGATCTGTTCGGCGTCGACACGCAGATCGGCTTGCCGGGCCACGGGCTGACGATGGACAGCACGCACCTGGCGTCGGGCAGCAGTCTGATGGGACGGCGCCAGTTCGAATGGCTGACGCAGTCGGTGCTGCAGTCGCAGCAGTCCGGTGTACGCTGGAAGCTGATCAACAACCAGACTTGGCTTGCACCGGCCGACATCCCGGATGTCGTCGACGGCGTCGCCACGCCCAAGCTCGGCCTGTCGCGCTGGAGCGATTACACCGAGGAGCGGGCGGCGCTGTTCCGCTACCTGCGCGGCGAGAACGCGGCGACGACGCGCGTGCGCAACACCATCGTCGTCTCCGGCGACGCGCACGGCAATTTCGGTTCCGACCTCGTCGAGGACACGACGCTGCTCGGCGATTACGTGCCCGGTGTGCCGCTGCCCAACCCGCGTCCGGGCTCGACGGCCGCGAACTTCCCCGCCGGCTACGGCCGCGCCACGACCGGCGCGATCGGCCCGGTCAGCACGCGCGCCAATTCGGTCGGCGTCGAGTTCGCACCGACGTCGATGGGCCGCGGCGGTGCCGACGAGCTGGTCGCGAACAGCGCCGGCCTGCCGGTCGGCTCCGCACCGACCATCGTCGGCGCGCGCGCCATCGAGCTTGCTGTGATCAACGGCAACAAGAACGTGCAGTTCATCGAATGGGTCGACCACGGCTACGGCATCGTGCACCTCGCGGCCGATCGCGCAGTGTTCGAATACTGGTGGCAGGACAAGCTCACGCCGGACGCGCCCGACGTGCTCGGCCGCCAGATGATCGCGTGGGCTGTCGAGGACACGTCGGCGGTTCCGCCGCGTTTCCCCGATCAGCTCGACGACGTCGTCGCGCACGGCATGACAGTGGCCGCGACCTCCGGCACGCGCTCCGACGAGCCGGCGCCGGAAGGTGTGCTCACGCCCCTGTAGGAGCGGCCCATGGTCGCGATGCGGCGTCCACGCCGCACGAAAAGAATCGCGGCCATGGGCCGCTACAAGTCAGACCATGCCCTTGGCGCGAAACCACCTGAGCGCGCGGCGGATCGCCTCGTCGACCGACACCTGGGCCTGAAAGCCCAGCTCCAGCTGCGCCTTGCTGCCGTCGAGAAACTGGCCGGCGGACATCACCGCGATGGCGCTCTCGCTGATCTTCGGTTCGGGTCCGCGCAGGTGGCGGTAGTGGAAGGTCTGCCACGCGGATAGCGCTTGCGCGATCGGCAGCGGTACCGTGCGCGGCATCGGCGCGCCGGTCGCCTTCGCCACTTTTTCCATGAGCTGGCGCATCGTCAGGTTCTCGCCGGTCAGCAGATAGCGTTCGCCCGGCCGCCCGTCCTCGCAGACGCGCACGAGACCGCGACCGGCGTCGCCCGCGTAAATCACGTTGCGCTTGCCGTCGACAAAACCCGGCAGGCTGCGCCGCGCCATTTCGAGGATGAAGCGGCCGGTCGTGTTGCCGGGATCGAACTCGCCAAACGACATCGTCGGGATGCCGGTCGCGACCGGCAGGCCCTTGCCGGCCTGTGCATGGGCCTGCTCGTCGAGCGCCCATTTGACCTGCAGATACGGATTGCGGCTGCGCGGCTGTCCCGCGTAGCGCAGGCTCTCGTCGCCCGGCGCACCGTCGCTGCGCCGCGGCAGCGCAATGGCACCACCCAGATAGACGATTTTGCGCAGCGGCAGATCGGCGCAGGCGTCGTAGAAGTTCTGCATCTGCGTGGTCGCGGTCTGCACCTCCTTGCGCCACGGCCGCGGCAACGTCGGGTAATAACCGGCGCAGTTGATGACGGCATCGACAC
Source organism: Sinimarinibacterium sp. (assembly GCA_041659605.1). Taxonomy (GTDB): domain Bacteria; phylum Pseudomonadota; class Gammaproteobacteria; order Nevskiales; family Nevskiaceae; genus Solimonas. Next base: position 6,646 of record JBAZXW010000032.1, on the reverse strand, counting down.
CGGCCAGCGCCGACTTCATCGCGGCCCGGTCGCGCAGATCGGCCTGCCGACGCTCGCAGTTCAGATCACCGAGCTGCTGCAGCGAACGCGGATTGCGATAGACGACGACAGGCTCATGCCCGGCGCTCGCAGCCGCGATGGCTGCGTGATGACCGAGCATGCCGGTGGCACCGATGATGGCAATACGCATGACACCCCCCATGTTCGCGCCAACCTGACCGACGACTTCCGATGCGAAAGATGCGTCCGAGGCGCCATCATGAAACATCTGCATCCTATCGGGGGCTTGATGTTGTAGGAGATATTTGCTGCTGCGGCTCGGCCCCCCGCTCGGTAACATGGCTTTCGACCGGTGCGGCGTGAGCGCGGCGGGTCTCAAGGCGGCGGTCGTCGTCCACGACGTCAACGACGGCCTGGTCGTCTACAACAACGGCCGCGAGATGGCGAGCGCGCTTGCTGCGGCGGCAATCCCGACGCAGTTCTTCACCGTGCTGCGCCACGCCGAAGGCCAGGAACCCGGCACCACCGGCACCGGCTTTCTCGCCAGCGTGCTGGGCATCGACGATCCCAATGCCTCGATTCACCTCGCCGGACACGGCTGGGAAGGCGACGCCACGCACCCGGTGATCCGCACCGGCTTCGAGCAACTGGAGCGGATGCTCGACGGCGACTACGACGATTCCACGCCCTATCTCGAACACGTCGTCGATGACGGCGGCTAAGCTGTAGCGGTCACCTTCAGGGAGAACCGCTCATGGATTACTTCTACGGCTACGTCGCGGCGAGCATGCTGCTGCTGACGCTGCTGGCACTGAACGTGTCGCGCCTGCGCGTGAAGCTGAAGATCGGCAACGGCGACGGCAACAACGTCGACATGCGGAAGGCGATCCGCGCGCACATGAATCATCTCGAGCACGCGCTGCCGTTCGGGCTGATCGTGCTGGCGCTCGCGCAGATCGGCTCTCCGGCCTCCCTGCTCGCAGTGCTGGTCGTCGGCTTTCTCGCCGCGCGCCTGGTGCACGCCTACGGCATGCTCACTGCGCAGTTCCGCTTCCGCCAGCTTTCCGCCGGTGTGACCTATCTGTTCGAAGTCGTCGGTTGCCTGGCGATCGCGATGAAGCTCATGAACTGATTCGCTGCACCCGGCTGACCTGGATCAGCGCCGCCGCCGCGTTTCGCAGGCACGATCGACGCAGTCCGCTCCGGAATACGCTTGTGGCCATCTACGGATTCGACGCGTTCGCCCCCGCCGAGATCGCCGAGCGTGTGCAGCACATCGGCGTCTCCAAGGCGCGCATGCCGCTGCTGAAGATGATCATGCTCGGCATCCTCGCCGGCGTGTTCATCGGCCTGGGCGCGCTGTACTACGTGCTGGTCGTCAGCGACCCGACGCTGGGCTTCGCGGCGAGCCGCGTGCTCGGCGGCGTGACATTCTCGCTCGGCCTGTTGCTCGTCGTCGTCGCTGGCGCCGAGCTGTTCACCGGCAACAATCTGCTGGTGATGGCCTGGGCCGACGGCCGCATCGCCACGCACGAGCTGCTGCGCAACTGGGTTGTCGTCTGCCTCGCCAACTTCGTCGGCGCGGCCGGGCTGGCGCTGCTGGTGTGGGCGTCCAGCCACACCTCGATGAACTCGGGCCGTATCGCCGAACAGGTCGTGCGCATCGCCGCCGCCAAGTGTGCGGCGCCGGCCGGCAAGCTGTTCTTCAACGGCGTCCTGTGCAACATCCTGGTGTGCATGGCGGTGTGGATGGCGATGGCCGGGCGCAGCGTGATCGACAAGGCGGTCGCCATCGTGTTCCCGATCTCCGCCTTCGTCGCCGCTGGCTTCGAGCACAGCATCGCCAACATGTACCTGATTCCGCTGGGCCTGCTGCTCAAGGACACGGTGGCCGTACCAGTGCCGGGCATCGAGCAGCTCGACGGCATCGGCCTGCTGCACAACCTGTGGGCCGTGATCGCCGGCAACCTGGTCGGCGGCGCGCTGCTCGTCGCGCTCGTCTACCACATCATCTACCGGCGACCGAGCCCGTAGTCGAGCCAATGGCGGCCCAGGCTGATCGCGATCGCGAGCAGGACGGGCCCGAGAAAGACGCCCATCACGCCAAACGCGATCAGGCCACCGATCACGCCCATCAGCGTCACGGCGAACGGCATGCGGTTGGCATGGCTGATGATCAGCGGCTTGATGAGATTGTCGACCGAGCTGATCGCAAAGAATCCGTAGAGCGCCATGAACAGCGCACGCCCCGTCTCGTCGTTCTGAAATAACCACACGGCCGCACCGCCCCACAGGATCGGCGGCCCCAGCGGCACCAGCGACAGCGCAAAGGTCAGGGCACCGAACATGAACGGGTTCGGCAGCCCGGCGATGGCAAAGCCGAGCGTGGCGACCATCGCCTGCGCCAGGCCGGCCCCGACGACGCCGAACATCACGCCAACGACCGAGCGGCGTGCGACGGCGAGCATCTCGCTGGCGACGTCCCCCCCGGTGCGCTCCGCCGCACGCACAATCTGGCCCGCGAAAACCGCGCCGTTCCGGTAGACGAAATACAGCAGAAGCACGATCAGCGCGACCTGCATCAGGGCGCTGCCGGCCTGCCGTCCGCCCGCCAGCGCCAGATCGCGGGCCGGGCCGGCGGCGTAGCGCAGCACTTCGCCGACGCTGGCGCCCTTGCCGGCCGCGTCGCGCCACCATTCCGCGAGATTGGGGCCGACCAGAGGGATACGTTCGACCCAGGCCGGCGTTGCGACCTGCGGATTGGTCAGCCACGGTTCGAGAAGATCAGCACCTATGCGCAAGCCGTCGACCAGCGACATGAACAGCAACACCAGCGGCGTCACCGCGAGCAGCAGCACCGAGATGCTGGCAACGACGCTGGCCAGCTCGATGCGCCCGCCCAGGCGCCGCAGCAGCCATTCATAGGCGGGCCAGGTCGACACGCCGACCACCGCACAGAACATGATCGCCATAAAGAACGGCTTGAGCACCAGCCAGATGCCCGTCACGAGCAGCCCGATCAGGACGATCCGTAGCAGGCGATCGTCGGCAACACCGAAGGTCGATCTGGGCACGGCCTTGCGTCTTGATCGACGTTCGCTCGCATCCTTGTCTGTCTCGCCGCGCATCAAGATCAACCCAGTCCGGCGACAACGCCGATGGCGCAAGACTAGCAGCCTGCCGAGAGGCGGCGCGCCACCCTACCGCTGACGCAGCAGGCCCTTGCGGCCCAGCGGCTCGGCGCGCAGGTACTGCGGCGGCGCCACGATACTGGCGCCAAGCGCCGCGGCGGCATGCCAGGGCCAGCGCGGGTCGTAGAGGATGCCGCGCGCCAGTGCGACCGCGTCGGCGCGGTCGTGAGTGAGAATCTGCTCGGCCTGCTCCGCCTCGGTGATCAACCCGACCGCAATCACCGGCATGCGCACCGCGCGCTTGATCGCCTCGGCGAAGGGCACCTGGAACCCCGGCGCAATGGCGATCTTCTGTCGCGGGCTCAGCCCGGCGCTGGAGACATGGACGTACGCGCAGCCACGCGCATCCAGTGCCTTCGCCAGCTCGATGCTCTGGTCCAGTTCCCAGCCGCCGTCGACCCAGTCGGTCGCGGAGATGCGGATGCCGACCGGCCGCTGCGCGGGAACAGCCGCGCGCACCGCGTCGAACACGCGCAGCGTCAGGCGCATGCGGTTGTCCAGGCTGCCGCCGTAGGCGTCGTCGCGCCGGTTCGACAGCGGCGACAGGAACTGGTGCAGCAGGTAGCCGTGCGCGGCATGGATCTCGATCACGTCCAGACCCAGTCGGTCTGCGCGCTGCGCCGATTCGACAAAGGCCTGCACGACCGTATCGATGTCCGCCGCGCTCGCCGCCTGCGGCAGCGGATCGCTGTCGTTGAACGGCAGCGCCGACGCCGACAGTGTCTGCCAGCCCTTGGGGGCATCCGGCGCAATCACACCGCCCCCGTCCCAGGGCCGGCCGGTCGAGGCCTTGCGCCCCGCGTGCGCGAGCTGGATGCCGATCGGCATCGCGCTGTAGCGGCGCACCGACGCCAGCACCTTCGCCAGCGCCGCCTCGTTGGCGTCGTTCCACAAGCCCAAGTCCGCCCAGGAAATGCGCCCGCGCGCCTCGACCGCCGTCGCCTCAATGATCAGCAAGCCCGCGCCGGACTGCGCCAGGCTGCCCAGGTGAATAGTGTGCCAATCCGTCGCGCTGCCGTCCTCGGCGGAGTACTGGCACATCGGCGCGATGACGATGCGGTTGGCGAGCGTCAAAGCGCCGAGTTTGAGTGCGGAGAACAGGTGGGTCACTGAACGGTTCCTTGAATGGGCGCGAGCGCCTGCCCGCCCCGGTAGGCATTATTTACTGTCGCGCCGTCGCAACGGTATCCACCAGATTTGCCATCCTCGCATTCTCGCCTACGAAAAACATGAAACCGAACATCACGCGGCGTGAGCTGCTGCAGATGGCCGCCGCAGGCGGAGGCGGGCTGCTGATCGGTTCGCTCGCGGGCTGCGGATCCTCCGCCCCTGCGGATGCACACAGCGGGTCGCGCAGGCTTCGATTCGATTTCGCGGCGCTTCCGGACGGCGACGGCTGGAGTGACGACTGGACCTGCGTCGGTGTTGCAACACTGTCGCGAGCCGGTGGCCAAGGCCTGCTGCTGGCAGGCTCGGACATCTTTCCGAACGATCCGCGGCCCATCGCCTTCGCATTGGACGCACGATTCGTCGACGGCGCCATTCGTGCGGTCGTCACGCGTGTTGGTCGCTGCGTCGGCGCGGTCCTGCGCCGGACATCGACCAGAGCTTGGTACGCAGCGCTCTACGACACGGATGCGCACACACTCTCCATCGTTCGCAGAACCGGCTCCGACCTGGTGACACTGGCGCAGACCGTCGTCGCGCCGACGGCAGCCCCGGCCGGCTCGCAGGGCGTGCCTGCGACGCTCGAGTTCACCGCCACCGGCCGGTTCCCCAGCCAGCTCTCGGCCCGTCTGACCGGCGCGGACGGTCTGCTCTACGAGACTTCGGCCCGCGACGACACGTCCGAACTGCAATCGGCCGGCGACGCCGGCGTCCTGACGCAGGCCGACACCCTGTTGCCCGGCAGCAATCCCGTCCTGCCGGCGCTCGGCAACCTGCACTTGCTCCCGTACGCAGTGCAGGAGGGCGAAGCCGTCATCGCCACGCCGGTCGGGCAGGCATTCATCGATACGATCCGCCAGCGATCGACGGCAGCGTTCGCGCAGATCGAGATCAGCCCGGCGCAGGCCGTCGAACCCGCCGCAGCGTCGGCGATCGCCGCGACGACAGGCACACCGCTGCCGGGAGGTGCGACGCTGCACGTCGCCTCGGACCTGCCGGCCGAGGTCTTCATCGAGCTCGCCGACACGCCGCAGTTCGTCAACGCCAGAGTTGTCGCCGCGGGCCCCACTGACGCGGCGTTCCTGGCGACGACGACGCGCGTCGATGGACTCCCGCCGGGACAGGCCTTCTGGCGACCACGTCTCGTGCGGGGAACACTGGAAACCGTCGGGCCCACGCGCCAGTTCCACGTGCTGCCACCCACCGGCGACCCGTCGCCGCTCAGCTTCGTCTACGGGTCCTGCGGCTCGCAGTTCAACGCAATCTTCGACCACCTGGCCGCACGCGCGCCCGACCTGTTCATCTGGCAGGGCGATCTGAACTACCCCGACACCCACGGGCCCTTCGCGCAGAACATGGCCGGTTATGCCGGCATCTGGCGCCACTTCCTCGACAACCCGCGCATGGCGCCGATTCTCGAACGCGCCAGCTTCGTGGCCGGCCGCGACGACCACGACTACGGCCTGCAGGACGCCAATGCTGCCTCGCTCGTGCCCTGGGGCATCGAACCGTGGAATGCGCTGATCAATCCGCAGACGTATCAGCTGCTGTCGTTCGGACTGGTCGACATCTGGGTGCTCGACCAGCGCATGTTCAAGAGCGATCCGACGCTGGCGGACGCGCCGGACAAGACCCTGCTCGGAGCGGAGCAACGCCAGTGGTTGATGGACGGACTGGCTGCATCGCGGGCGCCGTTCCACGTCGTCTGCTCGCCGTGCACGCTGGCGCCGGCGCCGGGCGCCAACGCGAGAGACGGTAGCTGGGCCTCCGGATTCACCGCCGAACGTGACCTGATCCTCCAGCACATCGCCGCATACGTCGGCGGACAGACCGTGTTCCTGACCGGCGACACGCATTTCACGATGGTCTGGGATCGCGACGGCCTGTTCGAGCAGCGCGCCTGTCCGCTCGACATCCCGACGCCGAACGACCAGAACATCTCGAATCCACTGCTGGAGCTGGACTTCGGCAGCACGCCCGGCGTCACCTACTGGTCACGCCGCAGCCACTTCTCGCTGTTGCGCGTGGGCGCCGAAGGCAACAGCGCCGTGCTCACGATCGATCTCGTGCGCGACGACGGTGAAACGGTGCAGTCGACGCGTTTCGAGCGGCCGATCGAGGAGATGCGCTGAAGCTCGAGTCGCGGAGGTGTCGCCCCAGTTGATGCTAGGCGACGGCGGCTTCGTGCCGAGGCCGTGTGAAAACGCCGTTTTCGTCGGTGACGTAGCGAGGCGCGGTTTCTCAGTTATGCATTTCTGAGTTGTTGGTGGCGCCGCGCGCCACGGATC
>JBAZXW010000031.1:0-54237 GCA_041659605.1 Sinimarinibacterium sp. | reverse complement strand
TGGTGATGCCGGGCGACAACGTGCAGATGACGGTTGAGCTGATCAACCCGATCGCGATGGAAGAAGGCGTGCGCTTCGCGATTCGCGAAGGCGGCCGTACCGTCGGCGCCGGCGTCGTCACCAAGATCCTCGCCTAACAGCAGGCCCTTTTGACTTGTGGGCGCGGATTCCATAGAATCCGCGCCCCTTTTTGGCTTTCTGCGGTACACACGCTAGGGCGGTAGCTCAACTGGTAGAGCGGCGGTCTCCAAAACCGCAGGTTGGGGGTTCGAAACCCTCCCGCCCTGCCATGCGTGCGAGCTCCCCCCTTTGTTTGATGTGACCGCGGTGCCGGAACGAGTTCATGGACGTCCAAACCGCTGAACAAAAAGCTGCTTCCCCTCACCGGGATACGGCTCTGATGACCGTTGCCGTTGCCGCCCTGCTGGGTGGCATGTTCGCGTTCTACTACTTCGAAGGCCAATTCAACGCGCTGCTGCGCACGGTGGTGCTGCTGGCCGCCGCCGCCGGCTCACTTGCGATCGCCTACCAGACCGTCATCGGCAAGACCCTTTGGGGTTATGTCGTCGGCTCGCGCGTCGAGCTGCGCAAGATCACCTGGCCGACGCGCCAGGAAAGCCTGCAGGCGACGCTGATGATCGCGGTCGTCGTGCTGGTGATGGCGCTGCTGCTGTGGGGGCTGGATTCACTGCTGCTCTGGGGCGTCGAAACGCTGACCGGAAGGGGGGCGTAAGCTCATGACGATGCGTTGGTACGTCGTGCACGCCTATTCTCAGTACGAGAACAGCGTGATGAAGGCACTCAGGGAGCGCATCACGCGCGCCGGTCTGCAGGAGCAGTTCGGCGAGATCCTGGTGCCGACCGAAGAGGTCGTCGAAATCAAGGACGGCGTCAAGCGCAAGACCGAGCGCAAGTTCTTCCCCGGCTACGTGCTCGTTCAGATGGAAATGAACGAGGACACCTGGCATCTGGTCAAGGCCACGCCCAAGGTCATGGGCTTCATCGGCGGTACCGCCGACAAGCCGGCGCCGATCACCGACAAGGAAGCCGAAAAGATCCTCAACCGCGTCACCGAATCGGTCGAGAAGCCGCGGCCAAAGACGCTGTTCGAGCCGGGCGAAGCGGTGCGCGTCAAGGAAGGTCCGTTCGCCGATTTCAACGGCGTCGTCGAGGAAGTCAATTACGACAAGAACCGCCTGCGTGTCGCGGTTCTGATCTTCGGCCGCTCGACGCCGGTCGAGCTCGAATTTTCTCAGGTCGAGAAGTCCTGAGATGGTGATCGCGGCCGTTGCGGCCGCGATCGTGATACCGGGGAGCCCTAACACGGCGTTCGCACCCACCTAGGAGTAGTCATGGCAAAGAAAGTCACGGCCTACATCAAGCTGCAGATTCCTGCAGGCAAGGCCAACCCGGCACCGCCGGTCGGTCCGGCGCTCGGTCAGGCCGGCGTCAACATCATGGCGTTCTGCAAGGAGTTCAACGCAGCGACGCAGAAGCTGGAGCCGGGCCTGCCGACTCCGGTGGTGATCACGGTCTATTCGGACAAGAGCTTCACCTTCATCACCAAGACGCCGCCGGCGACGACGCTGATCAAGAAGGCGATCGGGCTGGAGTCGGGTTCGCCGACGCCGCATACCCACAAGGTCGGCAAGATCACCAAGAAGCAGATCGAAGAGATCGCCAAGATCAAGATGCCGGACCTCAATGCCGGCAGCATGGAGGCGGCCTGCCGCCTGATCGCCGGATCCGCCCGCAGCATGGGCGTGGATGTCGTGGAGTAAGCCATGGCGAAGATCACGAAGAAGCAGAAGACCATCGCCGGCAAGATCCAGATCGGCAAGACTTACGCCCTCGACGAAGCGATCAAGCTCGTCAAGGAATGCGCCACCGCCAAGTTCACCGAGTCGGTGGATATCTCGGTCAACCTCGGCGTCGACTCGAAGAAGTCGGACCAGAACGTGCGCGGCTCGACTGTGCTGCCGCACGGCAGCGGCAAGTCGGTGCGCGTCGCCGTGTTCGCGCAGGGCGCCAAGGCCGAGGAAGCCAAGGCGGCCGGTGCCGATGCGGTCGGCATGGATGACCTCGCCGCCGCGATGAAGGGCGGCGACCTGAGCTACCAGGTCGTGATCGCCGAGCCGGCTGCGATGCGTGTCGTCGGCGGCCTGGGCCAGGTGCTCGGCCCGCGCGGCCTGATGCCGAACCCGAAGACCGGTACGGTGACGCCGAACGTTGCCGAAGCGGTGAAGAATGCCAAGGCCGGTATGGCCAAGTTCCGTACCGACAAGGCCGGCATCATCCATTGCTCGGTCGGCGCGGCCGCGTTTGACGCCGACAAGCTCAAGGAAAACCTGATTGCGGTCGTGCGCGACGTGCGCAGGGCCAAACCGGCGACGTCCAAGGGCGTCTACATCAAGAAGCTGACCCTGTCGACGACGATGGGGCCCGGCGTGCGCGTCGACGTCGGCTCGCTGCCGGAGTAAGCGGTTTGTATCCGGTGCCGGCGTGCGCGCACGCCGGCACCACAAGACTTTGAAGTGTGGCGTAAGCCCCACGTCGAAGACCGTATGCGGGAAGGAGGCATCAAGCCATCCGGACATTAAAGGCCGCGAGGCCGCATACGCAGACGGTGTGCTCAACGCACCGTAAAGGCGGGTTGGAGTCGCAAGGCGACAGCCCATTTATGGAAGAAAGCGACTAGGAGTTCTGATGGCTCTCAGGCTGGAAGACAAGAAGGCCCTGGTTGCGGAAGTCAACGAAGTCGCCAAGCGCGCGCTCTCGGCCGTTGCGGTCGAGTATCGCGGCCTGTCGGCCGGCAAGTTCGACGATCTGCGTGTCAAGGCTCGCCAGAGTGGCGTGTACCTGCACGTGGTCAAGAACACGCTGGCGCGTCGGGCGGTGGAAGGCACGGAGTTCGAGTGCCTCAAGCCTGCGCTGGTCGGCCCGCTCGTGCTCGGTTTCTCGCTCGAGGATCCGGGTTCGGTCGGCCGCTTGTTCAAGGATTTCGTCAAGGCGAACGAAGTGATGGTCGTCAAGGCCGTCGCGATCGGCGGCACCCTCTACGGTGCCAAGGATCTCGACCGTCTGGCGACGCTGCCGACCAAGGAGCAGGCGATCGCCATGCTCATGGGCACGATGAAAGCCCCGGTCGGCAAGTTCGTTCGTACCTTGGCCGAGCCCACCGCCAAGTTTGTTCGCACGGTCAAGGCCGTCGCGGACAAGCAGGGCGCGTGATCGCGTTGACTGACGTTACCAAATTTACGCTTTACGCACTTTATTGGAGTTTTTGAAACATGGCTACGAAAGAAGAGATTCTTGACGCGATCGCGAAGATGTCCGTGATGGACGTGGTCGAGCTGGTCAAGATGATGGAAGACAAGTTCGGCGTCACCGCCGCCACGCCGATGATGGCCGCCGCTGCCGGTCCGGCCGCTGCCGCTGCCGTCGTCGAAGAGAAGACCGAGTTCACGGTCATCCTCTCCGGTATCGACGCTGCGAAGAAGGTCGGCGTCATCAAGGTCGTGCGCGAGCTGACCGGCCTGGGTCTGAAGGAAGCCAAGGACCTGGTCGAGGGTGCGCCGCAGACCGTGAAGGATGGCGTCGACAAGAAGACCTCCGAAGAGATGAAGAAGAAGCTGGAAGAAGCCGGCGGCAAGGTCGATCTGAAGTAAGACCTTGGTGTCTGCAACTTGCAGGATTTCGGCGAAGGCTGGGGGCGCTGCCCCCGGCCTTTCGCCGCTTCGCTGATGCAGGCGAATCCAAACCCCTGATCGCATTGCGATCAGCCAGGCGCTCAGTGGTTTGGATTTGTGGTTTGAATTTGCGGTTCTATTTGTAAGGGCGCCCCGAGCGCACACGACGACAGAGGTATCCGATGGCCTACTCGTTCACCGAGAAAAAGCGCATCCGCAAGGACTTCAGCAAGCTGAAGGAAACGCTGGAGATCCCCTATCTGCTTTCGACGCAGATCGATTCGTATCTGCAGTTCCTGCAGGCCGAGACCCAGCCGTCGAAGCGCCGCGACACGGGGCTCCAGGCCTCGTTCAAGTCGGTGTTCCCGATGCAGTCGTACAACGGCGCCGCGGCGCTGGAGTTCGTCAAGTACCGCTTCGACGAGCCGGCGTTCGACGAGAAGGAATGCCGCGTGCGCGGCATGACCTATGCCGCGCCGCTGAAGGTCACGGTGCGGCTGGTGATCTTCGACCGCGAGTCCAAGGAAAAGCGCGTCAAGGACGTGCGTGAGCAGGAGGTCTATCTCGGCGAAGTGCCGTTGATGACCGATCACGGCACGTTCATCATCAACGGCACCGAGCGCGTCGTCGTCTCGCAGCTGCACCGCTCGCCCGGCGTGTTCTTCGACCACGACAAGGGCAAGACGCACAGCTCCGGCAAGCTGCTGTACTCCGCGCGCATCATTCCCTACCGCGGTTCCTGGCTGGACTTCGAGTTCGACCCGAAGGACAACCTGTTCGCCCGCATCGACCGTCGTCGCAAGCTGCCGGTCACGATCGTGCTGCGCGCGCTCGGCTACAGCAACGAGCAGATGCTCGCGATGTTCCACGAGCGGAATGTGTTCAAGCTCGAGGATGACGGCGCCAGCCTGGACCTCGTGCCGGAGCGCCTCAAGGGCGAGAAGGCGCAGTTCGACATCACCGACGGCAAGAAGGTGCTGGTCGAGCAGGGCAAGCTGATCACCGCGCGCCACATCAAGCTGATCGCAGAAGCGGGCCTCAAGCGCCTGCACGTGCCCAACGCCTACCTCGAAGGCAAGATCGGCGCGCGCGACGTGGTCAGCAAGGACGGCGAAATCATCGCGCCGGCCAACACCGAGCTCACCGCCAACCTGCTCGCGAAGATCCGCGAGAACGGCATCAAGGAACTGCAGACCCTGTACGTCAACGACGTCGACAAGGGGCCCTACATCTCGACGACGCTGAACATAGATCCGACCAAGACCAAGCTCGAAGCGCTGGTCGAGATTTACCGCATGATGCGCCCCGGCGAGCCGCCGACGAAGGACGCAGCGGAAACGCTGTTCCACGGCATGTTCTTCTCGCCGGAGAAGTACGACCTGTCCGCGGTCGGCCGCATGAAGTTCAACCGCCGTCTGCGTCGCGACGGCGTCGAAGGCAGCGGCGTGATCTACGACGGCGAACTGTTCTCCAAGTTCAACGACGAGTTCGCGAAGGGATTGTTTGCCAAGTACGGCAAGAATCACTCCGACATCATCGAAGTGGTCCGCGAGATCATCGCGATCCGCAACGGCGAGCAGCAGACCGACGATATCGATCATCTCGGCAACCGCCGCATCCGCGCGGTCGGCGAGATGACCGAGAACGTGTTCCGCACCGGCCTGGTGCGCGTCGAGCGCGCGGTGCGCGAGCGTCTGGCGCTGGCCGAGGCCGAGAACCTGACGCCGCAGGATCTGATCAACGCCAAGCCGGTGTCGGCAGCGATCAAGGAGTTCTTCGGCTCGTCGCAGCTGTCGCAGTTCATGGACCAGAACAACCCGCTGTCCGAGGTCACGCACAAGCGTCGCGTGTCCGCGCTCGGACCGGGCGGTCTGACCCGTGAAAGGGCGGGCTTCGAAGTCCGCGACGTGCATCCGACGCATTACGGCCGCGTCTGCCCGATCGAAACGCCGGAAGGCCCGAACATCGGCCTGATCAACTCGCTGGCGTGCTATGCGCGCACCAACGAGTACGGCTTCCTCGAAACCGCCTACCGCAAGGTCATCGACGGCAAGGTCACCGATCAGGTCGAGTACCTGTCGGCGATCGAAGAAGGCCGTTACATCATCGCGCAGGCGAACTCGGACCTGGACGCCAAGGGTCACTTCAAGCAGGACCTCGTGTCCGTTCGCTTCCAGAACGAATTCACGATGCTGACGCCGGACAAGGTCCAGTACATGGACGTGTCGCCGCGCCAGATAGTGTCGGTCGCCTCGGCGCTGATTCCGTTCCTCGAGCACGACGACGCCAACCGCGCACTGATGGGCTCGAACATGCAGCGCCAGGCGGTGCCGACGCTGCGCTCGGAGAAGCCGCTGGTCGGCACCGGCGTCGAGCGCCGTGTCGCCGTCGACTCCGGCAACGCCATCCAGGCGCGTCGCGGCGGTGTCGTCGAGAAGGTCGACGCCGCGCGTATCGTCGTGCGCGTCAACGATGACGAGACTCAGGCCGGCGAGGCGGGCGTCGACATTTACAACCTGGTCAAGTACGTCCGTTCCAACCAGAACACCTGCATCAACCAGAAGCCGATCGTGAAGCCGGGCGACAAGATCGCGCGCGGCGACGTCGTTGCCGACGGTCCGTCGACCGACCTGGGCGAGCTCGCGCTCGGCCAGAACATGCTGATCGCGTTCATGCCGTGGAACGGCTACAACTTCGAAGACTCGATCCTGATCTCGGAGCGCGTCGTCGAGGAGGATCGCTTCACGACGATCCACATCGAGGAGCTGACCTGCGTTGCGCGCGAGACCAAGCTCGGACCCGAGGAAATCTCCGCGGACATCCCGAACGTCAACGAAGCCGCGCTGCGCAAGCTCGACGAGGCCGGCATCGTCTACATCGGTGCCGAGGTCAAGGCCGGCGATCTGTTGTGCGGCAAGGTCACGCCCAAGGGCGAGACCCAGCTGACCCCGGAAGAGAAGCTGTTGCGCGCCATCTTCGGCGAGAAGGCGTCGGACGTGAAGGACACCTCGCTGCGCGTGCCGGCCGGCATGGATGGCACGGTCATCGACGTGCGCGTGTTCACCCGCGAGGGTGTGAAGAAGGACAAGCGCGCGCTGGCGATCGAAGAATCCGAGCTTGCCGCGGTGCGCAAGGACCTCGCCGACCAGCAGCGCATCTTCGAGGACGACATCTACGATCGTCTGCGCAAGATCCTGCTCGGCAAGACCGCTGACGGTGGCCCGAACAAGCTGAAGAAGGGCGCGAAGATCGACGCCGCATATCTGGACAGCATCGAGCGCGACAAGTGGTTCGAGATCCGTCTGGCCGACGACGATGCGCAGAATCAGCTGGAAGCGGCGAACAAGCAGCTCAAGGACATGCGCTCGGAGTTCGACAAGCGCTTTGACGACAAGAAGCGCAAGATCCAGTCGGGCGACGAGCTGTCGCCGGGCGTGCTGAAGATGGTCAAGGTGTACCTGGCGGTGAAGCGCCGCATCCAGCCGGGCGACAAGATGGCCGGCCGCCACGGCAACAAGGGCGTCATCTCGATGATCGTCCCGGTTGAAGACATGCCGCACATGGATGACGGCACGCCGGTCGACATCGTTCTCAATCCGCTGGGCGTGCCTTCGCGTATGAACATCGGCCAGCTGCTCGAAGTGCATCTGGGCTGGGCCGCAAAGGGTGTCGGCAAGAAGATCGACGAGATGTTGCAGCAGCATCGGGCGGTCAGCGAGCTGCGCAAGTTCCTCGACCAGCTGTACAACAAGACCGGCAAGGGCCAGGCCAAGGTCGACCTCGTGTCGTTCACCGACGAGGAGATCGTCAACCTCGCGAAGAACCTCACCGGCGGTGTGCCGGTGGCGACGCCGGTGTTCGACGGCGCCGACGAGTCCGAGCTCAAGGAGCTGCTGGAACTCGCGGGTCTGCCCACGACCGGCCAGGCGCAGTTGACCGACGGCCGCACCGGCGAGCAGTTCGCGCGTCTGGTCACGGTTGGCTACATGTACATGCTCAAGCTGAACCACCTCGTCGACGACAAGATGCATGCGCGCTCGACCGGTCCGTACTCGCTGGTCACGCAGCAGCCGCTGGGCGGCAAGGCGCAGTTCGGCGGTCAGCGTTTCGGCGAAATGGAAGTCTGGGCGCTGGAGGCTTACGGCGCGGCGTACACGCTGCAGGAAATGCTGACCGTGAAGTCGGACGACACCAACGGCCGTACGCGCATGTACAAGTCCATCGTCGACGGCGATCACCGCATGGTTGCGGGCATGCCCGAGTCGTTCAACGTGCTGGTCAAGGAAATCCGTTCGATCGGTCTGAACATCGAGCTGGCACAGAACAAGTAGCACGGATACCCGGGGCGTCGAGACGCCCCGGGGCACGGGCAAAGAATCTCAGGAGTCACCATGAAAGATTTATTCAACTTGATCCGCAACCCGGAAGAGACGGAGGACTTCGATGCCATCCGCGTCGGCCTGTCGTCACCGGAGACGATCCGCTCGTGGTCGTACGGCGAGGTCAAGAAGCCTGAAACGATCAACTACCGCACGTTCAAGCCGGAACGCGACGGCCTGTTCTGCGCCAAGATCTTCGGACCGATCAAGGACTACGAGTGCCTGTGCGGCAAGTACAAGCGCCTCAAGCACCGCGGCGTCGTCTGCGAGAAGTGCGGCGTCGAAGTCACCGTCGCCAAGGTGCGCCGCGAGCGCATGGGCCACATCGACCTGGCCTCGCCGGTTGCCCACATCTGGTTCCTGAAGTCGCTGCCCAGCCGTATCGGCCTGCTGCTCGACATGCCGCTGCGCGCGATCGAGCGCGTGTTGTACTTCGAAGCCCACATCATCGTCGATCCGGGCCTGACGCCGCTGGAGCGCGGCCAGCTGATGACCGAGGAGGACTACCTCAACTCGGTCGAGCAGTACGGTGACGAGTTCGATGCCCGCATGGGCGCCGAGGCGGTCCACGATCTGCTCAAGAACATCGACCTGCAGAAAGAGGCGGTCAAGCTGCGCGAGGAGCTCGCCGCCACCAGCTCGGAAACCAAGATCAAGAAGTACGCGAAGCGGCTGAAGCTGATCGAGTACTTCGTCAACTCCGGCAATCGTCCGGAGTGGATGATCATGACCGTGCTGCCGGTGCTGCCGCCGGACCTGCGCCCGCTGGTCCCGCTCGACGGCGGCCGCTTCGCGACTTCGGATCTGAACGACCTGTATCGCCGCGTCATCAACCGCAACAACCGTCTCAAGCGCCTGCTTGAGCTGACCGCGCCCGACATCATCGTGCGCAACGAAAAGCGCATGCTGCAGGAGTCGGTCGACGCGCTGATCGACAACGGCCGCCGCGGCCGTGCGATCACCGGCACCAACAAGCGCCCGCTCAAGTCGCTTGCCGACATGATCAAGGGCAAGCAGGGCCGCTTCCGCCAGAACCTGCTGGGCAAGCGCGTCGACTACTCCGGCCGCTCGGTCATCGTCGTCGGCCCGACGCTCAAGCTGCACCAGTGCGGCCTGCCGAAGAAGATGGCGCTCGAGCTGTTCAAGCCCTTCGTGTTTTCGCGCCTGCAGCGCCTGGGCATCGCCACCACGATCAAGGCGGCGAAGAAGATGGTCGAGCGTGAAGAGGCCGTGGTCTGGGACTCGCTCGAAGAGTGCATCAAGGAGCATCCGGTGCTGCTCAACCGCGCGCCGACCCTGCACCGCCTCGGCATCCAGGCCTTCGAACCGATCCTGATCGAAGGCAAGGCGATCCAGCTGCATCCGCTGGTCTGCACCGCGTTCAACGCCGACTTCGACGGCGACCAGATGGCCGTGCACGTGCCGCTGTCGCTGGAAGCGCAGCTCGAAGCGCGCGTGCTGATGATGTCGACCAACAACATCCTGTCGCCGGCGTCGGGCGACCCGATCATCGTACCGTCGCAGGACGTGGTGCTCGGCCTGTACTGGATGTCGCGCGAACGCGTCGGCGCCAAGGGCGAGGGCATGGTGTTCACGGACGTGTCCGAAGTGCATCGCGCTTATGAGAGCCAGCAGATCGACCTGCAGGCCAAGATCAAGGTCCGTCTGCACGACTGGACTGAAGCGGGCGAGCCGATCTACCACCTCGTCGACACGACTACCGGCCGCGCGCTGCTGTCGGAAGTGGTGCCGCAGGGCGTGCCTTTCGCGGTCGTCAACAAGACGCTGACGAAGAAAGAGATCTCGCGCGTCATCAACTACGTGTATCGCCGCAGCGGCACGAAGGACACGGTGATCTTCGCCGACCAGATGATGTACACCGGCTTCCGCATGTCGACCAAGTCGGGCATCTCGTTCTGCCTCGACGACATCGTCATTCCGGAAGAGAAGGCGAAGATCCTCGAAGCGGCCGAAGCCAAGGTCAAGGAAGTCGACGTCGAGTACAACCAGGGTCTGACCACCGGCGGCGAGCGCAAGAACCGCGTGATCGACATCTGGTCGCGCGCGAACGACGACGTCGCCAAGGCGATGATGGTCAAGATCGGCAAGGAGAAGGTGAAGACGCGCGACGGCAAGGACGTCGAGCAGCCGTCCTTCAACTCCGTGTTCATGATGGCCGACTCCGGCGCCCGCGGTTCGCAGGCGCAGATCCGCCAGCTGGCCGGCATGCGCGGCCTGATGGCCAAGCCGGACGGCTCGATCATCGAGACGCCGATCACCGCGAACTTCCGCGAAGGCCTGAACGTTCTGCAGTACTTCATCTCGACGCACGGCGCGCGCAAGGGTCTGGCCGACACCGCGTTGAAGACCGCGAACTCGGGTTACCTGACCCGCCGCCTGGTCGACGTGGCGCAGGACATGGTCGTCACCGGCAAGGACTGCGGCACCGAGCAGGGCCTGCTGATGATGCCGATCGTCGAGGGCGGCGACGTGCTCGAGGCGCTGCGCGACCGCGTGCTCGGCCGTGTGACGCAGCGTGATGCGCACAGCCCGGGTACCGATGAAGTCGTCATTCCGGCCGGGACGCTGATCGACGAGAAGTGGGCCGACGTCCTCGAGAAGAACTCGATCGACGAGATCTGGGTGCGCTCGCCGATCACCTGCGAACTGCCGTTCGGCGTCTGCGGCAAGTGCTACGGCCGCGACCTCGCGCGTGGCCACCTGGTCAACATCGGTGAAGCGGTCGGCGTCATCGCCGCGCAGTCGATCGGCGAACCGGGCACGCAGCTGACGATGCGTACCTTCCACGTCGGCGGCGCGGCTTCGCGTGCGGCGTCGGCGGACGGCGTCGATGCGCGTGCGGCCGGTACGGTGCGCGTGCACAACATCAAGTCCGTCAAGAACGTCGAAGGTAACCTGGTCGCGGTCTCGCGCTCGGGTGAAGTCGGCATCATCGACGCGCAGGGGCGCGAGCGTGAGCGCTACAAGATTCCCTACGGCGCGACCCTGCTGGTCAAGGAGGGCGACGAGATCACCGGCGGCCAGCGCCTGGCGAAGTGGGATCCGCACACTCATCCGATCGTCACCGAGCTCGGCGGCTTCGTGAAGCTCCAGGATTTCGTCGAAGGCTCGACGGTCAACCGCGAAACCGACCCCCTGACCGGCGTGTCGACGCTGGTGATCACCGACGCGAAGACGCGCGGTTCGGCAGCCAAGGACCTGAAGCCCACGATCATCCTGGTCGACCTCAAGGGCAAGCAGCTGACCTTCGCCGGCACCGACATCCCGGCGGCCTACGCGCTGCCGCCCAAGGCGATCGTCACGGTCGAGGACGGCGACGAGGTCAAGGTCGGCGGCACCATCGCCCGCATTCCGCAGGAAGCGTCGAAGTCGCGCGACATCACCGGCGGTCTGCCGCGCGTCGCCGACCTGTTCGAGGCGCGCAAGCCCAAGGAACCGGCGGTGCTCGCGGAAACCACCGGCACGATCAAGTTCGGCGCCGGCACCAAGGGCAAGCAGCGCATCAAGATCGTCCAGGCCGACGGCGAGGAAGCCGAGATCCTGGTGCCGAAGTGGGTCGAAATCCGCGTGTTCGAAGGCGAGCACGTCGAGAAGGGCGAGATCATTTCCGACGGCGAGCCGAGCCCGCACGACATCCTGCGTCTGCAGGGCGTCGTCGCACTGGCAAACTACCTCGTCAAGGAAATCCAGGACGTCTACCGCCTGCAGGGCGTGAAGATCAACGACAAGCACATCGAGACCATCGTGCGGCAGATGCTGCGCAAGGTCGAGATCGCCGAGCCGGGCGACAGCAAGTTCCTGCAGGGCGAACAGGTCGAGATCTTCCAGGTACTGGCGGAGAACAAGCGGCTGACCGGCAAGAACGAACGCGGCGCGCGTTTCGAGCGTCAGCTGCTGGGCATCACCAAGGCCAGCCTGTCGACCGAGTCGTTCATCTCGGCGGCGTCGTTCCAGGAGACCACGCGCGTGCTCACCGAGGCTTCGGTGCGCGGCTCGCGCGACGACCTGCGCGGTCTGAAGGAGAACGTCATCGTCGGCCGCCTGATTCCGGCCGGCACCGGCCTTGCGTACCACGAGCAGCGGCGCAAATTGCGCGGCGGCAGCCTGCTCGCCGAACTGCAGGCGTCCGCGCTGACCAGCACCGGCGGCAGCTTCGAAGCCAATTCCGGTGAGCGCCTGGCGGCGCGTGCGGCGACGACCGACACCAGCAGCGATGAGGCGGACGAGGGTGGCGCAGGCGAAGCAGCTGAAGAGGGTGGCGAGGAATAAGACCTCGCAGGCCCCGCGGTGATTCGAACCCCGGCTTCGGCCGGGGTTTTTCTGGGCGGGGGCTGCTTCGTTCTGACAGGGGCGAAACGGAAGGTTTGATGGATGCGTCGCGCCTCAGAGTCCACGGAGCCCTTTCGCGATGCGGGCACTGGATTTTTGCCACGCAAATCCCGTTGACTCCGCCACCGCCCGCCTATATGATGCGCGCCCTTTCCCGACGGCCCTCAGTGGAGGGTACGTCTTTTCTTTGTCAAGCCGGGAAGTTCTAAACGTGCCAACAGTCAATCAGTTAGTGCGCAGTGGCCGCAGCACCATCAAGGCCAAGAGCAAGGTGCCGGCGCTGACCGGCTCGCCGCAGAAGCGCGGCGTGTGCACTCGCGTTTACACCACGACGCCGAAGAAGCCGAACTCAGCCCTGCGCAAGGTTTGCAAGGTTCGTCTGACCAACGGTTTCGAGGTCATCTCCTACATCGGTGGCGAAGGCCATAACCTGCAGGAGCACTCGGTCGTCATGATTCGCGGCGGCCGCGTAAAAGATCTTCCCGGCGTTCGCTACCACACCGTCCGCGGTGCGCTCGACTGCGCCGGTATCGACAAGCGCCGCCAGAGCCGTTCCAAGTACGGCGCCAAGCGTCCCAAGGCCGGCGCTGCCGCTGCCGCTGCGAAGAAGAAGTAAAACGGGCTTTGCCCGAGTAAGGCGCAGCAGCCGCTGCGCCTGAAGACCACCAAGGAATTCATCATGTCCCGTCGTCGAAAGCCGGAAACCCGCAAGGTTCTGCCTGATCCGAAGTTCAAGAGCGAGCTGGTCTCCAAGTTCGTCAACATGGTCATGGAGAGCGGCAAGAAGTCCGTCGCCGAAAAGATCGTGTACGGCGCGCTCGAACAGGTCGTTACCAAGAAGAAGGTCGAGGCGCCTGCGCAATATCTGCAGAGTGCGTTCGACAACGTCGCGCCGATGGTCGAGGTGAAGTCCCGCCGCGTCGGCGGTGCGACCTATCAGGTGCCGGTCGAAGTGCGCGCGTCGCGTCGCGTCACGCTGGCAATGCGCTGGCTGATCGACGCGGCGAGCAAGCGCGGCGAGCAGGGCATGGAAGACCGCCTCGCCGGCGAGCTGATGGATGCTGCCGAGAATCGCGGCGCGGCCGTCAAGAAGCGCGAAGACACGCACAAGATGGCGGAAGCCAACAAGGCCTTCTCGCACTTCCGCTGGTAACACCGACTCCGGGGCTGGGCCGCAGGGCTTGAGCCCCGCGGGCCCTCCGTCATTTTTACCGAGTTCTCCTATGTCCCGCACGACGCCCATCGAGCGCTACCGCAATATCGGTATCTCCGCGCACATCGACGCCGGCAAGACCACCACCACCGAGCGCGTCCTGTTCTACACGGGCGTGAACCACAAGATCGGTGAAGTGCACGATGGCGCCGCCACCATGGACTGGATGGAGCAGGAGCAGGAGCGCGGCATCACCATCACCTCGGCTGCGACCACGACCTTCTGGAAAGGCATGGGCAACCAGTTCGAGCAGCACCGCATCAACATCATCGACACGCCGGGACACGTCGACTTCACGATCGAAGTCGAGCGGTCGATGCGCGTGCTCGACGGCGCGTGCATGTTGTACTGCGCCGTCGGCGGCGTGCAGCCGCAGTCTGAGACGGTGTGGCGCCAGGCGACCAAGTACCGCGTGCCGCGCCTCGCGTTCGTCAACAAGATGGACCGCACCGGCGCCGACTTCTTCAAGGTCTATCGCCAGATGAAGGAGAAGCTGCGCGCCAACCCGGTGCCGATCGTGATCCCGATCGGCGCGGAAGAGGGCTTCAGGGGCGTGGTCGACCTGGTCAAGATGAAGGCGATCATCTGGGACGAAGCGTCCCAGGGCATGAAGTTCGACTACACGGACATTCCGGCCGAGCTGCTCACTCTGGCCAAGGAGTGGCGCGAGAAGATGGTCGAATCCGCGGCGGAAGCCTCGGAAGAGCTGATGACCAAGTACCTCGAAGAGGGCGAGCTCACCGAGCAGGAGATCAAGGCGGCGCTGCGCCAGCGCACGATCGCGCTCGAGATCTTCCCGATGCTGTGCGGCTCGGCGTTCAAGAACAAGGGTGTGCAGGCGATGCTCGATGCGGTGATCGAGTATCTGCCGTCGCCGACCGAAGTGCCGGCGATCAAGGGCATCGACGCCGACAGCGAAGAGCCGATCGAGCGCCATGCCGATGACAGCGAGCCGTTCTCCGCGCTCGCATTCAAAATCATGACCGACCCCTTCGTCGGCCAGCTGACCTTCATCCGCGTCTATTCGGGCGTGCTGAAGAAGGGCGATAGCGTCTACAACTCGCGCAGCGGCAAGACCGAGCGCATCGGCCGTCTGGTGCAGATGCACGCCAACGAGCGCCAGGAAATCGACGAAGTGCGCGCCGGCGATATCGCCGCCTGCGTCGGCCTCAAGGAAGTCTATACGGGCACCACGCTCGCGGCCGCCGACAAGCCGGTGATCCTCGAGCGCATGGAGTTCCCGGAGCCGGTCATCAGTCAGGCCGTCGAGCCGAAGACCAAGGTCGACCAGGAAAAGATGGGCATTGCGCTCAACAAGCTCGCGCAGGAAGACCCGTCGTTCCGCGTCCGCACGGACGAGGAGACCGGTCAGACCATCATCGCCGGCATGGGCGAGCTGCACCTCGAAATCCTCGTCGACCGCATGAAGCGCGAATTCAAGGTCGAGGCCAACGTCGGCGCGCCGCAGGTGGCCTATCGCGAAACGCTGCGCAAGTCGGTCGAGGCGGAAGGCAAGTTCGTGCGCCAGTCCGGCGGTCGCGGCCAGTACGGCCACTGCTGGCTGCGCATCGAGCCGCAGGAGCCGGGCAAGGGTTATGAGTTCGTCAACGGCATCGTCGGCGGCGTGATTCCGCGCGAATACGTCCCGGCCATCGACAAGGGCATCGTCGAGGCGATGAAGAACGGCGTCGTCGCCGGCTACCCGATGGTCGACATCAAGGTCACGGTGTTCGACGGTTCGTACCACGACGTCGACTCGAACGAAATGGCGTTCAAGATCGCCGGCTCGATGGGTTTCAAGGAAGGTGCGTCCAAGGCCAGCCCCGTAATCCTGGAGCCGATCATGGCGGTCGAGGCGGAAACGCCGGAAGACTACATGGGTGACGTGATGGGCGACCTCAACCGTCGTCGTGGCGTCATCCTCGGCATGGAAGACAACTACGGCGCCAAGGTCATCAAGGCCGAAGTGCCGCTGTCGGAAATGTTCGGCTACTCGACGACGCTGCGCTCGATGTCGCAGGGCCGCGCAACGTACACGATGGAGTTCAAGAAGTACCAGGAAGCGCCGGCGAACGTGATCGCCGCGCTGACCAAGAAGTCCTGATTCATTTAATTCCGTAGGGCGGCCCGCAGCCGCCGAATGTTCGACGGCGGGCCCGGCCCGCCCTACAAACCGAGGTAGAGAGCGATGTCGAAGGAAAAGTTTGAGCGCAAGAAGCCGCACGTGAACGTGGGGACGATCGGGCACGTGGACCATGGCAAGACGACGACGACGGCGGCACTGACGAAGGTGTCGGCGGACAAGTTTGGCGGGACGTACGTGCCGTACGACCAGGTGGCGAAGGCGTCGGAGAGCCAGGGGCGTCGCGACGCGACGAAGATCCTGACGATCGCGACCTCGCACGTGGAGTACGAAACCGCGAACCGGCACTACGCACACGTGGACTGCCCGGGACACGCGGACTACGTGAAGAACATGATCACGGGCGCGGCGCAGATGGACGGCGCGATCCTGGTGGTGTCGGCGGTGGACGGGCCGATGCCGCAGACGCGCGAGCACGTGCTGCTGGCCAAGCAGGTGAACGTTCCCAAGATCGTGGTGTGGCTGAACAAGTGCGACCTGGTCGAAGACGCCGAGCTGCTCGAGCTGGTCGAGATGGAAGTGCGCGACCTGCTGAGCAAGTATGGTTTTGACGGCGACAACACGCCGGTGATCCGCGGATCGGCGACCAAGGCGATCCAGGGCGACGCCACGTGGATCGCGAAGCTCGAAGAGCTGTACGCGGCGCTGGACACGTGGATTCCGGAACCGCAGCGCGAAATCGACAAGCCGTTCCTGCTGCCGATCGAAGACGTGTTCTCGATCTCGGGGCGCGGCACGGTGGTGACCGGGCGTATCGAGCGCGGCATCGTCAAGGTGGGCGAGGAAGTCGAGATTGTTGGCATCCGTCCGACGGTGAAGACCACAGTGACCGGCGTGGAAATGTTCCGCAAGCTGCTGGACCAGGGCCAGGCGGGAGACAACGTCGGCGTGCTGCTGCGCGGCACGAAGAAGGAAGACGTCGAGCGCGGCCAGGTGCTGTGCAAGCCGGGCTCGATCAATCCGCACGCCAAGTTCGAGGGCGAGGTGTATGTCCTGACCAA
Source organism: Sinimarinibacterium sp. (assembly GCA_041659605.1). Classification (GTDB taxonomy): domain Bacteria; phylum Pseudomonadota; class Gammaproteobacteria; order Nevskiales; family Nevskiaceae; genus Solimonas. The sequence continues at coordinate 37,462 of JBAZXW010000031.1, read as the reverse complement.
GGAAGAGGGCGGACGTCACACGCCGTTCTTCAAGGGCTACCGTCCGCAGTTCTACTTCCGTACGACGGACGTGACCGGCTCGATCGAGTTCAAGCAGGAAATGGTGATGCCGGGCGACAACGTGCAGATGACGGTTGAGCTGATCAACCCGATCGCGATGGAAGAAGGCGTGCGCTTCGCGATTCGCGAAGGCGGCCGTACCGTCGGCGCCGGCGTCGTCACCAAGATTCTCGCGTAATTTCTCTTTACATTTCGCAGGGGCGCGAATAGAATTCGCGCCCCTTTTGTTCCACGCTCTTTAATCCGGAAGACACAGCATGGCCGCGACCAGCCAATCTATTCGCATCCGGCTCAAAGCGTTCGACCATCGCCTGATTGACAAATCGGCGAAGGAGATCGTTGAGACCGCGAAGCGCACCGGTGCCGTCGTGCGCGGGCCGATCCCGCTGCCCACGCGCAAGGAACGTTTCACCGTTCTCGTTTCGCCGCACGCCGACAAGGATGCGCGCGACCAGTACGAAATCCGTACGCACAAGCGGCTCATGCAGATCGTCGATCCCACGGAAAAGACCGTGGACGCGCTCTCCAAACTGGACCTGCCTGCGGGCGTCGAAGTCCAGATCTCGCTGAACTGAGGAGACCGACATGACGATCGCAATTGTGGGCCGCAAGGCCGGCATGACCCGAATCTTCACGGAAGCGGGCGCTGCCATTCCGGTGACGGTGATCGAGTGCACGCCCAACCGCGTCACTCAGGTCAAGACCGTTGAGAACGATGGTTACCGCGCGGTGCAGGTCGCCGTCGGTGAGCAGAAGGCCAGCCGCCTGAACAAGGCGGAGGCCGGGATTTACAAGAAGGCTGGTGTTGCTGCCGGCCGCGGGCTGTGGGAAATCCGCCTCGACGACAACGAGGGTGCGGACCTGCAGGCCGGAGCGGAGATCAAGGTCGGGCAGTTCGACGGCGTCAAGGCCGTGGACGTCACCGGCGTCTCCAAGGGCAAGGGCTTTGCGGGTGTGCAGAAGCGCTGGAATTTCCGCGGCGGACGCGCAACGCACGGCAACTCCCTGTCGCACCGCTCGCCCGGCTCGATCGGTCAACGTCAGAGCCCGGGTCGCGTGTTCAAGGGCAAGAAGATGGCCGGCCACATGGGCACTGACCGTGTGACGGCGCTGAATCTGGACCTGGTCAGGATTGATATGGAACGCAACCTCCTGTTGGTCAAGGGGGCTGTGCCGGGCGCTACGAATGGCGATGTCATCGTGCGCCCCACGGTGAAGGCATAAGGCTCACTGGGGAAAAACGGCAATGGATATTCAACTGCACAATAGCTCAGACAAACTTTCGGTTTCGGACGCCGTCTTCGGCGTCGAATACAACGAGCCCCTGATTCATCAGGTCGTGACCGCGTACCTCGCGGGCGGCCGTGCGGGCACGAAGGCGCAGAAGAGCAAGGCGATGGTTTCCGGCGGCGGCAAGAAGCCGTGGAAACAGAAAGGCACCGGCCGCGCGCGCGCCGGCTCGATCCGCTCGCCGCTGTGGCGCGGCGGCGGCAAGACCTTCGCGGCCGTTCCGCGCGACTTCGCGCAGAAGGTCAACCGCAAGATGTATCGCGGTGCCATCCGCTCGATCGTCGCCGAACTGAACCGCCAGGGTCACCTGATCGTCGCCGAATCGTTCCCGGTCGACGCGCCGAAGACCAAGACCTTGGTCGAGCGCCTCCAATCGATGTCGGCCAGCGACATCCTGATCGTGACCGGCGAACTGGACAAGAACCTGTTCCTCTCGGCCCGCAATATCCCGCATGTCGCCGTCTGCGACGTCGAGGCGATCAATCCGGTCATGCTGCTCAGCCACCAGAAGGTGCTGATGACGGCGGACGCGGTCAAGAAGCTGGAGGCCTGGCTGCAATGAGCAAGTACAAGACCGCGACCGATCGCCTGCACCAGGTCATTCTCGGACCGGTGATCTCGGAGAAGAGCACCCGCGTGGCCGAGAAGGCCAACACCGCGGTGTTCAAGGTCGCCCGCAACGCCGGGAAGCCCGAAATCAAGAAGGCCGTCGAGCAGCTGTTCAACGTCAAGGTGGACGACGTGCGCACGCTCAACGTCATGGGCAAGACCAAGCGCTTCGGCCGTTTCGAAGGCAAGCGCTCGGATTGGAAGGAGGCTTACGTCACGCTCGCGCAGGGTCAGGAAATCGATTTCCTGGCCGGCGGTGCGAACTAAGAGGATACGGCCATGCCATTGGTCAAACTGAAGCCGACGTCGCCGGGCACGCGCCACCAGGTCAAGGTGGTGACTCCGGGCCTCTGGAAGGGCGAACCGCACGCGCCGCTGCTCGAGAAGCAGTCGTCGACCGGCGGCCGCAACAACAACGGCCACATGACCACCCGTCACAAGGGCGGCGGTCACAAGCAGCACTATCGCATCGTTGATTTCAAGCGCAACAAGGATGGCGTGCAGGCCAAGGTCGAGCGCGTCGAATACGATCCCAACCGCTCGGCTCATATCGCGCTGCTGTGCTATGCCGACGGCGAGCGCGCCTACGTGATCGCGCCGCGCGGCGTTGCCGAAGGCGATGTGCTGCAGTCGGGTGTCGATGCGCCGATCAAGCCGGGCAACGTGCTGCCGCTGCGCAACATCCCGGTCGGTTCGACGATCCACTGTATCGAGTTGCGTCCGGGCAAGGGTGCGCAGTTGGCGCGCTCCGCCGGCGCCAGCGTCCAGCTGGTGGCGCGCGAAGGCCAGTACGTGACGGTCCGCCTGCGTTCCGGCGAGATGCGCAAGGTGCTGAGCGAGTGCCGCGCCGCAATCGGCGAGGTCAGCAACAACGAGCACAACCTGCGCCAGTACGGCAAGGCCGGCGCGAAGCGCTGGAAGGGCATCCGTCCGACCGTGCGCGGCGTCGTCATGAACCCGGTCGACCACCCGCACGGCGGTGGCGAAGGAAAGTCCGGCCAGGGCAATCCGCATCCGGTGACGCCTTGGGGTCAGCAGACCAAGGGTCTCAAGACGCGTTCCAACAAGCGCACGCAGAAGTTCATCGTGCGTAGCCGCCATTCGAAGAAGTAAGCAGGTAACGACATGTCTCGTTCCGTAAAGAAAGGTCCTTTCGTGGATCACCACCTCGCGAAGAAGGTTGGTGGCATGGCGTCGCAGCGCGTGAAGCGGCCGATCAAGACCTGGTCGCGCCGCTCGATGATCACGCCCGATTTCGTCGGCCTGACCATGCAGGTGCACAACGGCAAGCAGCACATGCCGGTGTTCATCACCGACAACATGGTCGGCCACAAGCTTGGCGAGTTCGCGCCGACGCGGACCTTCAAGGGTCACGCGGCCGACAAGTCGACCAAAGCGACCAAGTGAGGCCCGCCATGCAGACGCAAGCCATCCTCAAGTTCGTTCGCCTGTCGCCGAAGAAGGCGCGCCCGATTGCCGATCTGGTGCGCGGCAAGAAAGTCGACGAAGCGCTGAACATCCTCAAGTTCTCGACGCGCAAGCCGGCGAAGGTCATCCGCAAGGTGCTGGAGTCCGCGATCGCAAACGCCGAGAACAATCACGGTGCCGATGTCGACGAGCTCAAGGTCGCCGAGATTTTCATCGACCAGGGCCCGGTGCTCAAGCGCATCATGCCGCGCGCCAAGGGTCGGGCGGATCGCATCGTCAAGCCGACTTCCCACATCACCATCCGCGTCAGCGACGGGAACTGAAGCCATGGGTCATAAAGTCAATCCGAACGGGTTCCGCCTCGGCATCACCACGAAGTGGGTGTCGAACTGGTACGCCGAGCGCGGTGCCTACGGCGACACGTTGCTCAAGGACATGGCGGTGCGCGCGTTTCTGAACAAGAAACTCGCACAAGCGTCGGTGTCGCGTATCCAGATCGACCGTCCGGCGAAGTCCGCGCGCGTCACGATCCACACCGCGCGCCCGGGCATCGTCATCGGCAAGAAGGGCGAGGACATCGAGAAGCTGAAGCACGAGGTGGCCAGGATCATCGGCCTCAAGCCGGATTCGGTGCATCTGTCGGTCGAGGAAATCCGCAAGCCGGAACTCGACGCCAAGCTGGTCGCCGACAGCGTCGCGCAGCAGCTCGAGCGTCGCATCATGTTCCGCCGCGCGATGAAGCGCGCCGTGCAGAACGCGATGCGCATCGGCGCCGGCGGCATCAAGATTCAGGTCGGCGGCCGCCTCAACGGTGCCGAAATCGCGCGTACCGAGTGGTATCGCGAAGGCCGCGTGCCGCTGCACACGCTGCGTGCGCAAGTCGACTATGCAGTCAGCGAAGCGCGCACGACGTACGGCGTCATCGGTGTCAAGGTGTGGGTGTTCACTGGCGAGGTGTTCGAAGCGGAACGTCGCCATGATCGTAAGGATGAAGCCGCCGAGGCCGCGACGGCCTAAGACGGGAGAAGACTGCAATGCTGCAGCCCAAGCGAACAAAATTCCGCAAACAACGTAAAGGCACGAACACTGGCCTGGCGCTGACCGGCAACAAGGTCAGCTTCGGTGAGTGGGGCCTGAAGACGACCGAACCCGGCCGCATCACTGCGCGCCAGATCGAAGCCGCGCGCCGCGTGATCACGCGCTACATCAAGCGCGGCGGCAAGGTCTGGATCCGCATCTTCCCGGACGTGCCGGTCACGAAGAAGCCGCTCGAAGTCCGCATGGGCTCCGGCAAGGGCAACGTCGAGTACTGGGTTGCCAAGGTGCAGCCCGGCAAGGTGCTGTACGAAATGGAAGGGGTGGATGAAACCACCGCGCGCGAGGCCTTCCGTCTGGCGGCTGCGAAGCTGCCGGTGAAGACCTCGTTCGTCAACCGGACGATCATGTGATGAAAGGCCAGGAATACGTGAAGGCCCTCCGCGGCAAGGACGCGAAGGCCCTCGGCGAGGAGCTGGAAGCGCTGCGCAAGGAGCAGTTCAACCTGCGCATGCAGCAGGCCACCGGCCAGGGCGGCAAACCCCATCTGGTCCGCGACGCGCGCAAGAAGATCGCGCGTCTGAAGACCGTCATGGCTCAGCAGGCCAAGCAACCGGTGCAAGCGTCATGAGCGAACAGACAGACAAGAAGATCGAGCGCCGCATCGTCGGCCGCGTCGTCAGCAACAAGGCCGACAAGACCATCACGGTCCTGGTCGAGCGCAGCGAGCGGCACCCGCTGTACGGCAAGATGCTGCGCCGTTCGACCAAGCTGCATGCGCACGACGAGAACAACGAGTGCCACGAGGGTGACCTCGTCGCCGTCGTCGAGACGCGCCCGCTGTCGGCGACCAAGCATTTCCGTCTGGTCGAAGTGCTGCAGAAGGCCAGCGCGCTTGCGCAAGCCGGAGCCTGAGCCATGATCCAGCAAGAATCCTATCTGGTGGCCGCGGACAACAGCGGCGCCAAGCTGGTCCAGGTCATCCAGGTGAAGGGCTCGACCTACCGCCGCTACGCCGGCGTCGGCGACCTGATCAAGGTCACCGTCAAGGACGCGATCCCGCGCGGCAAGGTCAAGAAGGGCGAAGTGCACGACGCCGTCGTCGTCCGCACCAAGTTCCCGATCAAGCGTTCCGATGGCTCGGTGATCCGTTTCGACAGCAATGCCGCCGTGCTGGTGTCGAACAAGATGGAGCCGCTGGGCACCCGTATCTTCGGACCGGTGACGCGCGAACTGCGCGACCGTTTCATGAAGATCGTTTCGCTGGCGCCTGAAGTGCTGTAAGGGGCAAAGGAATGAACAAGATCCGCAAGGGCGACGAGATCGTCGTCATCACCGGCAAGGACAAGGGGCGCCGCGGCAAGGTGTCGCAGATCCTGGCCAACGGCAAGGTGCTCGTCGAAGGCGTCAACGTCGCCAAGAAGCATCAGAAGCCGAACCCGAATGCCGGTGTCGCCGGTGGCGTCGTCGAGAAGGAAATGCCGCTCGACATCTCCAACGTGATGCTGTGGAACGCGAAGACCAGCAAGGGCGACCGCGTCGGCATCCGTATCGAAGGCGAAGGCGAGAAGCGCCGCAAGGTGCGCGTCTTCAAGTCCAACCAGGAACTGGTGGACGGTTAAGGGTAGTCAAACATGGCCAGCAATCTGCAAACCCTTTATCGCGAGAAGCTCGCGCCGGCGCTCGGCAAGAAGTTGGGCCTTAGCCCGATGGAAGTGCCGCGCATCTCCAAGATCACCCTGAACATGGGCGTGGGCGAAGCGACGACCGACCGCAAGGTCATCGAGAACGCCGTCGCCGACATGACGGCGATCTCCGGCCAGAAGCCGGTCGTAACCAAGACCCGCATCGCCATCGCGGCGTTCAAGGTCCGCGAGAACTATCCTGTGGGCGTCAAGGTGACGCTGCGCAGCGAGCGCATGTACGAGTTCCTCGAGCGCCTGATCAGCATCTCGCTGCCGCGTATCCGCGACTTCCGCGGCGTCTCGGCGCGTGGCTTCGACGGCCAGGGCAATTTCAACTTCGGCGTGACCGAGCAGATCATCTTCCCGGAAATCGACTACGACAAGGTCGACACGCTGCGCGGCATGAACATCTCCATTACCACGACGGCGAAGGACGACGAGCAGGGCAAGGCATTGCTCGAAGCGTTCAGCTTCCCGTTCCGCAAGTGAGGCAGTAGACCATGGCCAAGACCAGCATGATCGAGCGCGAGAAGAAGCGCGCCAGCCTCGCCGGCCGCCACGCGAAGAAGCGCGCGAAGCTCAAGGAAATCATCTCGAGCACGACGGCGTCGGCGGAAGAGAAGGACACCGCGGTTGTGACTCTGCAGAAGCTGCCGCGTGATTCGAGCAAGTCGCGTCAGCGCACGCGCTGCGAGTTGACCGGCCGCCCGCGCGGCGTGTACCGCAAGTTCAAGCTTGGCCGCAACAAGCTGCGTGAAGCCGCCATGAAAGGCGAAATCCCGGGCCTCAAGAAGGCGAGCTGGTAACAGGAATATTGGGGTTTAGCGAACATGAGCATGACTGATCCAATCGCCGACTTCCTGACCCGCATCCGTAACGGGCAGCAGGCGCACAAGAAGCAGGTGGCCGTGCCTTCCTCGAAGGTCAAGGAAGCCATTGCCGCAGTGCTGAAGGAAGAAGGCTACATCAGCGAATTCAGCGTTCTGGCCGACGGCGCCAAGAAGACGCTGACGCTGACGCTGAAGTATTTCCAGGGCAAGCCCGTGATCGAGCGGATCGAGCGCATCTCTCGCCCGTCACTGCGCGTTTACAAGGGCAAGGATGAACTGCCGAAGGTTCTCGGCGGCCTGGGCGTTGCGATCGTGTCGACGCCCGGCGGCGTCGTCAGCGACCGCAAGGCGCGCGCGGCCGGCCAGGGCGGCGAAGTCATCTGCGTCGTCGCATAAGGAGACAGAGAAATGTCCCGCGTAGCAAAAATGCCGGTGCAGCTGCCGGCCGGCGTGCAGATCAGCGCGGCCAACGGCCAGCTGACGGTCAAGGGCGCGAAGTCGTCGATCACGGTCAACATCCCGGGGTCGATCAAGATCGACGTCGACGGCAATGTCGCGACGATCAACGCCGATTCGATCAAGGCGAACGGCATGGCGGCCGGCACGACCCGCGCCATCCTCAGCAACGCCGTGATCGGCGTGTCGAAGGGTTACGAGAAGAAGCTCAACCTGGTCGGCGTCGGCTATCGCGCCGCGACCCAGGGCAAGAAGCTCAACCTGAGCCTGGGCTTCTCGCACCCCGTCGAGTATCCGATTCCGGAAGGCATCACGGTCGAGACGCCGAGCCAGACCGAGATCATCGTCAAGGGCGCCGACAAGAAGATGGTCGGCCAGGTTGCGGCCGACATCCGCCGCTTCCGTCCGCCGGAACCGTACAAGGGCAAGGGCGTTCGCTACTCGACCGAGAAGGTCGTGATGAAGGAAGCGAAGAAGAAGTAATCGAGAGCTGCCATGAAAGACAAAAAGCTGACCCGTCTGCGCCGCGCCCGCCGTACGCGCGCGCACATCCGCGAGCTGGGCGTGCACCGTCTCGCCGTGCACCGTACGTCGCAGCACATCTATGCGCAGATCATCGCGCCGGATGCCGCGCAGACGCTCGTGTCCGCCTCCACCGTGGAGAAGGATCTGACCGCCGGGCTGAACAGCACCAGCAACGTCGATGCCGCGAAGAAGATCGGCACCGCGATTGCCGAGCGCGCCAAGGCCAAGGGCATCAACAAGGTCGCGTTCGATCGCGCGGGCTTCAAGTTTCACGGCCGCATCAAGGCGCTGGCGGATGCCGCGCGTGAAGCCGGCCTGGAGTTCTAAGACATGGCAAACCATCAGATGAACTACGACGACGCGCAGTCCGGCAACGAGCTGAAGGAAAAGCTGGTCACCGTCAACCGCGTGTCCAAGACGGTCAAGGGCGGCAAGCAGTTCGCCTTTACCGCGCTGACGGTGGTCGGCGACGGCGCCGGCCGCGTCGGTTTCGGCTACGGCAAGGCGCGCGAAGTGCCGGCAGCGATCGCCAAGGCAATGGAGCAGGCGCGCAAGAACATGATCACGGTGTCGCTCAAGGGCCTGACCGTGCAGCACGAGATCTGGGGTCGCCACGGCGCGTCCAAGGTGTTCCTGCGCCCGGCGTCGGATGGTACTGGCGTGATCGCCGGTGGCGCGATGCGCGCCGTGTTCGAAGTGGCTGGCGTGCAGAACATCCTGGCCAAGTCGTTCGGGTCGCGTAACCCGATCAACCTGGTGCGCGCGACGATGGATGCGCTCACCGGCATGAGCATGCCGTCGGAAGTGGCTGCCAAGCGCGGCAAGACGGTCGAAGAAATCCTCGGTTAAGCGGTGGAATCGGTCATGACGGACACCAAGACGGACACCAAGATGGTCAAGCTCACGCTGGTGCGGAGCCTCGCCAAGAAGCTGCAGACGCACAAGGCCTGCGTGAATGGCCTCGGGCTGCGGCGCATGCATCAGAGCGTCGTCGTTGCCGCCACGCCGGAGAACATGGGCATGGTGCGCAAGGCTTCGTACCTGCTCAAGGTCGAGGAAGTCTGATCTGCCGGCAACGGCAATCGGCAACGGAAATCGAAAAATGAAACTGAACGACATCAAGCCGGCCGCTGGCGCGAAGACCTCGAAGGTTCGCGTCGGTCGCGGCATCGGCTCCGGCCTGGGCAAGACCGCCGGCCGCGGCCACAAGGGCCAGCGCGCTCGCAAGGGCGGTCGCGGCAAGCTGGGCTTCGAAGGCGGCCAGATGCCGATCCAGCGTCGTCTGCCGAAGCGTGGCTTCAACAGCCCGCTGGCCGGCCTGACCGCGGAAGTGCGCCTGTCCGAACTTGAAAAGATGAAGGCCACCGAGATCGATCTGGCGACGCTGAAGGCCGAGGGCGTTGTTTCGCCCAATGTGCTGAGCGCCAAGGTCATCAAGTCCGGCGAGCTGACCCGCAAGCTGACGCTCAAGGGCGTGCTGCTGACCAAGGGTGCCAAGGAAGCTGTCACTGCCGCCGGCGGCACGATCGGCGAGTAAACGTCCCTGTTCAAGACCGGGCCATCCGTGGCCCGGACTGCTCAAACAAGACAGAAGACTCACTAACACATCATGGCGAAAGCACCTGGAACGCAGGCCGGATCGATGATCCCGGACCTCAGCAAAGTGGGCGAAGTGAAGGATCGCCTGCTGTTCCTGCTGGGCGCCATCATCGTGTTCCGGATCGGCAGCTACATCCCGGTGCCGGGCATCGATCCGGCCCAGCTGGCGTCGTTGTTCGGCCAGAGCCGCGGCACGATCCTGGACATGTTCAACATGTTCTCGGGCGGCGCCTTGGAGCGCCTGTCGATCTTCGCGTTGGGCGTGATGCCGTACATCTCGGCCAGCATCATCGTGCAGCTGATGACGTCCGTCGTTCCGCAGCTCAAGGAGCTGAAGAAGGAAGGCGAGTCCGGCCGCCGGCAGATCACCAAGTACACGCGCTACGGCACGCTGGCGCTGGCGATCTTCCAGTCCTTCGGCGCCGCGATGGCACTGCAGCGCTCAGGCGTGGTAGTGAGCCCGGGCTTCGCGTTCGCGTTCACGGCGACGGTGTCGCTGGTCACCGGCACGATGTTCCTGATGTGGCTGGGCGAGCAGATCACCGAGCGCGGCATCGGCAACGGCATCTCTATGATCATCTTCGCCGGCATCGTCGCGGGCTTCCCGCGCGCGCTCGCCGGAACCGCGCAGCTGGTCAGCGAAGGGTCGATCAGTGCGTTCACGGTGCTGGTCGTGCTGCTGCTGGTTGCGGCGGTGACCTGGGGCGTCGTCTATGTCGAGCGCGCGCAGCGTCGCATCCCGGTGCACCACGCCCGCCGACAGCAGGGCCGCAAGGTCTTTGCTGCGCAGACGCAGCATCTGCCGCTCAAGCTCAACATGTCGGGCGTGATCCCGCCGATCTTCGCGTCCTCGCTGATCCTGTTCCCGGCCTCGCTCGTGCAGTTCTTCGGCGACGACAGCGGCGGCGGCGTGCTGCAGCGCATCTCCAATGCGCTCGCGCCCGGCCAGCCCCTGTACACGATGCTGTACGGCCTGCTGATCGTGTTCTTCTGCTTCTTCTACACCGCGCTGGTGTTCGATTCTCGCGAAACCGCCGAGAACCTGAAGAAGTCGGGCGCTTTTGTTCCGGGCGTGCGTCCGGGCGCGATGACCGGCCGTTACATCGACCAGGTGCTGACGCGCCTGACGGTGATCGGCTCGATCTACATCCTGGCGGTGTGCCTGACGCCGGAAGTGCTGCGCTCTTTCGTGCCGAGCATTCCGTTCTATTTCGGTGGCACTTCGCTGCTGATCACCGTGGTCGTGGTGATGGACTTCATGGCGCAGTTGCAGGCGCATCTGATGTCGCACCAGTACGAAGGCCTGATGAAGAAGGCCAATCTGAAGACGCTGGGCGGAACGCCGGGCCGTTAGGCCGGGCCGCCGATCTGATTATTTAAAGAGGTTGAAGCGATGAAAGTCCGAGCTTCGGTCAAGAAAATGTGCCGCAACTGCAAGGTTGTCCGCCGCAACGGCGTCGTTCGGGTGCTGTGCACCGATCCGCGCCACAAGCAGCGGCAGGGCTGAGCGGTCGGCAACGGCCGTCATTTGAAGGATTCAACAGGTTTCACTACAATACCCGGCTTTTCCGCGCGGGTTTGAGCTGAGGTTTCAACTATGGCACGTATCGCGGGCGTCAACATCCCGGATCGCAAGCACACCGTCATCGCCCTGCGGGCGATCTACGGCATCGGCGCTACGCGCGCCAAGAAGATCTGCGCGGCCACGGGCATCGACCCGACCACACAGATCCGCTCCCTGACCGAAGGCGAGCTCGACAAGCTGCGTACGGAGATCGCCAAGTACGCCGTCGAGGGCGACCTGCGCCGCGAGGTGTCGATGAGCATCAAGCGCCTGATCGACCTCGGCTGCTATCGCGGCCAGCGTCATCGCCGCGGCCTGCCGGTCCGTGGGCAGCGCACTCGTACCAACGCCCGTACCCGCAAGGGCCCGCGCCGCGCGACCATCGCCGGCAAGAAGAAAGCAGCGTAATCAGAATCCGGGATCGATAAATGGCTACCCCGTCCAGCAACGCAGCCGCTACAGCGGCCAAGCGCAAGAAGGTCAAGAAGAACGTCACCGAAGGGGTGGCGCATATTCATGCATCCTTCAACAACACGATCATCATGATCACCGACCGCCAGGGCAATACGCTGTCCTGGAGCACGGCCGGTGCCGCCGGCTTCAAGGGCTCGCGCAAGTCGACTCCGTTCGCCGCGCAGGTCGCCGCCGACAAGGCTGCGCAGGCAGCGATGGAACACGGCGTGAAGAACGTCGAAGTCCGCGTCAATGGCCCCGGCCCGGGCCGCGAGTCCGCGGTGCGCGCGCTTAACGCCGCCGGCATCAAGGTCACCAGCATCACGGACGTGACGCCGATCCCTCACAACGGCTGCCGCGCGCCCAAGCGCCGCCGCGTCTAACGCGAGGACACCAGAATGGCTCGTTATATCGGTCCCAAGTGCAAGCTGTCGCGCCGCGCCGGCACGGATCTGCTGCACAAGTCGCGTTCCCGCGCGATCGACAGCAAGTGCAACATGGAGACCCGTCCGGGTCAGCATGGCGCCGCCAAGACCCGTCTGTCGGATTACGCCCTGCAGCTGCGCGAGAAGCAGAAGCTCAAGCAGATGTACGGCGTGCTCGAGCGCCAGTTCCGCAACTACTACAAGAAGGCGGCTGCGCGTAAGGGCGCGACCGGCCTGATGCTGCTGCAGCTGCTCGAATCGCGCCTCGACAACGTCGTCTACCGCATGGGCTTCTCGCGCACTCGCGCCGAGGCCCGTCAGCTGGTCGGCCACAAGGGCGTGCTGGTCAACGGTAAGCCGGTCAACGTGCCGTCTTATCAGGTGCAGATCGGCGACATCGTGTCGATTCGTGACGGCGCCAAGACGCAGTCGCGCATCGCCGAGGCGCTGTCGATTGCCGCGCAGATCGGCGTGCCGGACTGGATCGAGCTGGACGAGAAGGGCCTGAAGGGCACCTACAAGTCCGTGCCGACGCGCGACCAGATCGTGCCGGACATCAACGAGGCGCTCGTCGTCGAGTTGTATTCGAAATAATGTTATTGCTGCCCAAAGGGCGGCAATAACTCCGGCGGTTCGAGCCGACGCAGCGCGCGGCTCAACCGCCGTGCATCAATTCATCGCTTCAAGCGAGGTTTTTCATGAACGTAGTTGCCGACCTGCTCAAGCCGCGTCAGATCGAGGTGGAGACACTCTCCCTGAATCGCGCGCGTGTCACGCTGGAGCCGATGGAGCGTGGCTTCGGCCACACGCTGGGCAATGCGCTGCGCCGCATCCTGCTGTCGTCGATTCCCGGCGCGGCGATCACCGAAGTGCAGATCGAAGGCGTTGTGCACGAGTACAGCGCGATCGAAGGCGTGCAGGAAGACGTGCTCGACATCCTGCTCAACATCAAGAACATCGCCGTGCGCCTGAATGCGCGCGACGAGGCGACCCTGCGCCTGGAGAAGTCCGGCAAGGGCGTCGTCACGGCGGCCGACATCGCCCTCGACCACGATGTCGAGATCGTCAACCCGGATCATGTACTCGCGCACCTGACCGGCGGCAAGCTGAACATGACGCTCAAGGTCACGCGCGGCCGCGGCTACGTGCCGGCCGTCAGCGCGGTGCGCGAGGAAGAGACGCGCGGCATCGGCGTGCTCAAGCTCGACGCCTCCTACAGCCCGGTGCGTCGCGTCAGCTACAGCGTCGAGCGTGCGCGCGTTGCGCAGCGCACCGACCTGGACAAGCTGATTCTTGATGTCGACACCAACGGCAGCGTCGATGCCGCCGAGGCGGTGCGCCTGTCCGCGCGCATCCTGCGCGACCAGCTGTCGGTCTTCGTCGACCTCGAGGCCGAGGCTTCGCAGACAGCGATGGTGCCGGGCAAGAAGGACCTGTCGCCGATCCTGTTCCGCCCGATCGACGACCTCGAACTCACCGTGCGCTCGGCCAACTGCCTCAAGGCGGAGAACATCTACTACATCGGCGACCTGGTGCAGCGCACCGAGATGGAGCTGATGAAAACGCCGAACCTCGGCAAGAAGTCGCTCAACGAGATCAAGGAGGCGCTCAAGGCGCACGATCTGGATCTCGGCATGAAGCTCGACAACTGGTCGTCGCCGAAGGTTTCGGCCTGATCCGATTCAAGGGAAATAAGTCATGCGCCACAAGATTTCGGGCCGTACATTCGGCCGCACCAGCGCCCACCGCAAGGCCACGATGCAGGCGATCACCATCGCCCTGCTGCAGCACGAGCTGATCAAGACCACGCTGCCCAAGGCCAAGGAGCTGCGCCGCTTCGCCGAGCCGCTGATCACGCGCGCCAAGGACGATTCGGTCGCCAACCGTCGCCTCGCGTTTGATCGCCTGCGCGATCGCGATGCCGTGCAGAAGCTGTTCAACGAGCTGGGCCCGCGCTACAAGACGCGTCCGGGCGGCTACCTGCGCATCCTGCATTGCGGCTTCCGCGCCGGCGACGACGCGCCGATGGCCTATGTCGAGCTGGTCGACCGTCCGGCCAAGGCCGAGCAGGCGAGCGCGGCATAGCGCCAGCTTCACGGCTGGTATTAGCAGACGGGCGCCCTCGCGGCGCCCGTTTTGTTTCTGCGTTTTGTCGGTGTGGATCAGCGCGAAATCATGTATCCGACGCCGACGCGCGTGATGCTGCGGTTGTAGTCGGCCAGGCCCTCGCCGTAGCCGTTCCAGACATAGATGTTCCAGTACGCGTAGTCCGAGGCCGGCATGCTGTAGACCGCTTCGATCGCGCCCTTTCCGGTCACGACATTGCCGCGCAGCATCAGCGACAGCTGGTGCCTGGCGTCGCCGGCGAGCTTCGCCTGCAGGCGCAGTTCGCCGTAGCCGTAGTAGTCGGTAATGTCGGGATTGTCGTCGCGCTGCGGGTCGTTGGCGTCCCGCCCTTCTTCCTCGGGTATGCGATACCAGGCGCGTAGATGTGTCAGCAGGTCGGCCGTCTCGTAGTACACCGCGCCGATGATCCGGTTCCAGCTGCGTGAGGCGGGCAACCGGTTGCCGTTGGACTCGTGATCGACGCCAATATCGAAGCCCAGCCCCGGCGCCCGCGCCCATTCCGGCTTCCAGCGGTAGAACAGCTCCGGGTTGAAGTTGGTTTCGCGGAACGGGCGCGAGTCGTTGCCGTTGTAGAGCTGCCAGAACGAGCGCTGCGTGTAGCCGAAAAAGACGTTGCGGTTGAACAGGCGCTGCTTGAGGCTGATCTGGAACAGCACCTCGGTCGTTTCCTTGTCGTAGTCCTGGCTCCAGGTGATCGGCATCAGGAACATCGGCTCGTGGAATGACAGCCCGCGCGGTTCGCTGACCAGGGTGAAACCCTCGGTTTCGAGCCGCAGGTTGTCGAAGACGCCGCGCCGATTCGGTGGCGGAGTGTCGGTTGCCGGCTCGGCGGCGACGGTGGGGGTCCTCGGTCCGAAGCTGCCTTCTTCCGAGTCTGCCGGCTGGGCAGTGGCAATCCCCGGGGCGAGGAGGAGCAGCGAGAGCAGATGGCGCATAGAAGGCTTTGTTGATCAGGCCGGAAGCAGGGCATCCACGTAAGGTTTCATCACGCGCTCGACGCGGCACAACCTGGCGTAGTGCCAGAGTTTGCGCAGGTTGACCTCACGCTTGGCCAGCGCCGAGCGCAGCGCGTCGACCGCGATGTGCGGGCCGATCTTGTTGCGGAACTTGAACAGGTCGGCCAGGGTTTTTTCGAGGCAGTAGATGTGCACCTTCACGTTCTCGAGCTGGTGCATTTCGACGCCCTCGGTGAAGGCTGCACCGCCGAGGCGGGCGACGCGGATGTCGGGAAAATCGACACGCGGTTTGGCGGCGCGGCGCTCGATCGCCACGCTGATTTCGTCCATGTCGAACTCGGCGAGGCCGTGAAACGCGAGCGCGGTTTGCAGGCAGATGATGCCGTTGGGTACGGCGCGGGCGACCAGCGCGAGGGCCAGGTTCGACGACAGGCGCGAGCCGGAAGCGACATAGCTGCCGCGACCGAGCTTCTTGAGGCGTCCGCGATCGCACAGCCGGCGCAGGTATTCGGCCTGAATCCCATGCGGAACCAGATCCTTGGGACGCAGAACGCCCAGTTTCTGGACCAGCTGTAAGATGCGCTCGGACTTGCTGTGTTCGTCCATCCTGTGAGCAACCGCCGCAATTTCAAATAACTGTAGATAGTTTGAAACGGGCCGATTGTCGGGGAAACCGGTCTCATCTTCAACGTATTGATGAAGTAGTGTCGATATCTATATGTTGTTAAAGGAGTTCTAGTGGATTTTTTCGGCTCGGGGGCGGCTCGTGCTTGTTGACGTCGCGCTGTTTCTCGCAGCCGCGGTGCTGATCGTTCCCTTGTTCCTGCGTCTGCGCCTGGGCGCCGTGCTCGGCTACCTGAGCGCCGGCATCCTGATCGGCCCGAATGGGCTGGGCCTGATCGGCGAGGCGCGGGAGGTCCTGCACTTCGCCGAGTTCGGCGTCGTGCTGCTGCTGTTCATCATCGGGCTCGAACTGCAGCCCAGCCGTCTGTGGACCCTGCGCCGCATGGTCTTCGGCCTCGGAGCAGCTCAGGTCGCGATCAGCGGCGGCGTGTTGCTGATGGCGGCGATTGCGGCGGGCGTGGACTGGCGCGCGGCGTTTATCGCCGGCTTCGGGCTGGCGATGTCGTCGACGGCCTTCGTGCTGCAGATGTTCGCGGAGCGCAAGGAACTGGCGACCCAGCATGGTCGCGCGGCATTCGCAACGCTGCTGTTCCAGGATCTCGCGGTCATTCCGCTGCTGGCGCTTGTGCCCCTGCTGGCGTCCGGCGCCGCGCTCGATGCCGCGCCCGGCTGGATCCAGTCCCTGAAGATCCTGCTGGCGTTCGCGCTGGTGATTTTCGCCGGGCGCTACGCCGTGCATCCACTGATGCGCGCCGTGGCCGCGGCGCAGGCGCCGGAACTGTTCACGGCGGCGGCGCTGCTGATCGTGATTGCGACCGCGCTCGCGATGGACGCGGTCGGCCTGTCGATGTCGCTCGGCGCCTTTCTCGCCGGCATGCTGCTGTCCGGGTCCGAATACCGCCACCAGCTGCAGGCCGACATCGAGCCCTTCAAGGGCATGCTGCTGGGGCTGTTCTTCATCGCTGTCGGCATGTCGGCGGACGTCGCGCTGCTCGTTTCGCAGCCGCTGCTGCTGATCGGATTGACGGCCGGCCTGATGCTCGTCAAAGGGGGGATTCTCTACGGCCTGGGCCGTGCTTCCGGGCTTGCGCCGCGCGCGAGCCGTGCCTATGCCGCCGGCTTGCCACAAGGCGGCGAGTTCGCGTTCGTGCTATTCGGCGCCGCGGTCGCGGCCGGCGTGATGAGCGCCGAGCTGTCCGCGCTGCTGGTCGTCGTCGTGACCCTGTCGATGATCGCCACGCCGCCGCTGTACGCGCTGCAGGCGCGCTTCGCCGGGCGCGTCGAGCCCAAGCCCTACGACACGATCAATGCGCCCGAACGCGCGGTCATCATCGCCGGCTTCGGCCCGGTCGGGCAGATCGTCGCGCGCATCCTGCGCGTCAAGCGCATTCCCTTCACCGTGCTCGACAAGGACTCGCAGCAGGTCGATTTCGTGCGCCGCTTCGGCAACAAGATCTTTTACGGCGACGCCGGCCGGCTCGATCTGCTGCGCGCCGCCCACGCCGACAAGGCCAGCCTGTTCGTGCTGACGATCCCCGATGTCGAGACTTCGCTGCAGGTCGCCGGCATCGTGCGCCGGCACTTTCCGCAGCTGCGGATCTTCGCGATCGCGGTCAACCGGCTGCACGCCCTGCGGCTGATGGATCTGGGCATCGCCGACGTCGTGCGCCGCAGCTTCTTCTCGTCGCTGGAGATGTCGCGCGAACTGCTGCAGACGCTCGGCAGCAGCGAGGATGAGGCGCGGCACGTCGTCGAGACCTTCCGCAAACATGACGAACAGACGCTCAAGCGCCAGCAGGCGGTCGCGCACGACGAGAAGCTGTTGATCCAGACCGCGCAGGAAGCCGCGCGCGAGCTGGAGCAGCTGTTCGAGCAGGACAGCGGGCAACGATGAACACGATCGCTGCGACGGCACCGGATCTGACGGCACATCTGCTGGTGTCGCTGATCGCGCTCGGCATCGGCGTTGCCTTCCTGTCCGCGGACCGGCAATCGCCCGCTTCGCGCGCGCTGGCCGGCGGTTTCGCGTTCATCGGCCTGTCGATTTTCAGCAACGTGGTGTTGCCGGCACACCTGCCGATCGCCAAGGCCTGGCAGGGACTGCTGGCGGTGCCGGAAACGCTGTCGATTTTCTTTGTGCTCGAATGGATCCTGCGCGTGAGGCGCATGGTGCCGGTGGCCGCCGGCTGGAACACGCGCTTCGGCGACCGCGTGCTGCGCGTCGGCCAGCTGTCCGGCCTGGCCTACGGCCTGTTCTCGGTGTTCTGGCCGGAGGTGCGCGAAGCCGATTTCATCCGCGCGGCGACACAGCCGCATCTGCTGCTCTCGCCCGGATTCTGGATGTTCATGGGGCCGGTGCTGCTGGCGATGTTCGCCGGCCTGGTCGGCATCATGCTGCTGCTCAACCGCCGGCCCGAGCGCGGCGAAACCATCCGCGTCATCGCGATGGCGCTGGCGACACCGTTTTTCGTTTCCGGCTTCGTGCTGCCGCTGCAGCACGCGGCGCTGGCGGTCGCCATCGGCGAGGTGATCTTCCTGATCGGTGCCGTGCACTACCACGTGCTGCAGGGTCAGCGCGGGCAGTTCATGTCGCGCTTCCTGTCGCCGCACGTGGCGCGGCTTGTTTCCGAGCGTGGACTGGAGCACGCGATGCGCGAGACCAGCCGCGAGATCTCCGTCGTCGCCTGCGATCTGCGCGGCTTCACCGCCTACGCCGCGGCGCACCCGTCGAGCCAGGTGCTCGCGGTGCTGCGCGAGTACTACGACGTGGTCGGGTGCGAGGTCGCCACGTTCGGCGCGACGATCAAGGATTTCGCCGGCGACGGTATCCTCATTCTGGTCGGCGCGCCGCTGCCCGACGCTGACCACGCCCCGCATGGGCTGGCGCTGGCAGGCCGCATTCGCGACGTCGGCCTCGATCTCACCGCGCGCTGGAGCCGGCCCGGCTACCGGCTCGGCATCGGCGTCGGCGTCGCCACCGGCAGCGTCACCATCGGCGTCATCGGCTCGGCTTCACGCCTCGAATACACCGCGGTCGGTTCGGCGGTGAATCTGGCCTCGCGCCTGTGCGAAGCGGCGGCCAGCGGCGAGATCCTGGTCGATGCGCGGACCGCCGAATTGGCGGGTCCGAACGGGCTCGATCTGCGGGCGCCGGTGACGTTCAAGGGCTTCGCCGAACCGGTGGCGCTCTATGCGCTCGGGGTCGCCGGCTGAATCCGTTTGTCGGCCTGCTGCGTAGGTGTTGCGTAGGAGTATTGAGAAAGCGGATTCGGGGGAACGCTGATGCGTCGATCAATCGTAGTGGGAGCTTTGCTCGGATTCTGGATGGGCGCCGCCGCCGCCGCGCCGCCGCCACCCGCGCTCGCCTACGCGGCAGCCCTGCAGCCGCCGGTCTGGGTGGAGCACGATGGCCTGCAGCGGGCACTGGCTGTCGGCGAGGCGCTGCAGGCCGGCGACCGCTACGAGACCGGCGTTGGCGGGCGCCTGCAGATCGGTTTGCACGAGGCGAGCACGGTCAAGCTCGGCGAGAGCGCGGACTTCGCCATGCCCGAGTTGCACCAGATCGATGACGGTCGCGACCAGGGCCTGTTCAAGGGCGCACTCAAGGTGCTCAAGGGCGCGTTCCGCTTCACCACCGGCGCGATCGGCGCGCTGCGTCGGCGCGAGCTCGACGTCTCCATCGGACCGACCGTCACCGTCGGCATCCGCGGCACCGACATCTGGGGCAAGTCCGATGCACAGCGCGACCTGGTCTGCCTGATCGAAGGCAAGATCGAAGTGTCCAGCCCCGGCCAGCCGGCGCAGCGCATGGAGCAGCCGCTGAGCTATTACTCCGTACCCCGAGAGGGTGGGCACGACCAGCCGCCGCCGCCGGTCGCGCCGGCGCCGGAGAGCGAGTTGGCGCTGTGGGTGCCGCAGACCGAGTTGCGCGATGAGGTGCCCGCGCTGTACGCCGATGGCCGCTACCGCGTCTCGCTGGTGTCGTATGCGGAGCAGGCCCGCGCGCGCGACAAGTTGCATCAGCTCTCCGAGCAGGGCTATGCGACAAGCCTTCAGGCCTATCTGCACGAAGGCCAGACTCGCTATCGCCTCGTCGTCGGCGGCCTTCGCACGCAGGCCGAGGCGAAGCGCTTCGCCGATGCGATGAAGGTGCGGCTGAAGCTGCCGTTTCCGTGGGTGATGGTGGCGGCGTGAGCAGGTGTTGGGCACCGCTAGGCTCAGCCCAACCTACCCAGCGGGGTCATCTCGACGAGGCTTCCGTAGGTTGGGGTGAGCGCAGCGAACCCCAACATTACGCACTCAGAAGAACCGCTCCAGACTCATGCTGAGCATGTCCTCGTCTGCGAGGAAGTTGGAAAGCTGATCGCGCGGCACCGCCGAGAAGTCGCGCCACTTGAGGTTCAGGCGCCAGTCCTCGCCGAGGCGGCGGTTGCCTTCGAGCTGGAACACGCGGTCTTCACCGCTGCGGTCGAACAGCACGCCGCCGAGCAGCATCGTGCTGGCGATGTCGTTGAGTTGCACGCGCAGGCCGACGAAACCGTCGTGGTCGTAGCGCGTGTCGAGCAGGCTGTCGCGGTCCTCGTACAGCAGTTCCGCGAGCAGGCCGACGTCCCAGGCCGTATCGAAGAAGCCGGAGAAGCTGTACTCGAAGCCGCCGACCGCGGCATTGCTGCTGCCCTTGCCGGCGTCGCGGTGTAGCGCCTCGAGCTTCCACGCCCAGCCGCCGACCAGAAACTGCAGATCGACGCCGAACTGGCGCAGACGGTCGTAGTAGGGCACGAGAACCAGATTGCGTTCGACGTCGGCGATGATCTGCTCGCGCACCTCCTCGTCGCTGGGCAGCAGACCCGCCTCCTGCAGCAGGTCGGTCAGCGCATCGGGCAGCGGCGACTGCGGGATTTCGATCGCGG
The DNA here is from genome assembly GCA_041659605.1 of Sinimarinibacterium sp. Classification (GTDB taxonomy): domain Bacteria; phylum Pseudomonadota; class Gammaproteobacteria; order Nevskiales; family Nevskiaceae; genus Solimonas. The sequence goes on along the minus strand of JBAZXW010000031.1, from coordinate 16,886 downwards.
ACAGCAGATCGCAGTTCGCCTGCGTTTCGGTGCCGGCATAGCCGCTACCGCGGCGCAGGCAGGGCAGGATGTCCGGGTCGCGGGCGGTGCCGTCGAAGTAGGAGACGCCCAGATCCAGCGCGCCGAAGCTCGCCTGGTAGCGCAGCGCGGCGTCGAGATGGTGGCGGCCGCGTTTGGACGCATAGCGCGCCTCGTCCGGTTCGACCGGATAGGGCAGCTGCGGATGGCCGCGCTCGCCCGGGAACGTGCGCTCGCGCTGCAACGGCATCAGGAACAGCTCGAGCGTGCCCGCCTCGGTCTGAACGAACGCGACGTTGAGCATCGGCTGGCCGAGCTTGATCTCGTTGTCGAGATCCTCGACGAAGTCCGACTGGTTGATGATGTCGACCAGGTGCCGCGACTCGGCGACGCCCCAGTAGACGCGGCGCAGGCCGGCGCGGAACTCCACGTCCTCACCGATCTGCGCGTAGTACAGCTCGCGCAGGTCGGCGTGGCTGCGCTCGTCATCGCGCGCATCGACGCGCCCGAAGACTTCGCCGACGATGCGCTCGCGGCCGCCGTGCCACTCGTGGAAGACCTCGGCCGTCGCCGCGGCGGATGGCGACCACGCGGCGCGCTCGGCGTGGTAGAACCAGCGGCCTTCGGCTTCGAGGCGCAAGTCGAGATCGGCTGCGACGGACGGGGTTGCGAACAGCGCCGCGAGCAGGCTCGCGGCGCGGACATCAGTCCGCATCGTCCGGACCGATCGCGACGTGCACGTTGCCGTTGGCGCCCATCCAGGCGCGGTACATCGCGGTGGAATTGAACGGTACGGCGATATGCCCCTCGTGATCGATCGCGATGCAGCCGCCGCGCCCGCCGAGGTGACGCACCTCTTCGAGCGCCTCGGCGCAGGCGCGTTCCAGGCTCCAGCCACAGTAGCTCAGGCGCGCATGGACCTCGTGGCCGAACTGCACGCGGATGAAACATTCGCCGGTGCCGGTGCAGGAGACGGCGGCGCTGCGATCATCGGCGAAGGTGCCGGCGCCGATGATCGGCGTGTCGCCGATGCGGCCCGGATGCTTGTTGGTCAGGCCGCCGGTGCTGGTCGCCGCAGCGAGATTGCCGTGCGCGTCGCGCGCCACCGCGCCGACCGTGCCGAAAGCGCCGCCGGCGCTGTCGTCGCCGGGGACAAAGGCTGCGTCATGGTCGAGCACGATGACGCCGCGGGCGCGCGCTTCCTTGAGCTGATGAAAGCGCTCCTCGGTGATGAAGTAATCCGGCGTGACTTCGTCGAGGCCCAGCTCGCGATTCAGCGCATCGGCGCCGCCGCCCATGAACATCACATGCGGCGAGCGCTCCATCACCGCGCGCGCCAGGCGCACCGGGCTCTTCGCCCGCGTCACGCCGGTCACCGCGCCGCAGCGCCGGTCGATGCCGGACATGATCGCGGCGTCGAGCTCGGGCTGGCCCTCGCGGTTGAGCACCGCCCCGACCCCGGCGTTGAACAGCGGGCATTCCTCCAGCAGCACGACCATGCGCTCGACGACATCGAGGCTGCTGGCGCCGGCCTGCAGCATCTCGCGACCCTCCAGGGCGATCCGGCGCAGCGCGGCGCGATGTTCGCGCGTGTCGGTCTTGTCGGCGGCAAGGTCGCCCGCGCCGCCATGGAGGGCCAGTCGGATCATGGGTTGAATGTCAGGAGCTTGAGAGATGACGCACAGCCGATGCTGAGGTTTCGCGCTAACTTACCGTATCTCGATCACCCGGAGAGTGTCATGCCGCGCATCCTCGTCCCGCTTTGTGCCGTCATCGCGCTTGCCGCCTGCGCCGCGCAGCCGACCGCCACGGTCGTGTCCAGCAACGGCCCCGGCATTCGCAGCGCGCAGATGGAACCCGCGCAGGGACCCAAGCCGCGCATTGCGGTATCCGCCTTCGAGTTCCGCCGCGGCGAGCGCGATGTCGGCGAGGGCATGGCGGACATGCTCACCGCCGCGCTGTTCAACGCCGACCGCTTCATCGTGCTGGAGCGCGCGCGCCTCGAAGAAGTCACGGCCGAGCAGGACCTGACCGAGACGGGACGCTTCGACACAACCACCACCGCGCCGATCGGCCAGATGGAAGGTGCGGAGCTGATCATCCGCGGCTCGGTGGTGCAGTTCGAGCCGGACTGCTCCGGCGGTTCGGTGCTGCTGGCGTCGACGCGCCAGGCGTGCATGGCGATCAACCTGCGCATCATCGACGTCCGTACCGGCCGCGTCGTCAACGCGACCACGGTCGAGGGAACCTCGCGCAACACCGGCGTCGGCTTCACCTATGCGCGCAGCGACCTGCCGATCGGTCTGGGCGCCTATCGCAACACGCCGATGGAGCAGGCGATCCGCAACTGCATCGAGACCGCCGTCCAGCACATCGCCTCGACCAAGATGTGAGCGGCGGGCGGCCCGGATCGGGGCGGAACATGCGCTTCACCGCGCTGCTGGCGTCCGCGCTGCTGCTGGCGGCCTGCGCCCCGTCGGCGCAGGTCAGCCGCGGCGGTGGCGCCGGTATCGAAGCGGCGCGCAGCCTCGACGCGCGGGCACGGCTGCGCATCGCCGTCGCCGCCATCGTCGATCGCACAGGCGCGAAGGAGTCGCTGGCCGATGCCGTCGAAGCGACCAACCGGCGGCTGTCGGCGGATGCGCTGCTGACGCCGCAGGACCTGCTGTCCGGCGTGCGCGATCTGCTGACGACAGAGCTGTTCGTCGCCGACCAGTTCATCGTGATCGAGCGCGCCGCGCTGGAGGATGTGCTCGCCGAACAGGCCTTCGAAGTCGAGACCGGTGCCGCAGTGGACTTGCCGCCGGCGACGCTCGAAGGCGCCGACCTGATCGTGGTTGGCGCGGTGACGGCGATCGATCCCGGCGTCGAGGGCGGCGCGCTGCCGATCCCGATCCCGCTCGGCCGCGACGTCGGCTTCGGCATCCTCAACGTGCGTGCCGCGCGCGGCTATATCGCAATGGACCTGCGCGTGATTGATGCCCGCACGGCGCGCGTGCTCAATGCGACCTCGGTCGAAGGACACAACTGGCGCTTCGGCGCGGACTTCGCCGGTTTTTTCGCTGTTGGCCACGACGTCATCAAGATCCCCGGCATCCTGCGCGCGTTCGGCAACACGCCGATGGAGGCGGCGCTGCAGCAGATGGTCACGGCCGCAGTGGCGCGCATCGGGGAATCCAGTGGTGCGCTTCCTGCGCAAGCCGGCGCCGTTCGGCAGGACGAGAGTTCGCCGGACTCTCGTCCAATCCGGCTCACTGGCCCCGACTCCCAAAACAAGCAATAGCGCGCGTTACGGCTGCCATCCTGCGCGGCCGTGCTCGTTGCTGGCGCACTGTCCGCCTAATTTGCCTCGGCCCGCAGCCTCAATGGCTATCGAAGATCTGGGGCGAGTTGAGTACGTCGAGCCGCAGCCATGCACCGTTCTTCTGGGCCATGAGATAGCCGCTCACGGTGCCTTGCCGTGACCGCCCTTCATTGGTGATGACGAAGCCGGTGGTGGGACCGAGCTGGACCCACGCCGATGGTGCAACCCCGGGCGGAAGTGCTGAGGGACTCTCCGCATGAGCGTAGGCAACGACCGCAACGAGACCAGCGAGCAATGAAGCTGCAAGGACAGCGCGCATAGGGTTCCCCGGTTCAGAACGGGGGTTGCGCTCGACAGGCAGGGACTCCCCCGCACGTCCCTGACACTGCGACATGGCGGCGAGGCGTTTGTTCCCGGGAGAAGAGATGTGTCGAAGCGATCGCTGCCGTTCGCTTCTGGAGCCTTGCGGCACTTGGCTCAGGTCACGCCGGCGGGATGCGACGCGCTCAGTACTTGACCGAGCAGCCGTAAGGCGCAGTCGCGGCTTCGCTGACGGGCTTGCCCGCCATCGCTTCCGCGAGAGCGGTTTTCACGTAGGGCTTGGCCTTGGGGATGTCGTCCGTATCGGTGCTGGCGATGCTGTCGATGCCGCCGGCGTAGACCAGCGTGCCCTTGGCGTCGACGATGAACATGTGCGGCGTGGTCTTGGCGCCGGAGAGCCGGCCGACATCGCCGCTTTCGTCGAGCAGCACGTGGCTCGGATGGGCGCCGCGCTGGGCACTCAGCGCGTCGGCCTGTGCGCCGCTGACGTGCCCCTGCTTGCCCGGCGCCGACGAGATCACCGACAGCCAGACGGCGCCGGCGTCGATTGCCGACTTCTGCAGCGCCTGCATGTTCCCCGACTTGTAGTGCTTCTGCACGAACGGACAACCGTCGTTGGTCCATTCGAGCACGACGAAGCGGTTGTTGAAGTCGGCGAGCTGCACGGTCTTGCCTGCGCTGTCGACGGCGCGGAATGCGGGCGCCGGCTCGCCGACGCCGGGAACGGCGGCCGCGGTGCCGGTGACCAGTGCGGCAGTGAAGGCGAGAGCAGTGGAGTAGCGCATCGCGAACCTCCTTGTTGCGACGGGAATCGGCGTCACTCGAGCGCGTCGATAACGGCCTCAGGTGTTAGTAGCTGCGGCAGGATCTTTGGTTCCCCGCCGCGCACGTAGACCAGGTACAGCGGCACGCCGTTGCGGCCGAAGCGGGCGAGTTCGGCGGTGATGGTGGGGTCGGAGCGGGTCCAGTCGCCGACGAGATAGGCGACGCGCTGTTCGGCGAACGCCCGCTGCACGCGGTCGGCATGCAGGGCGACGCGCTCGTTGACCTTGCAGCTCAGGCACCAGTCCGCGGTGAAGTCGACGAACACGGTGCGGCCGTCGGCGCGCAGTTCGGCGACGCGTTCGGCGGACCAGGGCTCGGAGCCTTCGGACGTGGAAGCGCTCTTGCCGATCGAGGCGACCGGCGCGACGAAGACCAGCGCGATCGCGGCGGCGAGCGCCGACAGCTTGCACACGGCGGCGAGCGGGCCGCTGCGGTGCCACAGCCACAGCGCGAAGGCGATCAGCACGAGGCCCATCATCACGCGGCCGACGGTCTGCGGATCGGTCTGCCGCGCCAGCACCCACAGCAGCCAGACCACGGTCAGGTACAGCGGGAAGGCCATCGCCTGCTTGAAGGTCTCCATCCACGCGCCGGGCTTGGGCAGCACGCGCGCGAGCGCGGGGAACCAGCCGATCAGCAGGAAGGGCAGCGCCAGGCCCAGGCCCAGCGTCGCGAACACCAGCAGCGAGATCCAGGCCGGCTGCGTCATCGCGTAGCCCATCGCGGTGCCCATGAACGGCGCGGTGCAGGGGCTGGCGACGACGACCGCGAGCACGCCGGTGAAGAACGAGCCGGTCAGGCCGGGTTTCTGCGCGAGGCCGCCGCCGAGGTTCATCAGGCCCAGGCCGAACTGCGCGACGCCGGACATCGACAGCCCCAGCGCGAAGACGACGTAGGCCATCAGGCCGACGAAGGCCGGCGACTGCAACTGGAAGCCCCAGCCGACCGCTTCGCCGGCGCTGCGCAACGCGAGCAGCGCGATCGCGATGGCGACGCAGGATCCGATCACGCCGGCGCTGTAGGCGTAGACCTGGCGGCGGCGCTCGCCGCCGTCGCCGCCGTTGTGCTTGACCAGAGCGATCGCCTTGAGCGAGAGCACCGGAAACACGCAGGGCATCAGGTTGAGAATCAGGCCGCCGAGAATCGCGAAGGCCAGCACCAGCAACAGGCTCGGCGCGTCGCTCGCGGCGGCAACGCCGGACTCGCGCAGAACCGGCGCCGGCTGCAGACCCGCGGCGCTGCCCACCGCTTCCACTTCACCCGGCTGCGCCGCGATCTCGAAGGCCTGCGTAAGGCCGTCGCGCTCGATCACGACGACGCCCTCGACGCTCGCCGGCGCGTCGACGAAGTACGGGCTCTGCACCTGACTCAGGCGCAGGCGGCTGCCTTCGGCGGCAAGGCGCTGCGGCGCGGCGTGGTTGACCAGGTCGTTGGCATAGGGGAAGAACGCGACCTGCGTGGCGCCGTCCAGCAACGGACTTTCGATGCGCAGCGAGATGCTGTCGCCGGTGACGGCGAACTGCGCCGGCCAATCGCGTGCCGGAACCGGCAGCGCGGCGCGCGCCGCGGTGAAGCTCGGTGCCCAGTCGGGATCGATGGCCGGCTTGGCGCTGACCGGCAGGCTCAGGCTCAGCTCGGCCTTGCCAGGGATGCAGATGTCCTTGCAGGCGAGCCAGCCCGCGGTCGCGGCGAGTGTGAGCGGGCCGGAACCGGCATTGGCGCCGACGCTGAGGTTCACCAGGTGCAGGGTTTCCTCGCCGTAGCCGTAATTGGTCAGCTCGCCCAGCGTCTCGGTGTGCGGGTAGGGCCACTGGATCTCGCCGGCGGTCACGCCGGCCGGCAGACGCCAGTCGAGCTTGGTCGGAATGCCGGAATCGCCGGGATTGCGCCAGTACACATGCCAGCCCGGCTCCGGACGCAGGCGCAGCGCGACCCAGTTGTCGCCGGTCTTGAGGCGGGTGTTTTCGGCAATCAGCTCGGCCTCGACCTCGTTGGTGCGCACCGGCTCGGCATGGGCGACGGACGCAGCGAGCAGGCTCGTCAGGGCGGCGAAGGCGAGGGATATGGTTCGTTTCATGCGAAACCGCTTCTTGTAATGAGCCAGAGACCGGGGCATAGACCGTTCACCGCCCGCGGGGTTCACCACCAGACGGTGGCGTCGGCGCCACAGGATCGCAGATAGTCTTCGGCTGCAGGGCCGTGCAGCAGGGCCAGCGTCGACAGCACGCCGGCTTCGGTGCAGCTCGACGCGCGGACGGTCACTGTGTGCGGTCCGCCGGTGACGGCGCGGCCCGTGCGCGGGTCGAGTACATGCGGATAGCGTATGCCGTCCTTGAGCAGGAAGCGATGTGCATCGCCGCTCGACGCGAGCCCGCCGCCGCGCAGCGTCATCAGCGGCGTGTCGCTGCGTCCCGGCGTCTCCACGCCGACTTGCCAGTCGGAGCCGTCCTGGCGTGGACCGCTGGCGGCCAGATCGCCGCCGCAGTTGACCAGCACTGGCAGCGCGGTCTGCGCGCGCAGCAAGGTGAGCGCGCGATCGACCGCGTATTCCTTGCCGATGCCGCCGAAGTCGATCTCCATGCCGGCGGGCATGCGCAGCCACGGCGACTTCCAGTCGACGCGCTGCCAGCCCACCAGCGGCAGGATCGCGTCGATCTGGCGCTGGTCGGGCACGCGGTCGGAGCCATCGAACTTCCAGATCCGGCGCAGCACGCCGCTGGTGACGTCGAACAGGCCGTCGCTGAATTCGTACAGGCTGCGGGCGTAGTCGAGGAAGCGCGCGGTTTCGTCGTCGACCTTGACCGGCTTGCCACCCGCCGTATTGATGCGGTGGACGATGTTGTTCTTCTGATAGCGGCTCCAGTGCGCCTCGATGCGCCAGACCTCGGCCGCGGCGAGATGCGCCAGCTCGGCGACCTGTGCCTGCGAGGGCCCGTCGATCAGCACCTCGCAGGGCGAGGCCATCGCGCGGAAGCGTCCGGCGTAGCACCGCCCGTGCAGGTGGGCGACGCCGACGCTCCGCGAGCGGTTCACCACTTGAAGCGGTAGCCCACCGTCAGCATCACCGCGCTCAGGTCCGGTTGCAGATCGAATTTCGACAGGCCCTGCTCGGCCTGGGCCGGCACGCCGCTCAGCGTCGACTGCTGCTGATACCACTCCAGGCGTGCGCTCCAGTCGCTGCCGCCGCGCAGGCTGCCGCCGAGCTTGAGGCCCGCGGTCCAGGCGTCGAAGGCGCCCAGGCGCGGATCGGCACTGGCGTGCTCGATGCTCTGATCCTCGCCGTCGTACAGCGCGACGCGGTAGAAGTCGGCAGCGGTCTGGGTGTACCAGCGCAGGTGAGGTTCCAGATAGTGGTGCGCGCCGAAGTGCCAGCGATAGCCCAGGTCGACCGTGCTCGACGCGATGCCCCAGTCGTCGCTCATGTAGCGGTAAGAGGCGTCGATAACGTCGCGACTGAAGGCGAACAGCTTATAGCGCGCGAACAGCGCATTCTTGGTGCGGCTGTCCGGGCGCGATTCCCAGGCGTAGTAGAGCGGCTCGCCGTCCGCGCCGACAACCGAGAGCAGCTTGTACGGATCGTTCTGGTAGCCGCTCGACGCCGACAGCGAGTAATTGAACTGCACCAGGCTGCGCGGACCAAGGACCTGGGTCCAGCCGAGCACGAAATCGGTGACGGTTTTGCTTTCGGTGCTGCCGCCGCCCTCGCCATCCTCACCTTCGCCCTCGTCGTCACCGCCGCCGGTGCCACCGTTCGCGACCCGCGACAGCGGCACCGGTGCACCGCCGACCGGATCGATCTGGTCGGTTTCGACGCTCAGGCCCACGCTCAGGCTGGTGTTGTTCTGGAACAGATCGTGCGTATAGCGCAGGTTTCCACCCGCGGACAGAAAGTCGTATTCGCTGGAGACGGTGCCACCGAAGCCCAGCGTGCCGTTTTCGCTGATCGGAAACGCGTAATCCAGCAGGCCTTGCACGCGCGTGTCGCGGAAACGGTCGTCGAGCGGGGTTTCGTAGGCCGGCGTCGTGAAGTCGTGCCCGCCGCCGGATGCGCCGGAAAAGGTCTGCGGCGTCGACGCCGGCGTCGCGCCGTTGGGCGAGGCGCCGGTCAGCGCGTCGAACACGAACTTGGTCGTGAAGTAGCGCTCGCCGCCCAGGTCCAGCGTGCCCTTGACGACCGGCTCCACGGCTTGCACGCGGCCGTCGCTCTCGGAGTAGACGAGCACGGCGGTGTCGATGTCCCAGTTGTAGCCACCGGCCTGCGCGGACGTCGCCGCGGTCGTGCCGAGCAGGGTCAGGGTGGCCGCGGTCAGGGCGCGGCGCTTATCTTTCAGTTGCATCCGCAGCCTCCGCCGCCGAAGCCGCGACCGCCGCTCGACGCTTCCTTGCTGAAGTAGATGTGATCGTCGAGACCGGCGAGCACCGGATCGGCGTCGACCTGCATGTCGGGGCGCGCGAGCGCGGCGCGCTGCCAGGGTTTGGCGCCCAGGTTGCTGCAGGCGGACAGTGCGAGCGCGGCAACGCTTGCAAACAGGATCGGGTGCAGCTTCATTTTGCAGCTCCAGTCTTGGTGCCGGCGGCGAGCGCCTGGGCGATGGCGGCTTCGTATTCGGCCACTTCGCCGCTGCGGAAGCCCGAGTGCAGGTGCACGACGGCGCCCTTTTCGTCGAGGATCACCGAGGTCGGCATGCCGGGGATGTCGTAATGCGAGGCGATCTCGCCTTCCGGATCGCGGATGATCGCGAACTGCGCCGGATTGCGCTTGAGGAAGCGCTCGGCGTCCTTCTGGTTTTCGTCGACGTTCACGCCGACGACGACCAGGCGGTTGCCGAACTTCTGCTGCAGCGTGTTGAGCCAGGGGAACGACTCGGCGCAGGGCGCGCACCACGAGGCCCAGAAGTCGACATACACGACCTTGCCGGCAAACTGCTGCAGCGGCTGCGGCACGTCCTTGCCTGCAGGCGGCGCGGCAAAGGCCAGCGCCGGCATCAGCAGCAGGCCGGCGAGGGCCGCCAGAAAACGCTTCGGCATGAATACTCCGGAAGATTGGCTATGCTGCATACCTTGCCTGCGGAATCGTTAATGAATGGTCAATGGCGGAACGCGCGCAGTGCCGTTCACCGCCATCGCAAATGCCGACTGTCGGCGACGGGAAGTGTTCCATGCTCAATCGCATCGTAGTACTCGGAATTGCCGCAGCCGGCCTCAGCGCCTGCGGCATGGGCACGCCCAACCTGCGCCCGACGGGCGATCAGTTCGCGCCCTGCGACAAGGCCCGCTGCGTGAGCTCGCAGCAGCCCGGCACACGCTGGGCGATCGAGCCGCTGCGCTATTCCGGCAGCCGCGACGCGGCACAGGCCGCGCTGCTGCGCAGCCTCGCGGGCATGCCGGGGGCGCACGTCGAAGCGTCCAGTCGCGACTACGTGCACGCCACGTTCACGAGCCCGATCATGCGCTACGTCGACGATCTGGAACTGCGCTTTGTCGATGCCGAGTCTCTGGTGCACGTGCGCTCGGCGAGCCGGATCGGCTACTACGATTTCGACGTCAACCGTCAGCGCGTCGAAGCCTTGCGCTCGGCTTTTGCCGCCATCCAGCCCTGATCCAGCACTCATCGTTGGCGGCACGGGTATGATCGGCACCCCGCCGCCCTAGGACGCCCATGCCCAAGTCCCGCGCATACGACATCGTCCTGTTCGGCGCGACCGGCTTCACCGGTCAGCTGACGGCCGAGTACCTGGCGCAGCACGGGGGCGCCAAGCTGCGCTGGGCGCTCGCCGGCCGCAACGAGGAAAAGCTAAAGCTGTCGCGGGCACGCGTGACCGATCTGGTGCCGGCCTGTCGCCAGCTGCCGCTGCTGCAGGCCGACAGCGGCGACGCCGAATCGCTGCAGAAGCTGGTCCGGTCGACGCGCGTCGTCATCTCCACCGTCGGTCCCTACGTGCGCTACGGCGAGGCGCTGGTACGTGCCTGTGCCGAGGCCGGCACGGATTACGTCGATCTGACCGGGGAGCCCGAATTCGTCGATCGCATGTGGCTCAAGTATCACGACCGTGCGCGCGAGACCGGGGCGCGCATCGTCCACTGTTGCGGCTTCGACAGCATTCCGCACGATCTGGGCTGCTGGTTCACCGTGCAGCAGCTGCCCGAGGATGTGCCGATCCGTGTCGAAGGCTATGTGCGCGCCGGCGGCGAGTTTTCCGGCGGTACGCTGCATTCGGCGGTGACGGCGTTCTCGCGGCTGCGCGAATACGCGCAGGTGGCCCAGGCGCGGCGCCGCGAGGAAGGCCGGCCCCTGGACCGGCGCATCGGCTCCATCCACCACGGCATCCGCCATATCGAGGAACTCGGGACCTGGACCCTGCCGATGCCGTCCATCGACCCGCAGATCGTCAGGCGCAGCGCGATGGCGCTCGACCGTTACGGCCCCGATTTCCGCTACGGCCACTTCCTGCAGGTCAAGAAGCTGACGACCGCATTGCAGCTCGTCGCCGGCGCCGGCGCGCTGCTCGTCGGCAGCCAGTTCAAGCCGACGCGCGAACGCCTGCTGGCGCTGCGCGATCCCGGCGACGGTCCGAGCGCGACGACGCGCGCCAAGGGCTGGTTCCGCGTCACCTTTCTCGGCGAGGGCGGCGGCAAGCGCGTGCGCTGCGAGGTCAGCGGCGGTGACCCGGGTTATGGCGAGACCTCGAAGATGCTGGCCGAATCGGCGCTGTGTCTCGCGCTCGACCGGCTGCCGAAAACCGCCGGCGTGATCACGCCGACGCAGGCAATGGGCAATGTGCTGATCGATCGCCTGCAGCGCGCCGGCATCGCATTCCGCGTCGTCGGCGCACACTGATGAGCAAGGCCTTTCTCGTCATCGGCGCCGTCTACGGCCTGCTCGGCGTCGCTCTGGGGGCTTTCGGCGCGCACGCGCTGCGCGCGCGCCTGTCCGCCGAAATGCTGGTGGTGTGGAAGACCGGCGTCGAGTACCAGCTGGTGCACGCGCTCGCGCTGCTTGCGGTCGGGGTGCTGCTGCGCCAGGGCGCCGCGTCCTCCGCGCTGCAGCCGGCCGGCGTCTGCTTCGCCGCCGGCGTGCTGCTGTTCTCCGGCAGCCTCTACGCGCTGTGCCTGAGCGGCGTGCGCGTGCTCGGCGCGATCACGCCGATCGGCGGCGTGCTGTTCCTCGCCGGCTGGGCGCTGCTGCTGGTCGCCGCGCTCAAGCTCTGAGTCAACCGCGCAGCGCGCGGATCAGCGCTTCGCGGATCTCCTCGACCGCCTGCGTGCGCACGGCCTGCACCGCCTTGGCCAGTTCGTCGGCGAACTCCTTGTGCACGGCACGCAGATCGGCGTCGAACTGCTTGCGCTGTGCGTCCAGCCTTTCGGTGTGCTGCTGGACCAGCGCGTCCTGTTGTTTGCGCAGCTTGGTCAGATCCGACGTGAGGCGGCGCTCCATCGCGACCATGCGCGATTCGAGCGCGGTGGTGCGTGACTCGAGCGCGTCGGCCGCCTGGGCATTGTCTTCGAGCAGGCGCGCAAGCTGGGCGCGCATGCTCTCGTCGGCGCCCAGGGCGAGTTCGACAACGACCGGCGCGGCGGTCTCCGCGGCCGGCGGCACCTCGGCCGCGGCGGGCGCTGGCCGAACGGCGGCAGCCCGAATCGGCTGCGGCGGCGGCGGTGACGCGGGCGCAGGCGCAGGCGCGGGCTCGGCGATGGCCGCAACCGGTTCGGCGACATGCGCGGTGACGCCCGTCACCGCGATCGCCGATTCGACCTGGTCGAGCACGCGCTGCAGCTGTTCGGGTGTCGGCGGCTTCTGCAGCACGTCCGCGGCGCCGTGGCCGCGCGCTTCGGCGACGAACGAGGTGCCCTCGTTGGACGAGCAGATGACCACCGGGATGGCGGCGGTGTGGGGGTCCGCCTTGAGGTGACGCAGCGCGGCCAGGCCGTCTTCGCCGGGCATCACGTGGTCGAGGAAGATCATGTCGGGTGTCTGCGACTCCAGCCACTGATACGCCGCCAAGGCGCTTTCCGCGGTGTCGACCTTGAAGGCATGACTTTCGAGGTGTTTGCGCAGCGCGAAGCGCGCAGAACGGGAATCGTCCACTACCAGTGCTGTTCGCTGGCTCATATCGGTCTCGGCCCTTCCGTTGGTGTCCGTACGCGAATCTAACAGTCAATCATGCCTTGACGCACGCCAGTGTTGCGGAGCGGGATTCCGCGCCGCTTGCACGTGCGGACTCCGTGCACGCGGCAAAAGTAAGGGGATTTCACGGAGCGCGCGCGTCGGAAAAATCCGACAGTGGGTGCCGGGACATCCATGCACAATGCACATGTTTTGCAGGCCGCGCGCAGCGGCACGCAGCGGCGACGGGTGTGCGCCGCGCACTCGACCTTCGTACGGGCCCGGCCACGGATGGTGCGGTCCGGATCTCATCTGGAAAACTGAAATGGCGTTGCACAAGGCGCAGGTGTTGGTCGTGGCGGGGGTTGCCGCGCTCGGCTTGGGCGTGGCGGTTGCTGTCGCACCGCAGTGGCGCGGGGCGGCGCTGCACTTGGCCGGGCTCGCGGAGTGCCCGGCGGGTTACGAACCGGCCGACCCGGTCGCGGTGTCGGCGCAGATGAATCCGGGTTTCGCGCGCAGCCAGTTCAGCGAGATTCGCCGCAAGTTCGGCGACCGCATCTGCGCCTGGCGCAAGCTGCCGGAGTCCTTCGCCGAGAAGCAGATGGAAGCGCGCGACGTGGCCGGCATGCGCGGCCTGCCGCCGCCGGGGGCGCTGCGCAAGGCGGTTGAGCAGAAGGAAGCGCTCCAGTCCAGCCGGGCCAAGGTCGCCAACGCGGTCGGCAACTGGGCCGAATACGGCAGCGGCCCCCAGGTTTCCGACCCGGAGTATCCGGACGGCGCCAACGATGGCATCCCCGAAGTCGCCGGCCGTGCCGACAACTTTGCCTACGATCCTGCCGCCAAGCGGCTGTTCGTGGCGATCGGCAACGGCGGCATCTGGATGTCCGATGCGATCGACGGCGATGTCGGCACGCTCGGCGACCATTGGCAGTCAATTGGCGACGGCCTGCCGACGCTGATCACGAGCGCGGTGGCGTGGACGCCGGCCGGCGGCGGCCGCGTGCTGGCGCTGACCGGCGAGCACGTGCAGGGCGGCAACACCTATGTCGGCCTGGGTGCGTACTGGTCCGACGATCTGGGGCAGACCTGGAACCATGCGACCGGTGTGCCGGACGGCACCAATGCGTCGCGCCTCGCGGTCGATCCGAGCAATCCGAACATCGTCTACGCCGCGACAGGCATGGGCCTGTTCCGTTCCGACGACGCTGGCAGCACGTTCAGTAACGTCGCCTTGCCGGTATCCGAAGAGTGCGCTGGCGTCACCGGCCTCGGCCCCTGCCAGCTGGCGAACTTTGTCACCGATGTGGTCGTCAAGGAGCCGGGCGGCGCGACCGCCGAAGAATGTTCCACCGATGGCTGCCCGGTGCTGGCCGCGGTGGGCTTCCGCTCCGGGGCGCTGCCGTACGCCGACGGCAAGCCGCAGTCGCCGGGCAATGGCCTGTATCGCTCCGACAACGGCAAGGCAGGCACGTTTGCGCGCGTCGGGTTGCTGACCGGCGACATCGAGGATGTCACCGGCGGCCTCATTCCTGTCGGCTTTGCGCCGCAGGCGCGCATCGGCCGTATCGAGCTGGGCCACGCGATCGGCCCGGCGCAGGATCACAACTACGTCTACGCCGTCGTGCAGGACGCGGTGCTGCTCAACGGCGGCGTCCCGGTGCTCGATCTGCCGACCGACGAGGGCCTGCCGTCGCTGCCGCTCGACTGCTCGGTCCTGCCCGAAGGCGATCCACAGTTTGTCTGCGAACTGGCGACGCAAGGCTTCAGCCCGACGGCGCTCAACGGCGTTTATGTCTCGCCCGACTTCGGCGACACCTGGATCCGCATGGCCGACGATGTCGAGTTAACGTACGCCGGCGTCACCACCGGCTCGTCGCTCGCGGCGGTCGTTGCGCTCGGCATCGGTCCCGGCGTGCAGGCCTGGTACGACTTATGGATCAAGCCGGATCCGACCGCGGTCGATCCGGTGCTGGGCGCACCGACGCGCGTGGCCTTCGGCATGGAGGAGATCTGGAAGAACCGGCTCAATGTCCCGGTCACCGGCCTCGAGCAGACGCCCAACGATTTCAAGGTCATCGGCACCTATTTCGCCGGCAACACCTGCCTGTTCCTGCTGGGCAATCTCGGCTTCGGTGAAACGCCGCCGGTGTGCCCGTTCCGCGATGGTCTCGTCACCAACATCACGACGACGCATCCCGACCAGCACGACGGCATCTTCATCCCCGACGAAACCCGCGGCGGCGTGTGGCTGTTCGCAGGCAACGACGGCGGCGTCTACAAGCAGTACTCCGCCGACACGATCACCGACGATCTCGACAACACCAAGTGGGGGATCGGTGCCAACCGCGGCTTCTACACGCTGATGAACTATGGCATTGCCGTGGCCAAGGACGGCACCGTCTACTACGGTCTGCAGGACAACGCCTCCGGCAAGATCGAGCCGGATACGCGCCGTCAGCTGCGCGTCTACGTCGGCGACGGCATGTGGACGGCGGTCGATCCGGACAATTCGGACGTCGCCTACTACCAGACGCCGGGCCTGGCGCTGGTGCGCACGACCGACGGCGGCAAGACCAACGCGTACATCGACAGCTTCGATGTCGGCGCCGCGCACTTCCTCAGCGCATTTCGCATGGATCCGCAGGACGCGAACCACCTGGTTGCGGCCGGTAACAAGGTTGCCGAAACACTCGATGCCGCGACCGATGCGACCTGGACCACGGTGTTCGACCTCGGCGTCAACGACGCCACTGGCGGCGCGTTCCAGTCGCGCGGCACGCTCGAAGTGAAGGGCGACGCGGTCTATGTCGGCGCCTGCGCACCGTGCAACATCACCGCGGCCGGTGACCAGTTCCAGAATCGCCTCGCGACCAACGTCGGCGGCGAGGCGCCGCCGCAGAAGGGCACGCCGGACGGCTGGCACGTCGCGTCGGCCAGCGGCCTGCCCAACCGCTACATCTACGACATCGAGGCCGATCCGGCGACCCCAAGCACGGTGTACGTCGTGCTCGGCGGCTATTCGACGGCGCGCTGGCTGCCGGATGGTCAGTACCTCGACACGAACGCCAACCGCGGCAGCGGCCGCGTGTTCAAGTCCACCGACGCCGGCGCGAGCTTCGTCGACATCAGCGGCGACCTTCCGGACGTGATCACGACGGCGATCATCCAGCGCGGCGATCAGCTGATCGTCGGCACCGACATCGGCGTGTTCATCTCGTCGGATCTCGAAGGCAGCGCTTGGGCGCCGCTGGGCGATCTGCCCTCGGTGCCGGTCAACCAGCTCGTGCTCAAGCCCGGCGACGACCGCACCCTGTTCGCAGGAACCTTCGGCCGCGGCGTGCAGACCTACGACTTCGCCAAGGCGACCGATGGTGGTGGCTCGGGCGGCGGCGGTACACCCGATGCGGGACGCTTCGGTGGCGGCGCGATGCCGGCCGGCGGCCTGCTGATGCTGCTGGCCGCATTTGCGCTGCGTGTGCGGCGACGGATTGGCGAGGCGTAGGATGTGCTGAGCCAATGCGACAAATGCGTGGGAACGCATTTGAGCGTAGCCCCGAGCAAAGCGAGGGGTGAGGCCCATGGATGGGCCGAACAAGCCCATCGGTGCGCTGCCGTGTTGGGCTTCGCGCCGCTCAGCCCAACCTACAACTCGGGGGCACAAGAGAAGGGGCGCTGATCAGGCGCCCCTTCTTTTGTGCCCTGCAAATAAAATTGCGGCAGATTCCCGACCGAATCTGCCGCAACGAGCCTAACGCGGTATCTCTAGACTTATTTCTTTTTGGTTTTCTTCGCAGCTTTCTTTGTCGCCTTCTTTGCAGCCATGTTGTTGACCTCCGGATTGCGAAAAGCAGCTGGCTCCGTAAACCCAGCGTCTACAGTCCGCCAACCACGACCCATAGTGTCATTTCATTTGTCAAGTCACAAGAGCTTGTGGGCGCGAGCCGACGAACGGTCCTTTATTGACCGTCGCCCGGACGGGCCGGTGCGTCGATGAGCGCGGCGCGGCTGTATCCGGCGCAGTGGCGGCTCGCAGCCGAGGTGTTGAGCGCCGTCGTGCAGCAGGGCCGTGCGGCCGACCGCTTGCTGCAGGCGGCGTTTCGCGAGCAGCGGCAGATGGGCGGACGTGATCGCGCGCGCGTCACCGATCTGCTGTACGGCGCGTTGCGCGATCTGCGCCGCTTGCGGTGCATCGCAGCGTCCGACTCGGCGCAGCATTGGCTGGCGCTGTACGCGCTGGACTCCGGCTTCGCCGACGTCGCGCGGCTGCAGCAGCTGGGCGTTGACGATGCTGCCGCACTGCAGTCGCGCCTGCAG